>NZ_CP134499.1:0-640525 GCF_031764535.1 Pseudomonas sp. SG20056
ATGGCCGGTGCGGCCAGCCAGCAGGCGCCGGCGCGTACTGAGCGCACGGTGCAGGTCGAAGGCGGGCTGAAGCACACCAGTTATCTGAACCGCACCTTTACCTTTGATAACTTCGTCGAAGGTAAATCCAACCAGCTGGCCCGTGCAGCGGCCTGGCAGGTGGCGGACAACCCCAAGCATGGTTACAACCCGCTGTTCCTTTATGGCGGCGTGGGCTTGGGTAAGACTCACTTGATGCATGCGGTGGGTAATCACCTGCTAGCGAAGAACCCAAATGCCAAGGTCGTGTACCTGCATTCCGAGCGTTTCGTCGCGGACATGGTCAAGGCCTTGCAGCTGAACGCCATCAACGAGTTCAAGCGCTTCTACCGTTCGGTGGATGCACTGCTGATTGATGACATTCAATTTTTCGCCAAGAAAGAGCGTTCACAGGAAGAGTTCTTCCACACCTTCAACGCTTTGCTTGAAGGCGGCCAGCAGGTGATTCTCACCAGCGACCGTTACCCGAAAGAAATCGAAGGCCTGGAAGAACGTCTCAAGTCACGTTTCGGTTGGGGTCTGACGGTAGCCGTCGAGCCGCCTGAACTGGAAACCCGTGTGGCAATTCTGATGAAGAAGGCTGATCAGGCTAAAGTCGATCTGCCGCATGATGCCGCCTTCTTTATTGCCCAGCGCATCCGCTCCAACGTGCGCGAGCTGGAAGGCGCGTTGAAGCGTGTTATCGCCCACTCGCACTTCATGGGCCGCGACATTACCATCGAGCTGATCCGCGAATCGCTCAAGGACCTGTTGGCCCTGCAGGACAAGCTGGTCAGCATCGACAATATTCAGCGCACGGTCGCCGAGTACTACAAGATCAAGATTTCTGATCTGCTGTCCAAGCGCCGCTCGCGCTCAGTCGCGCGCCCGCGTCAGGTGGCCATGGCTTTGTCGAAAGAGCTGACCAACCACAGCCTTCCGGAAATTGGTGATGCCTTCGGCGGCCGCGATCACACAACGGTATTGCATGCATGCCGTAAGATTGCTGAACTTAAGGAATCCGACGCGGACATCCGCGAGGACTATAAGAATTTGCTGCGTACGCTTACAACCTAATACGCAACTCCACTAGGCAAGGGACTAGACCATGCATTTCACCATTCAACGCGAAGCCTTGTTGAAACCTCTGCAACTGGTCGCCGGCGTCGTGGAACGCCGTCAGACCTTGCCGGTTCTCTCTAACGTGCTGCTGGTGGTCGAAGGCCAGCAGCTGTCTTTGACCGGTACCGACCTGGAAGTCGAGCTGGTCGGCCGCGTCACCCTGGAAGAGCCAGCGGAGTCCGGTGAGATCACCGTGCCGGCGCGTAAGCTGATGGACATCTGCAAAAGCCTGCCAGCTGACGCTCTGATCGATATCCGTATCGACGAGCAGAAGTTGCTGGTCAAAGCCGGCCGCAGCCGTTTCAGCCTGTCCACCCTACCCGCCAATGATTTTCCCACTGTTGAAGAAGGCCCAGGTTCGCTGACCTTCAGCCTGGTACAAAGCAGACTGCGTCGCCTGATCGAACGCACCAGCTTTGCCATGGCCCAGCAGGACGTGCGTTATTACCTCAATGGCATGCTGCTAGAAGTACAGACCGGCATCCTCCGCGCCGTTGCCACCGACGGTCACCGCCTGGCCATGTGCTCCATGGAAGCGGCGATCGAGCAGGTTGAACGCCATCAGGTCATCGTGCCGCGCAAAGGTATTCTCGAACTGGCTCGTCTGCTCACTGAGCAGGATGGCAGCGTCAGCATCGTTCTCGGTCAGCACCATATCCGCGCTACCACCGGCGAGTTCACCTTCACCTCGAAACTGGTCGACGGCAAGTTCCCGGATTACGAGCGTGTGTTGCCGCGTGGTGGTGACAAGCTGGTGGTTGCTGATCGTCAGGGCCTGCGTGAAGCGTTTAGCCGTACCGCGATTCTGTCCAACGAGAAGTACCGCGGCATTCGTCTGCAACTGGAATCTGGCTTGCTGAAAATTCAGGCTAACAACCCTGAGCAGGAAGAAGCGGAAGAAGAGATCGCCGTGGACTACAGCGGCAGCTCGCTGGAAATCGGTTTCAACGTCAGCTACTTGCTCGACGTGCTGAGCGTGATGACCACCGACCAGGTGCGTCTGATTCTCTCCGATGCCAATAGCAGTGCCCTGGTGCAGGAAGCTGACAACGACGACTCTTCCTATGTCGTTATGCCGATGCGTCTGTAACAGCTGAATGTCCCTTACTCGCTTTACCGTCACCGCGGTGCGTAATCTGCACCCGGTGACCCTCTCCCCCTCCCCGCGTATCAACATCCTTTCCGGCGACAATGGCAGCGGCAAAACCAGCCTGCTCGAAGCCATTCATCTGTTGGGTTTGGCTCGCTCCTTTCGCAGCACTCGCCTGCTTCCGGTCATTCAATACGATCAGCTTGCCTGCACGATTTTCGGTCAGGTGCAGATGTCTGATGGTCGGCAAAGCAATCTGGGCATTTCGCGGGATCGTCAGGGTGAATTTCAGATTCGTATCGATGGGCAGAATGCGCGCAGTGCTGCGCAACTGGCCGAGACCTTGCCGCTGCAACTGATCAATCCGGACAGCTTCCGTCTACTTGAAGGTGCGCCGAAGATTCGTAGGCAGTTTCTCGACTGGGGAGTGTTCCACGTGGAACCTCGGTTTCTGCCGGCCTGGCAGCGCCTGCAGAAGGCCCTGCGTCAGCGGAACTCATGGCTGCGGCATGGTACACTTGACGCCGCTTCGCAGGCGGCCTGGGACCGAGAGTTGTGCCTGGCCAGCGACGAAATTGACGGCTATCGGCGTGCCTATATCCAGGCCCTGAAACCGGTTTTCGAGCGTACCCTGAATGAGCTGGTTGAGCTGCACGGTTTGACCCTCAGTTACTACCGCGGTTGGGATAAGGAGCGCGAGCTCAATACGGTGCTTGCCTCTACCCTCGCCCGCGATCAGCAATTGGGACATACCCAAGCAGGTCCGCAGCGCGCCGATTTAAGGCTGCGTTTAGGGGCACACAATGCCGCCGAGATACTCTCGCGCGGCCAGCAGAAATTAGTTGTATGTGCACTGCGCATTGCGCAGGGCCATTTAGTTAATCAGGCCAAGCACGGCCAATGCATCTATCTGGTGGATGACCTGCCGTCAGAACTGGATGAACAGCACCGTCGTGCGTTGTGCCGATTGTTGGAAGACTTGCACTGCCAGGTGTTTATCACCTGTGTAGACCATGAATTGTTGAGGGAAGGCTGGCGCACGGATACGCCAGTTGCCATGTTCCACGTGGAACATGGTGGCATTACCCAGACCCACGACCACCGGGAGTGAAGGCATGAGCGAAAACCAAACGTACGACTCCAATAACATTAAGGTCCTCAAGGGCCTGGATGCCGTACGCAAGCGGCCTGGCATGTACATCGGCGATACCGACGATGGCAGCGGTCTGCACCACATGGTGTTCGAGGTGGTCGACAACTCGATTGACGAGGCGTTGGCTGGGCATTGCAGCGAAATCACCATCACCATCCACCCGGATGAGTCGATCAGCGTGCGCGATAACGGCCGTGGTATTCCGGTCGATATGCACAAGGAAGAAGGTGTTTCTGCTGCTGAAGTGATCATGACCGTCCTGCACGCAGGCGGTAAGTTCGACGACAACAGCTACAAGGTTTCCGGCGGCCTGCATGGCGTGGGTGTTTCCGTGGTGAACGCCCTCTCCAAGGAGCTGGTCCTGACTATCCGCCGTAGCGGCAAGATCTGGGAACAGACATATATTCACGGTGTGCCGCAGGCCCCTATTGCGGCAGTCGGCGACAGCGATGTCACCGGTACGCAGATCCACTTCAAGCCGTCCGAAGACACCTTCGCCAATATCCATTTCAGCTGGGACATTCTGGCCAAGCGTCTGCGCGAACTGTCGTTCCTCAACTCCGGCGTGGGCATTCTGCTCAAGGATGAACGCAGCGGCAAGGAAGAGCTGTTCAAGTACGAAGGCGGTCTGCGTGCCTTCGTTGAATACCTCAACCACAACAAGACTGCGGTCAACCAGGTGTTCCACTTCACCGTGCAGCGTGATGACGGTGTCGGTGTAGAAGTTGCCCTGCAGTGGAACGACAGCTTCAACGAGAACCTGCTCTGCTTCACCAACAATATTCCCCAGCGCGACGGTGGTACTCACCTGGCCGGCTTCCGCTCGGCGCTGACGCGTAACCTGAATGCCTATATTGAGCAGGAAGGTCTGGCCAAGAAGCACAAGATCGCCACCACCGGTGACGATGCCCGTGAAGGCTTGACCGCGATTATTTCGGTAAAAGTACCGGACCCGAAGTTCAGCTCGCAGACCAAAGACAAGCTGGTTTCCAGCGAAGTGAAAACTGCAGTCGAGCAGGAAATGGGCAAGTACTTCTCCGACTTCCTGTTGGAAAACCCCAACGAGGCCAAGGCCGTAGTCGGTAAGATGATCGACGCTGCGCGCGCCCGTGAAGCCGCGCGTAAGGCTCGTGAAATGACCCGCCGTAAAGGCGCGCTGGATATCGCCGGGCTGCCGGGCAAACTGGCCGACTGCCAGGAGAAAGACCCTGCCCTTTCCGAACTCTATATCGTGGAAGGGGACTCCGCGGGCGGTTCTGCTAAGCAGGGCCGTAACCGCAAGACCCAGGCGATCCTGCCGCTCAAGGGCAAGATCCTCAACGTCGAGAAAGCGCGTTTCGACAAGATGATTTCCTCCCAGGAAGTCGGCACCCTGATCACCGCCCTAGGCTGTGGTATCGGGCGCGATGAGTACAACATCGACAAGCTGCGCTACCACAACATCATCATCATGACCGACGCCGACGTCGACGGTTCGCACATCCGTACCCTGCTGCTGACCTTCTTCTTCCGTCAGCTGCCGGAGCTGGTCGAGCGTGGCTACATCTACATCGCTCAGCCGCCGCTGTACAAGGTCAAGAAGGGCAAGCAGGAGCAGTACATCAAGGATGACGAGGCCATGGATGAGTACATGACTCAGTCGGCTCTGGAAGATGCCAGCCTACATGTCAACGAAAGCGCGCCAGGTCTGTCTGGCGAGGCGCTGGAGCGTCTGGTCAACGATTACCGTCTGGTGATGAAGACCCTCAACCGTTTGTCGCGTTTGTACCCGCTGGAGCTCACCGAGCACTTCGTCTACATCCCGCGCGTGGAAACCGAGCAACTGGCGGACAAGGCAGCCATGGAGCAATGGTTGGGCCTGCTTGATGCGCGCCTCAAGGGTATGGAGAAGTCCGGTCTGGTGTACAAAACCAGTCTGCACGAAGACCAGGAGCGTCACCTCTGGCTGCCGCAGGTGGAATTGGTTTCCCATGGGGTTTCCAGCTACATCATCTTCAACCGCGACTTCTTCGCCAGTAACGACTACAAGACCGTTACCACCCTGGGCGATCAGCTCAACAGCCTGCTGGAAGAAGGTGCCTTTGTGCAGCGCGGCGAGCGCAAAAAGCACGTCAGCACGTTCAAAGATGCACTGGCTTGGCTGATGGCCGAAAGCACCAAACGCCATAGCATTCAGCGCTATAAGGGGCTCGGTGAAATGAACCCGGATCAACTCTGGGAAACCACCATGGACCCGGAAGTACGCCGCATGCTCAAGGTGCGTATCGAAGACGCGATAGCTGCCGATCAGATCTTCAACACCCTGATGGGTGATGCCGTTGAACCGCGTCGGGACTTTATCGAGACCAACGCGCTGGCTGTGTCCAACCTGGACTTCTAAAACAGCCAGAGGACGCCAGGCACACGCTGGTTTCTGTTTAGAAAGCCCCTGCTGATTAACTTCAGCAGGGGCTTTTTTGTTCCACATGGAACATAGCGAGGGATGCAGCGCACATCCGTACCTGAGCAAATTTGAGCGATAAAAAAGCCGACACTGAGGCCGGCTTGAGGTTACGTCGGAAAACTTATGCACGAAAAGCAGTTGGTTAGATGCTCATTAAAACTGCTTATAAATCATTACATTGAAAGGCTTAATAGCACTCTGCCGGTATTTCGCGCACAGGTTATCCACAATTGAGCTAGGCCGGCTCCTGGGCTTCCAGAGGCTGGCTCTGTGCATCCAGTGAGCCGATATCGCGTTGCGCCTGGCTGACCCAGGCAAACGCACGATCATTGAGCTCGGCGATGGCGCGCGGACCGCTACCTTCAGCGTGCATAAGTGGGCCAATCACTACTTGAACGGTACCTGGGGTTTTGCGCCATCCCAACTTGGGCCAGAACTCACCAGCGTTGTGGGCAATCGGCAGCACCGGCAGATTGGCATTCACTGCGAGGGAGGCGCCGCCGCGGCTGAACTTGCCGATCTGGCCGGGCGGAATACGCGTGCCTTCCGGGAATACCAGCACCCAGGCGCCCTGCCCCAGGCGTTTGTGGCCGAGTTTGGCCAGCTGCTTGAGGGCCGCCTTGGGGTTGCTGCGGTCGATGGCGATAGGTTTGAGCATGGCCATGGCCCAGCCGAAGAACGGTACATACAGCAGCTCGCGCTTGACCACTTGGCTGAGCGGCTCAAAGTAGCCGCAGAGGAAGAAGGTCTCCCAGGTGCTTTGGTGCTTGGCGAGGATCACGCAGGGCTGCTCGGGGATATTCTCCAGGCCCTTGATCTCATAGTTGATGCCGGCTACCACCTTGGCCAGCCAGGTGGCGCAGCGGCACCAGTTCTGGATAACAAAGCGATAGCGCGCGCGAAACGGTAGGAAGGGGGCAACGAAGACGCTGAGGGTGCACCAGACAAAGGCGCTGGAAGACAACAACAGATAGAAGAGAACGGTTCTGAGGGTCTGCACTGTCGACATGGGAGCTTTTACCGTCGCAGGCAGCGCCTGCTTTATAAGTGGAGAAGCTGTGCGGCAACCGCCGCCAGATCATCGAATACCAGGGTGCCCGCTGGCAATTCTTTCGCCAGGGTGCGTTCGCCCTTGCCGGTCTTTACCAAAACTGGCTGACAATCGACGGCGCCGGCCGCTGTCAGGTCACCGCTGCTGTCTCCGACAAACCACACGCCCTTAAGTGCTACGCCATAGTACGCAGCAATCTGCTCGAGCATGCCGGGTTTCGGTTTGCGGCAGGCGCAGCCCTCATCCGGGCCGTGGATGCAGTGCACAATCAGGCCCAGGTCGCCGCCCTGCGCCGTCACCAGTTCACGCAGGTGCGCGTGCATGGCTTCCAGTGTGGCCAGGTCGTAATAGCCGCGGGCGACCCCGGATTGATTGGTGGCCACGGCGATCGTCCAGCCGGCTTGCGACAGGCGCGCGATGGCTTCGATGGCGCCGGGCAGCGGAATCCACTCGGCGAGGCTTTTGATATAGGCGTCGGAGTCGTAATTGATTACGCCGTCGCGGTCGAGAATCAGCAGTTTCATAGGGAAATCCGTAACCGGCTGACGGTGATAGCCGCCAGCCGGTAAAGGTGACGATGGGCTGCGCGTAGCCCATCGGACTCGCGGCAGGCGTTAGCCGAGTACCGAGATATCAGCCACACCGAGGAACAGGCCGCGCAGCTTGGCCAGCAGCGCGTAGCGGTTGGCCCGAACGGCAGGGTCTTCGGCGTTGACCAGTACGGCCTCGAAGAAAGCATCCACCGGTTCACGCAGGTTGGCCAACTGACTCAGTGCCAGGTTGTACTGACGCCCTGCTGCCAGTGGCCGTACCGCATGCTCGGCCTGCTGAATGGCGGCGTTGAGGGCGAACTCGCTGGGATTGTCGAAGTGATGGGCTTCGACGCTTGCTGCGACCTGGCCATCGGCCTTGCTCAGCAGGTTGGACACACGCTTGTTCGCCGCAGCCAGAGCGGCCGCCTGCGGCAATGCACGGAAGGCCTGCACGGCCTGTACGCGCTGATCGAAATCCAGCGGCGAGGTCGGGCTGACCGCGCGCACAGCCTGGTACACGGCCACTTCGACGCCTTCGTCCTCATAACGTGCGCGCAGGCGGTCGAAGATAAAGTCCTGCACCTGCGGAGCCAGGCCGTCGGCTTTGACCTTATCGGCGAACTGGCCGATGGCAAAGGCGATGGCGTCAGCCAGGTCCAGATCCAGCTGCTTCTCGATCAGGATGCGCAACACGCCAAGGGCGGCGCGACGCAGAGCATAGGGGTCTTTGCTGCCGGTTGGCAGCATGCCGATGCCGAAGATCCCGACCAGGGTATCCAGCTTGTCGGCCAGGGCCACGGCGGAACCGGTGAGGGTGCTTGGCAGCTCGGCGCCGGCACCGCGTGGCATGTACTGCTCGTTCAGCGCCAGGGCGACGTCTTCGGCTTCGCCGTCGTGCTTGGCGTAGTAGTAACCCGCGATGCCCTGCATTTCTGGGAACTCGCCGACCATTTCACTGGCCAGGTCGCACTTGCAGAGAATGCCGGCCCGCGCCGCGCGAGTGGCATCGCCACCGATACGCTGGGCGATAAAACCAGCCAGGGCGGAGACGCGCTGGGCCTTGTCATAGACCGAACCCAGCTGGGCTTGGAACACCACGTTGGCCAGGCGCTGGTTGAAGGTCTCAAGCTTTTGCTTCTTGTCCTGCTTGAAGAAGAACTCGGCGTCGGTCAGGCGCGGACGCACCACCTTCTCGTTGCCGGAAATGATCTGCGCCGGGTCTTTGCTCTCGACGTTGGCCACGGTGATAAAGCGCGGCAGCAGCTTGCCGTTGCCATCGAGCAGGCAGAAGTACTTCTGGTTGTCCTGCATGGTGGTGATCAGCGCTTCCTGCGGCACTTCAAGGAAGCGTTCCTCGAACGAGCAGACCAGCGGCACCGGCCATTCGACCAGGGCGCTGACTTCATCCAGCAGTGCCGGCGGCACGATGGCCGTGCCCTGCTCTGCTGCAGCCAGTTCATTGACCCGAGCGATGATTTGCGCGCGGCGCTCGGCGAAGTCGGCAATCACATAGGCGCTACGCAGGTCTTCGGCGTAGTTGGCCGGCGCGCTGATGCGCACCTCGTGGTTGGCGTGGAAGCGATGGCCACGGGATACGCGACCGGCTTGCTGGGCGAGGATTTCGCAGTCGATCACTTCGTCACCGAACAGCATCACCAGCCACTGGCTTGGGCGGACGAATTCGGTCTTGCGCGCGCCCCAACGCATGCGCTTCGGGATCGGCAACTCGTTCAACGAGGTTTCGACGATACCCGGCAGTAGGCCAGCCGCAGCCTGGCCCGGAATGCTTTGGCTGAACTTGAGCTTGGGGCCGCTCTGGTCAATCTGGCTCAACTCAACGCCGCACTTCTTGGCGAAGCCCAGCGCGGCCTGAGTCGGGTTGCCGTCCTTGTCGAACGCTGCCTGTACGGGCGGGCCGTCGAGGTTGACGGTGCGGTCCGGTTGCTGGGTCGCGAGTTGCTCCACCAGCACTGCCAGACGACGCGGCGCAGCGTAATAGCGTACGTTGCTGTAGCCAAGGCCGGCAGCCTTGAGGCCTTTCTCGATGCCGGCCAGGAAGGCTTCACCGAGGGTTTTCAGGGCTTTGGGTGGCAGCTCTTCGGTGCCCAGTTCTACCAGGAAATCGTGCGCACTCATTCTGCAGCCTCCAGCTTGGCCAATACTTCATCACGCAGGTCGGGGGGGGCGAGCGGGAAGCCGAGTTTGCGCCGCGCTTGCAGGTAGCTCTGCGCCACCGAACGGGCCAGTGCACGCACGCGCAGGATGTATTGCTGACGCGCAGTCACCGAGATGGCTCGGCGCGCATCCAGCAGGTTGAAGGTGTGTGAGGCCTTGAGCACCATCTCGTAGGTCGGCAGCGGCAGCTCCAACTCGATCAGGCGGTTGGCTTCCGACTCGTAGAAGTCGAACAACTCGAACAGCTTGTCGACGTTGGCGTGCTCGAAGTTGTAGGTCGATTGTTCCACTTCGTTCTGGTGGAACACATCGCCATAGGTGACCTTGCCGAACTGGCCGTCAGTCCACACCAGGTCGTATACCGAGTCGACGCCCTGCAGGTACATGGCTAGGCGCTCCAGGCCATAGGTGATCTCACCGGTCACCGGGTAGCACTCGATACCACCGACCTGCTGGAAGTAGGTGAACTGGGTGACTTCCATGCCGTTCAGCCAGATTTCCCAACCCAGACCCCAAGCGCCGAGGGTCGGCGATTCCCAGTTGTCTTCGACGAAGCGGATGTCGTGCACCAGTGGGTCGATGCCGATGGCCTTCAGCGAGCCGAGGTACAGCTCCTGAAAGTTTTCCGGGTTCGGCTTGAGCACCACCTGGAACTGATAATAGTGCTGCAGGCGGTTGGGGTTTTCGCCATAACGGCCGTCGGCCGGGCGACGGGAAGGCTGCACATAGGCGGCGTTCCAGGTCTCGGGGCCGATGGCACGGAGAAAAGTGGCGGTGTGGAAGGTGCCCGCGCCAACTTCCATATCGTAGGGCTGCAACACCACACAGCCCTGCTCGGCCCAGTACTGTTGCAGGGCGAGGATCAAGTCTTGGAAGGTGCGCACGGCAGGCGTAGTCTGGCTCACAAATTTCACCCGTACTTTGGCGGCTTCAGAAAGTCCGCGAGTATACCGAAGCTCAGGAAAACCCGCATGCCACGCTGCTTTTGGTGCTCTGACGATCCGCTGTATCAGGCTTACCACGATGAAGAATGGGGGGTACCGCAACGTGACCCTCAGGTGTTGTTCGAATTGCTCCTGCTGGAGGGCTTTCAGGCGGGGCTGTCGTGGATCACCGTGCTGAAAAAGCGCGAGCACTACCGCAAGGTGTTGTTCGGCTTCGATGTGCAGCGCCTGGCCGCACTTACCGACGAGTACATCGAAGACACCCTGATGCAGGATCCCGGCATCATCCGCAACCGCCTCAAGCTCAAAGCCGTGCGTAAAAACGCCCAGGCCTGGCTCAAGCTGGAAGACCCGGCGGCATTGCTCTGGTCGTTTGTTGGCGGCGCGCCGAAGATCAACCACTTCAGCGAACGCGGCCAGGTGCCCGCAGTTACCCCAGAGGCCGAGGCGATGAGCAAGGCGCTGAAGAAGGCCGGTTTCACCTTTGTCGGGCCGACCATCTGTTATGCCTATATGCAGGCGAGCGGCATGGTCATGGATCACACCACCCACTGTGACCGCTACGCGCAACTCAACGGCCACTAGCGCAGGCGGTTACAATGGCCACCTTTTGATCGGCTGGAGTTGCCTGTGGAAAAGTTCAAAGGTGCCCTGGTGGTGGGTTTCTTGCGCCTGTTTGCCCTGCTGCCATGGCGCGCGGTGCAGGCTGTGGGTGCGGCGATTGGTTGGCTGATGTGGAAGCTGCCGAACGGCTCACGCAACGTGGCCAGTATCAACCTGCGCAAGTGTTTTCCCGAACTGGATGAGGCCGCGCACCAGCGTCTGTTGGGCCAATCGCTGATGGATATCGGCAGAACCCTGACCGAAAGCGCCTGTGCCTGGATCTGGCCGGCACAGAAATCCATCGGCCTGGTGCGTGAAGTCGAGGGCCTGGAGGTGCTCAAGGAGGCCCTGGCCAGCGGTAAGGGCGTGGTCGGCATCACCAGCCACTTAGGCAACTGGGAAGTGCTTAACCACTTCTACTGCGCGCAGTGCAAACCGATCATCTTCTACCGCCCGCCGAAGCTGAAGGCGGTTGATGAGCTGCTGCGTCAGCAGCGTGTGCAGTTGGGTAACCGCGTTGCGCCGTCGACCAAGGAAGGCATCCTCAGCGTGATCAAGGAAGTGCGCAAAGGCGGCGCCGTGGGTATTCCGGCTGACCCTGAGCCGAGTCTGTCATCGGGTGTCTTTGTGCCGTTTCTGGCGACCGAAGCGCTGACCAGCAAGTTTGTTGCCGGTATGTTGAGCGGTGGTAAGGCCTGCGGGGTATTCCTGCATGCGCTACGTTTGCCGGATGGCTCGGGCTTCAAGGTCATTCTGGAAGCCGCTCCGGAAGCGATGTACAGCACTGATACGGAAACCGCTGTTGCGGCGATGAGTTCGGTGATTGAACGCTATGTGCGTACTTACCCGAGTCAGTACATGTGGAGCATGAAGCGCTTCAAGAAGCGCCCAGCCGGCGAGGCCAAGTGGTATTGAATGGGTCTGAGTTGCAGGCGAAGCCTGCTCTCGACTAGGCTGGGAAAATCCTCTCTGACGGACGGCGCATGAGCAATAGTCGAAAGAATGTCCGCACCCCCCTCAAGGTACGCCTGCGTATCGACCATCCGGTGCACGGTGAGCTGATGGTCACCACGCGGGATATTTCCGAATGCGGCGTCTATGTGCTGATGGACCAGGCGCAGAACGTACTGGCCATGGGCGAGCAGGTGCAAGGCCAGGTGCAGGGGTTGCCGATGGAAGCGCCGATTCTCACGCTCGAAGTGGTGCGCGTTGAAGCCCTGGGCGTTGGTCTGCGCTTTGTGCAAACCGAGGAGTAGTCCGGGCTATTTTTCTGGACTCTGAGTCTGCTTATCCAGACGCTTGAGAAACACGCTGATTTCCTTCCCCGCCTGTTTGTCGCCTTTCTCTTCTGCCGCCCGCAAGCCTTGCGTCCAGGCCGCCCGCGCCTCGGCGCTGAGTCCCTGTTTGTTCAGCGCCTGGCCGAGCAGCTTCCAGGCCGCTGAATACTGCGCATCGAACTCAACGCAGCGCTGCAAATGCTCCGCCGCCCTGGCGAACTCCGCCGCATCCAGATAGCCCTTGCCCAGGCCGAAGCGCAGCAGGGCGTTGTCCATGCCTTTGGCCAGCATCTTCTCCAAGGCTTCGGTGCTCATGCAGACTCCTAGAAGAAGGTCAGACCGACCTGGAACAGCCGCTCGGCATCCCGGATGTATTTCTTGTCGACCAGGAACAGAATGACGTGGTCGCCGGATTCGATCATCGTGTCGTCGTGGGCAATCAGCACTTCTTCATTACGGATGATCGCGCCGATGGTGGTGCCCGGCGGCAGGGCAATGTCTTCGATCATGCGGCCGACCACCTTGCTCGACTTGGCGTCACCGTGGGCAATCGCTTCGATGGCTTCTGCCGCGCCACGGCGCAGGCTGTGCACGCTTTCGATATCGCCACGGCGCACGTGGGTCAGCAGGGTGCCGATGGTGGCCAGTTGCGGGCTGATGGCGATGTCGATTTCGCCGCCTTGTACCAGATCAACGTAAGCCGGGTTGTTGATGATGGTCATCACCTTGCGTGCGCCCAGGCGCTTGGCCAGCAAGGAGGACATGATGTTGGCTTCGTCGTCGTTGGTCAGGGCGAGGAAGATGTCGGCGTCGCTGATGTTTTCTTCCACCAGCAGGTCGCGGTCGGAGGCGCTGCCCTGCAGCACGATGGTGCTGTCGAGGGTTTCCGAGAGGTAGCGGCAGCGAGCCGGGTTCATCTCGATGATCTTCACCTGGTAGCGGCTCTCGATGGCTTCGGCCAGACGCTCGCCGATATGCCCGCCGCCGGCGATCACGACTTTCTTGTAGCTGTCTTCCATACGGCGCATTTCGCTCATCACCGCGCGGATATGCGCCTTGGCGGCGATAAAGAATACTTCATCATCGGCTTCGATCACCGTGTCGCCTTGCGGCATGATCGCCCGATTACGGCGGAAGATCGCGGCCACCCGGGTGTCGACATTGGGCATGTGCTCGCGCAGCTGACGCAGTTGCTGGCCGACCAGCGGGCCACCGTAGTAGGCCTTGACGGCCACCAGTTGGGCCTTGCCTTCAGCGAAGTCGATCACCTGGAGGGCGCCGGGGTATTCGATCAGGCGCTTGATGTAGTTGGTGACCACCTGCTCGGGGCTGATCAGTACGTCGACCGGGATTGATTCGTTGCTGAACAGGCCGCTGCGGGTCAGGTAAGCCGCTTCACGTACACGGGCAATCTTGGTCGGCGTGTGGAACAGGCTGTAGGCCACCTGGCAGGCGATCATGTTGATTTCATCGCTGTTGGTCACTGCCACCAGCATGTCGGCGTCGTCTGCGCCGGCCTGGCGCAGCACCGTGGGAAACGAGCCACGACCTTGTACGGTGCGGATATCCAGGCGGTCGCCGAGGTCGCGCAGACGGTCACCGTCGGTGTCGACCACGGTGATGTCGTTGGCTTCGCTGGCCAGGTGTTCCGCCAGGGTGCCGCCAACCTGGCCTGCACCGAGAATGATGATCTTCATGCAGTCTGTTCCTCAGCCGCGCGGAGCGGCAGCGATTTTCATCAGCTTGGCATAGTAGAAGCCGTCGTGGCCGTCGACTTGCGGGAATAGCTGGCGACCGTGGGCGGTTTTATGGCCGAACGCTCCGGCAATATCCAGCTCACGGGCGCCCGGCGTGCGCGCCAGGAAGGCAGCAATATTCTCGCTGTTTTCCGCCGGCATCACCGAACAGGTGGCATAGAGCAGGATGCCGCCGACTTCCAGAGTCTGCCACAGGCTATCCAGCAGCTCGCCCTGCAGCTTGGCCAGCGCGGGAATGTCATCGGCCTGACGGGTCAGTTTGATATCCGGGTGACGGCGGATCACCCCGGTGGCCGAGCAGGGCGCATCGAGCAGGATGCGCTGGAACGGCTTGCCGTCCCACCAGGCGGCCAGGTCACGGCCATCGGCGGCGATCAGCTCGGCCTCCAGGCCCAGACGTTTGAGGTTCTCGCGTACGCGCACCAGGCGTTTTTCTTCCAGATCCACCGCCACTACGCCGGCCAGCGCGGGCTCGGCTTCCAGCAGATGGCAGGTTTTACCGCCTGGCGCGGCGCAGGCGTCCAGCACGCGTTGACCGGGCGCCAGGTCGAGCAGTTCGGCAGCCAGCTGCGCCGCTTCGTCCTGCACGCTGACGCGGCCTTCGGCAAACCCCGGCAGGGTGGTGACATCGCATGCCTGCAGCAGGCGGATACCGTCGCGGCTAAAGCTGCAGGGTTCGGCCTCAAAGCCGACGCGGCGCAGTTCGGCCAGGTAGTCATCGCGACTGCCGAGGCGGCGATTGACCCGCAGAATCAGCGGCGGGTGGGCGTTATTGGCCGCGCAAATGGCCTCCCAGTGTTCCGGCCACTGAGCTTTCAGGGCCTTCTGCAGCCAGCGCGGGTGAGCGGTATGCAGCACCGGATCGCGATCCAGCTCGGCCAGCAGTGGCTCATGTTCGCGCTGGGCATTGCGCAGTACGGCATTCAGCAGGCCCTTGAGCGAGGGTTTTTTCAGCTTGTCGACGCAGGCCACCGTTTCACCGATGGCGGCGTGGGCTGGAATACGGCTGTAAAACAGCTGATACAGGCCGATCAGCAGCAGCGCCTCGACATCACGGTCGGCGGCTTTGAAGGGTTTTTGCAGCAGCTTCTCGGCGATCAGGGCCAGGCGTGGCTGCCAGCGTGCAGTGCCGAAGGCCAGATCCTGGGCCAGGCCACGGTCACGCGGCTCAACCTTGTCCAGCAACGGCGGCAGGCTGCTGCCCAGTGATGCCTTGCCAGCCAGCACACTGGCCAGGGCGCGGGCGGCAGCGAGACGTGGGTTCATTGGCCGAGCACCAGGCCAGGGGCGAACTGCTCGCGGCGGCTGTTGTACAGGTCACTGAAGTTCAGCGCCTTACCGCCGGGTAGTTGCAGGCGGGTCAGGCGTAGTGCGCCTGTGCCGCAGGCCACGGTCAGGCCAGATTTATCGGCGGCGAGGATGCTGCCAGGTTTGCCCTGTCCTTCACCCAATGCAGCGGCGTGCACCTTGATGGCTTCGCCATTTAGCGTGCTATGGCAGATTGGCCAGGGGTGAAAGGCGCGTACCAGCTGTTCCAGCTCAGTCGCTGGGCGGTTCCAGTCCAGGCGCGCTTCATCCTTGTTCAGTTTGTGCGCGTAGGTGGCCAGGCTGTCGTTCTGTACTTCGCCTTTGAGCGAGCCATCGGCCAGGCCAGTGATGGCTTCAATCACTGCTTGTGGGCCGAGGCTGGCGAGGCGGTCGTGCAGGCTGCCGCCAGTGTCTTCGGCAGAAATAGGCGTGCTGACTTTGAGCAGCATCGGCCCGGTATCCAGGCCGGCTTCCATCTGCATCACCGTTACCCCGGACTCGGCATCACCGGCTTCGACCGCGCGTTGAATCGGCGCAGCACCACGCCAGCGTGGCAGTAGCGAGGCGTGACTGTTGATGCAGCCCAGGCGCGGTGTATCCAGCACCACCTGCGGCAGGATCAGGCCGTAAGCCACCACCACCATCAGATCGGGCTTGAGTGCCGCCAGCTCGGCTTGGGCTGCGGGGTCGCGCAGGGTCTGCGGCTGGTACACCGGAATATCGTGCTGCAGGGCGAGCTGCTTGACCGGGCTAGGGGTAAGCTTCTGTCCGCGCCCGGCCGGGCGATCCGGCTGGCTGTACACGGCAATGATCTGGTGGGGCGTGTCGAGCAAGGCCTTGAGGTGTTCGGCGGCGAATTCCGGGGTGCCGGCAAACACGATACGCAGTGCTTCAGTCATGGGGGCTCGCTAAAGAAAAAGGCTTGCCGCAGCAAGCCTTTGTAATGATGTGGCTCAAGCCTGCTGGCGGTGCTGCTTTTCCAGCTTCTTCTTGATCCGGTCGCGTTTGAGATTAGACAGGTAATCGACAAACAGCTTGCCATTGAGGTGGTCGCATTCATGCTGGATGCATACGGCAAGCAGGCCTTCGGCGATCAGCTCATAGGGCTGGCCATCGCGGTCCAGCGCCTTGATCTTGACCTTCTGCGGGCGGTCAACGTTTTCGTAGAAACCCGGCACTGACAGGCAGCCTTCCTGGTACTGATCCATTTCCTCGGTCAGCGGCTCGAACTCGGGGTTGATAAACACCCGTGGTTCGGACTTGTCTTCGGACAGATCCATCACCACCACGCGCTTGTGCACGTTGACCTGCGTCGCGGCCAGGCCGATGCCCGGTGCGTCGTACATGGTTTCAAACATGTCATCGATCAGTTGACGCAAGGCGTCATCGACCACGTCCACCGGCTTGGCGATGGTGCGCAGGCGCGGATCGGGAAATTCGAGGATATTCAGGATCGCCATATGCGTTTGTGATGCACTTGTGGAATAAAGTCAAAATCCGCTGCTAAGATGATGAGCAGCATTGAAAAACGGCTTCACGCCGCAGCACGACTGGGTTTTGTAGCGGCGCTAGGGCGCTCCACGTGAAGGCACATAATAAAGGGATTCACCGCATGAGGAAATCACTACTCGCCCTGCTGCTGCTTGCGGCAAGTGGCTTGGCCCAGGCCGAAGTGCAACTCAAGGACGGTCACCCAGACCGTTATACCGTGGTCAAGGGCGATACCCTCTGGGATATCTCCGGTAAATTTCTCAGCCAGCCGTGGAAGTGGCCAGAAATCTGGCACGCCAACCCGCAGGTGGAAAACCCTCATCTGATCTATCCGGGCGACCAACTCAGCCTGGTGTATATCGATGGTCAGCCACGCCTCATGCTTAATCGCGGTGAGTCGCGCGGCACGATCAAACTGTCGCCGCAGGTGCGTAGCACGCCGATGGCCGAAGCTATTCCGGCGATTCCATTGGAGGCGATCAACAGCTTCTTGCTGAGCAACCGCATCGTTGATACCCCTGAGCAGTTCCAGGGAGCGCCCTATATTGTTGCCGGCAATGCCGAGCGCGTTGTTAGTGGCGCTGGTGATCGTGTGTATGCCCGTGGTGCCTTCGATGAGTCAGCTCCAGCTTATGGCATCTTCCGCCAGGGCAAAACCTACGTGGATCCGGAAACCCAGGAATTCCTCGGCATTAACGCCGATGACATAGGCTCGGGTGAGATCGTGGCTGAGGAAGGCGATGTCGGCACTATGCTGTTGAGCCGCTCGACTCAGGAAGTTCGCCTTGGTGACCGCTTGTTTGCCACTGAAGAGCGTGCGATCAACTCGACCTTTATGCCGAGTGAACCGGCTGGTGAGGTCAACGGTGTGATCCTTGATGTGCCGCGCGGCGTGACCCAGATCGGTCAGTTCGATGTGGTCACCATCAACAAGGGCGCCCGCGACGGTCTGACCGAAGGCAACGTACTGGCGATCTACAAAACCGGTGAAACCGTACGTGACCGGGTCACCGGCGAATCAGTGAAGATTCCGGACGAGCGTTCGGGCTTGCTGATGGTGTTCCGCACCTACGACAAGCTCAGCTATGGCCTGGTGCTTGGGGCTTCTCGCTCGCTGGCGATCATGGACAAAGTGCGTAACCCGTAACACCGAAAAGCCCCGCAACTGCGGGGCTTTTTTATGGTGTGCCATATTTGGCCGCCACCCTGCCGCCATGCGGCGCGACCGATCAAGGATGATCCGCATGTCGCAACCTTCTGTTATTTCCCCTGCGATCTCTCCCGCTGAGCTTGAAGCCCGTCTGCGCCTGCACTGCTTGCCGGAGTTGGGGCCTCGGCGCTTTCGCAAACTCCTCAGTGCCTTCGACAGTGCTTCTGCCGCGCTCAGCGCACCGGCCAGCGCCTGGCGTTCTCTGGGTTTGCCGCAGATATGCAGTGACGCGCGGCGTAGCGCCGAGGTGCGTGAGCGAGCAGCGCAGAGCCTGGCCTGGTTGGACGCCGATACGCATCATCTTCTGATGTGGGATGACGCAATTTATCCGGGTTTGCTGGCCGAATTGGCGGATGCGCCGCCGTTACTGTTTGTTGAGGGTGACCCGACTTTGCTGGAGCAGCCGCAACTGGCCATGGTCGGTAGTCGGCGCGCATCGCGGCCAGGGTTGGATACTGCGCAGAGTTTCGCTCGCAGCCTGGCGGGTGGCGGCTTTGTGATTACCAGCGGCCTGGCCTTGGGCATCGATGGCGCGGCCCATCAGGGTGCATTGGATGCCGGCGGCAAGACTGTGGCGGTGCTCGGCACCGGCTTGCAGTGTTTGTATCCGGCGCGGCACAAGAAACTCGCCGCAGATATCGTCGCCCGTGGTGGCGCGCTGGTGTCGGAGTTGCCGCTGGATTGTCCGCCTCAGGCGAGCAACTTTCCGCGGCGCAATCGCATCATCAGTGGCCTATCCGTGGGGGTGCTGGTGGTGGAGGCCAGTCCGTCCAGCGGTTCGCTGATCACTGCACGTTTGGCCGCCGAACAGGGCCGCGAGGTGTATGCGATTCCCGGTTCGATCCACCATCCCGGCGCACGTGGCTGCCATCAGCTGATCCGTGAAGGGGCGACGCTGGTGGAGAGTATCGAAGACATTCTGCAGGCTCTGCGCGGCTGGCAAGCGCAGCCACCTGTCAATGCGCCACAGAGATCTGAGTCGCCCAGTCACCCATTACTGGCCTTGTTGCATGCCGCGCCGCATAGCAGCGAAGCGCTGGTGGTCGCCAGTGGCTGGCCTCTGGCCGAGGTGCTGGCGGCGCTGACCGAGCTGGAACTGGACGGCCGGGTGGCCTGCGAAAATGGCCGCTGGGTGGGCCGCGCGCTTTAGCTTGGATACACTGCCCGCCAGGCCTTAGTGGAGAGCAGTGAATGGTCAGCAACTGGCAGATACAGCAAGCCGCACGCGTAGTGCGCAATGGCGGAGTGATTGCCTATCCGACCGAAGCGGTATGGGGGCTGGGTTGTGATCCTTGGAATGACGAAGCGGTGGAGCGCTTGCTGGCGCTGAAGGATCGGCCGGTGCACAAGGGGCTGATTCTGGTCGCCGCCGAGGTTGAGCAGTTTGATTTTCTTCTCGAAGACCTGCCAGAAATCTGGCTGGCGCGCCTGGCCGGCAGCTGGCCGGGGCCGAATACCTGGCTGGTGCCGCACCAGAACCGGCTGCCCGAATGGATTAGCGGCCAGCATGACAGCGTGGCCCTGCGCGTCAGTGATCATCCACAGGTGCGTGCGCTGTGTCGCCTGACCGGGCCGCTGGTGTCGACCTCGGCCAATCCGGCTGGTCGACCGTCTGCGCGTTCGCGTCTACGTGTTGAGCAGTACTTTCCCGGCCAGCTGGATGCGGTGCTGGGGGGAGCGTTGGGCGGTCGCAAGAACCCGAGTCTGATTCGCGATTTGATCAGCGGTGATGTGATCAGACCGTCCTGATCACAGCCAAACCGTCTAGGGCAGCAGAATGCTCGAACCGGTGGTTTGCCGCGCGCTCAGCGCAGTTTGCGCCAGCGCGGCGTCCTTAAGTGCATAGCGGTTGCTGATTTCCACCTGCAGTTGACCGCTGGCAATCATGGCGAACAGTTCGTCAGCCATCGTCTGCAGCCGGGAAGGCGTATCGGCGTAACCGGCTAGTGTTGGGCGGGTGACGAACAGCGAACCTTTTTGCGCGAGGATGCCCAGGTTGACGCCGGTTACGGCGCCCGACGCATTACCGAAGCTGACCAGCAGGCCGCGCGGGGCCACGCAATCCAGCGAGGTTTCCCAGGTGTCCTTGCCGACGCCGTCGTAGACCACCGGGCACTTCTTGCCATCGGTCAGTTCCAGCACGCGCTGGGCGACGTTTTCATGGCTGTAGTCGATGGTCGCCCAGGCGCCCTGCTCTTTGGCCCGTGCGGCTTTTTCGGCGGAACTGACGGTGCCGATCAGCCTGACCCCAAGCGCCTTGGCCCACTGACAGGCGAAGGAGCCGACCCCGCCGGCGGCGGCATGAAACAGGATGGTTTCGCCACCTTGCAGGGGGAAGGTCTGGCGCAGCAGGTACTGCACCGTCAGGCCCTTGAGCATGACGGCGGCCGCTTGCTCGAAGCTGATCGCATCCGGCAGTTTCACCAACCTATCGGCCGGCAGCACATGCAGTTCGCTGTAAGCGCCCAGCGGCCCGGTGGCATAGGCCACGCGATCACCCACCTGAAAGCCGCTCACTGCCGAGCCCACCGCCTCGACGATGCCCGCACCCTCGGTGCCCAGGCTGGACGGCAGCGCTGGCGGCGCATACAGGCCGCTGCGGAAATAGGTGTCGATAAAATTCAGGCCGATCGCCTGGTTCTGCACCCGTACCTCATTCGGACCTGGGGCTGCGGGTGTGTAGTCGGTGTAGTCGAGAACGTCCGGGCCGCCGTGACGGTTGAACTGGATACGCATGGCCATTTTCAGATTCTTCCGCGATTGAATGCCTGGATGATGCCCGCACGGGCAGAAACGTGCCGTTATCCAATCGTCTGCATTGACCGCCGTCAACTGCGGCCGTGGGGTGGCTGGTGTTATGCTGGCCGCCCATTTTTCCCCGCGGCCACGTGCCGCCTGGCCTTACCCGTTTTCAAGGTGCCGCCGTGAGTGACCGTACTGAGGCCGTCAAAGCCTACCTGCTGGATCTGCAAGACCGTATCTGCACTGCCCTGCAAGCCGAAGATGGCGGTGCCGAGTTCTTCGAGGATGCCTGGCAGCGGCCAGCCGGCGGTGGCGGCCGCACGCGGGTGATGGAGAACGGTGCGCTGATCGAAAAAGGCGGGGTGAACTTCTCCCATGTATTCGGCGATAGCCTGCCGCCTTCGGCGAGTGCGCATCGGCCGGAACTGGCCGGACGCGGCTTCGAGGCCCTTGGCGTGTCGTTGGTGATCCACCCGGAAAACCCCTATGTGCCGACCTCCCACGCCAACGTGCGCTTCTTCAGCGCCGAGAAAGAAGGTGAGGAGCCAGTCTGGTGGTTTGGCGGCGGCTTCGACCTGACGCCCTACTACGGCAATGAAGAAGACTGCCGGCACTGGCACCAGGTCGCCCATGACGCCTGCGCGCCGTTCGGGGCTGAGGTCTACCCGAAGTTCAAGGCCTGGTGTGATCGCTACTTCCACCTCAAACATCGCGGCGAGCCGCGCGGCATTGGCGGGTTGTTCTTCGATGACCTGAATCAGTGGGACTTCGACACCAGCTTCGCCTTTATGCGTGCCATCGGCGATGCCTATATCCAGGCCTACCTGCCCATCGTGCAGCGGCGCAAGCTGATCCCTTATGGCGAGCGTGAGCGTGAATTCCAGGCCTTCCGCCGGGGCCGCTATGTCGAGTTCAACCTGGTGTTCGACCGTGGCACGCTGTTCGGTTTGCAGTCCGGTGGGCGCACGGAATCGATCCTGATGTCGCTGCCGCCGCATGTACGCTGGGGCTACGACTGGAAGCCGGAGCCGGGCAGCGAAGAAGCGCGGCTGACCGAGTATTTCCTGACTGATCGTGAGTGGCTGAATGAGGCGGGCCGCTGATGGACCGCTACGGCGTATTCGGCAACCCCATCGGCCATAGCAAGTCGCCGCTGATTCATCGTCTGTTTGCTCAGCAGACCGGCGAGCAACTGAGTTATGAAGCCCTGCTCGCGCCGCTGGACGACTTCCCCGGATTTGCCCGCAGTTTCTTCGCCGAAGGTTTGGGCGCCAATGTCACGGTGCCGTTCAAGGAGCAGGCGTTTGCCCTCGCCGATCAGCTCAGCGCCCGTGCTCAACGCGCCGGTGCGGTCAATACCCTGAAGAAGCTTGCCGACGGCAGCCTGCTTGGTGATAACACCGATGGCGCCGGTCTGGTGCGCGATCTGACGGTGAATGCCGGGGTAACCCTCAAGGGCAAACGCATCCTGCTGCTCGGCGCTGGTGGTGCCGTGCGCGGGGTGCTGGAGCCGTTGTTGGCCGAGCAGCCGGCGGCGCTGGTGGTTGCCAACCGCACGGTCGAGAAAGCCGAGCAACTGGCCCGCGAATTTGCCGACCTGGGTCCGGTGGTAGCCAGTGGTTATGACTGGATCGATGCGCCGGTGGACCTGATCATCAACGGCACCTCGGCCAGCCTGGCCGGCGAGTTGCCGCCGATTGCCCCAAGCCTGATTCAGCCCGGCCATACCCTGTGCTACGACATGATGTACGGCAAGGAATTGACCGCCTTTAACCGCTGGGCCGCCGAGCACGGCGCAGCGCGCACTCTGGATGGTCTGGGCATGTTGGTCGAGCAAGCCGCTGAAGCCTTTGCCCTGTGGCGCGATGTGCGTCCAGCCAGCGCCCCGGTGTTGGCCGAACTGCGCCGCCTGCTGGCCGAGGGCTGAAGACGTGGGATTGAGCGCGGATGACCTGGCGCAGATCAGCGCGCTGACCCTGCGCCATTATCAGGACTGCGCCGAAGACTTTCGTGAAGGCACACGCGATCACGATGTCAGCCAGAATATTGCCGCCCTGCTCGCGGCTATTCAGGCCACTGCGCCCTATCAGATTCTCGATTTCGGCTGCGGCCCAGGACGCGATCTGCGCACCTTTAGCGCCATGGGCCACAGCGCTGTCGGTTTGGATGGCTGCGCGCGCTTTGTCGAAATGGCCCGTGCCGACAGTGGCTGCGAAGCCTGGCAGCAGGACTTTCTCGCCCTCGATCTGCCGCCTGAACGCTTCGATGGGGTGTTCGCCAATGCCTCGCTGTTTCATATTCCTCGCCAGGAGTTGCCACGGGTGTTGAAGCAGCTGCATGCCACCCTTAAACCCGGCGGCGTACTGTTCAGCTCTAACCCCCGTGGTGACAACCAGGAAGGCTGGAATGGCGAGCGCTACGGCGCCTATCACGACCTGGCCAACTGGCGTGTGCTGCTCAACGCCGCCGGCTTTAGCGAACTGCAGCATTACTACCGCCCGGCGGGCTTGCCGCGCGAGCAGCAGCCCTGGCTGGCCAGCGTCTGGCGCAGGCTCTGACTACTCAGTCCATAGGGTGGACGTCGTTTTCACGTCCACTGCAATGGTGGATCGATAAGCGTGATCCACCTTACTCAGTACACATCACGCAGATAACGCTTCTGTTCGGCCAGACGGCGAATATGCTCGGCGGCTTTTTCCTCGCTCAAACCGCCGTGCTCGCGCGCCACATCCCGTAGCGCCTGTTCGACATCCTTGGCCATGCGGTTGGCGTCGCCGCAGACATACAGCTGCGCACCCTCCTCCAGCCAGCGCCACAGCTCGCCGCCCTGCTCGCGAATGCGATCCTGCACGTAGATCTTCTGCGCCTGATCGCGAGAGAAGGCCAGGCTGAGGTGGGTCAGCAGGCCGTCGTGCTGCATCGCCGTCAGCTCGTCGCGGTAGTAGAAGTCGCTGGCCGCATGCTGTTCGCCGAAGAACAGCCAGTTCTTGCCAGCATCGCCGCGCGCGCGGCGTTCGTGGAGGAAGCCGCGAAACGGCGCCACGCCGGTGCCGGGGCCGATCATGATCATCGGCACGTCGCCATCTTGCGGTACGCGGAAGTATTTGTTGCTCTGCACAAACAGCGGCACCTCGCGGTTACCCACACGGTCGGCAAGAAAGGTCGAGGCCACGCCCTTGCGTTTGCCGTAGCGCACGGCGGACACGGTCAGATGCACTTCGCCGGCATGCGCCTTGGGGCTCGATGAGATCGAATACAGGCGCGGTTGCAGACGCTTGAGGCTGCCCAGCAGCTCGCCCGCTGAATGCTCGGCTGGATAGGCCTGCAGCACGTCGGCCAGTTGGCGGCCCCACAGCCAGTCCTTCAGCTCGGCTTTGCGCTCGCCAAGCAGGCTGCGTAATTCGTTGTTGGCGCTGCGTTCGGCGACCAGGGCGAGAGCCTCGTTGCTCGGCCGGGCGATTTCGAAATGGCTGGTCAGCGCCTCGCGCAGCGACAAGTCGCCTACCTTGGCCACGTTGACCAGTTGCTCGCCGTCCAGATGCGCCAGTTCGAGCACTTCCTCGACCAGCTCCGGGCAGTTGCGCGGCCATACGCCGAGGGCATCGCCGGCTTCGTAGCTGAGACCGGAGTCGCCCAGGGCGAAGGCGAACTGACGGGTGTCCTTGCTCGCGCCTGCTGCGTTCAGGCGCAGATTCAGCGCCAGGCGCGCGGGCAGCGGCTGGGTTTTGCTCACCGTGCTGACGGGTTCAGTTAAAGCGGCGCTGTGTGCAGGAACTGCCGTTGCCGCCGGGCGCAGCAGTGGTAGCAGCTCGTTTAGCCAGGCCGAGGCAGCCTCGTCGAAATCGCTGTCGCAATCCAGGCAGGGTCGCAGCGGCGTGGCGCCGAGTTCGGCCAGGCGGCGGTCGAGGTTTTTGCCGTGCTGGCAGAACTGTTCGTAATTCGGGTCACCGAGGGCCAGTACCGCATAACGCAGATTTTCCAGGCGCAGGTCGCTGGCTTGCAGGGCGTTCCAGAAGGCCTGGCCGTTGTCCGGCGCATCGCCGTCGCCGAAGGTGCTGCTGAGCAGCAGCACCGAACCGGCGCTGGCCAGTTGCTGCGGCGGGTAATCGGCCATGCAGCTCAGCGCCACGGCCACCCCAGCCGCGCTCAGGTGCGTGGCCAGGCGTTCGGCCAGCGCCTCGGCATTGCCGGTTTGCGAGGCCCACAGCAGGGTTACCGCAGGGCTCGCTGCCAGCGCCGCGGGTGCGACGCGGCTGAATAGCCCGGCGAGCATGCCGTCGAGCCACAGGCGGGTCGGCTCCGTCAGGGGCGCTTGGCTTGGCAGGCTGGGCACACCGCCGCCGGGGTTGCTGCGTAAACCGCTGATATAGCCGGCCATATAGGTGCGCTCGCTGTCGCTGAGGGGCGGCGGCGCGCTGCAATCTACGCCGACCAGGGCCGCAAAGGTTTCGATGCTCGACATCGCGAGTTCCTCGGGCTGGTGAGATAGGCGAGTGCTGTCGACTGCCTCGGCGGTGGGCGTATCGAGGCGTTGATGGGCGATCAGCTCGATACGCCGCAGGCTGACGGCGCAGAACTTGAATTCAGGCTGCTGCGAGATGGGGTCGATGGCGTCGCTGGTTACCGCGTTGATCGCCAGGTTATCGCCGTACACATCGTTCCAGTGGAACGGCGCAAAGCAGCCGCCGGGCAGCACGCGGTCGCTGATCTGTACCGGCAGCACGGCATGGCCACGCCGCGAGCGGATTTCCAGCTGGTCGCGATCGCGCACGCCGAGGGCGGCGGCGTCCTGCGGGTGCACTTCGATAAAGGGGCCGGGGTTGAGCTTGTTTAGCGTGGCGACCTTGCCGGTTTTGGTCAGGGTGTGCCACTGGTGTTGCAGGCGCCCGGTGTTGAGCACAAAGGGGAAGTCGGCATCGGGCATTTCCGCCGGGTCGAGGTGCGGGCGCGGGAAGAACTGCGCCTTGCCGCTGGGCGTGGCAAAGGCCAGGCGCGGCGTGCTGCCATCTTCGCGAATGTGCAGATGCTGGCTGATGCCGTCGTTGATGTAGCGCAGTGGCATGCGCCCGTCGCCCGCTTCACTGGCGCAGGGCCATTGCAGCGGCGTTTGGCGCAGGCGCGGGTAGCTGGCGCCGCGCAGGTCGTAGCCGGTCTTGGGGTTGTGGAAGCGCTTGATCTCCTCGAACACCTGCTCGGCCGATTCGTAGCTGAAGCCGTCGGCAAAGCCCATGGCGCAGGCCACCTCGGCGATGATCCGCCAGTCGGCCATGGCCTCGCCGGGCGGCTCGACGGCTTGCGGCATCAGGGTCAGGTTGCGTTCGGAGTTGATCATCACCCCTTCGGCTTCGGCCCACAGCGCGCCGGGCAGGAGGATGTCGGCGTAGCGATTGGTTTCAGTGTCGAGAAAGGCGTCCTGGGCGATCACCAGTTCGGCGGCCTTCAGCCCTTCGACTACCGTGCTGCGGTTGGCCATGCTCGCCACCGGATTGGTGCAGATGATCCAGCAGGCCTTGACCTTGCCGGCTGCCAGATCCTCGAACAGCGTCACGCTGCCGCCGCCCAGGCGGGTGTGCAGGGTGCCGGCGGGCACGCCCCAGACGTGCTCGACAAAGGCGCGGTCGTCGTCCACCAGCACGCTGCGCTGGCCCGGCAGGCCGGGGCCCATATAGCCCATCTCGCGGCCGCCCATGGCGTTGGGTTGGCCGGTAAGGGAAAACGGTCCGCTACCGGGGCGGCAGATCTTGCCGGTGGCCAAGTGCAGGTTGCACAGGGCATTGGTGTTCCAGGTGCCGTGGGTGCTCTGGTTGAGGCCCATGGTCCAGCAGCTCATCCACTCGCCGGCTTCACCGATCCAGCGTGCGGCCTGGCGGATAGCCGCTTCGCTGAGCCCGGTGTGGGTGGCGACGTAGTCGGGGGTGTAGCTCTCAAGGAAGTCCGGCATGACCTCCCAGCCTTCGGTGAACTCGGCAATAAAGGCTGGATCGGTGTGGCCGTTCTTGTGCAGCAGGTGCAGCAAGCCGTTGAGCAGCAGCAGGTCGCTGCCCGGTTTGATCTGCAGAAACAGATCGGCCTTGTCCGCTGTGGCATTGCGCCGGGGGTCGACGACGATCAGCTTGGCGCCGGCCTTGACCCGTGCCATCAGGCGTAGAAACAGGATCGGGTGACAGTCGGCCATATTTGCACCGATGACGAAGAACACATCGGCGCGGTCGAAATCCTGGTACGAGCCGGGCGGGCCGTCGGCGCCCAGCGACAATTTGTAGCCACTGCCGGCGCTGGCCATGCACAGGCGCGAGTTGGATTCGATCTGGTTGCTGCCCAGGTAGCCCTTGACCAGCTTGTTGGCCAGGTACTGCGCCTCCAGCGACATCTGCCCGGAGACATACAGGGCGATGGCGTCCGGCCCGTGTTCATCGAGAGTCGCGCGCAGGCGGGCGGCGGCGGCGCTGATTGCGGCATCCATGGCGACTTGCCCTGGGTCGCGGCTGCGTTCGCTGCGCAGGTAGGCGTGCTGCATGCGGCCGGATTCGCTCAGCGGTTGGGCGCAGGTGCTGCCCTTGGTGCACAGGCGGCCGAAGTTGCTCGGATGCTGCTGGTCACCGCTGACCTTGGCGATCTTGCCGTTTTCCACATGCATGACGATGCCGCAGCCGACGCCGCAATAGGGACAGACACTTCGCACGGTTTTGTTCGCCACACCCCTCTCCTGCACCTTAAACGCAAAACGCCATGCAACCCTCCGTCGAAACGGGAGTGGCACGGCGTCTTTGTCGTGGATGGGCAATCAGCGTTGATTACCTGGGTGGGTCTATAGCAAGGCACGCGCCAGGGTTCGCCAAGGCAGCGTGAATGCCCGCCGGGCAAGGCCTGGCGAGGTGCGTACGGGAGATAAAGGTCTACCGAGAAGCGACTCATAATGGGGCGCATAGACCTATGCTCGCCTCTTTTTGGGTCTTTATCGCGCCTGGCAGGTCAGCCTGCAACTGCGCTTGTAGCCCGCTGCAATGCGGGCCGCAGGTCGCTGTGGGGAAACTGGCACAGGCGCTGCATGAGCCCAGCGAGCCCGCCACATTCGGGCCGCCTATTCGATCAATGGCGATCGTCAGCCTCTTTAGGCAATGGGTAATCAGGTGCCACTCGCAGGCACCGCACAGAACAGGCAAAGGCGCCTGAAACCGCAAGGTTTCAGGCGCCTTTTTTATTGCCGCAGAAAAACCTGATGAGCTTCGGCCGGGAAATGCCATGAACAGCACAGATACCTCCACAGACCAGCAGCGGCTGATCATCATCGGCAACGGCATGGTCGGCCATCACTGCGTCGAGCAACTGATCGAGCGTGGCGCGCTGGCGCAGTACCGCGTGCATGTGTTCAGCGAAGAGCCGCTGCGCGCCTATGACCGCGTGCACCTCTCCGAGTATTTCACCGGGCGCGATGCCGAATCCCTCGCCCTCAGCGGTGCCGAGCTGTACCAGACGCCGGGCGTGACCCTGCACCTGGGCGTGCCGGTGCTGGAGATCGACCGCGAACGCCGCGAAGTGATTACCGCCGAAGGCAGCTTCCCCTACGACCAGCTAGTGCTGGCCACCGGCTCCTACCCCTTCGTGCCGCCGATCGAAGGTGCCGAAGGTGATTCGCGCCTGGTCTACCGCACCCTGGCCGACCTCGACACCATCCAGGCCGCCGCCAAGAGTGCGCGCCGTGGCGTGGTGGTGGGTGGCGGCCTGCTCGGCCTGGAAGCAGCCAACGCGCTGAAGTCGCTGGGTCTGGAAGCCCATGTGGTGGAATTCGCCCCGCGCCTGATGCCGGTGCAGCTGGATGACCACGGCGGCCTGGCGCTGAAGGCGCAGATCGAGGCCCTGGGCGTCAGCGTGCACCTGTCGCGCGGCACCCAGTCGATCACCCCGGGCAGCGAGTACCGTTACCGGATGAATTTCGCTGGGGATGAGTTCCTTGAGACCGACCTGATCGTGTTCTCCGCCGGCATCCGCCCGCAGGACGCCATCGCCAAGCAGTGCGGCCTGGAACTCGGCCCGCGCGGCGGTGTGGCCATCGACAGCCAGTGCCGCACCAGCGACCCGGCGATCTACGCCATCGGCGAGTGCGCGGCATGGAACGGCGGCATCTTCGGTCTGGTTGCACCGGGCTACCAGATGGCCCGCAGCGTCGCCACCCAGCTGTGCGGCGAAGACAGCGAGCCCTTCATGGGCGCGGACATGTCGACCAAGCTCAAGCTGCTCGGCGTCGACGTCGGCTCCATCGGCGATGCCCACGGCGCTACCGCAGGCTCGCGCAGCTACCGCTTCATCGACGAGGCTACCGCCAGCTACCGCCGTCTGGTGGTCTCCGCTGACGGCAAGCAGGCCCTCGGAGCCGTACTGGTCGGCGACAACAGCTACTACGACACCCTGCTGCAGTACGTGCAGAACGGCATCAATCTGCCAGCCGATCCGTCCTGCCTGATCCTGCCGCAAGGCGAAGGCGCCCCGGCGCTGGGCGCCGATGCCCTGCCGGACACCGCGACCATCTGCTCCTGCCACAACGTCAGCAAGGGCGCGATCTGCGCCGCCATCGACGGCGGTTGCGGCGACCTGGCCGGGCTCAAGGCCTGCACCAAGGCGGCCACCGGTTGCGGCGGCTGCTCGGCGCTGCTCAAGCAGGTGTTCGAGCACGAGCTGACCGCCCGCGGCGTGGTGGTGGACAAGAGCCTGTGTGAGCACTTCGCCTACACCCGTCAGGAGCTGTACGGCATTGTTCGCGTCGAAGGCATCGAGAGCTTCGAGGCGCTGCTGGCCAAGCACGGCCGCGGTCATGTCGGCTGCGACATCTGCAAGCCGGCGGTGGGTTCGATCCTCGCTTCCTGCTGGAACCGCTCGATCACCGATCCGGCGCTGGTGCCGCTGCAGGACACCAACGACACCTTTATGGCCAACATGCAGAAGAACGGCACCTACTCGGTAGTGCCGCGTATTCCCGGTGGCGAGATCACCCCGGACGGCCTGCTGGCCATCGGCGCGGTGGCGAAGAAATACGACCTCTACACCAAGATCACCGGCGGCCAGCGCATCGACCTGTTCGGCGCGCAGCTGCACGAACTGCCGGATATCTGGGCCGAACTGATCGCCGCTGGTTTCGAAACCGGCCACGCCTACGGCAAGTCGCTGCGTACGGTGAAGAGCTGCGTCGGCAGCACCTGGTGCCGCTACGGCGTGCAGGACAGCGTGGCCATGGCCCTGCTGCTGGAGGATCGCTACAAGGGTCTGCGCTCGCCGCACAAGATCAAGTTCGCCGTCAGCGGCTGCACCCGCGAATGCGCCGAGGCGCAGAGCAAGGATGTGGGCGTGATCGCCACCGAGAACGGCTGGAACCTCTATGTGGCGGGCAACGGCGGCATGCGTCCACGCCATGCCGAGCTGTTCGCCACCGATCTGGATGACGCCACCCTGATCCGCTATATCGACCGCTTCCTGATGTTCTACGTACAAACCGCCGACCGTCTGCAACGCACCTCGGTATGGCGCGAGTCGCTGGAAGGCGGCCTGGATTACCTCAAGGAAGTGATCATCGACGACAGCCTGAATCTCGCTGCCGAACTGGAAGCGCAGATGCAGCTGGTGATCGACCGCTACGAGTGCGAATGGGCCAACGCCCTGAAGGACCCGGAGAAGCTCAAGCGCTTCCGCACCTTCGTCAACCAGCAGGGTGGCGACCCGGATATCCAGTTCGTCGAGGAACGCGGCCAGCGCCGCCCGGTGCGCGCTGACGAGCTTGCCCTTATTCCGCTATTTGAGGAGGTCGTCTGATGAGCCAGTCGAGCGCAACCGCAACAGTCGAACAAACCCGCGTGCAATGGCGCGCCCTGTGCAACCGTGCCGATCTGGTGGCCAACTCCGGCGTGGTCGCCTGGGTCGACGGCGCCCAGGTGGCGCTGTTTTATCTGCCAAACGAGGCCAGTGACAAGCAGCTGTATGCCGTCGATAACCGCGACCCCAAGTCCGGCGCCAACGTTATCGGTCGCGGCATTGTCGGCAGCCTGGCTGGCGACCTGGTGATCGCCGCGCCGCTGTACAAACAGCACTACCGCCTGGAAGACGGCAGCTGCCTGGAATATCCCGAGCAGCAGCTGCGCACCTGGCCGGTGCGCTTGCAGGGCGACCGGGTGGAGATCGGCCTGAGCTAAAACTACTGGGCAAGCCGGGCTGAATAGGGTGTTACTTGACTATTGAGTCAGCAATTGGCTTTATGCACCTAAGCCCGTAGCGCTGATACCTGTGTAACAGGGCTATCGATTATCTCGGCAACCCTGTTTTTGTTGCTCTACAGAGTGCCTTGGTACGCAAATCGCTATATCTCGTCAGATATAGCGAAGGTAGAGTAGCCAGGCGCATCAGCGTAGACAGAACAGCCGTTGCCCCGTAGTCGCACACTCAGGAGTTATCCATGCAAGTTCGTATCGTGGCTCTGTTCGCCGCCCTGGTATTCAGTAACCAGGCCCTGGCTGAGCAGGTGCAGGTCGCGGTTGCCGCCAACTTCACCGCGCCGCTGCAGGCGATTGCCAGCGAGTTTGAAAAGGATACGGGGCACAGCGTACTCGCCTCCTTCGGCGCCACCGGGCAGCTGTATGCGCAGATTCAGCATGGCGCGCCGTTTGAGGTGTTTTTAAGTGCCGATGAAAGCACCCCGGCCAAGCTCGACAGTGAAGGCCTGGGCGTCAGCGGCTCGCGCTTTACCTACGCAGTTGGCAGCTTGGTGCTGTGGTCGGCCACGCCGGGTTATCTGGATGGCAGCGACGCGGCGCTCAAGGCCAACCAGTACAAACACTTGGCGATCGCTAACCCGAAAGCAGCACCCTACGGCTTGGCGGCCACCGAAGTGCTGGACAAGCTCGGCTTGAGTGCGGCGGTCAAGGACAAGCTGGTCGAAGGGCAGAACATTACCCAGGCGCATCAATTCATTGCCACCGGCAATGCCGAACTGGGTTTTGTTGCACTGTCGCAGGTGTACAAGGATGGCCAGCTCAGCAGTGGCTCGGCCTGGATGGTGCCGGCGCAGATGCACACGCCGATCAAGCAGGATGCGTTGATCCTCAAGAAAGGCGAACATAATCCCGCCGCGGCAGCCCTGACCGCGTACCTGAAAGGTGAGAAGGCGGCGAAGATCATCAAGTCTTACGGCTACCAACTTTAAAAGGCGGTTGCGATGCCACTGAGCAAAGCTGATTTCGCTGCGGTACTGCTGACGCTTGAGCTGGCATCGCTGACCACCCTGTTACTGCTGTTGATCGGTACACCGATTGCCTGGTGGCTGGCGCGCACTCAATCCAAATGGAAGCAGCCGATTGGCGCCATCGTCGCGCTGCCGCTGGTGCTGCCGCCGACGGTGATCGGCTTCTACCTGCTGGTGAGCATGGGCCCGCACGGTTTTATCGGCCAGCTGACTCAGAGCCTCGGCCTCGGCACCCTGACGTTTACCTTTACCGGGCTGGTGATCGGCTCGGTGTTCTATTCCCTGCCCTTTGTTGTGCAGCCGCTGCAGAACGCCTTCGAGGCGATTGGCCGTGCCCCGCTGGAGGCGGCGGCGACGCTGCGCGCCGGGCCTTGGGATGCGTTCTTCACGGTGGTGCTGCCGCTGGCCAAACCGGGTTTTGTCACTGCGGCGATTCTCGGTTTCGCGCATACCGTGGGCGAGTTCGGCGTGGTGCTGATGATTGGCGGCAATATCCCCGGGAAGACCCAAGTGGCGTCAGTGCAGATCTACAACCATGTGGAAACCATGGAGTACGCCCAGGCCCACTGGCTGGCGGGCGGCATGGTGCTGTTCTCCTTTATCGTGCTGCTGGCGCTCTACTCTGGTCGAAGCAGCAGTACGCGGGTGTGGCAATGATCTGGCCTTTGGCGCGGTGCAATCCGGCGATTCGTACAGTCGCCGAGCCGGGAGCAATCCAGGCGCGCTTCAAGGTTGAACATGCCGGTTTCAGCCTGGATGTCGAACTGACTCTACCCGGTCGCGGCGTCAGCGCCCTGTTCGGCCATTCCGGTTCAGGCAAGACCAGCTGCCTGCGCTGTTTTGCCGGGCTGGATCAGCCGAGCGAAGGCTACCTGCAGGTCAACGGCGAGCTGTGGCAGGACAGCGCCCAAAGCGTCTTCGTCCCGGCACATCAACGCGCCATAGGTTACGTGTTTCAGGACGCCAACCTGTTTGCCCATCTCACCGTGCGGGGCAATTTGCAGTACGGCTTGAAGCGCATCCCCGCAGCGCAGCGGCGGATTGCCCTGGAGCAGGCGGTGGAACTGCTCGGTATTGGGCATCTGCTGGAGCGCTTGCCGGGCAAGCTCTCGGGTGGCGAACAGCAGCGCGTCGGCATTGCCCGCGCACTGCTGACCAGCCCGCGCCTGCTGCTGATGGATGAGCCGTTGGCGTCCCTCGACCTCAAACGCAAACAGGAAGTGCTGCCCTATCTGGAGCGCCTGCATCAGGAGCTGGAAATTCCGGTTATCTACGTCAGCCACTCACCGGATGAGGTGGCGCGCCTGGCCGATCATCTGGTGCTACTGGAGGACGGCAAGGTCAGCGCCAGCGGCCCACTCAAGGAAACCCTGCTGCGCGCCGACCTGCCGTTTGTCTTCGAGGACGATGCCGAAGCGGTGGTCGACGGCGTAGTTACAGCGCATGACCAGGCTTACGGGCTGCTCTATCTGCAATTGCCGGATAGCGATATCCGCCTGCGTTTGCCCCATGGGCCGCTGCCGTTGGGCCAGTCGGTGCGGGTCAAGATCAAGGCGCGCGATGTCAGCCTGAGCCTGCAACAGGCGGAGGACAGCAGCGTGCTCAACCTGCTGCCGGCGCGGGTGCTGGACTGGATCAACGTCGCCGAGCAGGCTCACGTTCTGGTGCGCGTGCAAGTGGGCGGCGAGCAGCTGATCGCCCGCATCACCCGTTACTCCTTCGACCGCCTGCAGATCCAGCGCGAGCAGTTGCTATGGGCGCAGGTCAAGTCGGTGTCGTTACTGAGCACTCACTGATGTCTGGGCAAACGCGCCGGGGATGACCTGCGAGCGCTTCAGCCCCAGCCACTCCAACTCGATAAACACCAGTACCACAACAGCCTGGACGATCACGAAGGCGTAGCCCAGCACGTTCGGCGTGAACCAGCCGCTGAGCAGCACCAGCAGGCTGAGCACCACCCATAGCGCATTCAGGCCGAGTACTGTGTAGACCGCTGCCCGCGCCATGCTTTCACGGCGCGATAGCCAGAGCAGAAAGGCAACCAGCGGAATCAGTATCACGCCGACGCCGAAGAGGAATTCACCCGGTAGGGCCAACAGACTGCTGAGCCAGTCAGCCAGCAGCAGGAGTTGCGCCGTAGTGATCACGCCGACCAGTCCATCGGCGAACAGGGCACGGCGCAGTAACAGCGAAGGTTGCAAGGTGGTCATGGCGAAGTCTCCACAAAGGACCGCCGAAATGGCGGCTTGCCCTTAGATTTCGCCGATCCGCGCGCCGCGTCGATTACCTCGCAGGTAATGGCTGCAATGACCTCGCTGGTCTATCGTCGATGCCCATGAACAGTCCAATCCAGCCCGTCGGGGCTCTGCTGCGCCAGTGGCGCCAGCATCGTCGTCTTAGTCAGCTCGACCTCGCCTGCGAGGCCGATATCTCCACCCGCCACCTGAGCTTTGTTGAAACCGGGCGCGCCCAGCCCAGTCGCGAGATGCTGCTGTTGCTCGCCGAGCAGCTGGACATTCCCCTGCGCGAACGCAATCGCCTGCTTAGCGCCGCCGGCTATGCACCGCTGTTTACTCAGCATGCGCTGTCCGAGCCAGCCATGGCGGCCGCGCGCAGCGCCATCGATCTGCTGCTCAAGGCCCACGAGCCCTACCCGGCACTGACCATCGACCGGCATTGGAACCTGCTGGCGGCCAACAGTGCCCTCGCCCCCTTTCTGCAGGGCATTGCGCTCGAGCTGCTGACGCCGCCGATCAACGTCATGCGCCTGAGCCTGCACCCGCAAGGGCTGGCACCGCGTATCGTCAACCTGGGCGCCTGGCGCGCCTACCTGTTGGCGCGGTTGCAGCGCGATTTTCAGGCCAGCGGCGATGCTCAGTTGCACGCGCTGTGGGATGAGCTGAACGCCTACCCCGGGCCGTCGGCACCCGCACAATTCGACAGTGACACGGTGCTGATGCCGTTGCAGTTTGCCAGCGAGCAGGGCGTGGTCAGCCTGATCGGCACCACCACGGTGTTTGGCACCGCCAACGACATCACCCTGGCGGAACTGGCGCTGGAAACCTTCTTTCCGGCCGACGCCTTCAGTGCGCAGTACCTGCGTGACTTGGCCGAATCGACGCATCTTTCCGACGAAATCACTCTTTAGGCTGCTTTTATCCCGTATTCAGTGCAGTACCCTGTGGCGCGCGATTGTATAAGCTGACCTCGTTCAGCACTGCTCACAAAAATAATAAGGAGCACACCACGTATGCGTTCTACAACGCTGTCTCGCTCGCTATTGCTCGCGGTTATCGGGTTGTTGGCCGGCCTCTCGCCGTTGACCTTTGCCCAGGCCGTTACCCCTCAGGAACAGGTTCAGGTGCAGGCCAGCCGGGTTACCAGCAGCCTGATGCTGCTACGCGGTGAGGGTTTCCAAAAGAAACACCAGGACGCCCTAGAAACTGATCTGCAGGCCCTGGCCGCCGCCGTGCAGAGCCTGCCGCAAAGCAGCGATGCCCTGCGCAGTGCCCATCAGGAACTGGTGGTGCAGATTCGCCGTGGCGTGGCCTTTGGCCCGAGTGAAGATGACATGCCCTGGCGCTACCCCGAGGACCTCAGCAAAGCCCTGCTCGGCGTGCTCGAAGAAACCCGCAAGCTGGCCGGCCCGGCTGACAGCGAACTGTCCGCCAAGCTCGAATACCTCTCGGTGCAGTACCTCAGCCGCGCCTACTTCGGCAATTTCGAAACCGCCCGCGAGCAGCCCGACACCTACCTCGGTCAGGATGAACGCAAGATCGTGCCGTCAGTCGATGCGCAGCTGGCTGCGCTGGATAGCAAGGCCGACCCACAGGTGGGCAAGCTGAAAACCCGCTGGGACTACCTCAAGGCCGCGCTGGTCGACCTCAACAGCCAGAGCAGCGCCCTGCAAAGCGCCTCGGGTCGACCCTTTGCGCCGATCACCGTGTATCGCCATACCCGCTCACTGACCACGCAGTGGATGGCGATGTACTAGAACTCGCTCGTAAGAGCGAAGTCGGTACAAGGCCGCCAATCAATGGCGGCCCCGCAGCGATCAGGCAGTGGCTTTTTTCTCACGAATACAGGTCGGGCCGGCGCGTTCGACGATGGCCTGTTCGACCTCTTTGCGCAGTCCTAGCAGGAAGGCCGCTTCGGCGGCGACGAACAGGGGGCCGATCACCAGGCCCATGACGTCATCGACAAATGCCGGTTTGCGTCCTTCGTAGTAATGGCCGACAAACTGAATAATCCAGCCGATCACAAACAGGCCGATGCCGCTGCTCAGCCACACCGCCGTCGATTGTACGGCCAGGCCCGCCGCTGCCCACAGGCTGAGCACCAGCAGCAGCGCCATTAGCAGGCCGAAACGCAGGTCCAGGCGCAGGTAGAACACCCCTGCCGCCACGGCCACCAGCAGCGCGGGGGACAGCCACAGGCCGAGCAACTCGAAGCCCGGGCGTGACAGCAGCACGGCCACCGCCACAACGATCAGTGGAATACCGATAAAGTGGCTGAGAATATTGCGTTGGTCGCGGTGATAGGCCGCGTATTGAGCCAGATGATCAACCAGGGTTTTCATTATTATTTTCCTCATGCAAGACAGGTGGCCAGCATGAACCCACGCCCACGCAGCGCTCTGTCAGCTAGCCGACAAACCGCTTGGAGCCGTCGATGAACAGCGAGCACCGCTATCAGGCTCGTCTGCGCCAAGGCCATTGGTTCAGTGCCCTGCCAGTTGCCCTGCAAGAGGCACTGCTGGCCGCTGCCCAGGTGCAGCAACTGGCGCCCGGTCAGGTGCTGTTTCGTCGCGGCGATAAGCCCTGTGGCCTGTATGCGGTGGTCGAGGGCGGCATGCGCATTGGTGCGGTCAGTGCCACCGGCAAGGAAGCGCTGCTGACTTTGGTCGAGCCACCCTACTGGTTTGGTGAAATCTCTCTGTTCGATGGCCAACCGCGCACCCACGATGCCTTTGCTGAAGGCCCCGCCACCTTGCTGCTGGTACCGCAGGCGCGGCTGCTGGCGCTGCTCGAACAGCAACCGCAGTACTGGCGTGATTTCGCCCTGCTGATGAGCCATAAACTGCGTCTGGCGTTTATCGCCCTGGAAGAAATGAGCCTGTTGCCCGCCGCCCCACGCCTGGCTCGGCGCCTGCTGCTGATCGCCGAGAACTATGGCGAGGGCGAGCCGCGACGGGTGCTGCACCTGCCCCAGGAACAGCTGGCGCTGATGCTGGCGATCTCCCGGCAGACCACCAACCAGATACTCAAGGAGTTGGAGGCTCAGGGCATTCTGCGCCTGACCTATGGCGAGATCGAACTCCTCGATCTGCCGCGCTTGCGTCAGGCGGCGCAGTAGGCAGCGGCTGCAAAGACTGAACCTCTGGCGCAGAATGGCGCTCTATTGCCGACCTGTCTTCCGCCAGAGCCCGATGTACTGATGCCGATAACCGCTGAGACACTCCCTGCCGTCCACACTGATCTGCCCCAGGTGCTGGCCGGCCCGCTGCTGCGCCGCATGGAAGCGCAGCGCCTGGTGCTCTGGCTGGTTGGCAGCTGTCCTTTATCGCTCACCCTGCAGCTGAGCCATGGCGACGCGCCCGAGCCACAGCGCCTGCCGCTGGCTGGCGACAGCTGCCAGGTTATCCAGATCGGCGAGCAGGCATTTATCCACCTGATTGATCTGAAACTGGACGCGCCGCTGCCCTGCGACGTGCAGATCGACTACGACCTGCTGATCGAACAGCCGGATCAGGCCGTGCTGGGTATCGCCGACTGGGCGCCGCACTTGCTGTACGACGGCGCGACCCAGGCGAATTTTGTGCTGCGCGCGCAGCTGGATCATCTGCTGCACGGCTCTTGCCGCAAGCCGCATCACCCGGCGGCTGATGGCCTGCTCTGCGCTGACCGTCTGCTGGCCGAAGCACATGCCCCCGAGCAGCGCCCGGCCTTGCTGCTGATGAGTGGCGATCAGATCTACGCCGATGATGTCAGTGGGCCGCTGCTGCGGGCGATTCATCAGGTGATCGAGCGCCTGGGTTTGTTTGGCGAGCATTTGCAAGGTGCGGTGGTCGATGACAGCACGGCGCTGTACCAGCACCCCGCCAGCTACTACCAGCGCGCCGAGCTGCTGCCGGCGCTGACGAGCAACGAAACCCTGCGCGAGCGGTTTTTCGGCGGCGTGGAAAAGCCGGTGTTTACCACCAGCAGCGCCGACAACCACCTGGTGACCTGCGCCGAAGTGTTGGCCATGTACCTGCTGGTCTGGTCGCCGGTGCCCTGGACCTTGCTGGATGCGGAAATGCCAGCACTCAGCGCCGAGGAAGTGCCGCGCTATCAGGCCGAACGTGGGCGCATCGAAGCCTTTCGCGGTGGCCTGGGCCAGGTCGCCCGCGCCCTCGCCCATTTGCCGACGCTGATGATCTTCGATGATCACGACATCACCGATGACTGGAACCTCTCCGCGCAGTGGGAAGAGACGGCCTACGGCCACCCGTTTTCCAAACGCATCATCGGCAATGCGCTGATCGCCTACTTGCTGTGCCAGGGCTGGGGCAATAACCCGGATGTGTTTGCTGAGCCGCTGCAGATGATCCGCGCGATGACCGAGGGCCGCGATGCTGCCAACCACATGGACAGTCAGCCGCAGGATGCGCTGATCGAGAGTCTGCTGAGCTTTCACCAGTGGCAATTCGTCCTGCCGAGCAGCCCGGCGCTGGTGGTGCTCGACACCCGGACGCGGCGCTGGCGCAGCGAGCGCAACCTCAAGCGGCCGTCCGGCCTGCTGGATTGGGAAGCGCTGTGCGAGTTTCAGCAAGAGCTGCTGGATCATCCGGCGGCGATCATCGTCTCCCCCGCGCCGATGTTCGGCGTCAAGCTGATCGAGACCATCCAGAAGGTCTTCAGCTGGGCCGGCCATCCGCTGATGGTCGACGCGGAAAACTGGATGGCCCACCGGGGCGCAGCGCAGGTGATGCTGAACATCTTCCGCCACTCGCGCACGCCGGGTAACTACGTGATTCTCTCCGGCGATGTGCATTACTCGTTTGTCTACGAGGTGCTGATTCGCCAGCGCAAGCGCGGGCCGAAGCTTTGGCAGATCACCAGCAGCGGCCTGAAAAACGAATTCCCGCCGCGCCTGCTCGACTGGTTCGACCGCCTCAACCGCTGGCTCTACGCGCCGTGGTCGCCGCTTAACTGGCTGACCACGCGCCGACGCATGCAGGTCAAACCGCGCATCCCTTCGCGCAGCAAGGCCGGCGAACGCCTGTGGAATGGGGCGGGGCTCGGTCAGGTGTGGTTCAACGACAACGGCCAGCCGAGCGCGATCTACCAGCTGAATGCCGATGGCTCGCCCGCAGTGGCCTTTGTCGATGACCGTGATAACGCACCGAGCACGGCGCCTGCCCGCCGCGCAGCAACTCAGTCGGCAGATCGCTCAGCCTGAGGACGCGCGGGCCAGAGCCGGGCCAGCCATTGCGCGCGCCAGCTTAAGGTCAATGCGACGAGCAGCGTGGCGACGCCCAGCAGCATCAGCCACAGCAGGATGGCCATGGCCGGCGAATCGCCCACCAGGCTGCACAGCAATGACAGCCCGAGCATCAGGCTGGCGCCGCTGCGCAGGGCGACTTGCCGTGACGCCGTCTGTTGCACGCCGTGATGCACCTGACGCCAATGGTTGGGCAAGGCCAGGGCGAGCCAGGCAAAGCCCAGTACCGCCAGCAGCAGGGCCAACAGCGAGTACAGAGCGGCGTCAGACATGGGCGACCTCCAGCGTTTCTTCCTGCGGCACGCGGCGGCGCAGCTTGTGCGCGGCCAGCAGGGCGAGTGCGGCTGCAGCGAGCAGGCACAGGTCAGTGCCGGCCACCGGGCCGTTACCGCTGCGCAGGGTGGCCAGCAGGTGATCGCCGGTGGTCAGCCAATTGGCCAGAACGGCCAGTACCGCCAGCAGGGCAATCGCCGTGCACTGCTCACGCCAGGCGTGCAGGTAACCGAGGCGTTGGTCCCGCATCACGCGCCACACGGCATGGGCGCTCGCCACGAGCCACAGGGCATAGAAGCTCAGGATTTCGACGCGCGCGCGACCCAGGCCAAACAGCTGCTCCTGCATGGGCAGCCAGCGGTTGGCGAGCAGAAACGCCAGGGTGGCGAGAATCACCCCGCACACGCCGGCAATACTCAGGGCATCCAGCAGCGAGACACCGAGATGGCCGTGACGCTGCTGCTTCTTGCGCCGGGCCTGGGTCCAGAAGAACAGCCCGGTGGCGATCACCACACAGCCGCCCAGTCCGCCAAGGAAGTACAGCCAGCGCAGGGCGTCGTGGCGGAACTGGATGTAGTGCAGGCCGGCGATGAAATTCCAGGTGTTCACCGTGGCTGAGGCCTGAAAGCGTCCCATGACCTCACCGCTGACGTTGGCAAAGCGGAAGTTGTCGATGTCCTTGGTCACGCTACTGTGGCTGGTGCGGCGCAGCAGCACATTGCCGTTGGCATCCTTGGGATTGTTGACCCGCAGCAGGTACACCGAGCCCGGCCCCCAGTATTGTTCGGCCTTGGTCACCATGGGCTCCAGCGGTGCCAGTTCTCCCGGCTGCTTGGCGGCCCGCAGGCGGATACGCCCGAGTGCTTCGCCGAGGAAGGCGCGTTCGGCGCTGACGCCGCTTTGCACCTGCTCGCGGTAGGTGTGTTGCGGCGCATCCGGGTAGTAGATAGCGAACGCGACGATCAGCCCGGACAGGGTGATCAGCAGGTGGAACGGCAGCAGCGCCACGCCGGCTACGTTATGCACATCCAGGGTGCTGCGGCCGAAGGCGCGGTGCAGGCGCAGGGTGAAGAACTCGCTGAACAGCTTGCGGTGGATCACCACGCCGGACACCAGCAGGCAGAGCATGGCCATGCCGGCAATGCCCACCAGCCAGGCGCCGATGTTTTTGTAGCGCAGCGTCAGGTTGTGGTGGAAGGGGTAGATAAAGCCACTGGCCCCCAGGGTCAACGGCTTGGCCAGCGGCTCCAGGGTGATCGGGTGGAACAGGTCGCGGCTGCTCTTGCGCGACTCTTCGCTGCCGTAAGTCAGGGTCAGGAACGGTGTGCGTTCTAGGGGCAGGATGATGGTCCAGACAGGCGCATTGGCGGCGCGTTGTTCCAGCAGTGGGCGAATGTCACGGTCCAGCGACGGCCGCTGCATGTTGTCATCCCAGTGCAGGCGCGTGCTGGGCATCATCCAGCGGTCGATTTCCTTGTCGAACACCGACAGGCTGCCGGTCCAGAATACGGCGAATAGCAAGACGCCGAGCAACACGCCGGCCCAGGTGTGCAGCTCGCCCATGCGGCTTCTGAATCCTGTTTTCATGCTTGCCCCTGCAGCAGCAGGGGCGTGCCCCAGGCCAGCAGGCTCAGGCCGCCGAGCAACAACCAGGCGTTACGCCGGCGCTCGCGGGAAAAGCCCCAGAGCAGCAACACCAGCAGGTAAATGAAGCCGAGCATGAGCGCCAGCATCACCGCATCGCCCTGACTCATGCCGGCCCACCAGGCCAGCAGGCCGCTCAGACCGACCAGTTGTGCGCTGGCGAAATAGGCCAGCGCACACAGGCCGACAACGTGGCTCGCCGTCGCGGCCGGTTGGATAACATCGCGCAGGTGCATGGCGGCCTCACTCAAAGCGGTAGCTGGTGCTGAATTGCAGCGAGCGCGGCTCGCCCGGCAGGATGCCGAGGTCGTTGGTGGCCGACTCGTAGTAGGTCTTGTCGCCCAGGTTGCGGGCGTTGAGGGCAAACGCCCAGGGGCCGCGCTCATGGAACAGCCCGGCATCCAGCACGGTGTAGGCCGGCAGGGTGACGGCGTTGGTGGTCGAGGCGAAGGAATCTCCCTGATGGCGCACACCGAGGCCGACACGCCAGCCGTTACCCAGCTCTTTGACGCCCCACAGGGTGGCGCTAAAGCGTGGGGCGTTGGCCGCCCGTTTGCCTTCCAGCGGCGTGGCCGGCTGCGCCGGGGTGATCGCCGGCGCCGTGGTGTTGTTCGATTGGGTCACCCGTGCATCCAGGTAGGTGAGCCCACCCTGCAGGCTCAGACCGTGGCCGAGATCGCCGAGGGCCGACAGTTCGACGCCTTCGGCGGTGATTTCACCGACATACAGCGACGGGCCGTTGGGGTCGCTGGGGTCACGGGTCGGCACGTTTTCCTTGATGATCTGGAACAGGCTCAGGCCCAGCTCCAGGGCACCGTCGTTCAGGCGCAGCTTGCTGCCCAGCTCATAGCTGGTGGTGATCTCCGGTGGCTGGATGGCGTTGCCCGGATCGATCACCCCGGTGGCGCTGCCAGGCTGGTAAGAGCGCGAGGCGGACAGGTAGTAGGACGACCAGTCATTAGGCTGATAGACCAGGCCGGCGCGCGGGCTGCGGTAATCATCGTCGCGGCTGTAATCACTGCCGACACGGTTGTCGAAGTCGCGCTCCAGCTGATCTTCGCGCAGGCCCAGCAGCATCACCCAGTGCTCGTTGAAGCGCATCAGGTCCTGGATGTAATAACCGGCGGTATGGGTTTCATAGATGCCATCGCGGCGCACGGAGGCTGCGCTGTAGGGCACGGTCTTGAGCACCGGGTTGTACACCGACAGGTTGTAGGCGGCCGGCAGGTCGCCGCCGCGTGACAGGGTGTCACGTTCCTCGATGGCGTACTCGGCGCCGACCATCAGCTCGTGCTGGATGCCCAGCCACTCGACCTGCTTGCTCAGCTCCAGCTTGTTGGCCAGATCAGTCTGCTGGCTGTCGAAGTTGCTGCGCGACAGGCGCACGGTGGGTGTGGCGGTGTTGAGCAGCAGGCGGTTGATGGTGGTCTGGTTACGCTCAAGGTCCAGGGTGCGGTAGCTCAGGGTGTTGCGCAGTTGCAGGCTGTCGCTCAGGTCCACCTTGAGGTCGGCCTGGAAGGTGCTGTCGGCGCTGGTGCCGCTGTCGTTGTCGCCGGGGTTGGCCGAGCCGTAATAGGTCGAGTGCGAGACATCCGCCGGCTTGCCGTTGATCCCGGGAATACCGGCGTCGAACACGCGCTCATCGGCCAGGTGCTGGGCGCGCAGGTCGAGGGTCACGTCATCGTTGAAACGCAGGGTGGAGGCCAGCGCCAGGCCGTGCTTCTTGTACCAGACCTCATCGCGGTACGAGTCGCCCTCGTCGGCCATGGCATTGATGCGCACCTGTACCGCTTCGTTCAGCGGCTGGTTGACGTCGAGGGTCAGGCGCCGGGCGTCGTAGGAACCCAGGCTGGCGGCCAGGTCAGTCTGTGTCTGCTGGTGCGGGCGTTTGCTCACCAGGTTGATCAAGCCACCGGCCGAACCTCGGCCGTAGAGCACGCCGCTGGGGCCTTTGACCACTTCCACCTGCTCCAGGTTGAAGGTGTCGCGGAAGCTGTTACCGCCATCGCGCATGCCGTCCACATAGGTATCAGAAATGGCCGAGAAGCCACGGATGACGAACTGCTCACGAATGCCTTCACCGGTGCTGCTGGTCACGCCTGGGGTGTAGGCCAGGGCTTCCTTGATCGAACGCGCGCCGCGATCACGCAGCACTGTAGCCGGCACCGCATCGACCGTCTGCGGTACATCCAGCGAGTCGGCATCGGAGCGGGTGGCGCTGCTCACCGGCACGCTGCTCTGGTAACGGCTGGCCTTGCCGGAAATGGTCATCGCGGGCAGTTCGGTGCGGGTCGCTGCATTGTCCGTGTGCGTGGGTGCGGGCCGCAGCACATAACCACCAGCCTCTACCTGCACAGCCTGCAAGCCGGTACCGGCCAGCAGCGCCGCTAGGGCTTCGGGCACGGTGTAGTGGCCTTGAAGACCTGCGGTTACCTTGTCGGCCGTCTGCTCGGCGGTAAAGCTGAGCAACAGGTTGGCGCTGCTCGAAAGGCTGCGCAGCGCCGGTGCCAAGGGCCCGGCGGCAATCGCGAAGGTTTGCTGCCCCTGCTGCTGGGCGGGCGCGCTGTCTGCGGCCAAGGCCACGCCCGGCAGGTGCTGGAGGGCCAGGCTGCAGGCCAGGGCCAAGAGCAGGCGGCCGCTCGGCCGCTGTTGGAGGTTGCGCGCGGTGTGACGCGGCGGCGTCACGGGGCGATTGGCACGGTGCATGGGGGCTCCTGGCACAGAAAGCGAATAAGGTTCTTGCTGTGTAGGTGCCGCGAGAAGCGCAATCGGGCAGTGCGTGGCTGAATTATTTTTCGTCGAGCTCGGCTATCCACTGCGACGCGGGCTTAGCCGGCCTGTTCGATCAGCACCCAGTAGCGGCTGCGCGTGCGCACCTGCACCGGCAGCACGCTTGGCAGCGTGGCGAGAATGCGATCAATGTCGTGCACCGGGAACACCCCGGACAGGCGCAACCCGGCGACGCGCGGATCGCAGCGCAGCATCCCGGGACGGTAGCGATCAAGCTCGGCGATAAATGCGCCCAGGGGCATGTCGTCGGCAATGATCTGCCCACGGGTCCAGGCCAGGTCGGCCTCATGCAGCGGGCGCAGCGGGTCGATATGGGTGCGGCTGAAGCCGGTGCGTTGCCCGGCCAGCAGCACCTGCACGCGGTCACTGCGGATCGGGTGGAGTTGTACGGCACTTTCCTGCACGGCCACCTGGGTGTGGCCGTCGTCCTGGCGCACGCTGAAACGCGTGCCCAGCGCACGGATGCGCCCTTGTGCGGTTTGCACCTCCAGCGGACGTGGGTCGACGGGCTGCAGGCCCTGGGCCGCAGCAGTGACGACCATGATCTCGCCCGCGCGCAGGTGCAGCAGACGGGTGTGCGCATCGAATTGCAGATCGAGCGCCGTGGCGGTGTTGAGCGTGACGCTGGTGCCATCGCTGAGGGTCACGCGGCGTTGCTCACCGGTGCCGGTACGGTGTTCGGCCAGCTGTTCCTGCCAGGTGTTGGTGCGGCTGGCCAGCAGCCCGGAGCCGGCCAGCAGGCCACCCCAGAACAGCGAACGCAGCAGCGTGCGGCGGCTGGTTTGAGCGGTTTGTCGGGCATAGGGCGAGAGCGTCTGGTAGGCACTCTTGGCCGGCAATGTCTTGAGCCGTCCGGTCATGGCCTCGATATGCCGCCAGGCGCGTTCGTGCTCGGGGCTGGCGGCGCGCCAGGCTTGCCAGGCCAGTTGCTCCTGCGCGCTGGTTGCGCCGGACATCAGCAGGGTCAGCCATTCCACTGCCTGGTCGGCCACGGCTGCGCTGATCGGCTGGCCTTCGGCCAAGAGCCTGGCGGGTGTGTTGGGGTAAACCGCGCTGTGCTGTCCGTTCATGTCAGCTGGCCAGGGCAAACAGGTATTGGCGGTTGGCGCGCATCAGGTACTGCTTCACCGAGCTGCTGGATACGCCCAGGCGTTCGGCGATTTCGGCATAGCTGAGTTCTTCCAGGTGGGCGAGCAGGAAGGCTTCCTTGACCTGGGCCGGCAGACCGTCGAGGGCGCTGTCGATCTGACGCAGGGTTTCCAGTGCCTGCAGCTGTTCTTCCGGCGAGGGGTAAACCGCTTCCGGCAGGCTGGCGAGCACTTCAAGGTAGGCGTCTTCGAGGCGCTGGCGGCGATGACGATGGGCAATCAGCCGGCGCGCAATGGTCGCCAGAAAGGGCCGGGGTTCGCGAATTTCATGGGCCTGACCGGAATGAATAACGCTGACGAAGGTGTCCTGGGCCAGGTCTGCGGCGGCAAAGGTGTCGTTCAGCTTGCGCCGCAACCAGCCTTCCAGCCAGCCGTGATGCTGGCGGTAGAGCGTGTCGAGGTCGGTAGACAGGTCAAATTCAGAGGCGGGCACAGTGAGCTCCGGTCAGCCGGATGGCTACTCAGGCGCACATGATAATTATTATTATTAAAAGTTCAATGCTGCCGGTGACGTGTGCCCCGGCAGCTGATCAGCGGACTGCGCTTACGCGTAGCGCCGCAGCCTTCTTAACGCAGCTTTTCCAGCATCTGGTAGTACCACATGCCGGCGGCCAGCATCGGGTTGCCGAACACATCCCCCAGCGGCACCTTGATGTGTTTGCAGGCGGCGAAGGTGTCGTAGTGGCCCATCGTGCCGGTCAGGGCGTTGGCCATGATCTCGCCCATGATGTGGGTGGTGGCGATGCCGTGGCCGGAGTAGCCCTGGCAGTACCAGACGTTGTCCGAGAGCTTGCCCAGCTGCGGGATGCGGTTGATCACGATGCCCATGGCGCAGCTCCACTGGAAGTCGATATCGACGTCCTTGAGCTGCGGGAAGGTCTGTTCGATACCGGGGCGTAGCTCGGCGGCGATATCCCGCGAGTCGCGCCCGGAGTAGTTGCAGCCACCGCCGAACAGCAGGCGACCATCGGCGGTCATGCGGTAGTAATCGAGGACGAAGCGGCAGTCATACACGGCCAGGTCCTGCGGGTTGAGTTCTTTCGCCAGCTCACCCAGCGGCGCGGTGGTGACGATGCCGCCCATGGCCGGGAAGATCATGCCCTTGAGCTTTTTCGGCTCCAGCTTGTGGTACACATCGCCGGCTAGCAGCACCTGCTTGGCATTGATCCGGCCTTGGGCGGTGACCACTGCCGGCTTGGTGCCATGCACAATCTCCAGCACTTCCGAGTGTTCGAAAATCAGCGCGCCCAGGCTGGCGGCGGCCTTGGCTTCGCCGATGCACAGGTTCAGCGGGTGCAGGTGCATGTTGCGGGTGTTCTTCAGGGCGCCGCTGTACAGGTCGCTGGCCAGGTGGCTGCGCACCCCGGCGCGGTCGAGCAGGGTCACATCAGCGCCCATGCCGCGACGCTGTGCTTCGGCGTAGGTCGCCTCCAGTTCCTGCATGTGCGTGGGCTTCATCGCCGCGTGCAGGTGGCCGTGCTTGAGGTCGCACTGAATGCCGTACTTCTCTACGCGGTTCTTGATGATCTCGTGGCCGCGCCAGCGCAGGTGCCAGATAAAGTCTTCGACTTCCTCGCCGAGGGTGTTGCGCATCTGCTTGGTCATTGCCGCATCGCCCGACAGGCTGCCGGTGACCTGGCCGCCGTTACGCCCGGTCGCGCCCCAGCCGATCTTGTTGGCTTCGACAATCGCCACCTTGAGGCCGCGTTCGGCCAGCTCCACGGCAGACGCCACGCCGGTAAAACCGCCGCCGATGATCACCACATCGACGCTGACCTCGCCTTGCAGGGTCGGGTAATCGGTTTCTTCATTGAGGGTGGCGCTGTAGTAGGACGGGCAACGTACGGCAGCGGGCGTTGCAGGTTTGAGGGCGGCGTTCATAAGACGGTTCCTGAGTACGGGTAGCGATGCAGGCAGCGGTTCGTCAGCTCGCGGCAGGCGCGGCAGCACGGAAGTAGGCGGGCGGCTGAAGTGATCAGCGCGGGAGGCTCAGGGCATCCGGCGGACGTGCGTGGCGGCAATGCCATAGGGCCCAGAAGGCGAGAATCTGCGCTACTAGCGGATTGAGTCGATCCAGGCCAAAGCATCCCTCGGCCCTGTGCAGGCAGAAGCGGAAGGCGCGGCGCAGATCGGCTGTCGGTTCACTCATGTCGGCAGACTCGCATGCTGGCGAGTGTTGGTTAAATCGTGTTTTTCACATATTCAGATTGCTGTTGGCTAAACAATCATGGGCGCGGGTCAGGCTTATGGCTGATAGCGAAACGGTACCCTGAGGCCCCGCTCGATCTGCCCGGACAGCTGGTGTACGCCCGCCAGCACGCCATGCTCGGTGCTGCGCATCAGCTCCAGCCACTCATCATCGAAGGCGGCGTTGAGGTTCTTGCGCAACTGCGCCTCGCTGGCCGGCCGGGTACTTTCCCGCGAGACGGCGGTAAACAGCGCCACACCGAGGGACACCGTAGTGCCGGCGGGGCCGCCGATCAGTGCGGATACGGCACCGGCCGCGCCGCTGACTGCGAGGTCGTCGACCAGACGTTCGCTGGTCTGTTGCGCAACGGCGGAAATGCCTGGGTCCGCCGACCAGTCGCCGAGGCCGCGTGGAGCGTTGCGGATGCGTTCGATAAAGGCGCTATAGGCCGGCAACTCGATGAGCGGTTCAGCGTGCAGCAGCTCATACAGCGATGCGCCGGGTGCCTGAGTAATGGCGGGGATGGCCCTGAGGCGCTGCTGGAACTGCTCGCGTGGCAGGTCATGCTGCTGAGCAATGCGCGGCAGGTGTTCATCGAGGTGCTGAATGTAGAGCCAGGTGCTGCGCGCCATGATCTGCTGCGGATCGTCGGTCTCGGCGACTGGTTCCAGCACGCGCTCGCGGTATTGCTCTTGCAGGTACAAGGCCAGGCGCCTGACGCTTGGCTCCTTCGCGCCACCGCTGCTGAGGCGGTACCAGGAAACCTTGATGCTCATCCACTGCTGGGTCCAGTAGCCGGAAAACCAGGGGATAAATGCCTCGTCGGTCTGTTGGTAGACCAGGTCCATCCACTGCTCCATCGACAGCAGGGCATGCTCGCGTGCCTGCTGCGCAGCGCTGCGTGACAGCACGCTGATGTCGCGGTCGACCTGCTGCCAGGTACTCGCACTTACCTGAATCGGCGGATCGCTGGCGCAGCCCGCCACTGCCAGCAGCAGGACGAGCAGAACGACGCGCGGACTCGACATGGCAAGCCTCCGCCTGCTGAGTGCCAGCCCCTACTCCAATGGAGTGCTGAAGTTATTCCCCTTGTGGCTTGAGTATAGGCGCGCGGCTAGCCGGCTTCCGCCGGCAGCAGACGGCAGGTATGGACCTACTGACTGGCGCGCGTGTCACGTAGATTGGCGAGCACCCGCTCGGCATTTTCCGTGCAGGGCATGCCCTCTGGTTTGTTCTCGATGGTGGCGATGATGTTCAGCAGCTGCGCCTTGTTCTGCGCCAGACGCTGTTGCATCGCCTCGATCTCGACGACCTTGCGTTGCAGGCTGTCGAGCATCTGCTCATGCGCCCAGCCCTCGGCGTTGGCATCGGGCAGCAGGTGGCGGATTTCCTCCAGGCTGAAACCGGTCTGCTGCGCGCAGCTGATAATGCCCAGGGCTTGCAGTGTCTGTTCCGTATAGCTGCGATAACCGTTGGCCTGACGCTGGGCACTGATCAGCCCGCTGGCCTCGTAGAAGCGGATACGCGAGGCAGCCAGACCGCTGCGGCTGGCCAGTTCACCAATTTTCATAATCTGTGCTCCGGGGTATTGACCTTAAAGCTGACTTTAACCTTAGCCTTGCTCCATCTGCCACCCCTGGAGCAAGCCATGACTGCCTTCCAACCGCTGCAACTGCCAAACGGTACCTCCATCCCCAACCGCATTGCCAAGGCATCGATGGAGGAGAACCTATCCGACGCCAGCCTGGGCCCGTCCGCCGGTCTGCTGCGTCTGTATCAGGCCTGGGCCGAGGGCGGCGCCGGCTTGTTGCTCACCGGTAATGTGATGGTCGACCGCCGTGCCATGACCGATGCCGGCGGCGTGGTGCTGGAAGATGACCGTCAGCTGGACAAATTTCGCGAGTGGGCGCGTATCGGCCGTGCCCAGGGCGCGCAGTTCTGGGTGCAGATCAACCACCCGGGCCGGCAGATGCAGGCCAGCCTGGGTCAACAGACTGTCGCGCCGTCGGCCGTGGCTCTGGAGCTGGGCGGCCTGTCGAAGCTTTTTCCAGTGCCCAAGGCGTTGGATGAGGCGCAAATTCAGGACCTTATTCAGCGCTTCACGCGCACCGCGCAACTGGCCGAACAGGCCGGCTTTAGCGGTGTGCAGATCCACGCGGCGCACGGTTATCTGCTCAGCCAGTTTCTTTCGCCAATCAGCAACAAGCGCAGTGACCGCTGGGGCGGCTCGCTGGAAAACCGCGCGCGCTTGCTGCTGGAAGTGGTCAAGGCGGTGCGTGCAGTGGTGGCGCCGAGCTTCTGCGTGTCGGTCAAACTCAACTCGGCGGATTTCCAGCGCGGCGGCTTCGATGCGGCCGATGCCAAGCGCGTGGTGCAGCTGCTCAATGAACAGGCGGTTGATCTGGTCGAGCTGTCCGGCGGCAGCTACGAAGCCCCGGCCATGCAGGGTGATGCCCGCGATGGCCGCACCCTGGCGCGTGAGGCGTACTTTCTCGAGTTTGCCGGTGAGATCGCTGCTGTGGCGAAGATGCCGGTGATGGTTACCGGTGGGATTCGCCGCTTGCCGGTGGTTGAGCAGGTACTGGCCAGCGGCGCGGCCATGGCCGGGATTGCCACGGCGTTGGCGATTGAGCCGGCCTTGCCCAAGCAGTGGCTGGCCGGGCAGCCCAGCAGTGCAGAACTGGCGCCGATCCGCTGGAAGAACAAGGCGCTGGCTTCTCTGGCTTACTTGGCGGTGGTGAAATTCCAGCTGCTTCAGCTCAGCCGGGGCAAGCACACCCATGCCGGGGTCTCACCGCTGCGCGCACTGCTGTTGGGGCAGCTGAAAAGCGCACAGCGCACCCGTCAGTACAAGCGTCTGATGGCGGCGGGCGGTTAGTCCGGCAAATGCCCGGTTTTCACCCAGATCAGGCAGCCTGCCTCGCTGAACGGGGTGTGCTGTGACAGGTGTGGGCTGCGCAGCCAGCTGCCGGCGGGATAGTCGCCGAACTCATCCTGAAACGTGCCCTCAAGCACCAGGATTTCTTCGCCACCCCAATGCCGGTGCGCAGTGAAATAGGTGCCGGGGGCCCAGCGCACCAGCGCCACGTGCTCGGTACCGTGCTGGTGCAATGGCAGCACTTGCAGGCCCGGCAACAGGCCGGGTCTCCATTGCGCCTGCGTGCTGTCGATCACCACGGGTTGATCATCAGCCGCATCGAACTGCATGAGTTTGACGAAGATCGTGCAGCCTTCGCGGCTGAAGGGCGCATGATGGCTGCCAATGGGATTACGCACATAGGTGCCGGCGGGGTAATCGCCGCGCTCATCGGAGAACACTCCGTCGAGCACTAGAAACTCCTCGCCGCCGGGGTGGTGATGCTCGCTGAAGCGCGAACCTGCCGCGTAGCGCACGATGCTGGTGGCGCGTGCTACCTCTTCGCCGATGCGGTCCAGCATGCGCCGCTCCACCCCTGGCATGGGTGAAGCCACCCAGGGGCTGTCGGCCGGACGGATCAAGGCGCGCTGACTAAAGTCGGCATTCAGTTGCATGGTCACCCCTTTCACCCGGTCTGCTTCAGGCCTGCTTGAGCAGGTGGATCAGCGCGTCGGCGGTGGCATCCGATGAGGCCGGGTTTTGCCCGGTGATCAGCAGGCCATCTATGGCTACATGGCTCTGCCAATCGTTCGTGCTGGTGTAATGGCCACCGTTGGCGATGAGCATATCCTGCACCAGGAATGGCACCACGTCGGTTAGCTGCACCGCAGCCTCTTCGCTGTTGCTAAAGCCGGTGACTTTCTTGCCGCTGACCAGCGGCAGACCGTTGGCCGTTTTGACATGACGCAGCACACCCGGAGCGTGACAGACCGCCGCCACCGGTTTGTTCTGTGCCTGGAAGTGTTCGATCAGGGCGATGGAGGCGCGGTCTTCGGCCAAATCCCACAGTGGGCCATGGCCGCCCGGGTAGAACACGGCGTCGAAATCATCGGCCTTCACCTGGCTCAGTGGCACGGTGTTGGCCAGTGCCTGCTGCGCTGCCGGATCAGCACGAAAGCGCTCGGTGGCGGCTGTCTGTGCATCAGGGGCGTCGCTTTTCGGGTCGAGCGGTGGCTGGCCGCCTTTGGGCGAAGCCAGGGTCAGTTGCGCGCCGGCATCCTTGAACACGTAGTACGGCGAGGCGAATTCCTCCAGCCAGAAGCCAGTCTTGTGTCCGGTATTGCCCAGTTGGTCGTGAGAAGTCAGTACCAGCAGAATCTTCATGGTGTGTTCCTTGAGGGCCGAAGGCCCGTTAATGGCGTACAACTTAAGAACTCCAAGATGACTCGATAATTCAAAAGTTTGTTTCTGCCGTACAGCCATTACCGAGGCGATGTGGAGCGGTGGACGCCGTCCTCAGCCAGGGGTGCTTGCGTGCACAGGTAGAGCGATCAAGGCTCTGGCTTGTAACCCAGACGCAGGCCGCCCCAGTGTCGGCCCTGAACCATGATCGGCACCGACAGGTCGTGCATCAGTTCGCCGGTATCACGCATATAGGTTTGTAGCAGCAGCGGCTTCTGGTGGCTGCCGCAGCGGATGCCGGTGCGGTCGTTGAACAGGCGTTTGCTGCGGCTTTTCAGGGTGTCCACGGCGCGGTCGCCGCAGGGTGGGTGGTTGAAGGCGTTGTTGTGGGTTGGCACGTAGCCTTCGGCGGTGCAGGCGATGGCGAAGACCAGGCCTTCGTGCTGGCTCAGCAGCGGCTCCTGAATGGCTGGCAGCACCTGATCGGCGTAGCTGTCGAAGCGGGTCTTGTACTTGGCCGGGAAGCTGCCGGCAATCGGCTGGTAATGACGGTCGAACAGGTCACTGGCGCTGATCCGGCCGCTGTGTATATCCGCTTCGAACTGCGCGGCAATCTGCGCCGCCGCGCCACGTGCGAGGTCATAGATGCGCTGGTGGTAGTCATCCAGGCCGACTTCGGCGAGCTGTTCGCTGACGCTTTCGGCCTGCGCGACTAAACGCTCGGCGGCGCTGCTGAGCTGGCGGGTCTGCCCTTCGCTGTCGCCGACATCGCCGCGCAATTGGCCGACGGCTACCGAGAGTTCGGCCAGGCGTTCGTGATTCTGCCGGGTGCCGCTGTCGATCTGGCTGACCTGGCTTTCCACATCCGCCGCCAGTTCGGCAATCCCCTGCAGTTGCGCGCCGGTGTGCTCAACCTGCTGCGCGGCCAGGGTCAGCTGTTCGGCCTGCTGCTGCATATGGCTGACCACCGCCGCGCTCTGCTGGCGTATATCGCTGACGATCTGCCCGACTTCCTCGGTGGCGCTGCTGGTGCGCCCGGCCAGGTTGCGCACCTCATCGGCAACCACGGCAAAGCCACGGCCGAGTTCCCCGGCGCGGGCCGCTTCGATGGCGGCATTGAGCGCCAGCAGGTTGGTCTGGCTGGCAATCGACTGGATTACCTGGGTGACTTTCTCGATCTGCTCGGTGCGGGCGCTGAGGCCGTCAATCAGCTCGCGGCTGGTGGCGGTCTGCGCGCTCAGGTGCTGCATGGCATCAATGGCCTGGCGTAATTCCTGCTGCCCGCTGCTGCTGTCTTGCCGCACGCTCTGCGCGGCCAGCAGGGTTTGCTCGGCGCGCTGGGCGTTGTCCTGTTCGGTATGGGTGATGGCCTCGGCGGCCTGGTTGATCTGCTCGGTGGCACTGAGCTGCGATTGCAGTTTGCCGGCCAGTTGCTGCGCGGCGTGGGCCACTTCGGCGGCGGCCAGGGCGTTGTGACAGGTGTGTCGCGACAGATTCTGGCTCAGGGTGCTGAACGACTCATGCGGCGCATCGGTAGAAGCTGGCAGCTCTTCATGCTGGCGCTGCCAGGGCCCCAGCCACGGCCATAGGGCCAGCAGCAGAAAGGACGGAATGCTGATAAACCAGGGCAGCTGGATCTGCTGGTACGTCACCATCAACCCGGCTAGCCCAATGGCATGCAGCAGGCAGGCCTTGGGATAGGTAATAAACGCAGAGCGCATGACAAACCTCGTTATTTTTATTCTGGCCGAACCAACACCAGAAACTGCCTGTGGCGCGCCGCTTTGCAGTGGGCGGGCCATGCCTGCTGGAACCTGTTTGCGCGCAGCTGGATATGCCTGGGTAGGCAATCGGCCGCTGTCGGCGAATCTATAGACCATAGCGGGTGACGCTCCCTGCGGCCAACCTTTGGTGGGAGGTTGATTCGAGCACCCATGGCGGTTCAGGGCCATGGCACTTTGGTCGCAGGTGGATCAGTCCTTACAGGCGATGGCGCTGAATAAAGCCCTTGTCGAGAAAATCCTTCCAGCGTCCGTAGAAACGCCCGCCGGCACTGTGCCCATGCCAATCCAGCAGTGCGCCGCCGTCGCCGGTGGCCAGCAGTGCCAGGCTTTGTCGTTGCGGCCGGTAGCGTTTGAGTGGCAGGCCACGCAGCGCGGCGTTGAGGTTGCTGGCCAGCACCGGGCCCTGCCGTACCGAATACACCCCGCTTTTGCGTGCGCCGGGCAGGCTGGCGCAGTCGCCCACGGCAAAAAACGTTGGGTGGGTGTAGCTCTGCAGCGTGGGGGCGATCAAGACAAAGCCCTGCTCATCGCAGCCCAGGCCACTGTGCGCAGGCCAGGCAAAGGCTTTGGCGCCGCTGGCCAACAGCAGTCGTTGACCACGCCAGACCGGTTCGTCGCCGCTGAGCAGGCAGTCGTCCTCGATGCGGTTGATCGGGCAATCCTCGCGCACCCACACGCCGCGCTGGCGAAGATGGCCGAGGGCGCGCAGACGCACGCCAGCGGACAACCCATCGAGCAGATGCCCGGCGCAGAACAGTGCCAGTTGCGGTACTTTGCCGGCCAAGGCCAGCGCCAGTTCAACCCCCGCCGCGCCGCCGCCGAGAATCGCCAAGGGCTGCGGCGTAGCCTGCCAGCGCTGCCAGCCATCAAGAAATTCCGCGAAGGGTTTGACCGCCAGCAGCTGCATCGCATCGCCCTGTTGCGGCGGGCGGGCCACCTGGGCACCGACATTCAGCGACAGCCAGCTGGCGTCGAGGGTTTGCCCATCGGTCAGTTGCACCTGCTGCTGGGCGGCGGACAGGCTCTCCACTGGACTGATGATCAACTCGACCTTGGCCGCCCGGCACAGCGCCTGCAGCTCGACCTGACAATCCTCCGGCCGATGCCGCCCAGCCAACAGCCCCGGCAGCATGCCCGAGTACCAGGCCACCGGCCCGGCACTGAGCAACGCAATGCGCCCCGGCGGCCGCTCGACCAGGGCCCAGCGGCGCAGCACGCCGAGGTGGGCGTGGCCGGCGCCAATCAGCAGCAAGTCGTAATGCTTCATGGCTGTTTCAGTCCTTCGCGGTAATGGCTGGGTGCTTGTCCGGTCCAGCGTTTGAAAGCGCGGCTGAAGCTGCTGGTGTCAGCGAAACCGAGCAGGTAGGCGATTTCGCTGATCGAGCAGCGCGGGTCGCGCATATGCTGCAGTGCCAGGTTGTGGCGGGTATCAGCGAGCAGGCCTTCGTAATTGCCGCCTTCATCGGCCAGGTGGCGCTGCAGGCTGCGCAGGCTCAGGTGCAGGGCCTGGGCGATGCGTTCGGCGGAGGGTTCGCCATCCGGTAGTTGGGCTTGCAGGCAGGCGCGTACCTTGTGCGTCCAGGTGGCGTGCTGCAGCTGTTCGAGGGTGCGTTTGAGCACCATTTCATTGTGTGCGGCCAGCTCCGGGTTGCCGTCGTCCAGGCGTTGTTCGAAGGCGGCGCGGGGAAAGCGCAGCAGGTTTTCTGGCGCGGCAAACAACACCGGCGCTCGGAACACCGCATGCCAGGGTTGCGCATCCACAGGCGCTGCCCGTTGCAGCTGTACCGCCAGTGGAGCGAAGTCGCGACCCAGACGGTTGCGGCAGCTGCGCACATAGATTGCGGCAAAGGCATCCAGCGCTTCGGCCGCCGGTGGTGGGCTGTCGGGTGGCACGCGAAAGCAGAATTCGTAGTAGTCATCGGCCTCGCGCAACTCCAGCTCCAGGGCATCACTGACCACCCGGTGGTAGCGCACGATGCGTTCGAACATTTCGCGCAGGCTGCTGCTGGCGACCAGCGCGTAACCCAGGGCGTGAAAGGTGGTCGGGCTGACGAACTGCGAGGTTTTCAGGCCCAGTGCCGGGTCGCCGCTGGCCTCAACCGCCAGTTGCCACAAGCGGGTGGTGATGGACAGCGGGCAGCGCGCGTTGGGGTCGTCGAGCAGGCTTGGCTGCAGCCCGGCGGCCTGGCACAACGCGGCGCTGTCGAGACCCAGCGCGTCGAGCTGCTTGCGCAGGGCACGGGTCCAACTGGCCAGGGTTGTGGGTTCGGCGGTCATGCAGATTGGCGGGTCCGGTCAACAGGTTGGCGTTCAGGGTCAGGCGCAGGTCCGGGCTTCGCGGCACAGTGGCGCCTTCATCAACAAGAGGATGTAGGCATGTCCCACTCCCCTGCAAGCACTGCTGCATTAAATGACGCGCAACGCGCCGCGCTGATCCGCCAACAGGTCATGGCCCACGGTGTCGAACTGCGCCAGCGCTTCCCTCTCCTCAAGCACCAGAACGCCATCGGTGTTGGCATCCTCACCTTCGCCCTGGCCGGGATGATCGGCTCGGCGACGCTGTATCTCGGCGGTTACCTGGCGTGGTGGGCCTGCCTGCTGCTGAACGCCTTCTTCGCCTCGCTGACTCACGAGTTGGAGCACGACCTGATCCACTCGATGTATTTCCGCACGCAGCGCGTGCCACACAACCTGATGCTGGCGCTGGTCTGGCTGGCGCGGCCGAGCACGATCAACCCCTGGGTGCGTCGTCATTTGCACCTCAACCACCACAAGGTGTCGGGTAGCGAGCAGGATACGGAGGAGCGCGCCATCACCAACGGCGAGCCCTGGGGCTTTGCCCGCTTGCTGATGGTTGGCGACAACATGATGAGTTCGTTTATTCGCTGGCTGCGGGCGAGCAATCCCAAGCACCGCCGGTTGATTCTGACTCGCACGCTCAAGGTTTACGCGCCGCTGGGTCTGCTCAATTGGGGCACCTGGTACGTGTTCCTCGGCTTCCATCTGATCGACGTCACAGCCGCTGCGCTGGGCGCGCCTGTGGCCTGGTCGGCGACCACCCTGCAGGTGATGGAGGTGGTGAACAGTGCTGTGGTGGTGCTGGTCGGCCCTAATGTGCTGCGCACCTTTTGTCTGCACTTTGTCAGCTCGAACATGCATTACTACGGCGATGTCGAGGCGGGCAACGTGATCCAGCAGACCCAGGTGCTCAACCCCTGGTGGCTGTGGCCGTTGCAGGCGTTCTGCTGCAACTTTGGCAGTAGCCACGCGATCCACCATTTCGTGGTCAAGGAGCCCTTCTACATCCGCCAGCTCAGCGTGCCGTTCGCCCATAAGGTGATGCGTGAGCACGGCGTGCGTTTCAACGATTTCGGCACTTTTGCCCGCGCCAATCGTTGGACGCTTCAGGCCGATAAGCAGCCTGCTCAGCAGACGCAAACGGCCTGAGGCTTCACTTGCCGCGCTGCAAGTGCGGCGCGGCGAAGTAGCTGTCGGCTAACTCCCCGGTGTTGTCGCTGTCGGCGGCAAACACTACACCAAGAATCCTGCGCGGGGCGCTGCCAAAGGCGGCGATGGCGTCAGCGTTCAGGTCGCGGGACTCGCTGAGCCATTGCCCCGTTGGCGCTTCGGGGCCGCGCAGTACACGCATTTCTACCGTCTCGGTGTAGGCGCTGCGCGCCTGGGTGCCGGGTGCGGCACGGTTGTCCCAGACGTAACTGAGGGTCGCCGCCGGCAGGTTGGGGTCAAAGAAGGTGCGCGCCAGGCGCAGCTTCTGCCGGGTGACAAAGCTCAGCGAATCCAGCGGGTAATCCAGCAGCACATAGACCCGCGCCGCGTAGTCGTCACCTTCACGGGTGGCGAAGCGCGCCTGCTCCAGTTTGCGCTCAGTGCGCCACTGCCAGCTCAGTTGCCAGGGCTGATCGCCGGGCAGGTCCAGCGGATGCAGCAGGCCGCCGGCCGCAGCATCAGCCTGAATGCGCAGCACCGGCTGACCGTCCTGCTCGACCAGGGTCCTTACGGACGCTTTGAGTTTGGGAATATCCGCCAGGCGCCAGGGCACCGACCATTCGCCGCCGGGCGGGCCAGCCGTCCAGGGCGTCAGTTGGTTTTCGGCCTGGGCCAGCGGCGTCAGTACCAGCAGCGCCAGCAGTAACCCGCGCATCAGCTGCGGCGCCAGGTATGGAAACGCTCGACCAGGCGCAGCAGGCCTTGCGGCGCATGGGCGCGTTTCCATTCGCCGGCTGCGTATTTGTTGGCCTCGGCCATAGTCGGATAGGTGTGAATGGTGCCGAGAATCTTGTTCAGGCCCAGGCCATGCTTCATCGCCAGCACGTATTCGGCGAGCAGCTCCCCGGCGTGTTCGCCGACGATGGTCACCCCAAGAATCTGATCCTTGCCCGGTACGGTCAGTACTTTGACAAAGCCGTGGGCGGCCTCGTCAGCGATGGCTCGGTCGAGGTCATCGATGCCGTAGCGGGTCACCTCGTAGGCAATGTTCTGCGCCTTGGCTTCGCCTTCGGAGAGGCCGACGCGGGCGACTTCGGGGTCGGTAAAGGTGCAGGCAGGAATCACCCGGTAATCCACCTTGAAGCGCTTGAAACCTGAGAACAGCGCATTAACCGCCGCATACCAGGCCTGGTGCGCGGCGACGTGGGTGAACTGGTAGGGCCCGGTGACATCGCCCACCGCGTAGATATTGGGGAAGCGCGTAGCCAGGTATTCGTCGGTTTCCAGGGTGCCGTTAGGCCGCACCGTTAGGCCCAGTTCCTCGACGCCGTAACCCGTGACATTGGCCACCCTGCCGAGGGCCAGCAGCAGGCCATCGAAGGCGATGGTCACCTCCTCGCCGGTGTCCATGCGGCGGGCGACCATGCGCTGTTCACCATCCACCACTTCAAAACGTTCGGCGCGATGTTGCAGGCGCACATCCACACCGTCGGCACGCAGACTATTCAGTACCAACTCGCTGGCATCGGCATCCTCGCGCGGCAGCAGGCGCTCGGCCAGCTCCACCTGAATCACCTGGCTGCCGATGCGCTGGAAGGCCTGGGCCAGCTCGCAGCCAATCGGCCCGCCGCCGAGCACCAGCAGCCAGCGCGGCTGTTCGTGCAGGCTCCAGATGCTGTCCGAGGTGTAACTCTGCACCTGCTCCAGGCCAGGAATTTTCGGCACCAGTGGCCGCGCGCCGGCGGCGATAACCAGGTTGCGGCTGGTCAGGGTCTGGCCATTCACTTCCACGCTCCAGGGCGAGAGGATCTTCGCTTCGCCCTGAATCACCTCGACGCCCAGGCCGGTGTAACGCTCCACCGAATCATGCGGTTCGATGTCGGCAATCACCCGCTGGATGCGCTGCATCACGGCCGGGAAATCCACCGTGCCCTGCACGCCGGTAAAGCCCAATGCCGGGCCCTTTTTCAGTTCATTGGCCAGCTTGGCCGAACGCAGCAGCGCCTTGGATGGCACACAGCCGGTGTTCAGGCAGTCGCCGCCCATCTGGTGTTTTTCGATCAGGCTGACCTTGGCCTTCACCGCCGCCGCGATATAGGCGCTGACCAAGCCACCGGCACCCGCGCCGATCACCAGCAGGTTGCGGTCAAACGTCTTCGGTTTATGCCAGCCGGCGTACACCCGCCGCGCCTGGATCAGGCCCAGCAGCTTGCGCGCGATCAGCGGGAATACCCCGAGCAGCACAAAGGCACCGAGCAGCCCCGGCGAGAGAATGCCGGCCAGGGAGTCCAGCTGGCCCAGCTCGCGTCCGGCGTTCACATAAACCAGGGTGCCGGGCAGCATGCCGAGCTGGCTGACCCACCAGTAGGTGCGCGCCGGCAGGCGGGTCAGGCCCATGGCCAGGTTGATCAGAAAGAACGGGAACAACGGCACCAGACGCAGGGCAAACAGGTAGAACGCGCCTTCCCGCTCCACGCCCTTGTCGATGCCAGCCAGGCGCTGACCAAAGCGGCTTTGCACCCAATCGCGCAGCAGAAAGCGGCTGCTGAGCATGGCCAGAGTCGCGCCGAGGGTGGAAGCGAAGGACACCAGGACAAAACCTTCGAGCAGGCCGAACAACGCGCCGGCCAGCAGGGTCATCAGCGCCGCGCCGGGCAGCGACAGCGCCGTGACCGCGACGTAAGCGAGAAAGAACAGCCCTGCCGCTAGCCAGGGCTGCGCGGCCACTTGAGCATTCAGCGCGGCCTGCTGCGCCTTAAGCGTTTCCAGATTGAGGTACTGGCCGATGTCGAAGACAAAGAAGCTGCCCAGCAGCGCGAGGATCAGGCCCATCAGGGCGAGTTTGCGGCTATTCATCAGTCAGCGCCTCCAGGGCGCAAAGGCTTTGGCACAGGCTAAAACCGGCCAGCAGGGCAGTCTCGGGGCGGTCGGTCAGTTGGCCGAGCACCCGTGAACGATAGGACAACGCCGCCGGACTATCGGCGGGCCACTGGCGGTCGAAGTCGGCGAGAAAATCATCGTGGTTGTAGTTCAGCGGCAGGGCTTCGATAAACAGACCATCGCGCTGGCAGCGGTATAGCGCCGCCGGGTGTGGCGTGGTCGCGATACGGCTTAGCAGGCCATAGCGGCCGCCGGCAAAGTTTGGCAGCCCGGCCGCGCCGTTATTGATCAGCGCGCCGTGCTCAAGGTTCAAGGCCACCGCCGAGCAGGTATGGCTGGTGGCCAGAACCTGCACGTTGCTTTCGGCAAACCAGGCATCCAGTTGCTGCTGGCGCGCCGAGTCGCTGAGCGATTCCCTTGAGCAGCTCCAGCCAGCCAGGGACTGCTCATCCCCATGGCTGATCGCTACGCGCTGGCCGGCCACGCTGACCAGTGCGGTGCTCGGCCTTGCGGCCAGGCGTTCGGCCATGCCGGGCAAACCCTGCACGGTTTTATTCAATTCCTGCTGAATGGTATTGGAGCGCTCGACCACCGCCTCATCCACCGTCATCGGGTAGGCACAGCCGCAGCCGGCACCGCTGTCGTTGGCACGGCCCAGCTCGGTTTCGACATTGCCACGCAGGGCCACATGGGCGCTAAGGCCCTGCTCGATCTGCTGGAAAACCTGCGGGTCGCGGTCGAACCAGTGGGCATCGCCGTTAAACACCACGCGCGCTTTTGGCTCGGCGGCCAAGCGCCGTTGCAGCGCGGCCAGGGCCTGGCGATTGCCATAGAGTCCGCCGACTACATAGAGGGTTTCACACTCGAATGCGGGGTCACCGCCAAAGGCATCAGGGGCTAGGCGGTAGTCCAGCGGGCAGTCGCGTCCAGCACGCATCAGGCGTTATCTGCTTGGCGCTGCAGCAACCAACCGGGCAGCAGATAACCCAGCACACAGAGGCCCAGGCCATACAGGTTGGTGCCGAGCAGCAGCGCGTATTTACCGTCGCCGATGGCCCAGCTTTGCGGAATCCAGTTCAGGGTCAGGGCCACGCCGAGGCCCAGGCCGGTCCAGAAACTCAGGTGAAAGCCCAGCCTGGTTGGTGTGGTCAGGCCATGCAGAACAAATACCGGGGCCAGGCCGATGACCATGGTGCCGCTGATGGTGGTGGCCTTGAGGATATCGGTGCCGGCGATCATCGGCAGGTTACCGAGCAGGGCGAACACCACCATTACCGCCATGCCGATGCCAATGGCTTTCTGTCCGAGGTCTCGCCCGGCCAGCTTCGGCAACTCGCGTCCGGCCAGCTTGGCCAGGCTGGAGAAGGTCGAATCCAGGGTCGAGCCGGCAGCTGAGACCATCACCACGGTCATGATCAGCAGCGCGCCAATGCCCAGGCTCTTGGCCAGAGCGGCAGGCACGTTGTCCGAGGCGGCCAGGCCGGTAAGTTGGGCGTGCACGCCGATCAGGCTAAAGGCGAGGATGGCGATAAAGCCGAGAATGCCGGCGATCAGAAAGGAGCGGCGCATGGCCTTCTCCTCGCTGATAAAGCCCCGGTCGGTCAGCACCGGGTCATGGAAGCCATAGCTAAAGGCCTGCAAGCCGGCGACCAGGAGCAGGTCGACACCGGCATTCAGCGCCCAATTGCTGGTGCTGGCCAGCTCGCTGGGCGAATGCTGTGGCAGCACCAGGCCGAGCACCCAGACCAGGGCAATTACGAAGATTGCCGCTTGCGCCGCGTCGGTTAGGATCGAGCTGCGCAGCCCGCCGCGCAGGCTGTAGGCCAGGGTCACGGCGGTAAAGAGCAGGGCTGAGGCAATAAACTCGATGCTGCCGGAGTCACCGTAATAACCGCCGACCACCGCGGTGTTGCTCCACACCTCGTTAAACAGGCGAATCAGAATCGCCGCCGAGAACGCCAGTGCAGCGCCCCGGCCGTAATGGCTGCTCAAGAAGCTGACCAGGCCGGTGGCCGCAAAGCGTCGGCGCAGGCGGTAGATGACAAAGCCGGTGAGCGGAATCGACAGCCAGTACATGGCATAGGCCAAGCCGCCGACCAGGCCGTAAGTCGCGCCGAGATTGGCGGCGTTGGTCACTGATTTGGCGAAGATCCAGCTGATAAAGATGCTCGAGGTGATCAACCACGGGCTGGCGCTGCGGCCTTGGTTGTCCTCGCCATTAAAGAACCCGCCCAGGGTTACGGCGCGTGGCGACAAGGCCAGCATCAGCGCGCCGTAGACCACGAGAAAACCCCAGAAGAACAGCCCGGTGAGACTGGTTGGTTGCATGCTTCGATCCTTAAGAAGTGAGGCTGCCGCCGCAGCTGGAGCCCTGGCCGGCGGTGCAGGCATAACAATGATCACGGGTCACGATGGGGTTGCCGGCCAGTGTTGCACTAAGCAGATCGCGCAGGTGCGGCCGATCACGGCCGATCACCTCTGGCAGTTGCAGCGGCAAATCGAGCATCTGGTTGAAATCGCAGTCGTACAGGTAGCCCTGCCAATCGACGCTGACCAGGCTGCGGCACATCAAGGGTTCGAGGTTTTCCGGCCGATAGCTGTCGCGTAACAGCTGCATATAGCCGTTGAACTGGCCCTTGCTGACCAGTGTGCTGCCAAAGCGCGCAATCGGCTGGTTGGTGATGGTCAGCAGGTGGTTGAAGACGATGCCGAAGTCCTCGACCAGGTGGCGTTTGTAATCGGCTTCCAGCGCCGCTTGCGGTGGCGGCAGGCTCGGCCCTTGTGGGTTGTACACCAGGTTGAGGATCAGGCCGCTGCCCGGCTGGCCGTAGCCCAGGGCATTGAGTTGTTGCAGGCCTTTGATGCTGGCGTCGAACACACCATCGCCGCGCTGCTTGTCGACGTTATCGCGTGAGTAACAAGGCAGCGAAGCACTGATTTCCACGCCCTGGTCGGCGAGAAACTGCGCCAGGTCTTCATAACCCGGCTCACTGAGGATGGTCAGGTTGCAGCGATCGATCACCCGCAGGCCTTCACGCCGCGCGTGGCTGACGATCTCGCGAAAACGCGGGTGCATTTCCGGCGCGCCGCCGGTGAGATCGAGGGTGTGCACCGGGTGGGCGTCGATCACCTGATGCAGCAGGGCCAGGCTTTCATCGGTCATGGCCTCGGTGCGGGTCGGCCCGGCATTGACGTGGCAATGCAGGCAGCGCTGGTTGCAGCGGTAGGTCAGGTTGATCTGCAGCGCTTCCAATTGGCCACGGCGGATGGCGGGGAAGGCCAGTTGGTCGAGCAAGGGCAACATTGCATGCACGGTGTTGGGTTCCTTGATGCTGGGCGCCGGCTGATCATGCCTGCCGCTAAGTAGCCACTATAGAGAGTGCCCGCGAGGTTTTGTTACGCGGATGGGCAGAAGAATGTTGCGCAATTTATTATACAAATCTTGTACAAATAATGCAGAATCTGCAGATATTGCCCTGCCAGCTGCCGCGAGGATTCGCTTATGTTAGTTCGCCTTACCTATGCCAGCCGTGCCAGTCATTCGGTTTCAGCCGAGTTGATCCGCGAGATTCTCGACAGTTCACAGCGCAACAATCCAGGTAAAGGCCTGACCGGGATACTCTGTTGTAACGCTGATATCTTTCTGCAAGCACTGGAAGGCCCGCGTGCAGAAGTGAACGCCCTGTACAACCGATTGGCAGACGACAGCCGGCACAAGGACCTGACCATTCTCGATTACGCGGAAATCAGCATGCGCCGCTACAGCAGCTGGAGCATGGGCTGGGCCGGTGCCAAGCAGGCCAACCGCGAGTTGTTCCTGAAATATTCAGCCAGCGACCGTTTTGATCCATTCAGCATGAGCGCCGAGCAGATTACCGGTCTGCTGCTGGAGCTGAGTGAGACCGTCAGCGCAATCAAATCGCCAGTTCTCAGCTAGAATTCCCGGGCGTCAACTCGCCCAGGCGAGCTGTGTTCACCCTGAGCCTTGGCGCACCTCGCAGTTTATTGAGGCGCCAGGATGCACCGTCTGCTCAACCTTCCACTGCTGGCTGCCCTGCTCTGCTTTGCATTGGGCAGCGCCCAGGCGTTCGCTGAGCTGCCATTGCTGGTGCTCAGCAGCGAGCAGCTCAAGCAGCCGGTGGAGGTTCCCGCGAGCCTGGTGCTGGAAGACCCCAGCGGCAATCTGACCGCTGCCGAGGTGCAGCAGCGCATCGTCAGCGAGGGCCGGCGGATTGATGGTTTGCCGCGCCTGGGGTATTCGGCCAGCGCCTGGTGGCTGGCATTTCGTCTCGATGCGCCGGTGGCCGAACGCCTCGATCTAATGATCGACCGGCCTTTTCTCGACGATATCGAAGTCTGGCTGTATGACCGCGAACGGCTGATCGCACCCTTCTACAGCGGTGATCACCGCGACTTCCTCCAGCGTGGCGCGCCCTCGCCACATTTTCTGCTTAACCTGCCGCGCCTCGGCGAAGGGCCACATACCTTGTTGCTACGAGTGCAAAGCGGCTCAGCGGTGAGTGTGCCGATGCAGTTGGTGGCGGCCGAGCAAAGCCCACTGCTGCTGGCTGAGCACTGGATGCGCAGCGGTTTGCTATTGGGGGCGCTGCTTAGCCTGACCCTGTTCTTTCTGGTGAAATACAGCGCCCTGCGCGAGACGCAGCTGGTGTGGTTCTGCCTGACGGTGGCCAGTGTGGCGCTGTACAACGCCAGCCTGCATGGCGTGATCAGCCTGCTGGCGCCGCAGTGGGTGTGGTTGTCGGCTCAGATGGCCAATCTGGCCAACCCCGGCATGTTGATCTTCAGCAGCTTGTTCCTCGCCAGCTCGCTGAAACTTGACCTGGGCCGTGTGCGCCATCTACGCAACGTGCTGTTTGCTGTGACCCTGCTGGTGTGCGGCTGGACCATCGTCAGCTATGGCCACTTTCGCTCCTACCAGACGCTGAACGTGCTGATTCTGCTCAACGGAGCATTTCAGCTGTTGTTGCTGATTCTCGGTGTGCGCCAGCGCCGGCCTTACGCCATCGGCTACTTGCTGTGCTGGAGCTCGGCCCTGTTACTGATGCTGCTGGTGCCACTGGGGCGCAGCGGGGTGATTCCGCTGCCGCCGGGCTTCAATTACATGCACGCCTACCTGCCGGTGCTGAGCATGCTGCTGTTTGGCGGCATCCTCGATAAGCAACTGGAGCATATTCGCCGTGCGTTGTTGCAGAGCAAGGCTCAGGCGCTGGGTAACCTGGAGCAATACCAGGCACTGTTCAGCAGCAGCGGTGAGGGGATTTTTCGCTGCACCCGCAGTGGCACCCTGATTGAAGCCAACCCCAGTTTTACCGCGCTATTGGGGCTCTCCCAGGACAGCCGCGAGCTGTCCATGCAGCAGTTGCTGGGTGCTGAACAATGGGCCGAGCACGTGGCGCAACTGCACAACGAGCAGCCGGCAACCAGCCAGGAATGTCAGATTCATGGCCTCGACGGGCAGAGCCATTGGGTCTATCTATCACTGCATCTGCGCCCGACCCAGGATTGTATCGAAGGCATCGTGGTCGACCTCAGCGAACGCCGTGCTCTGGAAGAGCGCCTGCAATACCTGGCGGCACATGACTCGCTGACCGGTCTGCTCAATCGCCGCGAGCTGGAGCGCCTGCTGCGGGAAAGCCTCAAGGGCGAAGGTACGCGGCGTTTCAGTCACTTGCTGAGCCTGGACCTGGATCAGTTCAAGCAGGTCAACGACCTCTGCGGTCATTCGGCGGGCGACCAGCTGTTGCGTCAGCTGTCCAGCCACCTGCGCCACCACCTGCCCCGGCATGCCGAGCTGGCCCGTATTGGCGGGGATGAATTCGCCGTGCTGCTGCGTGAGATCAACACCGACGTGGCGATGGAGCATGCGGAAACCTTGCGCCATTGTGTCGAGCAGTTCGTCTTCAGCTGGCAGGGCCGGCCGTTCCGTGTGCAGGCCAGTATCGGCCTGCTGGAACTCGGCAGCGGCGTCAGCGACTGGGAAACCGCGCTGAACTGGGCCGACAGCGCCAGCCAGCTGGCCAAGCACCTGGGGCGCAACCGCGTGCAGCAGTTCAATCCGGATGACGGTGTACTGCTGGAGCATCAGCGTCAGCTGCAATGGATCACCCGCCTGCGCGAGGCCATCGACCAGGGCCATTTCGAGCTGTTCTATCAGCCGGTCATGGCCTTGCAGAGCAGCGATGACGGCCTGCGTTACGAGGTGCTGCTGCGCTACCACGACCCGCACAGTGGTGAGTGGATCAGCCCCGGGCAGTTCCTCGGAGCGGCAGAGCGCTATGGTTTTCTAGGCGCCATCGACCGCTGGGTGGTGATGCGCTTGCTGCAATGGCTGGCGGATAACCCACGGCATGTGCAGCAACTGGCCCAGGTGAACTTCAACCTCACCGCCAGTTCGCTGCTCAATGCGCACTTCCATGAAATGCTCCACGGCGAACTGCTGCGGCACAACCTGCCGGCGCACAAGCTGTGCATCGAAGTGACCGAGATGGTCGCGCTGGGCGAGCTGGGGGTGTCTGCGCAGTGGATCAAGCAGTTGCGCAGCCTGGGCCTGAAAGTGGCACTGGACGATTTCGGCAGCGGCTTCGCCTCCTATGCTTACCTGCGCCATCTGCCGCTGGATATCGTCAAGATCGACGGCAGCTTTATCCGCGGTCTGGAGAGCGACCCGATCAACCAGGCCATGGTTGGCTCGATGCAGCAGATCGCCAACCAGCTGGGCCTGAGCACAGTCGCCGAGTTTGTCGAAACTCAGGCCACCCTCGACTGCGTAAGCGCGCTTGGCCTCGACTACGCCCAGGGCTACTGCATCGGCCATCCGCAACCACTGACTCAGCTAAGCGACAGCACTCAGGGTGACGTGCAGATGCAGCTGGTGCTCGAGCGTCGCTGACAGCATTCGCATCGCATCGATGCCGGCCACACCAATGCTACTGGCGAGCAGGTTGCTGGTCGTCGCACCTGAAAATGATCATCTCCGAGCGTGTGCAGCTGGTGCCTACGGCGGTGCTTACGGCATCGAGCATCGGTACAGCGCGGACAATGGTGTATTGCCCTGCACCACAAATCCCGGCCACGGTTTTGAGGGCGTCGCTTCTGGCGGAACCACTCAGGGCGCCGGCATTGCAATAGGAGACATGGCCTGTTGGTTTGGCCGCTTTACCCGCCTGGCTAAAGTATTCCGGCAACTCGGACGGCGTCAGCATCGTGGCGATAGCGCCGTCTGCGGTCATCCCTGCCTGTTCTGCCGGCGTGTACAGGTGGACATTCTGGTTGCTGGCGCAGCCAGCAAGGGTGAAGGTTGCCAGTGCAACAGCAAGGCCTTGTCGTTTCATGTTTCTGTCCTGTTTTGTTGATGAATGAAGTCATGCGCAATAGCGGCGTTAAGTGATCCGTCTGGGTGGATAAACCCTCTTCCCAGCGCTGAGCTATTTCGCGCATTGCTGAAGTTGCTGAATAACAGGTGCGGCATCGGTCCACGCCAGGGCCATGAGCGGTTTACCGTCGATGGATAAGGTGAATTGCTGCCGGTCCCGCATACCGTTCAGCACTGCGCTCAGGTCAGGTACGGCAAACGCGATCGCGCCGATCGTTCGTTCATGGCGGTAGTTGAACACCTGTACGGTCTGCGCTGGCTCATCGTCTTGCTGCAGGGTGAGCTTGATTTTCTTTACGGTTTTCGGTGTAGGGAGGCCGGTGCCGTAAAAGATCAGCCAGGCATCTGGCTTGGGATGTTGAAAACCGAGAATGCTGACAACCCCTCCGCTTTTGCCATTGTCCGCTCGGCTGAATTTGGCAAAAGTCGCCACGCAAAGCGTGCCCTCCGGTGTGTCGCTGGACGTGGAGTACCAGACGCCTCGCGCGACTTCCTGCGCCATGGCCGCATCGCGCTGATCTTTTTCAGCCTGGAGTTTGTGCATCTCGGCCACTTCTTCGCGGCTCATGGGAACCACCGGCGCGCGGTTCTTAGGTCCCAGTGAATCCAGGTATTCGTTCTTCTCGCGAATCCAGTCGTCCATGCTGTATTGATAGGGCGGGCTGCAACCGTTGCCGTCGTACTGCATGCCAATCGGGCAGGCCAGCGTCGTGAGCGGCAGGGCGAGTGCGAACAGGATGGCGTGCGCTTTCAATGGCAGCCTTTGTTTCATGGCATCAACCTTTCTATGGACGACCGCGCCATTCCCGGCCGAGGCTGGCCGGGAAGTCCGGTGCACTCAGCAGCGTCCGGCCGCCTGCAGCAGGGCATTGCAGGTGCTGCCGGAAGTATTGCCACGTTGCCCGCTAGCGGCCGGCGTACCGGCCATGGCCGTGCAGATGGCGTCTGAATGTGGCGTCATGCCAAAGCTCATGGCCTTCTGGAAGCCGGTGGCCGAGTACATATAGCAGCGGTAGGTGCCGCCATCCTTGGTATTGACGTTGTAGTTGATGCGTCCGCCGGTTTCCTCGGTGCGCTCGGTGATGCTGAACTGTCCGACGGGTTGGCCGATGGCCTGGGCGGTGCGCTGTTCCAGGCCGCTTTGGTTGATGGTGGCGGCGCAGCCGGACAGTAGGAACGCGGTGGTCAGTGCGGTGATTGAGCGAAGGTACATGGCAAGCTCCAATGTTTTTTATGGGTGCAACAGAGGGACGGACCAGCAGGTCCGGGCGGTGAAAGTCGTTAGTTAGGGCGCGCTAGGCGGCGTTGTTCAGGCCGCTAACGGCGGGGCACCGGGCTTGCGCGCCACGATAAACACCCGCCAGTCTTTGCCCTTGCTGCCATGGCGCTCGACGGCCAGGATTTGCAGGCCTTGAGCGGTCATGGCCGCCTGTAACTGGTGGGCGTCGAAACACAGCACCGGCGGCGCTTTGCCGATGGCGCGCAGCAGCGGCAGGGCCAGCTTGGGGATCAGTGGGTTCATTTCATTCAGGCAGGGCGTCTTCGAGATCAGCAAGCCACCTGGTTTCAAGGCGTTGATGGCTGAATTCAGCGCCTGCGGCAGATCTGCCACGAGATGCAGCAGGTTGAACGCCAGCACCGCATCGTAGGCACCCTGTTCGGCCGTAGGCGCATCGGCGTCGGCTAGTTTGAAGTGCAGCTGTGGCATGGGCATGGGTTGGCTGACGAGTTTCTCGCCTGCAATGGCAATCATCTGTTCGGCGACATCGGTGGCCAGTAGCCGCCGCGTGGCGGGCGCCAGACGCAGGGCGGTAGTGCCCGTGCCACAGCCGATTTCCAGCACCTCATGCTCCCTAGACAGCAAGGCTTGTACGCGCTGCAACGTCCGCTCGTAACCGGCCTGATCTGCAATCGGATCATTCGCGTATTTGCGCGCAATCCGGTTCCAGAAGCGTGCCTTGTCGGCCATGGCCGACGGTGTTGCCGCTGCAGAGCAATGGTCGCTGGTAGAGGTAATGGGTGAGTGCATGGTGCGCGTCCTGTGCATGGATGTAAGGCAAAAGCCAACACAGTGCGGATGCTATCCTTGCGTATCATCACGGGGTATTGCGATAAATTGCAGACAACATATGCATTTACGTATGGATAAGGTCGACTGGAACCAGTTGCGCGCCTTTCTCGAGACGGCAGAGACCGGCTCGCTGTCGGCGGCCGCGCGTAAGCTCGGGCAGTCGCAACCGACCCTCAGTCGCCAGGTCGCCGCTCTGGAGCTGGCACTGGGGGTGACGCTGTTTGAGCGGGTCGGCAAAACCATGGCGCTGACCACCACCGGGCAGGAGCTGTTGGGCCATGCCCGCGTAATGGGCGCGGCGGCACATGAGCTGGGCCTGGCTGCGACCGGGCGTTCGGAAGAGGTGGCGGGCGTGGTGTCCGTTGCCACCAGCGACGCCGTGGCGGCGTACCTGATGCCGAAGATACTCCTGCAGATCCGCGAGGCGGCACCCGGCATCCAGGTCGAGGTGGTCGCTTCGGACGGTGTCAGCGACCTGCTGCGCCGCGAGGCCGACATCGCCATCCGCCATGTGCGTCCTGAACAACCGGAGCTGATTGGCCGCTTGGTTCGGCACAGTTCCGCCTGCTTCTACGCGTCCGCAAGCTGGGTGCGCGAACATGGTCTGCCGCGTACCGCCGAGGATGCGGTACAGCACGACTTTATTGGCATGGACCGCGCCGGCCATTACCTGCAGCACATGCGCTCTAAAGGCCTGCAGCTCAGCAGCGCGAACTTTCGCAGTTATGCCGACAACTCCGTGACCTACTGGGAAATGGTCCGCCAGGGCCTGGGCATTGGCGCAATCATGGAGGAGATCGCGCGGGAAACCCCGGGCATGGTTCGCGTGCTGGAGGATGTCAGCCCCTTCCAACTGCCGATCTGGCTGGTCACCCATCGCGAGCTGCGCACGGCACGGCGTATTCGCATTGTCTTTGATCTGTTGGCTGAGATCCTGGCCTGAGCAGTGTTCGCTGCGGCAGCTGTCAGGCAGCGGCAGCCAGTGGCATGCGTTCCAGCAGGTTTAGGTCCAGGCGCAGCATACGTACACAGCGCTCATCGCGTAGCTCTTTGGGCGACTGGTTGCTGCGCAGGCGCAGAACCTGGCAGACCAGGTTGAGCACCAGCGCCTCGCGGCTAAATACGCCACTGCCGAGGTTGTAGAACGCCGCGATCAGCTCGCGCAGGCCAAATGGCAGACGCCAGCGGATGCGCAGCGCCGAGCCGAAGCTGGCGGCGCGTTGCTGGAAACTCTGGTGAATATCCTCATCGCGCAATACGCCGCCGGCGTCCTGCCAATCCTGCAGGCTGCGCAGCAAAGCCAGCTCGCCAATGTTGTGCAGCAGCGCAGCGGTAAAGCACAGCTCGGCATCCAGGTTCAGTTCATTGGCCAGCCAGCGCGCCAGCTCTGCGCTGCGTTGGGCGCTGTCCCAGGCGCTGTTGGCCAGCTCGGCCAGACGCGAGTCACTGAGTAGCGCATTGCGCTGCACGGCCATGCCCAATACCAGGTTCAGCGTACGCGCCAGGCCCAGGCGTGGCAGCGCCTGGTTCAGGGTCTGGCAGGGTGCGCCTTGATGCTGCGCGGCGCTATTGGCGGCGGCGATCAGTCGCGCAGTGATCTGCGGGTCACGAGCAAACACCTCTTCCAGCTCGCGCAGATCGCTGTCATCACCGTTGAGGCACTGGCTCACCGAGTCGCGTACCGAGGCCAGCAACGGCGCGCCTTGGCCTTCTTCGCGCACCGCATTAAGGTAATCATCCAGGCTGTCGACCAGCAAGGGTGCCGTGACCGCTGTTGCGCTGGCGGTGGCGCTGCCGAGGATGCCAAGCAGGCGCTGGCGCAGTTGTTCGGCATTGAACGGCTTGGCCAGGTAGGCCGCCGGTGCCAGCGGCCGCGCGGCGCGTACGCTGCTGGCATCCAGGCGACTGCTGATCAGGATAAACGGCAGCGCCGGAGTCCGTGGATGGCGGCGCAACTGGCGCAGCAACTCCAGACCATCCAGGCCCGGCAGGTCGCCATCGGCAATCACCAGCGCCGGCAGACGGCGTTTGCATTTGGCCAGTGCAGCCTCGCCGTCGGTGACTCTTATAACCCGCGCATCGGCGCGTACATCGAGTACCAGTTGCACGAGTAGATCGGCAGTCCAGGGGTCTGCTTCGGCGATCAGAATCTCCGGAGCGTTGGCCAGGGCAGTCATGAAAACCTCAGGGAAAAGCGTGATGGCAAAATAATGGCGCCATCGATATGGCGGCGCGCAGTGTACGGGTTGGTTACTTTAAAACCAGCGTCGCCCGACGAAATGCTGAGTCTTTAGTCAACTTTGTAAGTTTGCCTGAAAATACCGCAATAGAGCGGTCTGGTTGTCCTACAAAGTGCCATTGAGGCGCTCTAGGCGCAGGGCTGGCGGGATGATGCCTGGGGTGCTTGCCTGCTGGCTAATAGCACATGGCTATCATTTGGATTGCCTGTGCCGGCGTAGAACGCAAAAGACCCGCCGAAGCGGGTCTTTTGTATTACCGGGAGCGCAGCGGGCTTACGCCAGCTCGTCGAAGCACTCGGCGATGATCGCCAGACCACGGTCGAGCAGGGCATCTTCCGCGGTCAACGGCACCAGCACGCGCAACACGTTGCCGTAAGTACCGCAGGACAGCAGGATCAAACCCTTCTCACGCGCCTTGGCAACAATCTGCCCGGTCAGCGCGGCATTGGGTTTGTGCACGTCGCCACCTTCGCACAGCTCCATGGCAATCATGGCGCCCAGGGCGCGCACTTCGCCGATGCTGTTGTGCTTGGCTTGAATGGCCTTGAGGCCAGTGACCAGCCGCTCGCCCACTGCTTTGCAGCGGTCCAGCAGCTTCTCTTCCTCGAACACTTCCATCACTGCCAGAGCTGCAGCGCAGGCAATCGGGCTGCCGGCGTAGGTGCCGCCCAAACCGCCTGGGGCGATGGCGTCCATGTATTCAGCCTTGCCGCACACGCCCGCCACCGGGAAACCGCCGGCGATGGATTTGGCGAAGGTGGTCAGGTCGGCGGCGACGCCCATCTGCTCCATGGCGAAGAAGGTGCCGGTGCGGCCTGCGCCGGTCTGCACTTCGTCAGCGATCAGCAGAATGCCGTGCTGATCACACAGCGCGCGCAGGCGCAGCATGAAATCTTTCGGCGCGACGTAGAAACCGCCCTCGCCCTGCACTGGCTCTATGATGATCGCGGCGATGTCGCGCGGCTCAGCATCGTTCTTGAAGATACGCTCGATGCTGGCGATCGCGTCATCGCTGCTTACGCCATGCAGTTCACACGGGTACTGAGCGCGGAAGATACCGCCCGGCATCAGGCCCATACCGGCTGAGTACGGTACGACCTTGCCGGTCAGACCCAGGGTCATCATGGTGCGGCCGTGGTAACCGCCAGTGAAGGCGATCACGCCAGCACGACCGGTGGCAGCGCGGGCGATTTTGATCGAGTTTTCCACGGCTTCGGAGCCGGTGGTGACCAGCAGGGTCTTCTTGGCGAAGTCGCCTGGCACGCGTGCGTTAACTTTCTCGCACAGTTCAACGTAAGGCTCATACGCCAGCACCTGGAAGCAGGTGTGGGTCAGTTTGGTCAGCTGCTCTTGCACCGCTGCCACCACTTTCGGGTGCAGGTGGCCGGTGTTGAGCACGGCGATGCCGCCGGCGAAGTCGATAAACTCGCGGCCTTCAACGTCGGTGACGGTGGCGTTTTTCGCCGACTCGGCAAAGATCGGGTGGATCTGGCCCACGCCACGTGGAACGGCAGCGGTGCGGCGTTGCATCAAAGATTCGTTGGTCTTGCTCATGATGTCCTCATTCGCCGGTTAATCTCGGCGTGGTTCAAGGATGTGTCACCGGCGGCGGTTTGGCAGTTTTCGATGATCGACTGCCACAACACGCCCGGCCACAGCTATGTCCATATAAAGCCGAAGGCGCAGCGCTCTCGTGCGTCTTCGGCGGGGTTATTGCTACTTCGCCAGGGTTAGATGCCCAGGCAGAGGTATTTGATTTCCAGGTAATCCTCAATGCCGTACTTCGAGCCTTCGCGGCCAAGGCCCGAGGCCTTCACACCGCCGAACGGCGCGACTTCATTGGAGATCAAGCCGGTGTTAACGCCGACCATACCGTATTCCAGGGCTTCCGCCACACGGAACACACGGCCTAGGTCACGAGCGTAGAAATACGAAGCCAGGCCGAACTCGGTGTCGTTGGACATGGCGATCACTTCGGCCTCGTCCTTGAAGCGGAACAGCGGCGCCAGTGGGCCGAAGGTTTCTTCCTTGGCCACCGCAGCGCTCGATGGCACGTCGACCAGAATGGTCGGCTCGAAGAAGCTGCCACCCAGGGCGTGCGGCTTGCCACCGGCGAGCAGGCGTGCGCCTTTGCTCAGGGCGTCGGCGATGTGTTCCTGCACTTTGGCCACGGCCTTGTCGTCGATCAGTGGGCCAGTGGTGGTGCCTTCATCCAGACCGTTGCCGATCTGCAGCTTGGCCACGGCGGCGGCCAGTTTCTCGGCGAAGGCGTCATACACGCCGTCCTGAATGTACAGGCGGTTGGCGCATACACAGGTCTGGCCGTTGTTGCGGTATTTGGAGATCAACGCGCCTTCGACGGCTTTATCCAGATCGGCATCGTCGAACACGATAAACGGCGCGTTGCCGCCCAGTTCCAGCGAGACCTTCTTGATGTCTTTGGCGCATTCGGCCATCAGCTGACGGCCGATTTCGGTGGAGCCGGTGAAGCTCAGCTTGCGCACGATCGGGTTGCTGGTCAGCTCGCCACCGACTTCGCCAGCGCTGCCAGTAACCACGCTCAGCACGCCTTTCGGAATACCGGCACGCTCAGCCAGAGCAACCAGAGCCAGGGCGGAGAACGGCGTCTGCGACGCGGGCTTGATCACCATGGTGCAACCGGCGGCCAGGGCCGGGCCGGCTTTACGGGTGATCATCGCCGCCGGGAAGTTCCACGGGGTGATGGCGGCAGTGACGCCGATCGGCTGCTTGATCACGATCAGGCGCTTGTCCGGTTGGTGGCCAGGGATCACGTCGCCGTACACACGCTTGGCTTCTTCGGCGAACCACTCAATAAAGGAGGCGGCGTAGGCAATCTCGCCCTTGGCTTCGGCCAGCGGCTTGCCCTGCTCCAGAGTCATCAGGCGGCCGAGGTCGTCCTGGTTCTCGATCAGCAGTTCAAACCAGCGGCGCAGCTTATTCGAGCGTTCTTTGGCGGTCAGGGCACGCCAGGCTGGCAGCGCACGGTCGGCGGCTTCGATGGCGCGACGGGTTTCAGCAGCGCCCATTTTCGGTACGGTACCGATGATTTCGCCGGTGGCCGGGTTATTGACCTTGATGGTCTGGCCGTTGTCGGCGTCCAGCCAAGTGCCGTCGATATAAGCCTGCTGACGGAACAGCTGGGTGTCTTTCAGTTGCATGGCAGTCTCCTAAATTCCGACACCCTGGCATCGGTACGTGTCATCGAATGTGCCGTACTGCAGCGCAGCTGGGCCTAATCTGTAGGGCTCATGCTGGTGCTTGGCAGGCGCAGGGGCACCGGGCGCAATTTCAGCAAGAGCGTTTGAAATCTCAAACGAATCCTAGGGTCAAGAGGGGTAAAGGGCAATAGCCTGTTCGAAAAAATTAACGGAATATTGCCCTTATTCAAGGGATTTATACGGATAGACAGCTGGCGGTCGCTTGCCGTGCAGAATCACGAACAAGGCAGCGGCATGGACGCCCGCCAGCGACATGCGTATGATTGCGCCCGCGCTGCACCAGTAGCTCAGCTGGATAGAGTACTGCCCTCCGAAGGCAGGGGTCGTGGGTTCGAATCCCGCCTGGTGCGCCATATAAAACAAGGGCTTAGGTGAAAACCTAGGCCTTTTTTTTGCCTGAATGATTATGCGCGCTGCCGTCTTTTGAGCTCTGCCAGTGATCCGGTGTTGAAAAATCGGTTCATTGTTTGGCCACATCGATCCGTCTGCTCAATCGCTGCATGCCATTGCCTGATGTGGCGCGCGTTCTGTCGATGTGCTGAACCAGGCACCGCAGGCGTTCAGTGCTTCAAGGGCTAAGCCCGTTTGCAGATGCTTGTTGGCAGGACCGCCCTGGGCCTGCCACTCAGTGCACGTTGGCCAATGCTTTGTTGATGTCGTCCGCCAGATCGGCCGCCACTTCATCAATGTTGCGGTTCAGTGCGCGACGTTCCAGCAGGAATTTTGCCGCTGCCAGCTGAGGGTTGCGTGTAACCAGCGCGCCCGGCAGGCGTTTGGAGCGGTCCTGGGCTGTCAGTTGCTGCTGTTCTTCGGCGGCAAGGTCACTGAGCCAGACGTGCGCTTCGACATTGCTGGCACCTGCGCCGAAGCCAACAACCGTGCGTACCAGGCGCCGACCGGCTTCGCTGGACACCTGCCCTTGCACTAACCAGCCGCGGGTCGGCAATGCCGCCTGCTGACTGACGGGCTTGACCTGAATCTGGCGAGCCTGCAGCGCCCGAAGGAGGGCCTCATCCAACTGCGCCGCACGCTCACGCTGCTGGTTGTCTGCCGGGTTGTCCACCGCGAAAGCTGTCAGGTAGATCACGTTGGCTGGTTCAGTGGCGGCCGTCATCGTCGACAGCAAGAGAGCGAACACAGCGAGCAGAATTGGGCGCATAAAAACCATTGGCATAGGGTGCAAGCTGCGACGCTAGAACAAGCGGGTATAACTGTCGAGCTGCAGGCGGTGAGTAGCTCAGTGGCTCAGATGAGTGACGCAGGGCGATACCTTGGCGACTCTCAGAGTGTGTTTGGGATCACCAAGCCTTTACGCCGGTATGCCTCTATATCAATGCCAAAGGCGCCGCTGCTGTGTACTTCGTGGATGCGGTAGGGTTTGCCGCTGGGGTCGCTGGTAGTTTTGCCCAGGTCGATGATGCTTTCCTTGCAGGGTTGCTTCTGCCCATCGAGTACGCGCAGCACCCTGGGTTTGAGTTTGTTGCCAGGTGGGCAGCTGATGATGATGCCCACCTCGCCATTGGTCAGCTCGACGATTTCCCCTGGCGGGTAAATGCCGACCATGCGGATAAAGCAGCCCACAATCTCTTCGTCGAAATGACTGTTGACCGCCTCCAACAGAATGCGCAGTGACTCCAGGCTGGATTTGCCCTTGCTGTACACGCGGTCGCTGTTGATGGCGTCATAGCTGTCGGCCACCGCGATGATCTTGGCGAAATAAGGGATCTTGCTGGCATTCAGGCCGCGCGGATAACCCTGGCCATCCAGGCGCTCATGGTGCGAGTAGGCCACGTCGACGGTGGCGGCGGTGACCTGCTGGTTGCTCATCAGCAGTTTGCGCCCTTCAGCGGCGTGGCTCTGCATGATGCACAGCTCTTCCGCGGTCAGCGCGCCGGGTTTGTTGAGGATTTCGTTGGGCACCTTGATCTTGCCGACATCGTGGAGCATGCCGCATACGCCAATTTGCTCAAGCTGATAGACCGGCAAGCCCAGCTCCTTGGCCAGGGCAATCGAGAGAATGGATACGCGCAGCGAATGTTCGGCGGTGTAGGCGTCGCTGTTCTTGATGCGCGCCAGCCAGAGCATCGCCGCAGGGTTGCGCAGGATGCTTTCGACACAGTCTTTGATGACGGCTTTGACCGCCTCGACATCCAGCTCCTGGCCCAGTTTGACTGCCTGCAGAATCCGTAACGACTCTTCGCGCGCGGCGGTCCAGGTGGGGGCGGCCTGGAGCATTTCTTGGTTGAAGTCGACCTTGGCGATGACGGGTTGCAGCGCCTCAGGTTGGGCGATATTGGCCGTGACCTGATCATGCACGGTGACGGATTGTCGAGCATCAACCCAGACGTAACTGCAGACTTCCTGGAGCAGGCGAATGTCCTGTTGCTGACGAATGCGAAAGCCTTGAAAGAGAAAGGTGGTGTCCGTCCATGGCCGGTCCAGTTCGACCACGTACATGCCGATGGTCAGGTTGGCTGCGTCGACTTTGATGCGGTCCGGTTTGGCTTCGTCGGCCATGGAGGCTCTCCAGAGGGAGCAGCAGGATGATGGCCATTAGCTACCTCTGTGGCGCAGGCAGCAAATTGCATTTGCCTATTGGTGGCGTGGGTTTTCAGCATTTCGCGCGAGCGAGTGTTTAGCCCGCTTTGAAGATTAGCTACGGAACCGCCGCTGTGTAGTGCCTCGCGGGCCTGTCGGTGGATTAATTTTGCAGCCCCAGGCGCTTGGCCAGGCGGATCAGGTTGGCGCGGTCGATGCCCAGTTCGCGGGCGGCGGCGGCCCATTTGTTTTGGTGGCGGGCAAGCGCCTGGCTGATCAGCTGTTTCTTGTAGGCGTCGAGGGCCTCGCGCAGCGGCAGCCCATTGTGTGGCTCGGTTGTATGTTGAGTAGCAAGTGCTGTTGCGGCTTGGCTGGTCGGCAAATCCAGATGGGTGCTATCGATGCTGAGGATGCGTGGTCGTTCGCTGCAACTGGCCAGGGCCTTGAGCGCAGCGCGGCCGATCAGGTGTTCGAGTTCGCGCACGTTGCCCGGCCAGTTGTAGGCCAGCAGGCTGGCTTGTGCGTCGGCGGTCAGGCGTAGGCTGCGCAGACCCAGGCGGGCGCGGTTTTCTTCGAGGAAGTAGCCGGCCAGCAGCAACACATCACGGCCGCGCTCGCGCAGCGGCGGGACTTTCAGCGGGTAGACGCTGAGACGGTGATAGAGGTCGGCGCGAAAGCGCCCGGCGCGCACTTCCTCGGCCAGGTCGCGGTTGCTGGCGGCCAGCACGCGCACGTTGACCCGCTGTTCCTGATCGGCACCAACCCGTTGCAGCTGGCCGCTCTGCAGCACCCGCAGCAGCTTGGCTTGTGCGGGCAGCGGCAGTTCGCCGATTTCATCGAGGAACAGGCTGCCGCCATCGGCCAGCTCGAACTTGCCGCGCCGCTCGTTGTGCGCGCCGGTAAAGGCCCCGCGCACGTGGCCGAACAGTTCGCTTTCCACCAGATTATCCGGCAGTGCCGCGCAGTTGAGGCTGATCAGCGGTTTGGCGGCGCGCGGTGAGGCGGCGTGCAGGGCTTCGGCGACCAACTCCTTGCCGACCCCGGTTTCCCCGCTGATCAGCACGCTTAGCTCGCTGTTGCCGACCAGCGCGATCTCCGCTGCCAGGCGTTTGTGCACGGCGCTCTGGCCGATCAGTTCACGCGGGCGTTGCTGGCCGGCGGCCTGTTTGTAGGCTTCGGCCAGCTGGTGCTGATCCTCGGCGCGTTGCAGCAGCGCGTTGATCCGCTCGCTGGCCATCACGGTGGCGGCGGCCAGGCTGGCAAAGGCCTGCAGGTTATCCAGATCGACCCGGCCGAAGCTCGCCGGATCCAGCGAGTCGAGGGTCAGCAGGCCCCAGGGCTGGTCCTGCACATACAGCGGACAGCCGAGGCAGTCATGCACGGGCAGGTGGCCGCGATGGCCGTCGACCAGGCCGTCATAGGGGTCGGGCATCTCGCAGTCGGTGGCAAAACGGGTCGGCCCACGTTGCGCCAGCAGTGCCTGCAGGCGCGGCTGTTCGTCGAGCTTGAAACGTCGGCCGAGGGTGTCGGCGCTCAGGCCCTCCACGGCCAGCGGAATCAGCACGTCGCCGTCGAGCTTGAGCAGCGCCACGGCGTCGCACGGCAGCAGTTGCCGCAAGGCTTGCAGCAGGCGGCGATAGCGTTCGGCTTCCGGCAACTCGCGGGACAGGTCGGCGACCAGGGGAATCAGCGCGGTAAGCAGTGGGTTTGCTGTCATAAGGACACGTCAGTAGTCATTAAGACTCGAAACATTTGTTGTCATAAAGACGCGTCAGATTATAAGTCTATGATTTATATCAATAAAATAATTGGCACGCTTCCTGTAATAGTCAGAGTGATATGAACCGGACCGCTGCGCAAGTGCAGCGTGTCGCCTGACGAGGAAGCCTGAATGTTGACCCCTGCCCAAACCGCCCTGATCAAAGCCACCGTGCCACTGCTGGAAAGCGGCGGTGAGGCCCTGACCCGGCACTTTTACCAGATGATGCTGAGCGACTACCCCGAGGTGCGTGCGCTGTTCAACCAGGCGCACCAGGCCAGTGGTGGCCAGCAACGTGCGCTGGCCAATGCGGTGCTGATGTATGCCCGGCATATCGACCGGCTTGATGCGCTGGGGCCTCTAGTAGGACAGATCGTCAACAAGCATGTGTCACTGCAGATCCTCCCCGAGCATTACCCGATTGTCGGCAGCTGCCTGCTGCGGGCGATTCGTGAAGTACTGGGTGCGGAGGTTGCCACCGATGCGGTGATCGAAGCCTGGGCCGTGGCGTATGGGCAGCTGGCGGACATCCTGATCGGTGCCGAAGAGGCGGCCTACAGCGCCAACGCCAATGCCGAGGGTGGCTGGCGCGGGGCGCGCAGTTTCCGCCTGAGCCGCAAGGTGCAGGAGAGCGAGGAGATCGTCTCGCTGTACCTGGTGCCGGCCGACGGTGGCGCGCTGGCGGCCTTCCAGCCGGGTCAGTACATCGGCCTGCGCCTGCTGCTGGACGGCGGTGAGCAGCGCCGCAACTACTCGCTGTCGGCTTTGAGCAATGGCCGCGAGTACCGCATCAGCGTCAAGCGCGAGATGGGCGGCAAGGTCTCTAATTACCTGCATGACCAGCTGCAAGTTGGCGACAGCCTGGAGCTGTTCGCCCCGGCCGGGGATTTTGTTCTGCGTGAATCGGCCAAGCCGCTGGTGCTGATCACCGCTGGTGTTGGCATCACCCCGGCGCTGAGCATGCTGGAAGCGGCGCGTGACAGTGGTCGCGATATCCACTTTATCCACTGCGCGCGTCACGCCGGGGTGCATGCCTTCCGTGACTGGGTGGAGGCGCAGCGCGCCGAGCGTCCGCAGCTGCGTCATTACGTGTGCTACAGCGAGCCTCGTGCGGGCGATCAGGGTGATGCCGAAGGTTTGCTTAGCCTGGAGCAGCTGGAGCAATGGCTGCCCGAGCAGCGCGATGTGGATGCCTACTTTCTCGGCCCCAAGCCGTTTATGGCGCAGGTCAAACGCCATCTGCACAGCCTCGGCGTGCCGGCGGCGCAGAGCCATTACGAGTTCTTTGGCCCGGCCAGTGCGCTGGATAGCTAAAACAGAGGCTTAGCAGCCTGGGAGGTGATTATGTTGGCGTATCTATCCTGCCCTTTGCGGGTGCTGCAACTGGCGAACCGTATGCTGCTGGCCGGCGTGCTGCTGTTGCTCAGCGGCTTGCTGGGTGCCTATGGCCTGGAGGCGCAGTTGAGCATGGGCAGCCTGGTCACGGCGCATTCGTTGACCATCATCGGCCCCGGTCTGCTCAAGCTCGGTTATGTGCTGCGCCTGGCCGCGCAGCAGCATCTGCGTAAGCAGCAGGAGCCTTGCTGTGCAATTGCGTGATCGCCAGCAGGAGCTGGCCATTGCACCACTGTGGCGGCTGGGCTTTCGGCCGTTCTTTCTCGGTGGAGCGTTGTTTGCCGTGTTGGCGATTGGCCTGTGGGCGGCGGTGCTGCTGGGCTATCTGCCGGGTTGGCAGCCGGTGGGCGGGAGTTTGGCCTGGCACCGGCATGAGCTGCCGTTCGGTTTTGCCGGGGCGATCATCGCCGGCTTTCTGCTCACAGCCGTACAGAACTGGACGGGGCGGCCGGGGCTGAGTGGCTGGCCGCTGGCGGCGTTATTCGCGCTCTGGTTGTTGGCGCGGCTGGCCTGGTTGGTCGGGGTGCCGTTGCCTGTGCTGCTGGTCGTGCAGCTGCCCTTTCTGCCGCTGTTGGCGTTGTTGCTGGGACGGCAGCTGTGGCAGGTACGCCAATGGCGCAATTACCCGCTGGTGGTTGTGCTGTTGCTGATGGCCGGCTGTGAGTGGTTGCTGTTGTATGGCCTGTGGCGTGGCGATGATGAATTGCAGCGGCGCGGGGCCTTGGCCGGTTTATGGCTGATCGCGGCGCTGGTGAGCATTATCGGCGGGCGGGTGATTCCGTTCTTTACCCAGCGCGGCCTCAACCAACTTGCGCCTGCTAGCCCAAGACCACGGCTGGATCTGCTGGTACTGGTGCTGTCGCTGAGCCTGGCGCTGCTGTTTGCCAGTGGCCTTGCCTTGCAACCATCGCTATGGATGTTGCCGCTGTTGCTGGCCCTGGCTGCGCTGCACGGTTTGCGTCTGCGGCACTGGTACAACGACGGAATCTGGCGCGTGCCGCTGCTGTGGTCATTGCACCTGGCCTACGCCTGGCTACCGCTGGCGTTGCTGGCTTTGGCAGCCTGGCATGCCGGTTGGCTGCACAACGCCAGCCTGGCCTATCACGCCCTGGCGCTTGGTACGGTCGGCGGGGCGATTCTGGCGATGTTGGCGCGGGTCAGCCTTGGGCATACGGGGCGGCCGTTGCAGCCGCCGGTCGCGATGGGCTGGGCGTTTGCCAGTCTGCAGTTGGCGGTTGTGGCGCGGGTGCTGCTGGTGCCGTTTGCCCCGGCCAGCGGGCTGGGCCTGTCCAGCTTGCTGTGGATCACGGCCTTTGCCCTGTTCGTGCGTCACTACGCGGTGATGTTCTGCACCGCGCGGGTGGATGGGCAGCCGGGTTAGCCGGTCACCTCAGAACTGGTACTGCGCACTCAGCCAACTGGTGGGCACCCGGTCACGGCTGTCGGACTCCGGCTTGCCACCTGCGGTGCGCCAGGCCACTGTGGCTTCGGCTTGCCAAGGCCCTTGGCTAAAGCGCAGCCCGGCACCTGCGCCGGACAGGCTGCGATGGTTGTCGCCGGCTTGCCAGGTGTCATGGGCAACGCTGACCCGGCCGCTGTCATGGAAGACGAATGGGCTGAATGCGCCCATGGCATAGCGCAGCTCCAGCTGGCTCAGCCAGCCTTCATCGCCATAGCCTTCGCCTGATGGGTAAGCGCGTACGCCCGTGGGGCCGCCCAGGCCGAAGTCTTCCGAGGAGTCGAGGTTGTCGTTGGCCAGTTGGCCGCTGAATCGCCCGTAAAGGCTGAAACCGGCCGGCAGCAATTGCAGGCGGGCAACGTCCAGGTTGAGTTTGTCGAAGCGCCCGGCGCTCTTCGCGCTGAGCCGGTCGGCGGCACGCAAACCACTGTCGAGGTGCAGTTCACCAGGGGTCCAGGTCAGTGCACCGAAGGTGATGCCACCCCCGCCCAGGCTGTCGCGTAGATCGAATTGCAAACTGACTGGCAGGCTGTCGCTGGACTTGTCCAGACGGGTATCGGTGCTGTGGTATTCGTCGCGCAATTGCTTGTGTTGGTAGGTGGCGCTCACTACCAGGTTGGCGCGTTGCGAGCGTAGCAACGGGTAGCTCAGGCCGGCACTGCTGACCTTGGCGGTGCCGCGAGCATCGAGGTCGGCGAACTCCTTGCCCAGCTCGTAGTAGGTATGGGCATAACCCACCTTGCCGCGCAGGCCGGAGCCGCCCAGCGGCAGGCTGTAATCGAGGCTGCCGTACCACATGCCTTCTTCGGTATAGAGGCTGCGCAGGCTGAGCTGATCGCCCAGCATAAAGGGGCTGTTGGCGCGCAGGTTGAAGAAGCCGCGATGCTCACCGGTGTAGCGGTTGCCATGGTTATCCAGACCCACCTCACCACTGAGCAAGGGCTCACGTTCGACTTGTACCTGCAGATCACCGCTACCGACCTCCTGGCCGGGACGCATGATCGGTGTGGTCTTGATGCCGGGCTGATCATCGAGAATCAGGGTGGCGCGCTCCAGCTGGTCACTGGCAATCACCGCGCCGGGTTGCAGGTCACTGAGGAAGGCATCGGCCTGCTCAGCCAGGCGCCCTTCACCCTGCGCACTGACCTGACCATAGCGGCCTTCAACCACCTGTAAATGCAGTATGCCGTCGGCCAGATTTTGCGCCGGGATGAAGACCCGGGCGAAAGGGTAGCCCGCAACGCGGTAGTGCTCGGTGAGTTGATTGGCCAGGCGGCGCAGGCCGCCCAGGTCATAGGACTGGCCGGTGGTTGCGCCAAGTACGGCGAGCAGTTCGGCCTCACTGAACAGGCTGTTGCCGCTGAGCTGGATGCCCTGTAGTTGCACCTGTGGACCACCGCTCTGGGGTGTGCTGCTGGATGGGGCGGAAAAATTAAAGTTGGGCGAGGCTTTGGGCTGCTCCAGCGTTGGTGCCTGCTCCTGCAGAATGCGCCCGGCGTCCGGGGGCGTCTGGGCCAGTACCGGAGTGGCCAGCAGTGCGGCGAGCGCGAATAGCGCCGAGCCGAGGGGTACAGATTTATCCATGGATCGAACGCTTCCTGAATGCTGAGCAGGGCGGTAGACGGGCGAGCCGGGCATCAGATGCCCTCCCCGTTTTCATCGTCGGTGCTTGCCTCGAAGTCGCTCGGCACATTGATACCGCCATTAACCACAAAGACCTGCATAAAGCCGGAAGGCTGTGCGCCGCCCTGGGTGGTTTGGTTGGGTGTATCGGCAGAGTCGGTTGCCACGAATTCCAGGCCCGTTTGTGCGCTGGCGGAAAGGCCATCCGCATTGCTCATGGCACGGCTGCCACTGCTCGGCGAGTTGGGCAGGGTGACTGAGGTCTGGGCGGTGCTGACGGCCGCCAACAAGGGTGGTTGCACGACCGGCTGCTCGCTGGTTGGGACGGTATTGCCGATGATCGAGTACTCGCCTGTGGAGGCGCTGTTGTCAGCAATGGCATAACCGAGGGTGTTGCTTAGCCCGCCGGTATAGCTGATCTGGTAGTTGCCGGCAGTGCTGCTGTCGGTCGCATCGGTGCTGTAACTGGCCGTGCCGCTGAGGCCGGCAAGGGTGGCGTCGTCACCATTGGCATAGCCGCTGATGGTGCTGCTGATACCGGCGAGGCTGATGGGGGCGCCCAGGGCGCTGCTGGCAGAACCGGGTGTCACCAGCAGCAGGGGTTGTTCCCGGTAGAGCGCATACAGCCCGCTGCCCAATGCGGCGTTCAGGGTGTCGTAACCGTTGCTGGTTTCATCCGTGTTATAGCGGAAGCGCCCGGAACCTGAACCGAGCAATGCCGCCAGGCCGCTGCTGCCCGCCACACTGCCGGTGAGCAAGGTGATGCGAGCGTTAGCGCCGCTGCTGAGGATGCCGCTGCTGTGGATGATATTGCCGCCAGCAGCGTTGCCCGCCAGCGCATTTTTTCCGGCATTCAGAACGATGGCGTCTGCTGCTGTGGAGGCTGATTGCAGGTTGCCGTTGAGCGTCAGGTTGCCAGTCAGCGTGGCAATATTCAGCGCACCGCTGGTGGTGATTGCACCCAGCTCCAGGGCATCGGCATCCACATAGGTGATGCTGCCGGTGTTACCAATCAGACGGCTGACATTGTTGGCGGTATTGGTCAGCGTGTAGCTCACGCCACTGCCCAGCAATTCCAGCTGATTGGCATTGATCGAGCCTTCATAGCTGATAAAGGTGTTGGAATTCAGGGTGATATTGCCGGTGTAGGCGTTGACACCGTCATAACCTAGACGGCTGCTGCTGTTGCCGGGTGAGACATTGATACCGGCCACATTGCTGTTGGTGGAGGTGCCTTGCAGCGAAATATTGCCGCTGCGCGAGACAATCATTTCCTGGCCGGAACCAAAGGCATAAATGCCGCCATATTGGCCGTCATAACCGCTGCTGTTGAGTGCGCCGACGATCTCGATCGCGCCGCTGTGCGAACCGATACTGACGGTGCTCAACAAGTTATTGAAGGAATACAGGCCCAGGCCGGCGCCAAAGGTGTTCTCACTGAAGTCGGTTGCAGCGTTGATGCGAATCGCCCCGCTGGTGGAGCTGATGCTGGATGCAGTGCCATCGTCCAGGGTGCCCATCAGCAGGCCGTAGTGCCAGGAGCCATCGTTGCTGGAGCCGGTAGAAATTGCGGAAATATCAATATCACCCGCGCCCGAGCTGATGCTCGACTGCTCCTGGTAAATGCCCATGTAGCCGTAGGCGCCGCTCTGGTTGGCCGACTTGCCATACAGGGCAATATCGCCTCCCGCGCTGTTCAGGCTGCTGCGGTACAGTGAAATACCATTTTTGAAATTCTGCGCACCGACTGCCTGTGCAGTGCCGCCCATGGCATAGCCATCACCAACCGTCAGGCCGTTCCAGGTTGTGCTGCCGCTACCTCCACCCAGCCACAGATGGCCGCCGTTGCTATTGATCGCCGCGCCATCCATCAGGTAGATCGAGCCGGCGCCGCTGCCATCAGCATCGGCCCAGAGCACCAGCGCGGCATTTTGCCCGTTGCTGCCGGTGATACTGGCTCCGGTATTCAGGGTGATGTCGCCGGCGCTTTTCAGGGTCAGGTTGTCGGCATAGCTGGTGCTGCCGGCAACATTGATATTGCCGGTGGTGGCACTGCCCAGAATGATGCTGGCAAAGCCATCGACGATATTGCTCGCCAGGTGTGTGTCGCTGACCTGCAGGGTGCCGCTGCCAGCGCCGACACCCAGCGTGGTGCCACTTGTCTCAGGCTTGATGGTCAAGGTACCAGTGCCGCTGAGTCTTGGGTTGGCATCCAGTTGCAGGGTATCGCCGACCAGGGTGATGTCGCCGGCGTTGGTGCTACGCACTGTGCCGCCAGCGGCATGGATGCCTTGGGCGTTGCTATTCAGCCCGGATGTGCCGTTGAGTGTCAGGGTGCCGGCTTCGGTGCGAATGTCACCGCTGTTGATGCGGATGCCATCGTTATCCAGGTTGTTTGCTTCCGTGCTGCCGCCGCCGCTGCCGGTGATCGTCAGATCAGCGCTGCCGGTAGCGGCAAGCGTGGAGTTACTGATGAATACGCCATGATTGCCGCCGCCGTTGGCATTCTGCCCGCCGCCGGTGCCGGTGATATTGAGCCCCGCAGTGGCATTCAGCGTGCTGTTTTCCAGGCCCACGCCCCAGTTGCCGCGGTCCAGATTGACGTCGGCATTGCGCAGGTTCTGCGAGCCATGGCCAAGCAGGGTCATACTGTTGCCCGCGATCTTCATGCCACTCAGGCGCAGGCCGATGCCGAAGCGATAACCGGTTTGGGTGCTGGTGCCGTTCAGGTAGATATCGCCGCTGCCAGTGTCGATATCGGTAAAGAGTGCATTGATCCCGGCATAGGTTTGCGTCACGCCGGTGGCGACTGCACTCAGGCCAATAGCGGCCGCATTGCCGACGGTGAGCCCATTCCAGGTTGTCGAACCACTGCCGCCGCCGATCCATAGATGGCCGCCGTTGGTGGTGAGGGTGTTGCGGTTGGCTGAACCGCCATCCAGCAGAACACCGCCGCTGTTATCGCCGTTGCTGTCTGCCCAGAAAATGGTGTCCAGCACGCCACCCCTGGAGATGATATGGCGGCCCTGGCCGAGGACGATATCGCCGGACGATTTCAGGGTCAGGGCTGAGCGGCCGAGTACCGACACACTGTCGATATTCTGGTTGAGCACCAGTGACGGGTTGCTCTCCAGGCTCAGGTTGCCGTTGAGCATAAAGGCATCGCTGCCTTTGGCCTTGAGCATGGGTGTAGCCAGCCCTTCCAGGATCGTCCAGTTATCGCTGAACGCGGTAAAACCGTAGCTGGCTTGCTGCGTCTGGTTGGCGCTGATGCGTGTGCCGCCGGCACTGGTGGCGAGACCATCGAGCCAGTAACTGGTGGTGATATTGCTGGCATCCCCCTGGGCATTTTTACCGATCAGCCCACCTTTGGGGTCGGCCACGCCAGTGGTGCTGACACTGCCGCGCGCATAGCTGTTGGCAACGCTGGCCTCAGCCGTACGTATTTCACCAACCAGTCCCCCGACCCCTGTAACACCTCCAGTGTTAGCCTGAGCACTGACATTGCCCCAGGCGTAGCTGTTGTTGATGTGGCTGTTACTGCGCAGGGCACCGACCAGCCCGCCTACATTGCCCTCGCTGCCACTGGTGGTGACATTACCGGTGGCGAACGCGTTGCTGATGCTGCTGCTTGAGGTCGCATCACCGACCAGGCCGCCGGCATTGCGGCCGATGGTTGTAACTGCGGCCGATGAGCTGCTCCAGGCGATCTGGCTGCCCACTGAATACCCCACCAGTCCACCAGCGTCTGCGGCTGAGCCGCTGGCTCGGGTCGAGGTGATCTGGCCGCTGCTGTGAGCATTGAAAATGCGGGTATTGGTGGCGTTGCCGACAAGTGCGCCGACACCGCCTGCCGAGTTGCGCACATCGACATCAACCAGACGGATATTGGCCAGGTTGGCACCATTGCTGCTGCCGAATAACCCAGCGCCAGACGCACTGTGATTGACGGAAAGTCCGGAGATGGCATTGCCCAGGCCATCGAGGGTGCCGCTGAAGGCGCTGATCGGTGTCCAGTTACCGCTGAAGTTCAGGTTGCCACCCAACACATACTTGCCGCCGAGGTTGCCACTGATGGCGGCCATGTCGGCCTGCGAGCGCAGGATGCTGTAGCTCTGGTCGTTGATACTGAGGCTGTTGACGCTGCTGTCTGCCAGGTCCACCCGGCCATGCACCACGAGTCGGCTGCCGTTGTTGGCATAACTCGGATTGAGCTGCGCGCCATCCCAACCGTGATTGAGTGCCAGCCCAGCATTGCCGCTGGCCCGCAGGGTCGAGTTGAGCAGCAGATCACCATGGGCGGTCAGGGTCAGGGTGTTGGCCTGCCAGTTGAGGTCGGCATTGACATGAATGTCGCCCGCTTCAGCGCCGGCACTGCTGGTTTGTATCTCCACGTTGTTGTTGGTCAGGGCGCTTTGCAGAGTCGACGCGCCAATACCCGAGGTACTTTGTGCGGCCGAGCCCGCGCTGACGGTGAAGTCAGTCGGGTCGATCAGCCACTTGCCCGTCTTGCCCGTGCTTGCAGCCGTGGTGACTTTTACCGCGCTGTCGATGGCCACGTGCGCTGCCGATGTTTCGATAAACCCGCCATCGCCACCCTTTGGTGCGCTGGCATCCAGCGTCCCGGCGACCTGAATGCGGTCATTGTGCATATCCCCCAGCAGCACAATCTCGCCTTTCTCGCCGGTGCTGAGGGTGTGTGCTTCGGTAATCCCGGTATGGTTGATCACGGTGCTGGCCAGGTCGCCAGCGGCCTTGGCCGTCAGATAGACACGGCCGCCATCGGCTTTGATGGCACCACCCTGTTCGATCAGCGCGTCAATGGCGGATTGCTCCACCTCCAGTTTTACCGGGCCACCGAGGTCGAGGGTCACGCGGCTACCGGCACCCAGCAGGACATTGCCGCCGTTGGCGGTCAGCTTGCCGGTATTGCTGATCGTGGCGGCGATCAGGGCGATGCTGCCACCATTGGCCGCCTGGATATTGCCCTGGTTGATGATGGCGTTGCTGGAGTTGCCTTCGAAGCGGTAGTTACCGGCCATAAAGTCGGCAGTGCTGATATTCAGGGTCGAAGCCACGATGCTGCCGACATTGACCTGGGCCGTGGGGCTGAACAGCACGCCATTCGGGTTGACCAGAAACACCTGGCCGTTGGCATTGAGCGCTCCCTGAATCACCGAGACGTCGCTGCCCAGTACCCGGTTGAGCGCTACCGAGCTGCTGCCCGGCTGATTGAACGTAACGCTGTTGCCGGCACCGATGGAGAAGCTCTGCCAGTTAATCGCCAGTTTGTCGCTGCCCTGATTGATGGTCATGGCGTTGCCGTTTTGGCTGATGCTGCCCGTGCCCGCTTCCACCGTGCCACCGGTGGGCAGTGTCGCCAGGGCTGGCAACGGCAGGCAGCTCAATAGCAGCGCAGTGGCGCCAGCTGTGCCGCCTTTGCGCTGCGAGCGGGCCAGTTCGGCAACCGCGACAAAGGCCCCCAATGTCTTATTCCAGACCAGGCGATAGCTGTGGTTGAGGGTGGCACGCTTCATCGGTATTCCTCTCTGCAACGAGGCTGTCGCAGGAGGCACAACGCGCAAGACAGCCTTTGACGCATGCTAGCCACTTGCCAGGTTGCGAACCTGACCAAAGCTGACATTTCAGGCGCTGTTATGCAGCCGGGCAGAGAAGCTATAACCCTTGTTGCGCCAGGCTTTCAGCGGGCATTCAGTGCCGCTGGCCTGACTGATCTTGCGGCGTAGACGGCTGATCATGGCCTCCAGGCGGCGCTCGTCATACTGATAGGGGTCTTCGCCGAGCGCGCGGATAAGTTCTTCACGGCTGGTCTGGTGCTCTGCGGCCTGTTGCAGGCAGTGCAGCAGCAGGCTTTCGTTATGGCTGAGGCTGATGGTTATGCCCTGTGGACACAACAGGCTGCTGTCGGCCCGGCGCAATTGCCAGGGTGGTGCGGCTTCATCAGGCAAACGTCGGCTCAGGCTGGTGATGACCGCCAGCAGCTCGGCCAGCTCCACTGGTTTGCACAGGTAGTGGTCAGCCCCTTGCTGATGGCCTTGCAGACGTTCATGCAGCTGGGTGCGAGCGGTGAGCATGACGATACCCAGCTGTGGGTGCTGCTGGCGCATGCGCGCCGCGATGCTCAGGCCGTCTTCGCCGGGCAGGCCCAGGTCGAGCAACAGCAACTGCGGGGCGAAGTTCGCCAGCGCCGTCTCCAGGGTGCTGCCGTCTGGCAGGCCGAGCACGTCATGTTGATGGTGGCGCAGCTGAAAGCACAGTTCTTCCAGCAGGTCCTGGTTGTCTTCGATAACCAGTATGCGGGTCACGGGTTGGCCTCCTCAGGGTAAGGCAGGAGTAATTTGAAGCACATGCCGCCGCCGTCACGAGGCTCGGCATTGATCTGCCCACCATGCAGTTCGGCGATGCGCCGCACCATATACAGGCCCAGTCCGGAACCGTCGACATCGCCGCCGCCAGGTACCCGATAGAAGCGCTGGAAGATATGTGGCAGGTGTGCGTCCGCAATGCCGCCGCCGCGATCGTTAACCTCGCAGCAGAACCAGTCGCCCTGGCGCGTTAGGTGCAGTTCGATAGGTTGGTCAGCGGCAGAGTATTTTCCGGCGTTGCTCAGCAGGTTACCCAGGGCAATCGCCGCGAGGTGTGAGTCGGCGTAGACGCTGGGCGTGGCTACGTGCAGTTGTACGCGCTGGGCAAGGTGCTGATCCTGGATAAGCTGGTTGCAGAACGCCTGACACTCCAGCCATTGCGGTGTGATGCGCAGGTCGGGCTCATCCAGCCGTTCGCTGTGCAGGAAGTGTTCGAGCAGGTCATTGATGCGGCGTACGCCGCGACGTATGCGCGAGTGGCGCTGCTGCACTTCGGGCTGGTGCGCATCGGCCATCAGCTGCAGCGACTGCACGGCACCGTCGATCATCGCCAAGGGCGTTCTGACTTCGTGCGAGAGCAGGCTGATAAAGTCGGCCTGGGAGCGCCGTGCCTGCTGCTCGATGCGCGATTGCCGCTCGAAGCCGAGGGCGCGCAGCTGTTCATCGCGCCATTGCCGCTCCATGGCGCGCACCCGCCAGACCATCACCTGGGCGCAGGCCAGAATGCTGGCCAGGCTGCCAATCTGGAAACCATGCACCAGCCACAGGTCGCCGGGTAACCAGCCAAGTAAAGCCAGGCCTGCCGACAGCGCACCCATCAGGCTGGCGAAGTGGGCCAGGATCAATAACCCGGCGGCGCGGTTGCCGGCCCGCCACAGGCCGATGCTGCGCACGGTGCCGAGGGCAATCATCAACAGTGTCAGGCTGACGGCGAGCCCTGCCGCTTCCACATACAGGCCCAGTGCCGGGGTCGGCAGGAGCAGCAGATGGCTGTACTGGATCAGCTTGTAGCAGCGATTCAGCCAGGGTGTACGGGTGTCGATCTGCAACACCAGGCGGTAGAAGTAAGCCCCGCTGGCGTACATCAGAAAGCTGCCGTACTGCGTCCAGTAGTGACCGACCCAGGGGTATTGAGGAAGGATGAACTGCGAGGCCAGGCCATTGGCCCCGAGCATAAACAGCATGATGCCGCCGGCATACAGCAGGAACGCCCGAAACAGCTGGTCCTTGCGCCACAGGCCTTGCCAGAGCATCAGCAGAATCAGGGTCAGTAGCAGGCCGTAGTACAGACCGAATGCGCCGTATTCACTGATCTTGGCGCTCTGGAAATCTTCCTGCTTCCAGAGTTTGGCGATCAGCAGGGAACTGCTGCTGGTGTGCAGGCGCAGGTATAACTCGCCACCTTGTAATGCCTCAGGAGGCAGGCGAAATACCGTGCTGCGGTAGGCGTAGGGGCGTTCGTTGAGGGGCAGTAAGTCACCGCCGCGCACTTCCTTGTAACCCCCGGGTGCCCGTGGGTCTGGAAGGTAAAGGCGCAGATCGTCCAGATACGGCGGTTGAATTTCCAGCAGCCAGTGATCGTCACGGGCATGCAACGTATCCGTCTGCGCCAGACTTAGCCGAAACCAGAAAACGCTGCGGCTATAACCACCAGAAAAGCCCTTGTCGAATGGCTTGAACAAAGCCTGGCGGTCTGGCTGTTGAATGCTTGCCAGGGTTTCACTGTGCTGGGCGTCTTCCAGTACGGCCATCTGCGGCACTGCGGGTGGCGCCGCCAGCGCCGATTGCAGGCCCAGTATCAGCAGCAGCCATAGGTAGCGTCGCACGTGGGGTGTCCTCGCCGGTTTTGCGCGGGTGGTTTGCCGGCAGAGATTACCCGAGAACGCCAAGCCTGTTGGTTAGATCACCACTCAGAGCACGCCCGCTTCACGCAGCGCCGCGATCTGCTCGGCGTTTAGCCCCAGGTGGCGGGTGAGTACCTGTTCGGTATGTTCGCCGAGCAGCGGCGGTGCGTTGCGGTATTGCACCGGGGTTTCCGAGAGGCGCAGGGGGCTGGCCACTTGCGGTGTGGTGCTGCCCAGGCTGTTGGGCAGGTCGATACGCAGACCACGGGCTTGTACTTGCGGGTCGGCAAATACCTGGGCCAGGTCGTTGATCGGCCCACAGGGCACGCCGGCAGCTTCCAGCAGCGTTACCCATTCGGCAGTGGTCTTGAACACCGTGGCTTGGCGCAGCAGCGGAATCAGCTCGGCGCGATGGGCGACGCGGGCCTTGTTTGAAGAAAAACGCGGGTCGTCGGCCAAAGCCGTAAGGCCGGCAACCTCGCAAAGTTTGCGGAACTGCCCGTCGTTACCCACGGCAATGATGAAGTTGCCGTCGGCCGAGGGGAAATCCTGGTAGGGCACGATATTCGGGTGAGCGTTGCCCAGGCGTTTGGGCGCGACGCCAGTGTTCAGGTAATTCATCGCCTGATTGGCCAGGCAGGCGACTTGCACGTCGAGCAGCGCCACGTCGATATGCTGGCCAATGCCGGATTGTTCGCGCTGGTTGAGTGCTGCGAGCACGCCGACCGTGGCGTACAGGCCGGTGAGAATATCGGTGAGGGCGACGCCAACTTTCACCGGGCCGGCACCCTCCTCGCCGTCGGGCTTGCCGGTCAGGCTCATCAGCCCACCGAGGCCCTGGATCATAAAGTCATAGCCTGCTCGCTTGGCGTAGGGCCCGTTTTGCCCGAAGCCGGTGATCGAGCAGTAGATCAGGCGCGGGTTAAGCGCCTTGAGGGATGCGTAATCGAGGCCATAGGCCGCCAGGCCACCGACCTTGAAGTTCTCCAGCAGCACGTCGCAGTTCTGTACCAGCTCGCGTACCAGGCGCTGGCCTTCGGGCTGGGTGAAATCCAGGGTCACCGATTGCTTGTTGCGGTTGGCGCTCTGGAAATACGCCGCCTCGCGCGAGTCGTTGCCCTCAGCGTCCTTCACGTAGGGCGGGCCCCAGTGACGGGTATCGTCGCCGCTGCCGGGACGTTCGACCTTGATCACCTCGGCACCCAGATCGCCGAGAATCTGCCCGGCCCAGGGCCCGGCGAGTACGCGGGACAGGTCAAGTACGCGGATATGCGATAGGGCGCCGGGCATAAGAACCTCACGAACAAGTTCCCTTTCCCGCTTGCGGGAGAGGGTTAGGGAGAGAGCAGAATCGCTGCCAACCGCTGCCCTCTCCCCCCATCAATAGCGAGGGGAGAAAAGCGTGCGGTGCAGAGCAGGCCTTAGAAGAACGCCTGCAAGCCGGTCTGCGCGCGACCCAGGATCAGTGCGTGGACGTCGTGGGTGCCTTCATAGGTGTTCACCACTTCCAGGTTGACCAGGTGGCGGGCCACACCGTACTCGTCACTGATGCCGTTGCCGCCGAGCATGTCGCGGGCCATACGGGCGATGTCCAGGGCCTTGCCGCAGCTGTTGCGCTTCATCATTGAGGTGATTTCCACCGCGGCGGTGCCTTCGTCTTTCATCCGGCCTAGGCGCAGGCAGCCTTGCAGGGCCATGGTGATTTCGGTCTGCATGTCGGCGAGTTTCTTCTGGATCAGCTGGGTTTGCGCCAGCGGGCGGCCGAACTGTTTGCGGTCGAGGGTGTACTGACGCGCGGTGTGCCAGCAGAACTCGGCCGCACCCAAGGCGCCCCAGCTGATGCCATAGCGGGCGGAGTTGAGGCAGGTGAACGGGCCTTTCAGGCCGCGCACATCGGGGAAGGCGTTTTCTTCCGGGCAGAACACGTTGTCCATGACGATTTCGCCGGTGATCGAAGCGCGCAGGCCGACTTTGCCGTGAATCGCCGGGGTGCTCAGACCCTGCCAGCCTTTTTCCAGGACAAAGCCGCGGATCTCGCCGGCGTCATCCTTGGCCCAGACCACAAATACATCGGCGATCGGGCTGTTGGTGATCCACATCTTCGCGCCGGTGAGGCGGTAGCCGCCGTCGACCTTCTTCGCGCGGGTGATCATCGAGCCTGGGTCGGAGCCGTGATCCGGCTCGGTCAGGCCAAAGCAGCCGATGTATTCGCCGCTGGCCAGTTTCGGCAGGTATTTCTGCTTGGTCGCTTCGTTGCCGAATTCATAGATCGGCACCATTACCAGGGAGGACTGCACACTCATCATCGAGCGGTAGCCGGAGTCGATGCGCTCGACTTCACGGGCAATCAGGCCGTAGCACACGTAGTTCAGGCCGCTGCCGCCATATTCGGCGGGGATGGTGGCGCCGAGCAGGCCGGTGTCGCCCATTTCGCGGAAGATTTTCGGGTCGGTCTGCTCATGGCGGAAGGCTTCGAGCACGCGCGGGGCCAGCTTGTCGGCGGCGAACTGCTGGGCGCTGTCACGCACCATGCGTTCTTCTTCGGTCAGTTGCTGGTCGAGCAGCAGCGGGTCGATCCAGTTAAAGCTTGCCTTGGCCATGCGGGAAACCTCGAATCAGGACAGTAAAGGTGCGGGGATAAACACCCGCGAAGCGTGGGATTGATCCTAGGCGGCTTGTGGCAGGCAGGCAAACGAGTATTGCGCACGCAATTGTGCGGTTTGCTCACTTCGAGATAGGCTTATTCGGCAGTTTTTACCGAATAAAGTGAGAGTGACGCACAGATGCGCCGCAAGATCCCTAGCACCGCCGCGCTTATCGCGTTCGAGTCCGCTGCTCGGCACCAGAGCTTTACCAAGGCGGCGCAGGAGCTGAGTCTGACCCAGGGCGCGGTGTGCCGGCAGATTGCCGCGCTGGAGGCTTTCCTCAATATCGAACTGTTCCGTCGCTCGCGGCGTGGCGTGCTGCTCACCGAAGCCGGGCAATCCTACGCGCGGCGTGTGGCCGGGCAGCTCGACGCGGTGGAGCGCGACACCCTGGCGGTGATGGGCCAGCAAGGCGCGATGAGTATCGAGCTGGCGGTGGTGCCGACCTTTGGCACGCAATGGCTGTTACCGCGTTTGAAGGATTTTCAGCGCCTGCATCCGCAGATTACGGTCAACCTGACCAACCGCACGCGGCCCTTTCTGTTTGCCGATACCGAGTTCGACGCGGCGTTGTACTTCGGCGATGGCGACTGGTCCGGGACCCAGGCGCATCTGCTGATGGGCGAGAACCCGATGCCGGTGTGCAGCCCGGCGCTGCTTGCCGGGCAGGCGCAATTGAGCGCGGAGCAGATCGCCAGCCTGCCGCTGTTGCAGCAGACCACGCGGCCTTACGCCTGGCGTCAGTGGTTCAATGCCCAGGGGCTGAACACTGCGCGGGATATGGCCGGGCCGCGTTATGAGCTGTTCTCCATGCTGGCCCAGGCGGCTATGCATGAGATGGGCGTGGCGCTGATTCCGCCGTTTCTGATTCGCCGTGAGCTGGATGAAGGTCGCTTGGTGATTGCCGCGCCGCTCAGCCTGCCGACCGACAAGGCGTATTACCTGATGATCCCCGAGCGCAGGCTGGAGTCGGCGGCGCTGTTGTTGCTGCGTGACTGGCTGGTGCGCGAGGCCCAGGCCTATGCCCTGGCTAATGGCTTGAAATAGACAACGGCCTGTCAGGTTGTTGGCGAAAAAGACCGTCAAAGCTTCGGCGGCAATTTGTCGGAAAATACTTTACCTAGCGAGACAGGCCGCCTAGAGTGCGCGCCGGAGTTATGTTGACCCCGTAGTCAGCTATCTGGATGGCTACACCTGCTCTGCATTTGATGGGCGTTGCGTGTTGCATTTTTTGCACACAATCGTCGCTGCAGCCCAATGAAACAGCGGTTTATCCCGTAAAAGCTGACGGCGCCGTTGATCTGATGGCGCTGTATTTGTCTCAGGAATGCACAAGCAGCATTTTGCTTCGGCGAATGCGCTACAGGCCTTGCCCCAAAAGGGCTGGCAGGAATTAGCTGCCTGTAAGGTCATGCAGTGACTTGTAGTTATCACAAGGTTTTACTTCATAACGCCTTGAAGGCTATGGCTATCGCCTGCAAAATGCCGCGCCCCGCCATCGTGCAACTGTAGCCTGAGCGGGTTTGTGCTGATCCTCCCCAATGCCCGCGTGCCACCCGCAGTGCGCCGGTTCACCAAAAAGATCACGCAGGAGAATTGAAGTGCACATCGGTGTTCCTCTCGAAACCCATGCTGGTGAGACGCGCGTTGCCGCAACTCCCGAAACCATCAAGAAGCTGATCGGCCAAGGCCATCAGGTGACTGTACAGACCGGTGCTGGCGTGAGCGCGAGCATTCCGGACAGCGCCTATGAAGCGGTTGGCGCGGCTATCGGTAACGATGCTGCTGCCTTTGGCGCCGATTTGGTGCTGAAAGTGGTCGCTCCGACCGATGCTGAGCTGGCCCATATGAAGGCCGGTGCTGTGTTGGTGGGCATGCTCAATCCGTTCAGCAACGAGACCATCGCGCGCATCAATGCTCGCGGCGTGACCGCCTTCGCCCTGGAAGCTGCCCCACGCACTTCCCGTGCGCAGAGTCTGGACGTGCTCAGCTCGCAAGCCAACATCGCCGGTTACAAGGCCGTGCTGCTGGCTGCGCATCACTACCCGCGCTTTATGCCGATGCTGATGACCGCAGCGGGTACCGTGAAGGCCGCGCGTATTCTGATCCTCGGCGCCGGTGTTGCCGGCCTGCAGGCCATCGCCACGGCCAAACGCCTGGGTGCGGTGATCGAGGCTTCGGACGTGCGTCCGGCAGTGAAAGAGCAGATCGAGTCGCTCGGCGCCAAGTTCGTCGACGTACCGTTCGAGACCGATGAAGAGCGCGAATGCGCCCAGGGCGTGGGCGGTTATGCCCGTCCGATGCCAGCGTCGTGGATGGAGCGTCAGGCCAAGGCGGTGCACGAGCGCGCCAAGCAGGCTGACATTGTCATCACCACTGCACTGATCCCGGGCCGCAAGGCACCGACCCTGCTGCATGAAGCCACTGTGGCGGAAATGAAGCCCGGTTCGGTGATCATCGACCTGGCTGCAGCGCAAGGCGGCAACTGCCCGCTGACCGAAGCCGAGCAGGTGGTGGTCAAGCACGGCGTAACCATCGTCGGCCACAGCAACCTGGCTGCCCTGGTGCCGGCCGATGCTTCGGCGCTTTACGCACGCAACCTGCTGGACTTCCTCAAGCTGGTCATCGACGGCGAAGGCAAGTTCCACCTCAACCTTGAAGACGACATCGTCGCCGCGTGCCTGATGTGCCGCGATGGCAACGTCGTGCGCACTAACGGCTAAGGGGAGCACCGCTCATGGATATGATTTCTGACGGCATCTACAACCTGATCATCTTCGTGCTGGCCATTTACGTGGGCTACCACGTGGTGTGGAACGTCACCCCGGCCCTGCACACCCCGCTGATGGCGGTAACCAACGCGATTTCCGCGATCGTTATCGTCGGCGCCATGCTGGCGGCTGCGCTGACCGTGACCCCGCTGGGCAAGGCCATGGGCACCCTGGCCGTGGCACTGGCTGCGGTTAACGTGTTCGGTGGTTTTCTGGTAACCCGGCGCATGCTGGAAATGTTCAAGAAGAAAGCGCCTAAGGCGCAGGTGGAGAAGCACTGATGAGCATGAATCTGATCACTGTTCTCTACCTCGTCGCCTCGATCTGCTTTATCCAGGCGCTCAAGGGCCTGTCGCACCCGACTACGTCGCGTCGCGGCAACCTGTTCGGCATGATCGGTATGGGCATTGCGGTGCTCACCACCGTCGGCCTGATCTACAAGCTGGGCGCTGAACTCGCTACCCAAGGTATCGGTTACGTGATCGTCGGCCTGCTGGTCGGTGGCACCGCCGGCTCGATCATGGCCAAGCGCGTTGAAATGACCAAGATGCCGGAACTGGTCGCCTTCATGCACAGCATGATCGGTCTGGCTGCCGTGTTCATTGCCATTGCTGCTGTAGTTGAGCCGCAATCGCTGGGCATCGTGGCTGCACTGGGCGACGCCATTCCGGTGGCCAACCGTGTTGAGCTGTTCCTCGGCTCGGCTATTGGTGCCATCACCTTCTCCGGTTCGGTTATCGCCTTCGGCAAGCTGTCGGGCAAGTACAAGTTCCGCCTGTTCCAGGGCGCACCTGTACAGTTCAAAGGTCAGCACATGCTGAACCTGGTATTTGGTCTGGCCATCGTTGGCCTGGGCATCTACTACAGCATCACTGGCGACGTGCGTGCCTTTGCCGCGCTGACCGTGCTGGCGTTCATCATCGGCGTGCTGATCATCATCCCGATCGGTGGTGCGGACATGCCTGTGGTGGTGTCGATGCTCAACAGCTACTCGGGCTGGGCGGCGGCCGGTATCGGCTTCTCGCTGAACAACTCGATGCTGATCATCGCCGGTTCGCTGGTGGGTTCGAGCGGTGCGATCCTTTCTTACATCATGTGCAAGGCGATGAACCGTTCGTTCTTCAACGTGATCCTCGGTGGTTTCGGTGGCGCGGCTGAAGAAGCGGGTCCTGCCGGTGCCAAGGAAGCTCGTCCGGTTAAGTCCGGCTCGAGCGACGATGCGGCCTTCCTGCTGACCAACGCCGACACCGTGATCATCGTTCCAGGCTACGGCCTGGCGGTAGCCCGTGCTCAGCACGCGCTGATGGAGCTGGCGGAAAAGCTGACCCACCGTGGCGTGACCGTGAAGTACGCGATCCACCCGGTTGCCGGTCGTATGCCTGGCCACATGAACGTACTGCTGGCTGAGGCTGAAGTGCCTTACGAGCAGGTGTTCGAGATGGAAGACATCAACTCCGAGTTCGGCCAGGCCGACGTGGTGCTGGTGCTCGGCGCCAACGACGTAGTCAACCCGGCGGCGAAGAACGATCCGAAGTCGCCGATCGCCGGCATGCCGATCCTCGAGGCTTATAAAGCCAAGACCGTGATCGTCAACAAGCGCTCGATGGCCAGCGGTTACGCCGGCCTGGACAACGAACTGTTCTACCTGGACAAGACCATGATGGTCTTCGGCGACGCCAAGAAAGTCATCGAAGACATGGTTAAAGCGGTCGACTAAACCTCGCCGCTGCGTTGTAGAAAAAGCCCGGCTCGCTAGCCGGGCTTTTTTCTGTCTGTTCGATCAGGAAAGTGTTTTTGCTAGAGGAAAATCTGAAAAACAGGTCAGCTGTCACATAAGTGCAATTTGAAACTGTACCTATATGGTTTCACTGAAACTAAGTGCTAACCGCAGGTCTTTCATCTGCTTTTGTACCGTTTTTAGGCTAAAGCACTTATAGCCAGTACAGTTGAGTGTAAAACAGGCAAAACAGTTACAAAGCAAACTATCTATTTGTGCTGCAATTTCATCCAGCTGTGGCTACAGCGAAGTGGGGGCAACGGCAATAATTCTCCCATCGCAACACACCACTGACCCGCCACAAGCGGAAGGATGACCACCATGGAACGTACCCTCAGTTCCGACCTGTTTTTCGATCACAGCCAATCCACCGGCTCCACCGCTCTGCCGCTGCGCATGCTGGCTTCTGTTCTGCAATGGCAGCGCCGCGTTGTTAGCCGCCGCCAGCTGGCTCGTCTGGACTCCCGTCTGCTCGCAGACGCCGGTATCAGCGAAGCACAGCGTCACGCTGAACTGAGCAAGCCCTTCTGGCGTTAACTGCTGCCAGACACCGATTTCTGCTCCTCCCTTAATGGGATTTTTGAAAGCTCCAGCGCCCTGCGTGCTGGGGCTTTCTTTTTATGTGCCGAGAAAAGTGCTCAGGCAGTTGCCTGGCTGCAACAGTCTGCAGTGTTGTTAAGCGGTACAGTTCATGTAAAAAGCTTACTGCGCCATAACAATTTTCAGGTGCTGTCTCTGACCCTGCTCTCTGCTTGCGCGCACCATAGGTTGCCCTCTTTCGTCTCTGACAAGGAATTGCGCCATGGAACGCACGCTCAAGCATCAGCCCTCGCAAAACACTCAGGTGGATCACCCGCTCTGGTTACGCGCCTATGCCGCGCTCTGTGGCTGGCAGCGTAATAGGCGTACTCGCCGGCAACTGGCGCGCCTCGATAGCCGTCAGCTTGCCGACGCAGGCATCACCGAGGCGCAGCGTCAGGCCGAGTTGGCCAAGCCGTTCTGGCGCTGAGCAGCCGGGCAACCAACCCGTACAAGCGGGGTCTACACTGAACCCAGCCTGTCTGTTGGGCCATTTTCAGGAGTGTGGATATGAATGTAATAAAGACTTTGAGCCTTGCTGCATTACTGGCGCTGGCAGGTACGGCAAGCGCCACCAGTTTTGTGGTCACCACCGATGCGGTGGTCGGGGCCGTCGGGGCAACGTCGGAAGCGAGCTCCGATGTGTCCTCGTCCTTTACCGATGACAAGATTGTGCTGGCCGCGCGCGATGACGCCGCCGCGTTTGTCGCCAGTCAGGGCGACATCCGTGGGGTGCGCCTGGAGGCCGCTCTGCAGCATATCCGTCAGCAGGTGCCGACCCTACAGGGCGACGATATGCAGTTGGCGACGGCCATCCTCAGCCTTTGAGCGCACACCGCCGGCGCTTAGCCAGAAGCGCTGGCGGAACTGTGTGGCACACTGCCCCGTCTAAGCCAGTCCAACCGACGTAATGGCCGATTATCGGAGATGCATATGCGCCCTATCTTGTTCAGTACCCTGGTCGCGATTGTTCTGCTCAGTGCCACCGCACAGGCGCAAACCCTGGTGGCGACCAGCAATATCATCGTGCGCGCGTTGGATCGTTCATTCGATTTCACTTCGGATACCACCACCTCCATACGTGATTCGAAAGTCGTGCTCGCAGCGCGCGACGATGCGGCCAGCTTCGTCGCCAGCCAAGGGCAAATCCGTGGTGCGCAGCTGGAGGCCGCCATCGGCGCCATCCGCAGCCAAGTGCCTGAGGCGCAAGGCGCTTCCGACCTGGTACTGGCCGAAGCCATCCTGGCACTGTGAGTTGGCCGCGTATCTGGCTGCTCGGGCTGGCGTTACTGGCCAGCACCTGCAGCCAGGCCGAGTTACGCCTGCAGCTCGCGGATGCCAAGCTCAGCCCTGTTGAACGCCAGGCGAGCCAGCAACTGCTGCAAGATGCCTTGGCCGCTTTGCCGCCACGCCTCAAACAACAACTCGATCGCCATGTCAGCGTGCGTTGGCGCAATCTGCCTACACAGGTGTATGGCCGCGCCGGACGTTTCAGCGGTATCGAACTGAATGCCGCGTTGCTGCCAGGGTTAAGCGACGGCAGTAGCGCGACCACCCTGACCAATCGACCCCATGGCAGCGTGCGCCAAGAGTTGTTGGCGACCGTGCTGCATGAAATCACTCATCTATATGACCGTGCCCAGCTTTGGCCGCAGGCGGACCGGCAGTTGCAACGCCAGTGTCGGCAGCGCGAGCAAAGCCTGGGCGCCGTTGGCCTGCCGGATCACTGCCGCGGGCAGACGGCGCGGCGCTTTACCCTGAGTGATGATCCGTTGCTGCTAGACCTGGCCGGCTGGCCACAGCAGGTCGGCCGGCGTGGTGCGCGCGAGCCGGACAATCATCAGGTCGCGCGCAGCCCGGACAGCTACGAGCTGAGCAACCCGCGCGAGTTTCTCGCGGTCAACATGGAGTACTTCCTTCTCGACCCCAGCTACGCCTGTCGTCGCCCCTCGCTGGCGCGCTACCTGAGCGCGCATTTCGCCTGGACGCCGGCCAATCAGCAGTCCTGCGCCGAAGGCCTGGCGTACCTGAATGCCGGGCGCAATTTTGCCCGCCAGCCACTGGGCAGCATCGACCCGCAGCGCGTCTATCAGGTGGATTACCTGCTGGCCGAAGCCAACGATGCGCTGGCCAGCCGTTGGGGCCACAGCATGCTGCGCCTGGTGATTTGTGCGCCTGGTCGGCCGCGTGGGCCGGATTGTCGACTGGATCTGCAGGAGCATCTGGTGCTGTCCTACCGCGCCTTTGTCGGCGACGTGCAGCTATCGAGTTGGGATGGTCTGACCGGTGTGTATCCGTCGCGGCTGTTCGTTCTGCCGCTGGAGCAGGTGATCGAGGAGTACACCAAGGTCGAGCTGCGCAGCCTGGCCTCGGTACCGCTCAAACTGGACCGTATGCAGCTGGAACAACTGGTGACCCGCGCTGCCGAGCAGCACTGGAGTTACGACGGCGACTACTGGTTTATCTCCAACAACTGCGCCGTGGAAACCCTCAAGCTGCTGCGCAGCGGCAGCCAGCACCCGCGTCTGCACGCGCTCGACAGCATCATGCCCAATGGCCTGCTCGACACCCTGGTGGCGCGCGATTTGGCCGACCGCAATGTGCTGAACGACTCCGCCGAAGCTCTGCGCCTGGGTTATCGCTTCGACTCGTTTCGTGACCGTTACCAGGCCATGTTCAGCGTGCTGCAGGCGCAGCTGCCGATTGAGCAAACGCAGGTTGAGGACTGGCTGACTCAGCCAGCGGAGCAGCGCCAACCCTGGTTTGACCGCGCCGATCTGCGCACCAGCGCGGCGCTGTTGCTGCTCGAACAGGCGGCACTGCGTCGGCAACTGTTATTGGCTCAGGATGAACTCAAGCGCCGCTACCTCAGCGGCCGTGATGGCGTTGATCCCACGCTGAACAAGGCCGGCGGCGCGCTGCAGCAGATCCTCGCCAGCAGCGGTTTCCTCAGTCGCCCGGCCGAGTTGCTCGAAGGTGGCTACGGCCTGCCACAGCGCGCCGAATGGCAGCGCCTGGAAACCGAAAGCCAGGCGCGCCAGCAGCAACTGCGCCAGCTCAGCGACAACCTCGACCAGGAAGTGCGCACCCTGTTGGAGCCGGCGCGCCTGGCCGAATTACAGGCCACTGAAGCCAACTTGACGCAACTGGGCAAGCATCTGCGTACGCTGCACAAAGCCGGCGGTGGCCTGCAGTTGCCCTAGTCCATGAGTTCCTGATCTTCCTCGGGCAGCTGCGGGTCGAGGTGCAGCCACGGCAGACGGCTTTGCACCCAGATATGCCGATCCGCCGGGGCCTGCTCCGGCTCGTCCAGCGTCGCCACGGTCACATCCAGGGTCTCCGGGCTGAGCTGGGTGAACAACGCCAGATGCGCGCCGCATTGCCCGCAGAAATAACGCGTGCAACTGGCTGACGAGGCGTACTCACGCGGTGTGCCGGCTAGCCAGCCAAAGCTCGCCAGCGGCACGCTGATCCAGGTGGTGACGATGCCCCCTGTACTGCGTCGGCAGATCGAGCAATGGCAGTGGGCAATGTCCTGCAGTGGCGCCGCGAACTGATAGCGCAATGCGCCGCACTGGCAGCCACCTTGATGAATAGCAGGCATGGCGTGTCCTCATCGCAAAGGGCAGGTAAGCCAGCCTAATCCCGACATCATCCTTGCGTCACCCCTGTTGGCTGCTCAAGATGGCGGCTTAGCTGTGGCTGGAGGTTGCCGTGCTGGAGTTGTTGTTGGCCTTGTGGCCGCTGTTTGCCTTGATCGTCGCCGGGTATTACCTGCGCCGCTGGGCGTTCCCCAATGAGGCGTTCTGGCCGGGTGCTGAGCGGCTGAACTATTTCATGTTGTTCCCGGCGCTGCTGTTCAGCAGCCTGGCGACGGCGCCGCTGGATAATCCGGCGTTGCCGCGCCTGGGGTTGGCCGTGCTGCTGGCGCTGGGCATCGCCTGGCTGGCGCTGTTACTGGTGCGGCGTTTGCGTGGCTGGCCGGCGGGGCGCTTTGGGGCATTTAGCCAGGGCATTCTGCGCTTCAACACTTACCTCGGCCTGGCAGCGGTGGGCAGCCTGTTTGGCCAGGAAGGCCTGACCCTGGCGGCCATCATGCTCGCCCTGATGGTGCCAACGGTGAATGTGCTCTCCGTCTGGTCGCTGACCGCCGAACGTGGCGTCAGTGCGCGCAGTCTGTTGCTGCCGATTCTGAAGAATCCGCTGATCCTCGCCTGCCTCGGCGGTGCGCTGGTCAACCTCAGTGGCCTTGGTCTGCCGGGCGGCAGTGATCGGCTGCTCAGTCTGTTGGCTGCCGCCAGCCTGCCGCTGGGCCTGCTTTGCGTGGGTGCTGCACTGAAACCTGAACAGTTGGGTGGTGAGATTCCGGCCCTGGGGTGGAACAGCCTGCTGCGTCTGCTGGGCATGCCGATGCTGGCTTGGGCGGTGGCCTATGGTCTGCACCTGCCGGCGATGGAGAGCACCGTGCTGGTGCTGTTCTTTGCCCTGCCAACTGCGCCAACGGCCTATGTCTTGACCCGCCAACTGGGCGGCGACAGCCAGCTGATGGCCGGCATCATCACTCTGCAGACGTTGCTGGCAGCGGCCAGTTTGCCGCTATTGTTGCTGCTGGTGGCTGGCTGACTCATATCCCAGGAAAGGTCGGGCGGACGGTCGGTGCTTGGTGATGTGTACAAATTACTGTATTTATATACAGTAATTTGTGGAGCCAGCCCATGTCCGTTTCTTTGCCGCCGCGCGGTCGCGGTACCGCCAGTAATCCGCATAACCGCTTTGCCCCGCAGCGCATTATCGCCACTGACGATGGCTGGTTGCAGGAGGTGCTGCCCAGCCGGGCGACCGAGGTGCGCTGCGAGACCGCAAAAAGCATCATCACCCGCAACCAGTCGCCGGATCTGCCCTTCGACCGCTCGCTCAATCCCTACCGTGGTTGTGAACATGGCTGCATTTATTGCTATGCCAGGCCCAGCCACGCCTACTGGGATCTGTCGCCGGGGCTGGATTTCGAAACCAAGCTGATCGCCAAGACCAATGCCGTGGCCCTGCTCGAACAGCAGCTGAGCAAGCCTGGCTATGTCTGCGCGCCGATCAACCTGGGTTCCAACACCGATCCCTATCAACCTATCGAGCGTCAGCACCTGCTGACCCGCAACAGCCTCAAGGTGCTGCTCGACTATCGCCATCCGGTGACCATCGTTACCAAGGGGGCGCTGATCCTGCGTGACCTCGATCTGCTCACTGAGCTGGCGCAGCAGCGGCTGGTAGCGGTGATGATCAGCCTGACCACCCTGGATGACGAACTCAAACGCATCATGGAGCCGCGCGCCGCTGCTCCGGCAGCTCGGCTGCGGGCGATCCGCGTGTTGCGTGACAACCGTATTCCGGTCGGTGTGCTGTGCTCGCCGATGATCCCGATGATCAACGATATGGAGCTGGAGCACTTGCTGGCAGCGGCCAAGGACGCTGGTGCGCAGAGCGCCAATTACATGTTGCTGCGCCTGCCGCGTGAAGTGGCGCCATTATTCGAGGAGTGGTTGCAGGCGCACTACCCGCAGCGCGCTGAGCATGTTCTTAGCCTTATCCGGCAGAGCCGTGGCGGTGCGCTGTACGACAGCCGCTTCGGTCAGCGTTTTCGTGGTGAAGGGGCGTTTGCCGAATTACTTGCGCAACGCTTTGCCCTGGCCAGCAAGCGCCTGGGCCTGACTCGACGCGAGGCGTTCAGCCTGGATTGCACGCGCTTCTGTCCGCCGGGTGGTCAGCTGGCGCTGCTCTAACGGGCAGGCACGGTTAGAGGTTGCCGTCAGGATTTGAGGCAGTAACACTTGGCATGTGACTTGCCAGCCTGCTTGGCTGTCGCTTTAGCAGGTTTTTTCAGGTTCAGAGGTCGCAAATATGCCATACAAGCATCAGTTGATCCCGCTGCAAGGGCGCACAGGCAGTGAGAGTGCCGAGGAGGCCCTGCAGACCATCGTCGATGGTTTCAAGCGCTTTCGCAGCGAAATCTTTCCGCAGCAGGAAGAGCTGTTCAAAAAGCTTGCCACTGCACAGAACCCGCGCGCGATGTTTATCACCTGCGCCGACTCGCGGGTGGTGCCGGAGTTGATCACGCAAAGCTCGCCGGGCGACCTGTTCGTCAACCGCAACGTTGGTAACGTGGTGCCGGCTTACGGCCAGATGATGGGGGGGGTGTCCACCGCCATCGAGTACGCGGTGCTGGCACTGGGCGTGCAGCACATCATCGTCTGCGGTCACTCTGACTGCGGTGCGATGAAGGCCGTGCTGGCCCCCGAGACTCTGGAGAGCATGCCGACGGTGAAGGCCTGGCTGCGCCACAGCGAAGTGGCACTCAAGGTCGTTGAGGCGAACTGCGGCTGTGAAGGCCATGACAGGCTGGGCATCCTCACCGAGGAGAACGTGGTGGCCCAGCTCAATCACCTGTGCACCCACCCGTCGGTGGCGGCACGGGTGGCCAGCGGCCAGCTGTTTATCCACGGCTGGGTGTATGACATCGAAACCAGCGAGATCAAGGCGTACGACGCGGAGAAGGGCGAGTTCCGCCTGATCGGCGAGGGCCCGCTGCCGATGGCCACCCCCCGCGCGCGCTACCTGCCGAGCAGCTAGCAGGCTGTTGAAAAACTACCTGCGTTGGCAATACTTCGTTAAAAACGGCCTCGGAATGCTCATTTACAGCCAGTAAACTCCGCATCCTCGGCCGTTTTTGCCTTGCCTTGTCTTGCCTGCCTCGCCTACATTTTTCAACGGCCTGCAAGTCAGCAACCGCGCGAGGGGTTAAGGCCTGCTAACCCGCCGCGCGGGTTTCATCCAGCTGCAGCTCAACCCCGAGCTGCCGCGACAGGCACGGCCAGCGCTGCCAGGCCGCGTCGGTCTGTGGATTGTGCAGGCGCTCACGGTAGGCCTGCACCGAGTCCTGGGCAAAGCTGGCATCGTCGAGCATACCGTCGACGGCATGATGCACAGCCTCATCTAGCTGGTTGGCGAAGGCTTCGCCGATCAGCTGGTGGGCAATCAGGTTGGCCACCGTGGTATCCAGCGGAATCAATGGTGCGCCCAGATGGGCGATATAGCGATCATTCACTTCCTCGACCAAGCGATGGGCCAGATAGGCCTCATCCAGCAACCCCTCCAGCCCTTCATGACCGGCCATCAGCGCAGGCGGCTGTAGGAAAAACTGCTCGGCAACCTTGAGTACCGGCTTGATCTGCGCCTCGATCCCCGCTTCCTGCGACACCTGATGAGCGGCCTGCAACAGTTCCGGCACCTGCTCGATATAGGCGCTGACAAAACGCTGCAGCACGCCTTGAGTGTCTTCGTTGGGTAGGCGGATGGAGGGGTGCAACTGGCCCAGGTGGGCTTGCATCTGATTGGCCAGCTGACCCGTGCTGGCTTCGTGTTGGTGCGCACGCTGAATCAGTGCGTGCAAAGCGGCGATGTTCATGACTGCTCCTGAAATGAGGACATGGGCGAGAACCTTAGCTGGCTGAGCGTCTCGGCTAAGACCCGATTGTCATAATTATTAAACAGTTATGCGAGTCGGCTATATGCCGCACTCACCACACCTGCCTATCCCGCGCCAGCCGCGGTCTCTAGCGCGTGCCTTGCAGTCTGTTGCTCATTTCGGCTTTCGAATTGCCAGGTGCAAGTCCGTGTCTATACTCGAATTCGAAAGGCAGTACCTGATAACTCCGAATCGACTGCGGCATGGACAGTCTTCGCAGGCATTTTCACCGTGAAATGTGCGAAGGCTTAGCCACTGAGCGATTCGGCGGGATAACAAGAACAATTAAGGGGAACCCGCAATGATGCGACATCCACGAGTCTGGATGGGCCTCCTGTTGTGGTTGGTATTCAGCTCGGCGCACGCCAGCTGGGGCGTCAATATGACGCCGGGTGCCACCGAGGTCAGCCGCTCAGTATTTGACTTGCACATGACCATCTTCTGGATCTGCGTCGTGATCGGCGTGATCGTGTTCGGCGCGATGTTCTGGTCGATGCTCGTTCACCGTCGCTCGACGGGCCAGGAGCCGGCACACTTCCACGAAAGCACCACGGTCGAGATTCTCTGGACGGTCGTGCCGTTGGTGATTCTGGTGCTGATGGCGATACCGGCGACCAAGACCCTGATCGAGATCTATGACTCCAGCGAATCCGAGCTGGATATTCAGGTCACGGGTTATCAATGGAAATGGCATTACAAATACCTGGGTGAAGACGTCGAGTTCTTCAGCAACCTCACCACGCCCAAGGATCAGATCAACAACAAGGCGACCAAAGGCGAGCACTACCTGCTCGAGGTGGACGAGCCGCTGGTGGTGCCGGTCGGTACCAAAGTGCGCTTTCTGATCACTGCCGCCGACGTGATTCACTCCTGGTGGGTGCCGGCACTTGCGGTGAAGAAGGACGCCATCCCTGGTTTTATCAACGAATCCTGGACGCGTATCGACGAGCCCGGCATCTACCGTGGCCAGTGCACCGAGTTGTGCGGCAAGGATCACGGTTTTATGCCTGTGGTGGTAGAAGCCAAGTCGAAAGAGGACTACGCCGCCTGGCTGGCCGAGCGCAAGGTTGCAGCGGCTGCCGAACGTGAGCTGACCACTAAAGAGTGGACCATGGACGAGCTGATGGCGCGTGGCGAGAAGTCCTACCAGACCAACTGCGCATCCTGCCACCAGCCAACCGGTGAAGGCCTGCCGCCGATGTTCCCGGCACTCAAAGGCTCGGCGATTGCCAAGGGTGAGGCCAAAGGGCATATCGATATCGTGGTCAACGGCAAGTCGGGTACTTCGATGGCCGCTTTTGGCAAGCAACTCTCGGAAGTCGATATCGCCGCGATCATTACCTACGAACGCAATGCCTGGGGCAATGCGGTAGGCGACATGGTCACGCCGAAAGACATCCTCGCGTTCAAACAGGCTCAGGAGTAAGGACATGAGTGCAGTGATCGATCCGGGCCACGCTGGCCACGGTCATGCCGGACATGACCATCACCATGGCCCGGCCAAAGGCCTGATGCGCTGGGTGTTGACCACCAACCACAAAGACATCGGCACCATGTACCTGTGGTTCAGCTTCGCCATGTTCCTGCTGGGTGGCAGCATGGCCATGGTGATTCGTGCCGAGCTGTTCCAGCCGGGCCTGCAGATTGTGCAGCCGGAATTCTTCAACCAAATGACCACCATGCACGGTCTGATCATGGTGTTTGGCGCGGTAATGCCGGCCTTCGTCGGCCTGGCCAACTGGATGATTCCGCTGATGGTCGGCGCGCCGGATATGGCTCTGCCGCGGATGAACAACTTCAGTTTCTGGCTGCTGCCTGCTGCGTTTGGCATGTTGATCAGTACGCTGTTTATGGAGGGTGGCGGACCGAACTTCGGTTGGACCTTCTATGCGCCGCTGTCGACTACCTACGCGCCGGAGTCGGTCACCTTCTTTATCTTCGCCGTGCACCTGATGGGCATCAGTTCGATCATGGGCGCGATCAACGTTGTCGCCACCATCCTCAACCTGCGCGCGCCCGGCATGACCCTGATGAAGATGCCGCTGTTCGTCTGGACCTGGCTGATCACCGCCTTCCTGCTGATCGCGGTCATGCCGGTACTGGCCGGTTGCGTAACCATGATGCTGATGGACATCCACTTCGGCACCAGCTTCTTCAGTGCCGCCGGTGGTGGTGATCCGGTGTTGTTCCAGCACGTGTTCTGGTTCTTCGGGCATCCCGAGGTGTACATCATGATCCTGCCGGCATTCGGCGCGGTCAGTGCAATCATCCCGGCGTTCGCCCGTAAGCCGCTTTTCGGTTACACCTCGATGGTCTATGCGACGGCGAGCATCGCTTTTCTGTCGTTTATCGTCTGGGCGCACCATATGTTTACCGTCGGCATTCCGCTGACCGGTGAGCTGTTCTTTATGTACGCGACCATGCTGATCGCCGTGCCGACTGGGGTGAAGGTGTTCAACTGGGCCAGCACCATGTGGCGCGGCTCGATGACCTTCGAAACGCCGATGCTGTTCTCCGTGGCCTTCGTCATCCTGTTCACTATTGGTGGCTTTTCCGGGCTGATGCTGGCCATCGCCCCGGCGGACTTCCAATACCACGACACCTACTTCGTGGTGGCGCATTTCCACTATGTGCTGGTGCCTGGTGCGATCTTCGGCATCTTCGCCTCGGCCTACTACTGGTTGCCGAAGTGGACCGGGCACATGTATGACGAAACCCTCGGCAAGCTGCATTTCTGGATGAGCTTTATCGGTATGAACCTGGCGTTCTTCCCGATGCACTTTGTCGGCCTGGCCGGCATGCCGCGGCGTATCCCGGACTACAACATGATGTTCGCCAACTTCAACATGGTGTCGAGCATCGGTGCCTTTATGTTCGGTGCCACTCAGTTGCTGTTCCTGTTTATCGTCATCAAGTGCATCCGTGGCGGCAAACCCGCTGCGGCCAAGCCTTGGGACGGTGCCGAGGGGTTGGAATGGACGGTGCCGTCGCCGGCGCCTTATCACACCTTCTCCACACCACCTGAAGTGAAATAGGGAGCCGACCGATGAGTGAAGCCCTGTCGACTCGCCGCCTGGTTATCCGCCTGTCACTGGTGGTGGTCGGCATGTTCGGCTTCGGCTTCGCTCTGGTGCCGATCTATGACGTGATGTGCCAGGCCTTTGGCATCAACGGTAAAACCGCCGGTGCCTATGAGGCTGGGTTGCAAAGCACCGATGAGTCGCGCCAGGTACGGGTGCAGTTTCTCGCCACCAATGCCGCTGAGATGGTCTGGGAGTTCGGTCCTCAGGCCGACGAGGTTCTGGTGCATCCGGGCGAAAGCACGCAGATGATGTTTGTCGCCTACAACCCCACCGACAAGCCGATGACCGCTCAGGCGATTCCCAGCGTGGCACCGTCCAAAGCCGCTGCCTACTTTCATAAGACTGAGTGTTTTTGCTTTACCCAGCAGGTACTGCAACCCGGTGAGCGTATCGAAATGCCGGTGCGCTTTATCGTTGATAGAGACTTACCGGCAGATGTTCGCCACCTGACCCTGGCTTACACCTTGTTTGATATCACCGTGCGCAAACCGCCGGTGGCACAAGCGACTCCATAAGGAGAACAATAAATGTCGAGTCACGAAAGTCACGAAAGCTATTACGTCCCGGCCCAGAGCAAGTGGCCGATCATCGCCACTCTGGGCATGCTGTTCTCGGTGTACGGCGTAGGCACCTGGTTTAACGATATGAAGGCCGATCGCGCCGATTCCAACGGCCCGCTGATCTTCTTTATCGGCGGCCTGTTTCTCGCCTATATGTTGTTCGGCTGGTTTGGCAATGTGATCAAGGAAAGCCGCTCCGGCATGTACAGCCCACAGATGGATCGCTCATTCCGCTGGGGCATGAGCTGGTTTATTTTCTCCGAGGTGATGTTCTTTGCGGCGTTCTTCGGCGTGCTGTTCTATGTGCGTACCTGGGCCGGCCCCTGGCTTGGTGGGGAAGGCGACAAGGGCATCGCCAACATGCTTTGGCCGGGCTTCGAGTACAGCTGGCCGATGCTCAACACGCCTGATCCGAAGCTCTACCCGGCACCGAGTGGCACCATCAGCGCCTGGGGCCTGCCGCTGATCAACACCATTCTGCTGGTCACTTCCAGCTTCACCCTGACCTTTGCCCACCACGCGTTACGCAAGAACCATCGCAAACCGCTGACCCTCTGGTTGGCGCTGACAGTGATTCTCGGCATCGCCTTTCTGGTGCTGCAGGTCGAGGAGTACATCCACGCCTACACCGAACTGGGCCTGACCCTGGGCTCGGGCATCTATGGCGCGACCTTCTTTATGCTCACCGGCTTTCACGGCGCCCACGTGACCTTGGGTGCACTGATGCTGAGCATTATGTTGATTCGGGTGATCCGCGGCCATTTTAGCCCTGAGCAGCACTTCGGCTTCGAGGCGGCAGCCTGGTACTGGCACTTTGTCGACGTGGTGTGGATTGGTTTGTTTGTCTTCGTTTATGTGCTGTGACGAGCCTTACCAGGTGACATGCGAGACCAGTTGGCCACTGTAGAAACCCCAGGCAATAAGGGCGACGGTCAAGGCAGTGAGGCTCACGCGTACTGTCAGCGCGTTGACCACACGGGAGGTTCTACCTTCGTCCTTGACCAGAAAGAACAGGCCACTGAATAGGCTGACCAGAGTAGCCAGTAGTAACAGGACGATCGCGGCTTTGAGCATGCGTGACTCCCAAGCGGAACTTCGGGGGAAGGGAAATGCGCTTCAGCTGCAGTATAGCCAGCTTGTTCAGGGCTTTAGGAAGGTTGCCATGAGCGCCTTCCGTCCTGGCTGGCTGCCCAGCGTACTGGTGCTGCTGCTATTTCCCTGCCTGGTCGCTCTAGGCTTCTGGCAGCTGGCGCGGGCCGAAGAAAAGCGCGAGCTGTTGGCCGCACATCAGGCTCAGCAACTGGCCGCACCGATCAGCATCGATGAGCTGGAGCGCCAGCCCAATCCGGCTTACCAGCGCGTACAGTTGCAGGGTTTCTTCGACGCGCGGCATACCTTGCTGCTAGATAACCGCACCCGCGACGGCAAGGTTGGCGTGGAAGTGCTGCAACCCTTCTATGACCAAACCAGCGGCCTGTGGCTGTTGCTCAATCGCGGCTGGCTGCCCTGGCCGGATCGGCGCATCAGCCCAGCCTTCGCCACCCCGGATACACCGCTGCGTCTGCAGGCCACGGTGTATGTGCCGCTGGGCGAAGCGTTTCAGCTGCAGGATGCGCAACCGACTGCAGGCTGGCCGCAGGTGATCAGTGAGGTCAAGCCGGACGAACTCTGGCAGCAACTGGGGCGTGGTGGCCTGAGCTATGAGGTGCGCCTCGAGCCTGGCCCCGCCTCATTTCAAAGCGATTGGCCGGTTATCGCCATGAGCCCCGACAAACATCTCGCTTATGCCGTGCAATGGTTCGCCCTGGCCGCGGTCTTGCTTTGCCTGTTTATCTATTTAGGTCTATCTAACGCGCGGGAGACTCGCCATGAACCCAGCCATCGCCCTGCCTGAAGTGTCGCCCAGCCAGCGTCGCCGTGGGCGGCTGCAGCTGATCCTGATTCTGGCCGTGGTTATTGGCCCGATGATCCTCGCCAGTGCCATGTATCAGTGGCGTTTCTGGGTGCCGGAAACCCGCAGCTACCACGGCGAACTGATTGGCACCGGACAGACCCGCGCCGACCTCGGCGTAGTCGGTGCCGATGAGCAGCGCTGGCAACTGCTGGTGACCGTGCCGGACGCCTGCGATGCCGCCTGCAAGGAACTGGTGTTCCTCGCGCGTCAGGTGCATATCGGCCTCAACCGGGATGTCGCCCGTGCCGCCCATGGTTTGGCCAGTGCCCAGCCCATCGTCGGCGACTATGACGCCCAGCTGCGGCGTGAATATCCACAGCTGGCGCGTTATCAGCTGCAACTGGATGCCTACGGCAAGACCGCCGGCTCCGCTTCCGGCGCGCAGCTGTGGATCGTCGATCCGCACGGCAATCTGGTGCTGCGTTATGACGCCACCAGCAAGGGCAAGGCGATTCTCAATGACCTGCGGCACCTGCTGAAAATCTCGCAAATTGGTTAATGCTGCCCACGGCTAAGGACTGATGATGAGCAAGCCTGGTTACCGTTTTGCCCTGTTCGCCACGCTGCTGGCGGTCGTGGTGGTGCTGCTCGGTGCCTATACCCGCTTGACCCACGCCGGCCTCGGTTGCCCGGACTGGCCAGGTTGCTACGGCTTTATCGGTGTGCCGATGAGCGAGCACAAACAGACCCTGGCCGAGGCGCGTTTTCCGGAAGCGCCGGTCGAAGTCGCCAAGGGCTGGTACGAGATGATCCACCGCTATTTTGCCGGCGCCCTGGGCTTGGTGATTCTCGGCCTATCGGTACAGGCGCTGCGCCGCCGTGGCGGGGCGGGTCAGCCACTCAAACTGCCGCTGTTTTTGCTGGGCCTGGTGACATTGCAGGCAGCCTTCGGCATGTGGACGGTGACCCTGAAACTCTGGCCGCAAGTCGTTACCGCACATCTGCTCGGCGGTTTCGCCACCCTCAGTCTGTTATTTCTTTTAACCCTGCGCCTATCCGGCAAGGTGGCCGCCTTGGCCAATCTACCCGCACGACTGCGTAGCCTGGCCGCGCTCGGCCTGCTGCTGGTGATCGGGCAGATCGCCCTTGGCGGTTGGGTCAGCAGCAACTATGCCGCCGTTGCCTGTGTTGACCTGCCCACCTGTCATGGCGAATGGTGGCCGGCGATGGACTTCGCCAATGGCTTTCACCTGACTCAGCATATTGGCCCCAACTACCTCGGCGGCCAGCTCGACAGCGACGCACGCACCGCCATTCATATGACCCACCGCATCGGCGCGCTGCTAGTGGCTCTGGTGCTGCTGCTTCTGGCCTGGCAACTGCAACGCAATGGTCTGGCGCGCCTGGCCGGGCTGCTGGTGCTGGCGCTGGCGGTGCAGATCAGCCTGGGCATCAGCAACGTGGTGTTTCACCTGCCGTTGCTGGTGGCGGTGGCGCATAACCTTGGCGGCGCGGCGCTGCTGCTGACCCTGGTATTGATCAATTACCGGTTGCGCAGCCCTGCACGGCTGGCATCCCCCGCTACAGATACGCCCGTCGGCTTCACTGCGCTGCCCGGCAAATAACCAGAACAATCGAGGAGAGACCTTATGGCTACTCTAGTGCGCGAACAGCAAACCCACGCCACGTGGCGCGATTATCTGGAGCTGACCAAACCCCGGGTGGTGGTGCTGATGCTGATCACCTCCTTGGTCGGCATGTTTCTCGCCACCCGCGCCGGGGTCGCCTGGCAGGTGCTGATTTTCGGCAACCTGGGTATCGGCCTGTGCGCGGGAGCTGCGGCAGCGGTCAACCATGTGGTCGACCGGCGTATCGATTCGATTATGGCGCGCACCCACAAGCGGCCAGTTACGGCCGGGCGTTTATCGCCGACTGCGGCGCTGGGCTTCGCTTTGCTGCTGGCGGTGGCCGGCATGGCCTTGCTGCTGACCTTTACCAACGAACTGGCGGCCTGGCTGACCCTGGCTTCCCTGCTCGGTTACGCGGTGCTCTACACCGGCTTTCTCAAGCGCGCCACGCCGCAGAACATTGTCATCGGCGGGTTGGCCGGTGCAGCGCCACCGCTGCTCGGCTGGGTCGCGGTTACCGGGCATATCAGCGCCGAACCGCTGCTGCTGGTACTGATCATCTTCGCCTGGACGCCGCCGCATTTCTGGGCCCTGGCCATCCACCGCAAGGAGGAATACGCCAAGGCCGATATCCCCATGCTGCCGGTGACGCATGGCGAGCACTACACCAAGGTGCATATCCTGCTCTACACCCTGGTCATGTTTGCCGTGACCCTGCTGCCTTACGCCATTCATATGAGCGGGCTGCTCTATCTCGCCTGTGCGGTGCTGCTGGGTGGGCGCTTCCTGCATTGGGCGGTGGTGCTGTACCGTGACAGCAAACCGCATGCGGCGATCAACACCTTCAAATACAGCATCTGGTATCTTTTCGCGCTGTTTATCGCCCTGCTGGTCGACCACTATCTGCTGTTAAACCTGTAATCGTTGGTGCCATGACCCGAACCCAGATCACCGTTTTTGTTCTCGTTGCTATCGTCGCCCTGGTGCTGGGCCTGACCGTCAACAAGGTGCTGACCAGCAAGGGCCAGGGTGATCCCACCGTGCTGCTGGATGCCGGCATCGTCCTGCTGCCACAGAGCCGTAGTCTGCCAGAGCTGAGCCTGACCAATCAGGACGGGCAGACCGTGGCGGTTGATCAGCTCAAGGATCAGTGGAGCCTGCTGTTCTTCGGTTACACCTTCTGCCCGGACATTTGCCCGGCCACCCTTGCCCAGCTGCGCCAGCTGCAGGGCCAGCTACCGCCGGAAACCCTGGCCAAGCTGCGCATCGTGCTGGTCACAGTGGATCCGCACCGCGACACCCCGGAGCAGTTGAAGAAGTACCTGGATTATTTCGATGCCGGTTTTATCGGCCTGACCGGCGAAGAGGCGATCATCCAGAAGCTGGCCAACGGTGTCAGCATTCCGTTTATTCCGGCCGATACCAGCAAGGAAAACTACACCGTCGATCACAGCGGCAACCTGGTGCTGATCGGCCCCGACGGTAAGCAGCGTGGCTTTATCCGCGCGCCGATCAACAATACCAAGCTGGCCGCGCAGCTGCCCGGCCTGCTTGATCGCCCGTAACCTGCTATTTGGCGAATAGCTGGCTGATGTCCTTGAACGCCTTGAACTCCAGGGCGTTACCGCACGGGTCGAGCAGGAACAACGTGGCCTGCTCGCCAACCTGGCCGGCGAAGCGCACATAGGGCTCGATCACAAATCGCGTGCCCTTGGCCTGCAGCCGCGACGCCAGCGTTTGCCAATCATCCCAGCCTAATACCACACCGAAATGCGGCACCGGCACGTCGTGGCCGTCCACCGGGTTGCTGTGCGCGGCTTCCTGATAGGCCATCTTCGGCGCCTGGTGGATCACCAGTTGGTGGCCGAAGAAGTCGAAATCCACCCAGTGGTCGCTACTACGGCCCTCGGCACAGCCGAACACCTCGCCGTAGAAGTGCCGTGCAGCTGCCAGGTCGTAAACGGGAATTGCCAGGTGAAAGGGTGCGAGCGCCATGCTGGAGTTCCTTGAAAGGGCGGTCTGCTGATTCTCAGCAACAGCGATTCTGATTAAAAGCGAATATCCTTGCTCGCAAGCACAAACAAAATTGATCAGTCGAGGCGTCGATGCTGCGCGAATTGAAAACCTTTGTGGCGGTGGCGCGGCATGGCACCTTCGCGGCGGCGGGTCAGCAGGTTGGCCTGACTCAGTCGGCGGTGAGCGCGCAGATGCGTGTGCTGGAGCAGGGGCTGGGCGTCCGCCTGTTCGAGCGCAGTGGACGTGCGGCGGTGCTCAATGCTGCCGGTCGGCATGCCTTGCCGCTGGCGGAGCAGATGCTCGGGCTCTATGCGCAGATGGCCCTGCCGACCAGCGCGGCTGAGTGGCAGGGTGAGCTCAAGGTCGGCGCGATTGCTACGTTGCAGACCGGCCTGCTGCCCGAGGCCCTGCCGCGATTTCGTGCAGCCGCGCCACGGGTCGAGCTGAAGCTGGTGCCGGGCGTGTCGCTGAACCTGCTGAGCCAGATCGATGCCGGCGAACTGGACCTGGCGCTGTTGATCAAACCGCCGTTTGAGCTGCCCAAGGAGCTGCTGCAGATCAGCTTGGCGCGCGAGCCGTTTGTGCTGATCACCCCGCTCGGCGTAACGGCGGATGATCCGTTGCAGATCCTTGTCGAGCAGCCGTTCGTGCGTTACGACCGACGCTCGTTTGGCGGGCGACGGGTCAACCAGTTCCTCCGCGAGCAGCGTCTGACGGTGCAGGAAGCGCTGGAGCTGGATGAGCTGGAAGCCATCGTACGCATGGTCGAGTGCGGCCTTGGCGTCTCGCTGATTCCGCGTGCTGGTCTGTGGCTGCAGCGGCCAACCCAGTTGCGAGTGATTGAGCTGGGCGCGCTGACCTTTTACCGCGAACTGGTGGCGATATTGCGCCGCGCTCAGCGTCAGCCGGCTCTGGACTGCCTGCTGGACTGTCTGCGCGAGGCCGCTCTAAACGACAAACCCCGCACGGGGCGGGGTTTGGCAGAGGGTGCAGCTAACGCGGCGTCTTAGAACGCCGGAACCACAGCGCCCTGATACTTCTCAGCGATAAAGGCTTTCACTTCGGCGCTGTTCAGTGTCTTGGCCAGCTTCTGCAGGGCGGCGTTGTCCTTGTTGTCGGCACGCGCCACCAGGATGTTGACGTACGGCGAGTCACTGCCTTCGATGGCCAGAGCATCCTTGGTTGGGTTGAGCTTGGCTTCCAGGGCGTAGTTGGTGTTGATCAGCGCCAGGTCGACCTGAGTCAGCACGCGCGGCAGGGTGGCCGCTTCCAGTTCACGCACCTTGATGGCTTTCGGGTTCTCGACGATGTCTTTCGGCGTGGCGAGGATGCCCGCTTCCGGCTTCAGGGTAATCACCCCGGCCTTTTGCAGCAGCAACAGGGCGCGGCCGCCGTTGGTGGCGTCGTTGGGGATAACCACGTTGGCGCCTTGCGGCAGGTCGGCGAGGCTTTTGTGCTTGCTGGAGTAAGCGCCGAAAGGCTCTACGTGAACACCGGCAACGCTGACCAGCTCGGTGCCGCGGCTCTTGTTGAACTCATCCAGGTACGGCTGGTGCTGGAAGAAATTGGCATCCAGGCGCTTCTCGGCGACTTGTACGTTTGGCTGCACGTAGTCGGTGAACACTTTGATGTTCAGTTCAACGCCTTCTTTGGCCAGGGCAGGCTTAACGAATTCGAGGATTTCCGCGTGCGGTACGGCGGTGGCGGCGACGCTCAGGCTTTCGGCCTGGGCAGAGAACGCGGCCAGGGCAGCGACTGCGGCGATCAGTTTTTTCATGACTAACTCCTTGTGGGATCGGGGTTGGCGACGGGTAGTCGCCGGCTGTTTATTTGCGGGAAAAATGCACCACCAGCTTGTCGCCGACGGTTTGTAGAATCTGGACCAGCACCAGCAGCAGGATTACCGTCACCGCCATCACGTCCGGCTGATAACGCTGATAGCCATAGCGCACGGCGAGGTCGCCCAGGCCGCCGCCGCCAATCAGGCCGCTCATGGCGGTGTAGGACACCAGGGTAATTGCCGTCACCGTGATGGCGGCGATGATGCCGGGCAGCGCTTCGGGCAGCAGCGCATTGACCACGATCTGCCGGGTGGTGGCGCCCATGGCCTGGGTCGCTTCAATAATCCCGCGATCCACTTCACGCAGTGCGGTTTCCACCAGGCGCGCGAAGAACGGCGTGGCCCCGACTACCAGCGGTGGGATGGCCCCGGCGACGCCCAGCGAGGTGCCGGTGACGATCACCGTGAAGGGGATCATCACGATCAGCAGGATCACGAACGGCACCGAGCGCAGAATGTTCACCAGCAGCGAAAGGAAGCCGTAGAAGGCTTTCTGTTCGAAAATCTGCCGCGGGCTGGTGAGAAACAGCAGCACGCCCAGCGGCAGGCCGAGCAGCACGGTAAACAGCATGGAGCCGCCGAGCATGCTCAGGGTGTCCAGGCTGGCGTAGCCGATTTCCGCCCAATCAACGTTGGGTAGCAGACGAGTCAGTAGGGCTTCCATTAGCGCAGCACCTCCAGATGAACGTCGGCGGCTTCGAAACGCGCCAGCGCGGCGTCGAGATCTCCGCCGGTCAGGGCCAGGGTCAGCTGGCCGTAGGGGGTGTCCTTGATGCGGTCGATACGCCCCGCGAGGATGCTGTAATCCACTCCGGTTTCGCGGGCCACGGTGCCAAGCAGCGGCGCGTAGGTTGCCTCGCCCTGGAAGGTCAGGCGCAGGATGCGCCCGGTGACATGGGCGAAATCGTCATGCTGTTCGTTCTCGTCGATCTGCTCGGCTTCCTGCACAAAGCGCTTGGTGGTGGCGTGTTGCGGGTGCAGAAACACCTCGGCCACCGGGCCGGATTCGACAATCACGCCGGCATCCATGACAGCAACGCGGTCACACACGCGGCGGATCACGTCCATCTCGTGGGTGATCAGTACGATGGTCAGGTTCAGCTCGCGGTTGATCTCGGCCAGCAGCTGCAACACCGAGGCGGTGGTCTGCGGGTCGAGGGCGCTGGTGGCCTCGTCGCACAGCAGAATCTTCGGCTCGGTGGCCAGGGCGCGGGCAATGCCGACGCGCTGTTTCTGTCCGCCGGAGAGCTGCGCCGGGTACTTGTTGGCGTGATCCTGCAGACCGACGCGGGCCAGCAACTCCGTCACGCGGGCATTGATCGCACTGCGCGGCAGCTCGCCGGCCAGTTTCAGCGGCAGAGCGACGTTATCGGCAACGGTCTTCGATGAGAGCAGATTGAAGTGCTGGAAGATCATTCCGACCTGCTGGCGAAAGCGCCGCAGACCTGTGGCATCGAGCGCGGTGACGTCTTCGCCGTCGATCTCGATACGCCCGCCGGAAGGCTGCTCCAGACGGTTGATCAGACGCAGCAGGGTGCTTTTGCCAGCGCCGGAATGGCCGATGATGCCGAACACTTCGCCCCGGGCAATCTGCAGATCGCTCGGTTGCAACGCGGGGATGTCCTGACCACTGACGCGATACGCCTTGTGGACCTGGTGAAAATTGATCACGGAATAAACCTTTTGGGTTTTTCGGGCTGCCGGGTAGGCCGAAACGGCGGCTAGTCTACCCGGCGCTGTTTAGGTCGCAAAAATCTTTGTAGACCTATGGTTATAGCTAAATTGCATTAGATGGCTGACTGCTCTGGGCAGTGTAGCCAGCGCCAATGCAAACGACCGGGCAAGCCCGGTCGTGATCGCAGCGCAACCTGGTTAACGCTGCGGGCTAAGCACCAGCTGCGGCACTTGAGCGGGCTTGATTACCTGGCTCATGCGCGGGCTGAAACTCGGGTCCAGGCGCTTGATCCGTGCATTGAGCAGGGAGGCGACCCAGGGGAAATCCTTGGCCTGGCGCACTTCGATGCGCACCGCGCAGTTGAACGCGACCATATCTGCCGCCACACCGTCGAGCAGGCTGCGCAGGCGCTCGTTGTCCTGGTTATCCAGCATCGGCATGCCAATCACGCTGCTGGCGGCAGCAGGGTTGATCAGCCTCGCCTGCGGCTTGGCTGGTGCGGGCTCTTCGGCTGGCGGGGTATTCGGCAGCTGAGTGGCCTGAATCGCGGCGGCCTGCCGTTCGGCCGCCAGACGCAACTGGCGCGCTTGCTCCAGACGGGCGGCTTCGGCCTGGGCAGCCGCTTGCTCGGCGGCACGGCGACGTTGTTCGGTAGCGGCCAGTTCGGCTTCACGGGCCTTGGCGATGGCGCCATCCAGGCCGGTGGTCAGTGCCGGTGCCTGCGGCATCAGGCTGCGAGCGCGGCTCAGGGCTTTGGTGGCGTTATCCAGATCACCGCTTTGCAGGGCTTTCTGGCCCTGTTGCAGATGAGCTTCGGCGAGCTGGCGCTGGTATTGCTCCAGGCGGGTATCGCCGGCGGCGCGTTGCTGCAGGCTGCCGAGCTGGCTTTCGGCGCTGCTCAGGTCGCCACTGGCCAGGCTCTGGTCGAGCTGGCGAAAAGCGCTGACCAGGTCATCCACCGGCAGGTTGGCCGGTTGCTGCGGCGCACTTTGGCAGCCGGCCAGCAGCAGAACCAGGCTCAGGGCAAAACCACGGAAAACGAACGATTTCATGACTGCGCGTCTCGAATTGTGCAAAAAACGCGCAAGTTTACACTGCGCCGCCTGACACAACCAATTTTTCAGGCGGTGCGTCTGGGAAGGGCAAAACTCAGTAGAAACAATGCTGCGGCGCTGACCACGATGGACGGCCCGGCCGGCGTGTCCTGAAACCAGGACAGGCTCAGCCCACCGCATACCGCGACGATGCCCAGTAGGCTGGCGCCGAACGCCATCTGTTCCGGGGTGCGCGCATGACGCTGGGCGGCAGCGGCCGGAATGATCAGCAGGGAGGTGATCAGCAGCACGCCGACGATCTTCATCGCCACGGCGATCACCACCGCGATCAACAGCATCAGGCTCAGACGAATTGCCGCCACCGGCAGGCCTTCGACCTTGGCCAGCTCTTCATGCACGGTAATCGCCAGCAACGGCCGCCACAGTAGGGCCAGCAGCACCAGCACCAGGGCGCTGCCGCCGATGATCCAGGCCAAATCGGTTGGGCCGACGGCCAGCAAGTCGCCGAACAAATAGCCCATCAGGTCGATGCGCACATCCTGCATAAAGCTCAGCACCACCAGGCCCAGCGACAAGGTGCTGTGGGCGAGGATCCCGAGCAGGGTGTCGGAGGCCAGCGGCTGGCGGCTTTGCAGGGTCACCAGCAATACCGCCAGGAGCACGCAGCCGACGGTCACCGCCAGGGTCGGGCTGACATCCAGCATCAGGCCCAGGGCCACGCCGAGCAACGCGGCATGCGACAGGGTGTCGCCGAAATAAGCCATGCGCCGCCACACCACAAAGGAACCCAGCGGGCCGGCGACTAACGCCAGGGCGAGGCCTGCGAGCAGGGCGTTGAGCAGAAAATCAGCCATGCTTGCAGCCATCTCCGTGGATATGCGGTTTTACCGGGCCTTTGATGCTCAGGCCCGTAGGTGTTTCAGTGACCACCGCGCCATGCAAATCATGCTCATGGTCATGGTGGTGGGTGTAGACGGCCAGGCTCTTGGCGTCCTCGCCGAACAGCTCGACAAAGGCCGGATCGAAGCTGACCTGCTCCGGGTGCCCAGAACAGCAGACGTGACGGTTGAGGCAGACCACCTGATCGGTGGTGCTCATCACCAGATGCAGGTCATGCGAGACCATCAGCACGCCGCAGCCATGACGGTCACGCAGCTGGGTGATCAGGCGGTACAACTCGGCCTGGCCGGCCACGTCGACGCCCTGTACCGGCTCATCCAGCACCAGTAGTTCCGGCTTGCGCAGCAGGGCGCGGGCCAGCAGCACGCGCTGCAGTTCGCCGCCGGAGATGCTTTGCAGCGGGCTGTCGATGACCTGTTCCGCGCCCACTTCGGCCAACGCATCCTGCACATCCGCGCGGCTGACGCCCGGCACCAGGCGTAGAAAGCGCAGCACCGAGAGCGGCAGGGTGGCATCCACATGCAGCTTCTGCGGCATATAGCCGACGCGCAGTTTGGGCTTGCGCCAGACGCTGCCGCTGTCCGGCTTGAGCAGGCCGAGTACAGCGCGCACCAGCGTGGTTTTACCGGCGCCGTTGGGGCCGATCAGTGTGACGATTTCCCCCGGCTTTACGCTGAGCTGTACATCCTGCAGCACATTCTGCCCGGCGAAGGTCACGCCCACTCCGGTGAGGCGGATCAGGGTGTCGCTCATGTCGGCTCCTGGCAGCCTGCGCAGAGTCCGACAACTTCCACCGTCTGGCTTTCCACGGCAAAGCCGACCCCGGCCGCGCTGCTGATAATGGCGTCGCTGATCGTGGCCTGCTCCAGCTCGATGGCCGCATTGCAGCTTCGGCAAATCAGGAACTGGCCTTGATGAGCGTGTTCCGGGTGGCTGCAGCCGACAAAGGCGTTAAGCGAGGCGATGCGGTGCACCAGGCCGTTTTCCAAGAGGAAATCCAGGGCGCGGTACACCGTGGGCGGGGCGGCGCGGCGGCCGTCTTCGTCGCTCAGTACGCCGAGAATGTCATAGGCCCCCAGCGGCTTGTGGCTGGCCCAGACCAGTTCCAGCACGCGTTTGCGCAGGGCTGTCAGGCGCAGGCCCTGACGCACGCAGATGGCTTCAGCCTCGGCCAGGGCATGGCTGACGCAGTGGGAGTGGTCGTGTGGGCGTGAGGCCAACGGAGCTTGAGTCATGGGCAACGACGAATAAGGTGAGAGACGTTATTATATTACCCGTTCCTTTCCGCTTGAGTGCTCCCCGTGTTGCGTCTTTTTCCAGCTTTTGCCCTGTTGTTTATCACTTTTCCCCTGAGTTTCGCGGTTCACGCCGATGTGCACGTGCTGACCAGCATCAAGCCGCTGCAGCTGATTGCCGCTGCTGTGCAGGATGGCGTTGGCCAGCCCGATGTACTGCTGCCGCCGGGCGCTTCACCGCACCACTATGCGCTGCGCCCCTCCGATGTGCGCCGGGTGCGCGATGCCGATCTGCTGTACTGGATCGGCCCGGATCTGGAAAGCTTTCTGCCGCGTGTGCTGGCCGGGCGTGATAAGCCGAGTGTGGCGGTGCAGGATGTTCCGGGTATGTCCTTGCGTCATTTTGGCGACAGCCATGCGCAACACGCCGAGCATCAGGATGATCACGCAGATCACGCAGATCACGCAGATCACGCAGATCACGCAGATCACGCAGATCATGCCGACGCCGACCAGCATGACCACGCCCACCGCCCCGGCAGCCTGGATGCGCACCTCTGGTTGCTGCCGGCCAATGCCCGGGTGATTGCCGGCAAGATCGCCACCGACCTGGCGCAAGCCGATCCGGCCAATGCCGCGCGTTATCAGGCCAATGCCAAGGCATTCGGCGCGCGTCTGGATGCGCTGGATCAGCGCCTGAAAACCCGCCTGAATGGCCTGGCGGGCAAGCCCTACTTCGTTTTCCACGAAGCCTATGACTACTTCGAGGCCGCCTATGGCCTCAAGCATGCCGGCGTGTTCAGCGTACTGGGTGAAGTACAGCCGGGCGCCCGGCATGTGGCCGCCATGCGCGAGCGCTTGCAGCAGGCTGGGCCGAGTTGTGTGTTCAGTGAGCCGCCATTCCGCCCACGTCTGGCGCAAACCCTGACCGCCGGCCTGCCGGTCACTCTGGCTGAGTTGGACGCCATGGGCGGCGCTTTACCAGTGGATGCTGGCGGCTACGAAGCCCTGCTGGAAAACATGGCGGGCGAATTGGCAGGGTGTCTCGAAGCGCTGTAGTCAGCGCTCGGGGCTAAGAATCTGCCTACGATCTCGCGAGCTAGAGCCATGCAAGGCAAAAACAGGCGAGGAGGCGGAGTGTACGAGCTGTACATGAGCATTACTCGTTTCACTCGCCCTTCGGATCGCGCTGAAGCGCGTTAGCCGCAAGCGGCTTGCCGAGCCTGTTTTTAACGCAGCAGGGCCGACGCGCAGCAGATAGTAGACAGGTTCTAGAAAGCGAACGGCAGCGCTAGATCCACCTGCTGACGCTGTGCCAGGCGACGCTGGAATTCTGCCGGGTCGTGGATCAGCACTTCCTGGCCGGCGAAGGATTCGGCGGCGATCAGGCGTGACAGCCAGAAGCGCACACAGGCGATACGCAGCATGGCCGGCCACAGTTCGGCTTCGGCCGCAGTAAATGCCCGCAAGCCGGCGTAGGCACCGAGCAGTGCCTGCGCGCGCTTGCTGTCCAGGCTGCCGTCATCCCGCGAGCACCAGTCGTTCAGGGCAATCGCCAGGTCATAGAGCATCGGGCCCGAGCAGGCGTTGTAGAAGTCGATCACCCCGGCCAGGTGGTTACCATCGAATAGCACGTTGTCGCGGAACAGGTCGGCATGCAGGTTGGCCAGCGGCAGCGCAAGAATGCGCGGCTTGAGCGTGTGGATCTCCGCCAGTGCATCGCGCAGCAGTGGCAAGTGTTCATCAGGCAACGTCAGGGCCAGGCTTGGGCCTTCGGCGAGCATCCAGTCCAGTCCCCGATCACTCTTGCGCGGCAGTGGCTGATTGCGCGTGGCCAGGTGGATGCGCGCCAGCAGTGCACCGACTTCCTGGCAGTGATGCGGGTTGGCCTCATGTACATGCTTGCCGGCCAGGCGCGGCTGCAGCAGCGCCGGCTTTTCTGCCAGGCTGCGCAGCGCCTCGCCGCTGGTCGTGCGCAGGGCGTAAGGAACGGGCAGGCCAGCGTCGTGCAATACGTCGAGCAATTCGATAAAGAACGGCAGGTCGGCGCTTGGGCCGCGCTCGATCAGGGTCAGAACGAATTCGCCCTGCTCCAGGCTGACGAAGAAATTGCTGTTCTCGCTACCCGCAGCAATGCCCTGGAAGTCGCGCAAGCGACCCAGACCATAGGGGGCGAGAAACACCTCGAGCTCGTGGCGCTCAAGCGGGGTAAACACCGACATTGCAGAACTGCCTTCTTACCAGCTGAAAATTTCCCAGGCCGGAATCAACATATCCGGGCTGTCCGAGCGGACGAAGTTGCCATCGCTGCCATCGGCGCGTACCAGGAAGTACGGCTTGCCGCCTTTAGGGATGACCTTGACCGCGTAGAGAAAACCGTTGACCCGGTATTCATGGATGGTGCGGTCGCCGTCCTGGCGAATGGTTACATCCGGGTTGGCCGAAACCGGATCCTCGGCATGGGCGACCAGGGTGGTGAATGCCAGCAGGCTGGCGAGCAACAGGCGATTGAGTGCGCGCATGATAACCTTGTCCCTTTGATTCCAATGGTGCGGCCATTCTACCGCTGCCCCCGCCGAAAAGGTTGATCCTGCTCATGAGCCAAGCTCCTCTCGTTCTGGTTGACGGTTCGTCTTACCTTTACCGTGCCTTTCACGCCCTGCCGCCGCTGACCACCTCCAAGGGCTTGCCCACCGGTGCGGTGAAGGGCGTGCTGAACATGCTCAAGAGCCTGCGCAAGCAGTACCCGAAAAGCCCGTTTGCCGTGGTGTTTGACGCCAAGGGCGGGACCTTCCGCGATGAAATGTTCGCCGAGTACAAGGCCAATCGCCCGTCCATGCCCGATGAGCTGCGTGTGCAGGTCGAGCCGCTGCATGCCAGCGTCAGGGCCATGGGCTACCCGCTGTTGTGTGTCGAGGGCGTCGAGGCCGATGATGTGATCGGCACCCTGGCCCGCCAGTGCGCGGCCGAGGGCCGTGACGTGGTGATCTCCACCGGCGACAAGGACATGGCTCAGCTGGTTTGTCCGCACGTTACGCTGGTCAACACCATGACCGGTAGCGTCTATGACATCGATGGCGTGAAAGCGAAATTCGGTGTCGGTCCTGAGCTGATCATCGATTACCTGGCGCTGATGGGTGACAAGGTCGACAACATTCCCGGCGTGCCGGGCGTCGGCGAAAAGACCGCGCTGGGCTTGCTGGTCGGTGTCGGCGGCGGTCTGGATGTGCTCTACGCCAATCTCGACAAGGTGTCGGAATTGCCGATTCGTGGGGCCAAGACCCTGCCGGCCAAACTCGCCGAGCACAAGGACATGGCCTACCTGTCCTACGCCCTGGCGACCATCAAACTGGATGTGCCGCTGAATATCGCCATCGACTCGCTGCACCCCGGCGAGATGGATGTACCTGCACTGGTCGAGTTGTACGCCGAGCTGGAATTCAAAACCTGGCGTGATGAACTGCTGCGCAGCAATCCGGCCCCGGCGGTCCAGGCCCCGGTCGCAGCGCCGGCCGATGACCTGTTTGCTCTTGCGCCCAGCGCCAGTGCCGCTGCTGTCCTTACGCCGGCCAATTCGGCCGCTGATGCTCCGACTGTCGAGGCCGAGGTTGCCGAGTTGCCCGCAGCGGCTGCGTTGGGCGATTACCAGTGCATTCTCGAGCAGGCGCAGTTCGACGTCTGGCTAGAGAAATTGCGCAATGCTGAGTTGATTGCCTTTGACACCGAAACCACTGGCCTGGATGCACAAAAGGCTCAGTTGGTTGGCCTGTCGTTTGCGGTCAAGGCCGGCGAAGCGGCGTATATCCCGGTGGCTCACAGCTATATGGGCGTGCCGACCCAGCTGGATCGCGATGAGGTGCTCAAGGCGCTGAAGCCGATTCTCGAAGACCCGAGCAAAGCCAAGGTCGGTCAGCACGCCAAGTACGACATCAATATTCTTGCCAATGCCTCGACGCCGATCCACGTGCAGGGCGTGGCCTTCGACACCATGCTCGAATCCTATGTGCTGGATTCCACCGCAACCCGTCACGATATGGACAGCCTGGCGCTTAAGTACCTGGATCACAGCAATATCCGTTTCGAGGACATCGCTGGCAAAGGCGCCAAGCAGCTGACCTTCGACCAGATTGACCTGGCCCAGGCCGCGCCCTATGCCGCCGAAGATGCCGATGTGACCCTGCGTCTGCACCAGCACCTGTGGAGCAAACTGTCGGCCGAGCCGAGCCTGGCCAAGGTGCTGCAGGAAATCGAAATGCCACTGGTGCCGGTGCTGGCGCGTATCGAACGCCAGGGGGCGTTGGTGGATGCCAACCTGCTCGGCCTGCAAAGCAACGAATTGGGCGAAAAGCTGGTGGCCCTGGAGCGTCAGGCCTTCGACATTGCCGGTGAAGAGTTCAACCTGGCGTCACCCAAGCAGCTCGGTGTGATTCTTTACGAGAAACTCGGTCTGCCGGTCATTAGCAAAACCGCTAAGGGCCAGGCGTCGACTGCCGAAGCGGTGCTCGCCGAACTGGCCGAACAGGACTTCGAGCTGCCCAAGGTGCTGATGCAGTACCGCTCCCTGAGCAAACTGAAAAGCACCTACACCGACCGCCTGCCAGAGCAGATCAACCCGCGCACCGGGCGCATCCACACCAGTTATCACCAGGCGGTGGCGGCGACCGGACGCTTGTCGTCCACCGACCCGAACCTGCAGAACATCCCGATCCGCACCGCCGAGGGCCGGCGTATTCGCCAGGCGTTTGTCGCGCCCAAGGGCTACAAGCTGCTGGCGGCGGACTATTCGCAAATCGAGCTACGCATCATGGCCCATCTGGCCAAGGATGAGAGCCTGCTGGATGCCTTCCGCCATGGCCGCGATGTGCACAAAGCCACCGCTGCCGAAGTGTTCGGCGTGCCGTTGGAGGAGGTCACCAGTGATCAGCGCCGCAGCGCCAAGGCGATCAACTTCGGTCTGATCTACGGCATGAGCGCGTTCGGCCTGGCTAAGCAGATTGGCTGCGACCGCAAGCAGGCGCAGGCCTATATCGATGTGTATTTTGCCCGTTACCCCGGCGTGCTGGCCTATATGGAGCGCACCCGCGAGCAGGCTTCCGAGCAGGGTTTTGTCGAAACCTTGTTCGGCCGTCGCCTGTACCTGCCGGATATCCACGCGAAGAACCAGGCGCTGCGCAAAGGCGCCGAGCGCACCGCGATCAACGCGCCGATGCAGGGCACGGCGGCGGACATCATCAAGCGCGCCATGGTCACCGTGGACAACTGGCTGAGCGAATCCGGCCTGGATGCCAAAGTCATCCTGCAGGTGCACGACGAACTGGTGCTGGAAGTGCGTGAGGATCTGGTCGAGCAGGTCAGCGAGCAGATCAAGCCGCTGATGGGCAATGCCGCCGCGCTGGATGTGCCGTTGCTGGTGGAAGTGGGTGTGGGCGATAACTGGGATGAAGCCCATTGATTCGCGCGCCGCAATTTGGCTGCAGCGCCCGCATGGCGGGCGCTAAAGGCGTATGAGTATCAATACGGACGCGCTTATAACTAATTAATTACGCCACGATCCTGAACTTTGCCTCGGCCTGCCCACTCAGAGCTTATGAATGGCCTAGACAACCATTCGATGCTCCTTTGTTGTGTTAAGTGTTGGCAGATTCTGGACCCCGCCCTAGCGGTTCAGATGTTGAACCCCGAAACTTCCCTCCCCCATAAGAAGTTTCGGGGTTTTTTTATGCCAGCCAACCAGCGCGTCAGTCAGGCGTCGACTTCTTCGTCATCCGGCAGGGCAAATTCGCCCAGCTGCATCCATTGCGCCAGTACCTCTTGAGCGTCTTCGATGCCGATGCGCTTAGGCGCAGAGAACAGCTGGATGCTCACGCGATCACCCCAGCCCTTGTGAATATCCTGACGCACTTTCAGTAAGGTGTTCTTCGCTGCGCCAAAGGCCAGCTTGTCAGCCTTGGTCAGCAGGATATGCATGGGCATTTCGCTGGCAACCGACCAATCCAGCATGAGGATATCGAACTCGGTCAGCGGCTTGCGGATGTCCATCATCAGCATCAGCCCACGCAGGCATTCGCGACTGCCCAAGTAGGCTTCCAGGTGTTTCTGCCAGTGCAGTTTCAGCGGAATTGGCACCTTGGCGTAGCCATAACCCGGCAGGTCGACCAGACGGCGCTCTTCATCCAGCTTGAAGAAGTTGAGCAGCTGGGTGCGTCCTGGCGTCTTCGAGGTACGTGCCAGGCTAGCGTGGGTCAGGGTATTCAGGGCGCTGGATTTACCGGCGTTGGAGCGCCCGGCAAAGGCCACTTCATGGCCGAAATCCTCCGGGCACTGGTCAACTTTGGCCGCGCTAATAAGGAAAGTAGCCTGTTGGCACAGGCCGATAATGGGGTTCTTGGCTTGCATCTGGATATCCGTGAGGGCGAGCGTAGGGTGGCGTTACAGGCGCGATGCCCTTGCGACATTTGCGCGCAGCCTGCCTGTTGGTGCATGGCGCGGCAAGCTGCGTCGTTTCCGTTTCAATGACGCCAGTATATAATGGCGCAGATTTTGTGTGCGCTTTCTCCCGCTGTTGGATAAGTGTTCACGGGAACGATTTAGATCATCTGCCCCTAGAAAGCAGTACGTTCCCCTCCCTGATGAGGTTGATCTGATGAAAAACTTGCTGATTGCAGCCAGTGTATTGATGCTGTCGTTGAGTGCTCAGGCTGCACAGGACCCAGAGGCCGTCTACGCGCGGGCTTGTGGTGTGTGCCACAACGGGGCGATCCCAACCGCGCCGCTGAAAGGCGACAAGGCTGCCTGGGAACCGCGCCTGGCCAAAGGCACCGATGCACTGGTACAGAGCGTCACCAATGGTTTGGGTGCCATGCCGCCACGTGGGTTGTGCATGGACTGCTCGGCCGAGGATTACCAAGCCGTCATCAAGTTGATGACCGAGTAAGCCCGGCTTATAAACTCTTTCTCTTAGCCGTAAATTGGATTAGCTGATGAACAAAGTACTCGTGAGTCTGCTGTTGACCCTGGGCATCACCGGCCTGGCACATGCCGCAGGCAATGCTGAAGCCGGTCAGGGTAAGGTTGTTGTGTGTGGTGCTTGCCATGCTGCCGATGGTAATAGCGCTGCGCCGAACTTCCCGAAACTAGCTGGTCAAGGCGAGCGTTACTTGCTCAAGCAGCTGAAGGACATCAAGTCCGGCGCCCGCCCTGTTGTGGAAATGACCGGTTTGCTGGATAACCTCAGCGATCAGGATCTGGAAGACATCTCCGCCTATTTCGCCAGCCAGCAGATGAGCGTTGGCGCAGCCGACCCAAAATTGGTCGAGCGTGGCGGCGAGCTGTTCCGCGGCGGCAAACTGGCTGAAGGCATGCCTGCTTGCACCGGTTGCCATTCGCCGAATGGCGCTGGCCTGGATGCCGCCGGTTACCCGCAACTGGGTGGTCAGCACGCAACCTATATTGCCAAGCAGCTGACCGACTTCCGCGAAGGCAACCGCACCAATGATGGCGACAGCATGATCATGCGTTCGATCGCAGCCAAGCTGAGCAACAAGGACATCGAAGCGGTATCCAGCTTTATCCAGGGTCTGCATTGATCCGCTAACACCGCGACATGTCGTAATGAAATAGGGTGGCTCAGGCCACCCTTTTTCGTTGTGGGCATCGCTACAATGCATGGAACCCCAGTTTGCCTCGCGGGTCGAACTTCGGTTCGTCATCACGCACCGTTTATAGCCAAGGAGTAACGCATGCGTAACCTGATTCTCAGTGCCACTCTCGTCACCGCCAGCCTGTTTGGCCTGAGCGCCCACGCCGAGCCAATCGAAGTAGGCAAACAGTATGTCGAGCTGAATAACCCTGTTGCGGTTGCCAAGCCCGGCAAGATCGAAGTGGTAGAGCTGTTCTGGTACGGCTGTGGCCATTGCTACAAGTTTGAAGAAACCATCAACCCGTGGATCGACACCCTGCCGGAAGATGTCAATTTCGTACGTATCCCAGCCATGTTCGGCGGCATGTGGAACGTCCACGGCCAGTTGTTTATCACCCTTGAGGCGATGAAGGCTGAGCACAAGGTGCATGCTGCAGTGTTCGACGCCATCCACGTGCAGGGCAAGAAGCTCGCCACCCCGGAAGAGATGGCCGACTTCCTGGCTGCCGAAGGCATCGACAAGGACGCCTTCCTCAAGACCTACAACTCCTTCGGCGTGAAGAGCCAGCTGGAAAAGGCCAAGAAACTGGCCATGGCTTACCAGATCACCGGCGTGCCGGTGATGATCGTCAACGGCAAATACCGTTTCGACATCAGCAGCTCGGGCGGCCCGCAGCAAACGCTGCAAGTGGCCGATCACCTGATCGCCAAAGAACGCGCCGCGCAGTAACTGGCGTGCGCGGATAACGCGTAATGCTCAGGCGCTGGCCGGCCAGACGGGCGATTGACCTGTGTGATCCACAGGTCAATCCACGTTGCGCGCCTGCCGGCGACTGGCCGCAGAATGGCAGCCTGCGGCTGCTCAGTTTCAACATTCAGGTCGGCATCAGCACCCAGCGTTATCACCACTACCTGACACGCAGCTGGCAGCATTTGCTGCCGCATGCTGGGCGCAGCGGCAATCTGCAACGGATTGGCGATCTGCTCGGTGATTTCGATCTGGTCGCCCTGCAGGAGGTCGATGGCGGCAGCCTGCGTTCGGGCTACGTCAATCAGGTCGAACACCTCGCGCACCTCGGCGCCTTCCCTTACTGGTACCAGCAACTCAACCGCAACCTTGGCCGTTTGGCCCAGCACAGCAATGGCGTACTCAGCCGTTTACGTCCCAGTTTGCTGGAAGATCACCCGCTGCCCGGCCCGCCGGGCCGTGGCGCGATGTTGCTGCGCATTGGTGAGGGGCCGGACGCGGTTGTCGTGGTGATGATGCACCTGTCCCTTGGTGCCCGTACGCGTACCCGTCAGCTGGCCTATATCCGCGAACTACTCAGTGACTATCGGCACATGGTGCTGATGGGCGATATGAATACGCATGCCAATGATCTGCTGCAGCATTCGCCGTTGCGCGACCTTGACCTGGTTGCTCCGCAGATAGAGGCGACCTTCCCCAGCTGGCGGCCGCAGCGCTGCCTTGACCACATTCTGCTCAGTCCAGGCCTGCCGCTGGAGCGCTGTGAGGTGTTGTCGCAGCCGATCTCCGATCACTTGCCGGTGGCGGTGCAAATTCGTCTGCCCACTTCACTGTATGGCCCCGCAGCGCCTATGCTGATTGAGCCCTGAACGTGGACTGTAATCATGACCGATGATGCCCAGCGCTGGAAAAGCAAGTACCTGGAAAGCCTGGAACAGCAAGAGAAACTCGAACGCAGCTGGGATGCCCGACTCGACCTGCTAAGACGCGGCTTGGTGCGCAGCTCGCTGGCTGCTGAAGGCAGTGACAAGTCGGTTGACCAGTGCATGCAGGAGCTGCGCGATATTCTGCGTCGCGACGATATCGATAGCGGTCTTTCGGCGCTGATACCGCGCCTGGAAAAGGCCGTGCTGGACTCGGAAAAGCGCCGGCAGGATCGCGTCGAGCAGAACATCTCTGGGGTCACCAGCCTGACCGATCAACTGCTTGCTCTGGAGCCGCCGCGCGAGGTGCGCAAGGCGCTCAAGCAATTTGCCAAACGCATTGAGGAACGTGCCAGCCAGCCGCGCGAGCTGCCGGCGCTGCTCAGTGAATTAAGTAGTCTGCAACAGCAAGCCCTGGCGGCGCTTGAGGCTGAACCCAGCCAGGCACGTCCGGGTTTTCTCCAGCGTCTGTTTGGCGGCAAGGAGGCTGCGAGTGGCAGCCCTGAGCCGGGCGAGCCGGTTTCGGCCGAAATGCTGCAACCAGCCACGTCTGCCCCAACTGTTATCGCTCAACCTGAAACCGCGCCACAGATTGCTGAAGTTTCGATAAGTCCGAGCAGTGCGGCGCCTGTGCCCGTAGCCGCTGCCACGCCATCCATCGAGCCAGAGCTGCAGCCGGCAGCGGCGACAGCAGTGCCCCGCCCCGTACTGGCGCCTGAAGCTGCTGCGTCAATCCAGGGCTCGGGAGATCCCGCCTACGCCCTGCCAGAGATACCCGAGCCGGGTTATAGCGCGGTTGCCCCGCATATCGGCGATAGTCTGATGGGGCTGCTCGATGAGCTGGAGTTGCCGGAGCGCCATCAGCCCCAGGGCGAGGCGTTGCGTCAACGCGTGCAGGGTGGCCTGAACTGGTATGAGCTGGTGTCGGTGCTGGATGATCTAGCGGTGCTGGTGCTGGCCGTTACCGACAGCGGTCAGCGCGAGTTTGCCAGTTACCTGAAGCAGCTCAACGAACGCCTGGCGTCGTTTCTTACCACCCTCAGCGAGGCCCATGAGGGCTATAGCGAATCGGTAGAAAGCGCGCGGACCTTTAATCAGGAATTGCGCGACCAGGTCAGTGGTCTGCAGGCCAGCGTGCAGGATGCGATTGATCTGCCGACCCTCAAGCAATCACTGGAGGCGCGCCTGGAGGGTTTGCTCAGCACGGTCAGCGAGCACCAGAAGCACCGTGACGGCCACGAGGAAGAAGTGGCGCAGCGCCTGCAAAGCTTGACCCAGAAGGTCGCGGAGATGGAGCAGGAAGCGCAGAGTTTCCGCGATAACCTCGAAGAGCAGCGCCAGAAGGCCCTGATCGACCCACTGACCGGCCTGCCCAATCGTGCGGGCTGGACTGAACGCCTGGAGCTGGAGATGGCGCGCTGGAAGCGCTACGGCGGTGAGTTGCTGCTGGCGGTGCTGGATATCGATCACTTCAAGCGGATCAATGACGGCTACGGCCACCTGGCCGGTGACAAGGTGTTGAAGATCATTGCCGGCGAGCTGGCCAAACGTTTGCGCAAGACTGACTTTATTGCCCGTTTTGGTGGTGAGGAATTTGTTCTGCTGATTCCTTCGACGCCCCTTGAGGGGGGGCGTCAGCTGCTGCAGACCTTGCTTGATGGTGTCGAGCAGTGCCCGTTTCACTTTCGCGGTGAGCGCGTGACCATCACCCTGTCGGCTGGCCTGACCGCCTTTGTTGGTGATGAGGGCAGCGACAAGGTGTTCGAGCGTGCCGATCAGGCGCTGTATCGTGCCAAGAGCGGCGGCCGCAATCGGGTCGAGCTGAGCTAGCTCGGCTCAGGCCACTGCATGCAGGTAGGGCGTCCAGCTCTCTGGAATGCTGTTCAGTTGCGGGTAACCGAGAGTACGCAGATGCCCGCCCGCGAGCAGAAAGGGCGTATGCCGCAGCGCTTGTGGCACATCACGCAGCTCCGGTAGCCAGAGGCTGACGTACTGCGCCTCGGGGTCGTATTCACGGGCCTGGCGCAGGGCATTGAACACCCGGTTGTGCCGTGGGTCGTTGCCTACGCCAGCCAGGTAAGCCCAGTTGCCCCAGTTGCTAGCCGGGTCGTAATCAATCAGATGCTCTTCGAACCAGGCCGCACCATGGCGCCAGTCCTGTTGCAGATCATTGATCAGGTAGCTGGCGACCACCTGCCTGCCGCGGTTGGACATAAATCCGGTAGCAGCCAGTTCGCGCATATTGGCATCCACCAGCGGCATTCCGGTGCGCCCGCGTGACCAATCCTGAAAGCGTTGATCCAGTTGCTGCGGCGCGCGTTCGGTGGCCTTCAGGCCGCCGGCCTTGAACAGTGCGCTGCCGTGGCGAAGCAGGGTCCAGCGGAAGAAATCACGCCAGAGCATTTCCACCCACAACCACTGGGTCGAGTCGTTGCGTTTGTACTGTGCCTCGTGGCGGCGTAGCTCGGCCACCACGCGCCGCGCGGACAGGCTGCCGTTGGCCAGCCAGGGCGAGAATTTCGATGAGTATTCGCTGCCGATCATGCCGTTGCGGGTGTCCTTGTACTGCCGCACGCCCTGGGTTTTCCACAGGTAGTCACGCAGCCGACCCAGCGCAGCAGGTTCGCCACCGGAGAATGGAAAGGCACTGGCCGGCACGCTGAGCGGTTCGCCCAGGCCCAGTTGTGACAGCGTCGGCAACGGTTGCATCAGCGCCAGTGCGCCATCCGGCAGCACTGGTAGACGATCCGGTGCATGGCGTGGCTGGAACACCTGCAGGCGTTCTTCCACCAGGCTACGAAAGCGGCTGAATACATGCGGCAGTTGCTCGATGCTGAACGGCAGTTCATCCGGGCGCAGCAGATTGTTGGCTGGCGCCTGTTGCAGGGGAATATCACCGAGGCGCCGAGCTACACGGGCCACCTGGGCGCGTTCATCGGGAGCGATTTCTTCCAGGGTCAGCACCTGGTTGAGGTTGAACTGGGTGACCAGTTGAGCAATTGCCTGTTCCGCCGAGCCGATCACCACCAGCAAGTGCGAGCCGCGCTGGCGCAATTCACCTTCCAGCGCCAACAGGCTTTCCAGCAGGAAGCGCGCGCGGTGTACGCCCATGCGGCGCATGCCGAATTCGTTGAGCTGCAGCAGCGCAGGGTCCAGTACATACACCGGCAGCAGGCATTCGGCCGTCAGGCCCGCCTGCAGGGCGGGGTGGTCATCAAGGCGTAAATCCTGTTTGAACCACAGTAGTGCGCGCATGGTGCTGATCTCCTAATCGATACAGAAGCTGTACAAAAATTCCATATTTGTACAGCTGTTAGTCTAGCAGCGCCAATTCGGTCTTGCCCAGGCAATAGACCAGCGTGGTTGTTCTGCCGGATCAAAGGCGTTTTCTACTGCCAGAGGCACTAAACTCTGCCGATCTGTTGAGGAGTAGCTATGGATATTTTCGGCATCGCCGCGTTGATCTTTCTGGTCACCGACCCCTTCGGCAATATCGCCATCTTTATCGCCGCACTGAAGAACGTGCCGGCCAAGCGTCGCCTGTGGGTTGCCGCGCGTGAGCTGGTGTTTGCTCTGGCACTGTTGCTGCTGTTTCTTACCTTTGGTGACAAAGTGCTCAGCGCCCTGGGCCTGTCGCGGGAGGCAACTGCGATTGCCGGCGGTATCATCCTGTTCGTGATCGCCATGCGCCTGATCTTCCCCGGCCCGCAAGGGGTGTTGGGTGATGTGCCGGATGGCGAGCCGATGCTGGTGCCATTGGCTACCCCAGCGGTGGCCGGCCCCTCAGCCCTGGCGGTGTTGATGACCTTGCGCAATACCCACGATGGGCCGCTCTGGGAACTCTATGCTGCCGTGTTCCTGGCCTGGGCGGCGACCGCATTTATTCTGTTGCAGGCCTCGTTGCTGCAGCGGTTTCTCGGACCTCGCGGGTTGACCGCAGTGGAGCGGCTGATGGGCATGCTGTTGATCATGCTCAGCGTCGATATGCTGCTGGATAACCTGCAAAGCGTGTTGCATATCAGCCCATGAAAGTTCTTTGCCTCAGTTTTTTACTTCTAGCGCTGGCCGGTTGCAGCAGCGGTTTACGCATCGACGACAGCCATACCGCCACTGGGCAGAACAGCCGCGTGCAGTACATCGTGCTGCACTACACCTCCACCGACATGGCGCGCTCGCTGCAATTGCTGACCGAGACCGACGTCAGCAGCCATTACCTGATCGGCGAAGCCCCGCCGACCATCTACCGCCTGGTCGATGAAAACCGTCGTGCCTGGCATGCCGGTGACAGCCAGTGGCAGGGACGTACCTGGCTTAATGGCACCACGATAGGCATCGAATTGGTTAACCAGGGCTTCTATGACACCCCCGCAGGCCGCTACTGGCAGCCGTTTGCCCCAGCGCAGATCGAGGCACTGATTGTGCTGCTCAAAGACATCATGCAGCGCCACCAGCTGCCGCCCGGCAGCATCCTGGCGCACAGCGATGTCGCGCCGCAGCGCAAGGTTGATCCCGGCCCGCTGTTCCCCTGGAAGCGTCTGGCTGACGCTGGCCTGATGCCTTGGCCGGATGCCACCGAGGTGGCGCGCGAGCAGGCACTGTTCAATGCCAGCCTGCCGAGCGTGCAGTGGTTCCAGGAGCAATTGATGCGACAGGGTTATGCCGTGCCGCTGCACGGTGAGCTGGATCAGGCCACGCGCAATGTCATCGCGGCTTTTCAGATGAAATACCGCCCGGCCCGCTATGACGGCGAACCGGATGCCCAGACGGCGGCGCTGCTGGTGGTACTGGCCGCAATGCTCTAAACCGAGGCCTGCAGCGTTGGTAATAAACAACCGCCGAAACAACGTATGTTTCGGCGGTTTTTTATGTGCGCATGTTCGTTTCTAGACTGTGTATTCGAGAATCGTTCTGGCGATGCTCTTTTGTCTGAAAATGTATACAAAGTTGTAGCCAAGACGCTTTTTGTTTGTCTACATTGCTCGCACAAGAACAAACAGCGAGTACCCCAGCATGACGACTTCACCTGTTACGCCGTCTTCCGCACAGCGCCCGGAAGACGAAAACCTTGGTATCGGTGCCAACCTCGCCTATGGCCTGCAACATGTACTGACCATGTATGGCGGCATCGTTGCGGTGCCCCTGATCATTGGTCAGGCCGCCGGTCTGTCACCCGCCGATATCGGCTTGCTGATTGCCGCCTCGCTGTTTGCCGGCGGCCTGGCGACCTTGCTGCAAACCCTCGGGCTTCCGTTCTTCGGCTCACAGCTGCCGCTGGTACAAGGTGTGTCCTTTGCCGGGGTGGCGACCATGATTGCGATCCTCGGCAGTGACGGTGCCGGCGGTCTGCCGGCGGTGTTCGGCGCGGTGATCGCGGCCTCGATTATCGGGCTGTTGATCACCCCGGTATTCTCGCGAATCACCAAATTCTTCCCGCCGCTGGTCAATGGCATTGTCATCACCGTCATCGGCCTGACCCTGATGCCGGTGGCGGCGCGCTGGGCCATGGGCGGCAACAGCGCCGCGGCGGATTTCGGCAGCATGGCCAATATCGGCCTGGCCGCGCTGACCCTGGTCACCGTGCTGCTGTTGAGCAAACTGGGCAGTTCGAGCATCTCGCGCCTGTCGATCCTGCTGGCCATGGTCATCGGCACCCTGGTAGCCGTGGCCCTGGGCATGGCGGATTTTTCCAAGGTGACTGAGGGGCCGATGGTGGCAATGCCCAGCCCGTTCCATTTCGGCATGCCGACCTTCCACGTCGCGGCCATTATTTCGATGCTGATCGTGATCATCGTCACCCTGGTGGAAACCTCGGCGGACATCCTCGCGGTCGGTGACATCATCGAAACCAAGGTCGACTCCAAACGCCTGGGCAATGGTCTGCGTGCGGACATGATCTCCAGCGTGTTTGCGCCGATCTTCGGCTCCTTCACCCAGAGCGCCTTTGCCCAGAACGTCGGCCTGGTGGCCGTGACCGGGGTGAAGAGCCGCTATGTGGTGGCCTCGGCCGGTCTGATTCTGGTGACCCTCGGCCTGCTGCCGGTGATGGGCCGTCTGGTTGCTGCCGTGCCCACGGCGGTGCTCGGCGGTGCGGGCGTGGTGCTGTTCGGCACCGTGGCGGCCAGCGGCATTCGCACCCTGTCCAAGGTGGATTACCGCAACAATATGAACCTGATCATCGTCGCCACTTCGATCGGTTTCGGCATGATCCCGATTGCTGCGCCGACCTTCTATCACCAATTCCCGGCCTGGTTCGAGACCATTTTCCATTCGGGTATCAGCTCGGCGGCGATCATGGCGATTCTGCTCAACCTGGCCTTCAACCACTTCAAGACGGGTAACTCGGACCAGCAGTCGGTATTCGTTGCCGGCCACGAGCGCACCCTGCGTTACCAGGACATTGCCGCACTCAACGATGGTGATTACTTCAAGGGCGGCAAGCTGTTCGACGCCGAGGGCAAGGAAGTGCCGCTGATCAAGGAAGCGTCAGGGCACTAGCCGGGCTGGTCACCACGTCATTAACGCGGCGTGGTGGCGATCAGGCGTGAGTCGGCCAGGGCGGCCGTGCGGTGTTCGGTGGCCGCGCGGTACTCCGGGTCGGCCAGCATGCTGAGAAAGGCCGCCTTGGAGGGGTAGCGCACCAATAGCAGCTCATCCCACTGCTCATCGGCCGGGGCAATCAGGGCCGCCTGCGCGGCGGCCATGACCTGCACCTCGCCGCCCACACCACGAACTTTACGCAGCGCCGTCTGGCTGTAGCGTGCATAGGCTTCGCGGCCGCTGCAGGGGGGGTGGCTGCTGCCGCTGGCATAGCTGGCCAGGGCCTGAAAGCGCAGCAGGTTGAGCATCAGCAGCGGTGTGTCATCCGCTACCTTGGCGGTGAATGCAGCCAGTTGGTCAGGACTGGGGTTGATGCTGGGCATGGCGGCGCTCCTCGTGAGTGGAACCCCCAGTGTCGGCATGCAGTGCTCAACAGGCAATCTGCATCAGCCTGGCTGATTGCATGCAATCGATGCGTTAGAGCCTGTGTTTAACCCAGCCGCTTGTGAGCAGATTTTTATACTGGCAGCGCCACATAAAACTGCGCACCTTGCCCTGCGCGTGAATGCACGCCGATCTGTCCGCCATGCAGCTGGATGATTTCCTTGCACAGCGCCAGGCCGAGGCCGGCGCCGCCTTTCTTGCGGCTGACCTGCACGAAGGGCTCGAAGATTCGCGCCTGCTGGCGATAGGGAATGCCCTCGCCGTTATCTTCCACACTGAGCACCACCCGATCATCCTGCTGCCGTGCCTGCAGGCGGATATGCCCGCCAGGGTGGCTGTGGCGCAGGGCGTTGCCAATCAGGTTGTCGAGCACCCGCTCGATCTGCAGCGGGTCGATCTGCACGTCCGGCAGTTCGCCGTGCACTTCACAAGCCATGCTGATCTGCAGGTCGGCGGCCTGGGCGGTAAAGCGTTGCTGGGTCTGTTGCAGCAGCGTGCCGAGGGCGCAGGCAGAGAGCTCCAGCGCCTGCAGGCCATTCTGGTAGCGCGAGAAATTCAGCAGGTCGTTGATCAGGCGCAGCAGGCGATGCATTTCCTCATCCACGGTAGTGAGCAGGTCGGCCTCACGGGATTCTGCGGCAAACTGCAGGCGCTCCTGCAGCAGGCCGAACGCCATCAGCATGCCGGTCACCGGTGTGCGCAGTTCGTGCGAGGCGCGCAGCACAAACTCGCTGCGCACCCGTTCGAAGGCGCGCTGCTCGGTGACATCGCGCAGCACCATCACCGCGCACATAAAGCGCCCTTCACTGTGATGGACGCCAGACAGGCTGTAAGCCAGCACACGCTGCTCGCCATCGACCTCGGTCTGCACATCGTCCAGTACCTCATCCAGGCTTTCGCCTTGCAGCACCTTGTGCAACTGCTCGGCCAGATCGGCGCGATTCAGGGCCACGTCGAGGGTCTGCCCGAGCTGCTCGGCACCCCAGCCCAGCTGGCGCAGGGCCACCGGATTGACGTGCTCGACCCGGCCGGCGCAATCGAAGATCAGCAGGCCGTCATCGATGCTGTCGAGCACCGCCTGCAGGCGTTGCTGCTCGGCCTGCAGGGCTTCGACATCACTGTTCTTGAACTCGCGCAGGGCCTCGGCCATCAGGCCGAAACGCTGGCTCAGGGCGGACATTTCTGCCACCGGGGTCAACGGCAGGGTGACCTGAAAATCGCCCTGGCCGATCTGATCGGCGGCCCGCGCCAATGCCTCGATGGGCCGGCCGAAGCGCTGGGCGATGTTGTGCGCGGTGACAAAGCCGATCACCAGCACCGCCAGACAGATCATGCCGAGCAGGCCGGCGATCAACCAGGCGCGCTCGCGTGCGCGGGCTTCTTCGTATGCGGCGGCGTCGACGTAGCGCGTTTGTACCGCATTGATGCGGTCACGCAGGGCTTCGATGGCGCGACCGAAGCTGTCATTGCGCAGCAACTCGCGGCGCACCGTCAGGGGTTTGGCCAGCAGGTCATCGAAGTTGGCGTAGGCGCGTTCGATCTCGGCTACCGCCTGACGGTCGCTGTCATCGGTGGCGCTTGCGGCGGCGCGCTGTAGCCAGAGCTTGAATTGCTCATCAGAGGCTTTCAGTGCCTCACGGTCGAGGTCCTCGGCGAGCAGCAAAATCACCTGTTTGCCGAGCTCCTGACGCAGGCCCAGGCTGGCATCGATGATCTGCAGGTTGCGGGTCATCGCCTGGCTCTGCACCTGGGTCAGTTGCAGCACGCTGAACATCCCCAGCAGCAGCCCGACGATGGCCACAGTGAGCAGCGCGCTGCTGCTGATAAACAGCCGGCTGCGCAAGTTCACAGGCTGAGCTGCTTACGTTTGCGGTACAGGGTCGAGGCGTCGATGCCGAGGGTTTTTGCCGCCTGGTCGAGGCTGTCGCTGTTGGCCATCACGGCGCTGATGTGGGCTTTTTCCAGGGCTTCCAGGCTTAGCTGGTCACCGATCTGCGGTGCGCACTGGCTGCTCGACGCGTTCAGCCCGAGGTGGCTGACCTGCACCAGTTCTTCGCTGCAGATGATGCTGGCGCGCTCAATCACGTTGCGCAGCTCGCGGATATTGCCCGGCCAGGCGTAGGTCAGCAGCGCCTCGCGGGCCTCGTCACTGAAGTTGCGGGCGGGGCGCGCATAGTCGACGACAAAGCGCGCGAGAAAACGCTCGGCCAGGTCGAGAATGTCCTCGCGCCGGTCGCGCAGCGGCGGCAGGGTCAGGGTGATGACGTTGAGGCGATACAGCAGGTCTTCGCGGAAACGGCCCTGCTGGACCATTTCATCGAGGTTGAGGTTGGTGGCCGCGAGAATCCGCACATCGGCCTGGCGAGTCACCGGGTCGCCGATGCGCTCGTATTGTTTGTCCTGAATAAAGCGCAGCAGCTTGGGCTGCAGCGCCAATGGGAAGTCACCGATCTCGTCGAGGAACAGGCTGCCGCCATCGGCCTGGTTGACCCGCCCCAGGGTGCTTTCGCTGGCACCGGTAAAGGCGCCGCGGTTATGCCCGAACAGCTCGCTTTCCATCAGCTCGGCGCTCAGCGACGGGCAGTTGATGGTGATGCAGGATTTCTTCGCGCGCTTGCTCCAGCGGTGAATGGCTTGCGCCAGCTCACCCTTGCCGGTGCCGGACTCGCCGAGAATCAGAATGTTGGCGTCGGTATCAGCCACCTGCTTGGCCGTCTGCAGCACCGCCATCAGCGCCGGGCTCTGCGAGTCGAGGCCATCGCCGGGCTTGCGCACATAGCCTTCCAGACGCTCCAGGCGTTCAACCAGTTGGCGCGCTTCCAGCTGTTTGGCGGCGGCCAGGCGCAGCTGCTCCGGGCTGCACGGCTTGACCAGATAATCCGCCGCACCGGCCTGGATGGCATCCACCGCAGTGTCCACCGCCGAGTGCGCGGTGACGATCACCACACGCATCCAGGGCGCCTGCAGACGCATCTGCGCCAGCACCTCCAGGCCGTCGTCGGCGCCCAGGCGCAGGTCGAGAAAGCACAGATCGAACACCTGACGCAGCAGCAGGGCATCGGCCTGTGCCGCGCTGCTCGCGGTACTCACCTGGTAACCCTGGTCTTCCAGGCAATAGCGGAAGGTGCGCAGGATGGCGCTCTCGTCATCCACCAGCAGAATGCGCCCCAGGCTGTGTTCTTCCGTGCTTGCGTGCATAGCCATCTCCTTCTTGTCTCGCACACAGTCATTGCGTGCACAGGGTTAGTCCGCGGCACGTCGTGCAAGTTGCACGGCTGTTCTGCGGTGATCATGCAAGCTGCAAGCTTTTCGCGTGCGGCAATCAATATTAAGTGACTGATTTATATAAGTTTATTGAGATATGAAAAGCTGGCATGCGGCTTGCGATCTATCAGTAACGACGGCGACAAACGGCCGTCTGCTTGATCGTTATCCATTGGAGGAACTGCCATGCATCAATTGAAAACTCTGGCCCTGGCCACTGCGACCGCCGGCCTGATCGGTCTGGCTCCTTTCGCTGCCTATGCTGCCGAGGGCGATGCCAGCCGCGAGCTGAGCGAGGCGCGCCAGGAAGGCTCGATCTGGACCGCGTTTGCCCTCAACCGCCACCTCAACCCCTTCACCATCGATGTGGATGTGGAGAACGGCAGCGCCAAGCTGACCGGTAAGGTGGAAACCGATGTTGAGCGCGACCTGGCCGAGCAGATTGCCCTGGGTATCGAAGGGGTGAAGAAGGTCGACAACCAGCTGACTCTGGACCCGGCCTTCGAAGCCAAGGCCAGCGCCGAGCCAAACCTGTCGCAGCGGTTTGACGACGCGACCCTGGTGGCCACGGTGAAATCCAAGTTGCTGTGGAACAGCAACACCGAAGGTCTGGACATCAACGTCAATGCGGCCAACGGCAAAGTCAGCCTGACCGGTAACGCGCAGAGCGCTGAAGCCAAGGAGCTGGCTGGTCGCTTGGCGGCCAACACCGATGGTGTGCGTGAAGTGAACAACCAGCTGAGCATCAGCGCCACCGACAGCACCGCTGCCAAGGCGCAGAACGCGGCTGATGACACCGCTGCAGTGATCAGCGATGCGTGGATCACCAGCAAGGTGAAATCCAGCTTTATCTACAGCCGCAACCTCGACGGTCTGGATATTTCAGTCGACACCCAGAAGGGCATGGTCAGCCTCAGCGGCAGCGTGCTGAGCAACGCCGAGAAGCAACTGGCGATTGAAACCGCGCGCAACATCCGTGGCGTGCGCGGTGTCGACGCCGATGCCCTGCGCATCGATAGCTAATTCATCCGGGCCGTGGCCATGCCGGTCGCGGCCTGTTGTTTGAGGCTGCCTTGCCAACGCGGCAGCCGCTACAACTCACAGGAGATCCACCATGACTGATAAAACAGAGCAACTTAACGAACTGATCGAAATCACCCGTGACGGCCAGCGCTTCTACCAGCACGCCCACGACGAAGTGAAGGACGTGCGCCTGCAGGTGCTGTTCCGCGACATGTCACAGAGCAAGAACGAGCTGATCCGCGCGTTGTCGGTAAAAGTTGCAGCCAATCAGGAAGTCCCGGCCAGCGGCGGCACCTTTGTCGGCAAGCTGCGTCAGGTTTACGCCGATACCAAGGCGACCCTGGCCAGCGACACCGAAGCCACCTACGTGGGTCAGCTGGAAGAAGCCGAAGACCGCATCCTGCATGCCTTCGAGGATGCGCTGGAAAGTGCCGAGCCGGACGTGCAGGCCCTGCTGACTGCAGAAATGCCGAAAGTGCGCGCCAACCATGACCGCATGCGCACCCTGAAACAGTCCATGCAGTAAGCCCGGTCCGGTGTGGTTTGCGCCACACCGGGTCATACCGCGCCGCGGCGCACACTGAGTAAACAAGGAGTATCGCCATGCTGAGTTGGGCCATTACCTTTCTGATTATCGCCATCATCGCTGCAGTTCTGGGCTTCGGTGGTATCGCCGGCACCGCCACGGGTATCGCGAAAATTCTCTTCGTGGTGTTTCTGGTGATGTTTATCGTCTCGTTCATCATGGGCCGCCGCCCACGTGGATAGCCGGTCGTTGAAAAACTACCTGCGTTGGCAATACCGCGTTAAAAGCGCCCTAGAAATGCTCATTTACAGCCGTAAACTCCGCTTTCTAGGTCGCTTTTGCCTTGTCTTGCCTGCCTCGCCTACGTTTTTCCAACGACCTTCTAGAGGAACCACCATGACCATCAAGACGCTGCTTGCCGCCCTGTTGCTGGGCGGCAGTGCGGCGGCTTTGGCCGCGGACACCGACGGCCAATTCCGCCTCAACGAACTGCTCGCCAGTGACCCTGCCTATCAAGAAAGCTGGCAGGAACTGGTGGAAGAGGAAAGCCGTCTGCCAGAGTGGGTGATCAATCTCAGCGGCATCGCCAGCCCCATGCAGGGCCTGGATGACGACGGCGACAAGTACCTGGTCGGCCAGCTGTGTGAGGAGAATAACTGCTTCAACCAGCGTCTCTACGTGGCCTTCAGCTGGGACAAGGACGACGCCTACGCCCTCTATGTGCAACTGCCCGAAGGCCTGCCGACGGACAAGGCACCCAGCCAGCACGCCACCCTGCGCTGGCTTGGCGAGCCGGACGAAGCGACTCAGCAGTTGCTGCAAGAGCAGCTGAGAAGTGACCCGAACTGGTACTAAGAGTCTATTTACGATCTGCTGCGCGTCGGCCCTGCTGCGTTAAAAACAGGCTCGGTAAGCCGCTTGCGGCTAACGCGCTTTAGCGCGGCCCGGAGGGCGAGTAGAACGAGTAATGCTCATGTACAACAGTACACTCCGCTTGATTCGCTGCGCTCACCCTACGGGCCAGCCGTTGGCTGTTACTCCGCTGCGCTTCGTTTCTCGCCTGTTTTTGCCTTGCAGGACTCTAGCTCGCAAGCTCGTAAAAAGACTCTCTCCATCTCCTTTGTATAAGCCGCTGTATAAGCCGCGCTATCATCCCGCCCATTGATCTGGGGGAGAGACGGCATGCTCAATTGGCTGTGGCTGGGGTTTTTCGTGGTGGCGGCCATTGCCGGCCTGTCGCGCTGGTTGCTCGGTGACGACCCGGCGGTGTTCGCTGCCATGGTCGAAAGCCTGTTTGCCATGGCCAAGTTGTCGGTCGAGGTCATGGTGCTGCTGTTCGGCACCCTGACCCTCTGGCTCGGGCTGTTGCGCATTGGCGAGAAAGCCGGCCTGGTCGATGCCTTGGCGCGCATGCTCGGCCCGCTGTTTGCGCGGTTGATGCCGGAAGTGCCGCGCGGCCATCCGGCCCTCGGCCTGATCACCATGAACTTCGCCGCCAATGGCCTGGGCCTGGATAACGCCGCCACGCCGATTGGCCTGAAAGCCATGCGCGCGCTGCAAACGCTCAACCCCAGTAGCACCATGGCGACTAATGCGCAGATTCTGTTTCTGGTGCTCAACGCCTCGTCGCTGACCCTGCTGCCGGTGACCATCTTTATGTACCGCGCCCAGCAAGGGGCGCCTGATCCCACTCTAGTGTTTCTGCCGATTTTGCTGGCCACCAGCGCGTCGACCCTGGTCGGTTTACTGTCAGTGGCGCTGATGCAGCGCCTGCGCCTGTGGGACCCGGTGGTGCTGGCGTACCTGATCCCCGGCGCGCTGCTGCTGGGCAGCTTTATGGCTGTGCTGGCGACCATGTCCGCCACGGCGCTGGCGGCCCTGTCGTCGCTGGCCGGCAACCTCACCCTGTTCGGCATCATCATGCTGTTTCTGCTGCTCGGCGCGCTGAAGAAGGTGGCGGTGTACGAGGAGTTTGTCGAAGGCGCGAAAGAAGGCTTCGACGTGGCCAAAAGCCTGCTGCCCTACTTGGTGGCGATGCTCTGTGCGATTGGCGTATTGCGTGCATCTGGTGCGCTGGAGTTCGGTCTGGATGGCATTCGCTGGCTGATTGAAGCGCTTGGCTGGGATACGCGTTTTGTCGAGGCGCTGCCCACCGCGCTGGTCAAGCCGTTTTCCGGCAGCGCGGCGCGCGCCATGCTGATCGAAACCATGCAGACCCACGGCGTCGACAGCTTTGCCGCGCTGGTGGCGGCGACCATCCAGGGCAGCACGGAAACCACCTTCTATGTACTGGCGGTGTATTTTGGCGCGGTCGGCATCCAGCGCGTGCGCCACGCCGTGGGTTGCGCGCTGCTGGCCGAGTTGGCCGGTGTGGTGGCGGCAATCTTCGTCTGCTACTGGTTCTTCGGCTAAGCATTTAGCTCCCCTCTCCCACATGTGGGAGAGGGGCTGGGGGAGAGGGTGAAAAAACACCAAGCCCTCTCCCTAACCCTCTCCCGTAAACGGGAGAGGGAATAAAAGGCACCCACCGCTAAGCCGCTACTCCACCACCTTAAAGCGCAGCACCCCAATCATCTGCCCCGCTTCGGTCAGCACCTGCACCTGCCAGCGGCCTATGGCGTCGGCGGGGAAGTTCTGTTTGTGGGTCCAAGCGCGGTAGCCTTCCTTGCGCCCGCCTTGAATATCCAGGGCAATGCGCTCGACTTCGCCGCCATCGCGGCGCCAGACGTGATAAATCCGCTCATTCAGCCCGCGCGGCGCACTGATCGAGGTATAGGCGAACAGGCCCTGGCTGCGCAGTTGCGCCACGCTCAATTCCTTGATGCTCTCGCCCGGCGCGCGGTTCTGGTTATCGAATTCACTGGTCACCGCCACCTCGGTCAGCCACAAGGTCGCCGGTGGCACCCAGGTGCGCGCCAGCCAGCCGCCTGCGCCGATGGCCAGGGTCATGCCGACCAAGAGCAGGCCGCGCCACCAGCGCTGCACGGTGATGATCGCGAACAGCGAAGGGAACGACAGCAATACCGCCGCCGCCAGGGCCAGCTGATAGCTCTGCGGGGTGGTCAGCTTGAAGATGATCGGCAGGGCGGTGAGCAGCACCGCGAACAGCGCCAGGGTGTGATAGGCGAGAAACAGCCAGCGCTTGGGCGCCAGCCAGCGGTAGTACAGCGGGTCGATGATCGAAATCAGCGCGGCGCTGGCCAGTAGGCCGCTGAACAGCAACTGGCCGCTGTTCCAGGTGGTGGTGATAAAGAAGAACGGCAAAACGAAAAACAGGCTCTCCTGGTGGATCATCTGCGTCGCATAGCGCAGCAGCGGCGGCGGCAACTCAAAGCCAAACCACTGGGCGATGCGCTCGCGCAGGATGTTTTCCAGAATCAGCCACAACCAGCTGACCAGCATCACCAGTGCCAACACCTGCGCCAGCCCGGCATGCCGCTCGACCAGCAGAAAGCTCGCCAACCCCGAGGCAAAGCCAAAGATCGCCACCATCCCCGGATTGCGCTGAATCAGGGCGATCAGTTTGAACACCTGTTGTTTCACTGCTTGCATGGGACGTCCGATTACTCCGACCACACGGCCAGACGATTACCACTGGGATCGCTGAACTCGAAGCGTCGCCCGCCAGGGAAACTGAAAATCGCTTGAGTGATCTGCCCACCGGCGGCAGCCACCTGGGCACACACGGCTTCCAGGTCCGCGGCATAGATCACCACCAGTGGCCCGCTACCCGCTGCACTGTCAGTGGTAAAGCCACCCGTCATGCGCCCATCGGTAAAGCTGCTGTAGTGCGGGCCGTAGTCGGTAAAGCGCCAGCCGAACACCTGTTGGTAAAACTGCTTGAGCAGCGGCAGGTCGACGGCGGCGAACTCGATGTAGTCGATACGCAGATTCTGTTCGGCTTGGCTCATGGCGGCATACCTGGGCGAATGGCGGGGCGCAGAGCATAGCGCGCCCCGCCGGCCAGGGCACACGCATCTGTCGCCTTTCGCCACGCAGTTTGGCCAGCCTTGCCACTGTCTCCCCGCAACGCGCTGGATAGCCTGCAATGGGTAAACACAGTCGGTGAAAACGCAGCGCCCGCTCCATGGGGCCGTGCTGCGTTATGGAGAGCTACATGCGCGTCTTGATCACAGGTGCAGCCGGTTATATCGGTCAGCAGCTGCTTAACCAGCTGGCTATTCAGCACCCGCAGTGGCTGCTGATTGCCGCCGATATTCGCCCGCAGAACCGCGCGGGGATGAAGCTGAATATCGAACCGGTGCTGCTCGATATCAGCCAGCCGGCGGCCGTGGAGGACTGCGTAGCGACCTGGCAGCCGCAGGCGATTGTTCACCTGGCTTCGGTGGTCACACCGCCGCCAGGCATGAGCGAAGCACAGCTGCATGCCATCGATGTTGGCGGCACCCAATCGCTGATCCAGGCAGCTGCGGCCCATGGCGTCGAACAGTTGATCGTCACCAGCTCCGGCGCCGCCTATGGCTATGACCCGCAGAATGCCGAGTGGCTGGATGAAGACCAGCCGCTACGCGGCCATGCACAGTTCGCCTATGCCAAGCACAAACTTGAAGTGGAGGTGCTGTTGGCCGAAGCCCGCGCGCAGCACCCGCACCTCAAGCAGCTGGTGCTGCGCCCCGGCACCATCCTCGGCAAACAGGTGAACAACCAGATCACCGAGCTGTTCAAAAAGCCGTCAGTGCTGGGTATTCGCGGCAGCGACAGCCGCTTCGTATTTATCTGGGATCAGGATGTGGTGGACATCATCAGCCGTGGCCTGCGCCAGCAGAGCGCCGGCATCTTCAACCTGGCCGGCGACGGCGCCCTGTCACTCAAGGAAATCGCCGAGCTGCTGGGCAAACCCTACCGGCCCTTGCCAGCCTGGCTGATCCGCGCCGCGTTGCGCGTGCTCAAACCCCTCGGCCTCAGCCCCTACGGCCCGGAGCAGGTGGATTTTCTGCGTTATCGCCCGGTGCTAAGCAATCGCCGGCTAAAACAGGACTTCGGCTTTAGCCCACGCTATAGCTCGCGCGAAGCGTTTCTGGCGTTTTTACGGGCGCAGGGGATTGAAGGGCAGGCTTGATTCTCGCTAGCGACTTGAACACACGTTAGGTTTCTTGAACACATTGGTTGGTATGCAGCGAGCTGTCTTTGCTTAAGCCACCGCCAACCACAAGGGCCGCGCTCAAGATCACGCAATTTTTAATTATGTATTGCCCTTCAAGAGTTAAGGCGTAAGGGAATTTTATAAAGCAGATTTCAGGCAATACAAATAACGGCAGGATAGTTCCGAACAACTGTAAGAACAGTAGGGTCAGGGCAATTCTCAGGAGTGGTCTAAAAAGCAGGCATATACCGATGGCAATCTCCCAGTACCCCAGGATAGGGATAAAGATGTCGGGAGGAAGCCAGGTTATTGTGTTGGTTATCAGATCATTTACTGGGCTCAAGCCAAGCGGTTTCAGCGCGCCGAGCCAAATAAATATGATTGATAAAGAATACTTCAGTAAAACTTGGCCGTGTTGATGCATCCATTCTGCAGCAATTTTGTCGCACCTTCCGAAGGTGAAGTTTCCTACTTTAAGTTCCATGTTGCTCCCTTGAAGATACTTAATAGATAGTTACTGGGCTTTCTGCTGCGCCCGATATTCACCCGGCGTTAGCCCGGTCCATTGGCGAAACGCGCGAAAGAACACGCTGGGTTCCGAATAGCCCAGCAGCAGGGCGATTTCTGCGGCGGGTAAATCGCCGGTGCTCAGGTGTTGTTCGGCCAGTTGCTGGCGGGTGTCGTTCAGCAGTTGCTGGTAGTTGCAGCCTTCATCGGCCAGGCGACGTTGCAGGGTGCGTTCGCTTAGGTGCAGGTGTCGCGCCAGCTCGCTGCGGTCCGGTTCGCCGCGCGCCAGTTGTTCGCCGAGCAAAGCCACCACGCGGGCGCTTAGCCCTTCGCTGGGCAGGCGCGCGAGCAGGGCTTCAGCATGCTGGCGCAGCAGGTTTTGCAGCGGCGGGTTGGCCTGGATCAGCGGCGCGCTGGCCAGGCTGCGCGGCAGGACGATGCCGTAATCACTGGCGGCAAACTGCAGCGGGCAGGCGAAGGTGGCGCGGTAGCTGTCCAGCGTCGGCGGTTCTGGGTGAACAAACTGCGCGCGCAGCAGCTGCCAGTTATCCAGCAGCGGATGCAGCATCTGTACCCAGCAGGCCATCAGCGCCAGCACGCGGGTGCGAGTGGCCGGCAGCTCGGGGTGCAGCGGGCGATACAGCAGTTGCAGCTCCTCGCCTTGTTCGCGCAGTTGTACTTCGCCGCCCTCGCCGACCAGACGCTGATAGCGCAGCCCGGCCGCCAGCGCGTCGCCCAAGGTCGGGCTACTCTGCAACAGGTAACCAAGTACGCTGAACGGCCCAGGGGCGAGGTTGCAACCCAGGGCCAGGCCGGGTTCGGCATGTTCGATGCGGCTGAGGTATTGCCACAATTGTTCCTGCGTGGCGAAAGGCACGCGGGCATCAGGATCGCTGAGCTGGCTGTCGTGCAGTTCGCAGGCGCTCATCAATTGGGCGCGATCAACGCCCAGGCGGCTGGCGGCATGCAGCACCGCGAGGGTGATGCTGGCGCTGACGGAGGTGTGTTGCGAGTCGAGTGTGTGCTTGGGCATGGCCTGATTCTGCCCAAAGCTGTGGCTTGGCGGTAGCGTTAAGACGTCTAGCTAAACACTTGGTTACTGGTGCAGCCGGGATTACTCCGTGCAACCTGTGGCTGAGCGGTTAGACTCTTGTCCTTCCGGGCGCACTCAAAAGGTGCGACCGGTTCAAAAATAAACAGAAAAGGAGAACTCCCATGAAAGGTAAATCCCTGGCATGGGCCCTGTCGGCTGCACTCGCAGGTATTACCCTGAGCAGCGCCGTACAGGCCGAAGAGAAATTCGTCACCATCGGCACCGGTGGTCAAACCGGCGTTTATTACGTCGCTGGTCAATCGATCTGCCGCTTCCTCAATCGCGGTGCTGCTGAACACGGCATCAAGTGCAACGCCCCAGCCAGTGGCGGTGGCGTGGCTAACGTCAACGGCATCCGCAGTGGCGAATTCAATTTCGGCATCATGCAGTCGGACCACCAGTTCAAGGCCATGAAGGGCGTTGCGCCGTTCGAGAAAGAAGGCGCCATGGAGGACATCCGTGCGGTGTTCTCGCTGCAGAGTGAGGTGTTCACCATCCTCGCCCGCCGTGATGCCAACATCGCCAGCTTCGATGACCTCAAAGGCAAGCGCGTAAACATCGGCAACCCAGGTTCCGGTCAGCGCGACACCCTGGAAGAGATCATGCAGGTCAAAGGCTGGGACCGTTCTGCGTTCTCCCTGGCGGCCGAGTTGAAGCCAGCTGAGCAGGCTTCTGCCCTGGGCGACAACAATATCGACGCGATGACCTACTTCGTTGGCCACCCTAACGGCGCCATCCAGGAAGCCACCACCACCACCGACGCGGTACTGGTACCGGTGACCGGTGCGGAAATCGACAAGCTGCTGGCTGCGAAGAGCTACTACACCAAGGCTGATATTCCAGGCGGCGTGTACAAGGGCAACGATGCGCCAACTCCGTCGATCGGCGGCAAAGCGGTGCTTTCCACCTCTGCCAAGGCCAGCCCGGACGTGGTTTACCAGCTGGTTAAGTCGGTATTCGACAACATTGATCGCTTCAAGCGCCTGCACCCTGCATTTGCCGACCTGAAAGAAGAAGACATGATCAAAGTCGGCCTCAGCGCTCCGCTGCACGAAGGCGCAGTGCGTTACTACAAAGAGCGTGGCTGGCTGTAAAAACCTGCTGACGATCTGCTGCGCGTCGGTCCTGCTGCGTTGAAAACAGGCTCGGAATGCTCATGTACAGCTCGTACACTCGGCTCCCTCGCCTGCTTGACCAGCCGGAGGCTGTTACTAACGTAGCGCCTTGCATGGCTCTAGCTCGCGAGATCGTAAACAGGTTTAAGACGGCCCACGCTGCCCGCCCAAACGGGCTAGTGTCTCTAGATAAGCAAACCCGCAGCTGCAAGGCTGCGGGTTTTGCCGTTTCCGTACTCTCGAATGCAGGTTCAACCCATGCATGACAAGCAACTGTCCACCGAAGAACTGATCGCCCAGGATGTCGGTGCGCGTACCCCGCTGGGGGCCATGGCGCAGGTGATCACCGGCCTGGCTCTGCTCTGGTCGCTGTTTCAACTGTGGATCGCCTCGCCGCTGCCGTTCGTGTTCGGCATTGGTGTATTCAATGACACCGAAACCCGCTCTATCCACCTGGCGTTTGCCCTGTTGCTGGCGTTTCTCGCCTACCCGGCTTTTCGCAAGTCACCGCGTGACCGCGTGCCGCTGCTGGATATCGCTCTAGGTCTGGTCGCTGCCGCCAGCGCCGCCTACCTGTTTATCTTCTACCAGCAGTTGGCCTTACGCCCCGGTAGCCTGACCACCGCAGACATGCTGACCGCGTGCATCGGCATCCCGTTGCTGCTGGAAGCTACCCGCCGAGTGCTCGGCCCGCCACTGGCGATCATCGCCCTGCTGTTCCTCGTCTACAGCCTGGCCGGGCCGTATATGCCGGGGATGCTGGCGCACCGTGGGGTCAGCTTCAATGCCATGGCCAACCACCAGTGGATCACCACCGAAGGGGTGTTCGGCATCGCCCTCGGCGTATCCACCAGTTTCGTGTTTCTCTTCGTGCTGTTTGGCGCCTTGCTCGAACGTGCGGGCGCGGGGCATTACTTTATTCAGCTGGCCTTCAGCATGCTCGGCCACTTCCGCGGTGGCCCGGCCAAGGCGGCCGTGGTGGCGTCGGGGCAATCTCCGGCTCGTCGATTGCCAACGTGGTGACCACCGGCACTTTCACCATTCCGATGATGAAGCGCACCGGCTTCTCGGCCGAGAAGGCCGGCGCGGTGGAAGTGGCGTCGTCGGTCAATGGCCAGATCATGCCGCCGGTGATGGGGGCAGCGGCCTTTCTGATGGTTGAGTACATCGGCATGCCCTATGTCGAGATCATCAAGCACGCCTTCCTGCCAGCGGCGATTTCCTATATCGCCCTGCTGTATATCGTCCATCTGGAAGCGCTGAAGCTCGGCCTGCAGCCAGTGGGCGGGCATCAGCCAAAGCCCTGGCTGCGCCGCCTGACCGGCTTCGCCTTTGGTGCGGCGCTGATCAGCGGCCTGTCGCTGGCGGTGTATTACGGCCTTGGCTGGCTCAAGCCGGCGCTGGGTGAATACGCCCTGCCGGGTATCGGCGCGCTGCTGGCGCTGGTCTACCTGGGGCTGTTGAAAATCGCCGCCAGCGTGCCGGTGCTGCCGGCTGAAGACCCTGACGCGCCGCTCGACAAACTGCCGCAAACCCGTGCCGTGTTGCTCTCCGGTCTGCACTTTCTGCTGCCGGTGGTGGTGCTGGTCTGGTGCCTGATGATCGAGCGTCTGTCCCCCGGCCTGTCGGCCTTCTGGGGCAGCGTGATGCTGGTGATCATCCTGCTGACCCAGCGCCCGTTGCTGACCTGGCTGCGCACCGATGGCATGCATGCCCACGGCTCGTTTATGGACGGTGTGATCGACCTGCGTGAAGGGCTGATTGCCGGTGCGCGCAATATGATTGGCATCGGTATTGCCACGGCGGCGGCGGGCATCATCGTCGGCGCGGTGTCGCAAACCGGGGTTGGCCTGGTGCTGGCCGATCTGGTCGAGCTGTTGTCGATGGGCAACCTGCTGCTGATGCTGGTGCTGACGGCGATCTTCAGCCTGGTGCTGGGCATGGGCCTGCCAACCACGGCCAACTACATCGTGGTATCCAGCCTGCTGGTGCCGGTGATCGTCACCCTCGGCCAGCAGAACGGCCTGATCGTGCCGCTGATCGCGGTGCACCTGTTCGTCTTCTACTTCGGCATCATGGCCGACGTAACACCGCCGGTAGGCCTGGCTTCGTTCGCGGCAGCGGCAGTGTCCAAGGGCGACCCGATCAGTACCGGGATTCAGGCCTTCTACTACAGCCTGCGCACAGCGGTGTTGCCGTTCCTGTTTATCTTCAACACCGACCTGCTGCTGATCGACGTGGATTTCTGGCATGGGGTGCTGATCTTTATCATCGCCACCGTTGCCATGCTGATCTTCGCGGCCGGCAGTCAGGGTTACTTCCTGGTGCGCAGCCGCTGGTACGAGAACGTGCTGCTGCTGCTGGTGGCCTTCACCCTGTTCCGTCCGGGTTTCTGGATGGACATCGTGCACGACCCTTACCGCGATATTCCGCCGGCACAACTGGCCCAGGCCCTGGGTGATGTAGCCGATGGCAGCCAGCTGCGTTTACGTATTAAAGGTGAGGATGCGGTCGGCGATGCCCGCGAATTCAGCCTGCTGCTGCCGGTGCCGGAAGGCGCTACGGGTGAAGAGCGCCTGGAGAAGCTCGGCCTGCTGACCTATGAAGAGGGCGGCAAGGTGCTGGTCGACAGCGTCACCTTCGGCAGCCCGGCGGCTGAAGCGGGCCTGGAGTTCGATCAGGAAATTCTCAAGGTCCGCGCGCCAACGGATCGCTGGACCAAGGAGCTGATGTGGATTCCAGGCTTCCTGCTGTTCGCCCTGGTGGTCTGGTTGCAGCGTCGCCGGCGGGCTAACGGTACGGCTTGAGTTGAGCCTGACGCCCCTCCCGCTGCGCAGCTTGTTGCGCAGCGGGCTGTTGATAAGTCTCTGGGGATCAGGCTGTAGGCCTTGTAGCCATTGGCTTTGAGCGTGCTGCGCAGAAAACTGCGCAGCCCTGCGCAACAAGTTGCTCAGCTTTTAGTGATCTGGCGCACAGTGGGTTTGAGTTCTCGCTTTAAATAATCACAAAGCATTGATTTATAAGGTTTTTATTTAATTGGCATGCTTGTCGCTATAGGGAGGGTTCCCGGATCACTGCAGATCCATGACCCAAGGCAAGGAAAGCACTCATGCCAACACCCGCGTATCTGTCCCTCGAAGGCACCAAACAAGGCCTGATCACTGCCGGCACCTTCACCGAAGATTCCGTCGGTAACATCTTCCAGGAAGGTCATGAAGACCAGATCCTGGTTCAAGCCTTCAACCACCAGGTCATCATCCCGCGTGATCCGCAGTCCGGTCAGCCGACTGGCCAGCGCGTTCACAAGCCGCTGATGATCACCAAAGTCTTCGACAAATCCTCGCCGCTGATCTTCAACTCCCTGACCTCCGGTGAGCGTCTGTCCAAGTGCCGTCTGGAGTGGTACCGCACTTCCTCCACCGGTACTCAAGAGCACTACTTCACCATCGAGCTGGAAGATGCCGTGATCGTTGACGTGCAGTCGCGTATGCCGAACTGCCAGGATCCAGGCATGGCTCACTTCACCCACCTCGAAGACGTGTACTTCACCTACCGCAAAATCGTCTGGACCCACGAAGTCTCCGGTACTTCCGGCTCCGACGACTGGCGTACCCCGATCTCCGCCTAAGCATTGGCTGAGTTCGCGTAATACCGCTTCGGCCAGGCTTGTCCTGGCCGAAGCGTTTCTAGTGAGACCTGCGTCGCCAAACGCTGGCAGGCATCGCGCAAAATCGCGAACAGGCACGGCTTCCATGCCAAGCCTGGTTTAGAAATGCGCAGTGGTTTGATTCATGGAACGAAACGAGAGGAACAACGAATGTTCGCCGCCGCCAACCAGACTCACTTCAGCCTGACGATCGAAGGCGTTAGCCACGATCTGCAGGTACTCGAATTCAACGGTCGCGAGGCGATCAGTCAGCCCTTCGAGTTCGAACTGGAGCTGGTCAGCGAACGTCCTGACCTGGATCTGGAAAGCCTGCTGCATCAGGCCGCCTTTCTCGCCTTCGATCAGGCCGGCCACGGCATTCACGGGCAGATCTACCGCGCCGCCCAGGGCGAATCCGGCAAGCGCCTGACCCGCTACCACGTGACCTTGCGCCCGCAACTGGCGTACCTGGCACACCGCACCAACCAACGCATCTTCCAGCACCTGACGGTGGAGAAGATCATCAGCCAAGTACTGCAAGAGCACGGCATTCAGGCCAACGCCTACCAATTCCAACTCGGCTCGATCTACCCCGAGCGTGAGTACTGCGTGCAGTACGACGAATCCGATCTGCACTTTGTCCAGCGCCTGTGCGAGGAAGAGGGTATTCACTACCACTTCCAGCACAGCGAACAAGGCCACGTACTGACTTTTGGCGACGACCAAACGGCCTTCCCCAAACTCGCGCCAACCGCCTATCAGCAAGACAGCGGCCTGGTCGCTGACAAACCGGTGATCAAGCGCTTCGGCGTGCGAGTGGAAACCCGCTCGAGCCGGGTCACCCGCCGTGACTATGACTTCGAAAAACCCAAGCTGCTGATGGAGGCGGACGCCAAGAGCGCGTTCAAACCCGATCTTGAGGATTACGACTACCCCGGCCGTTTTGTCGACCGCGAGCGCGGCAAACACCTCAGCCAGCGCATTCTCGAACGCCATCGCCACGACTTCGAACGGGCGCAGGGCGACGGCGATCAGCCGCTGCTGGTCAGCGGCCACTTCCTGGCGCTGACCGAGCACCCGCGCGCCAGCTGGAACGACCTCTGGCTGCTCACTGAAATCCACCACGAAGGCAAACAGCCGCAGGTGCTGGAAGAGTCGGTGACCAGTCACGCCGAAGTCAGCGATGGCTTCCAGCAGGGCTACCGCAACCGCTTTACCGCCACGCCCTGGACCGTGCTGTATCGGCCGCCGCTCCACCACCCGAAACCGCGCATTCTCGGCAGCCAAAGCGCGGTGGTCACCGGGCCTGCGGGTGAAGAAATCCACTGCGACCAATATGGTCGGGTCAAGGTGCAATTCTTTTGGGACCGCATCGGTGCGGCCGACGACAAAACCAGCTGCTGGCTGCGCGTGAGCTCAAGCTGGGCCGGCGACCGTTACGGCGGCATCGCCATTCCACGGGTCGGCATGGAGGTGCTGGTCACCTTCCTCGAAGGCGACCCCGATCAACCGCTGGTCACTGGCTGCCTGTACCACGCCGAACACGTGGTGCCCTACGACCTGCCGGCGAACAAAACCCGCAGCCTGTTTAAAACCCTCAGCAGCCCTGGCGGTGGTGGCTACAACGAACTGCGTATCGAAGATAAAAAAGGTGCCGAACAGATCTACATCCACGCCGAGCGCGACTGGGATGAAAACATCGAGCACGACCAGAAAATCCGCATCGGCAACGAACGCCACGACACGGTCGAGGCCAACAGCTACAGCGAATTCAAAGCCGAAGAACACCGCACCACTCACCTGGACCGCAAGAGCGAAGTCAAAGCCAACGACCACCTTACCGTCGGCAACAACCAGCACATCAAGATCGGCACCGGCCAATTTATCAACGCCGGCCAAGAGATCCACCTGTCCAGCGGTCAGAAAGTCGTACTCGAAGCCGGCAGTGAACTCACCTTCAAAGCCGCCGGCAGCTTTATCAAGCTGGATGCCAGCGGCATCACCCTGGTCGGCCCGATCATCAAAATCAACTCCGGCGGCGCGCCGGGGAGCGGGTCGGGGGCGGCGCCTATTCTGCCGGGGATGGTTAAACCCGCGGATGCGGATGTGCCCGGCGCCGTGCTTGAACACAGGCTCAAGCAGGCGCGCTTGGCCAACAACCCGCTGGTCGAGCTTTGCCAGAAGCCTAAAGGCGGTACGCCATTGCAATGCCCATTGGCCAACTGTCCGTGTCGTGCCGCGCTTCAGGTGGGATCACAAGGATGAAAATGCATATTCAGCAGGGCTTCCCAGGCGTGACCGACAGGGCCTATTTGCTGCTGGAAAACGGCGATGAAAAGCTAGAGCGCGTCTATGTCCTGGAGCACGCACCAGAGCCCATTTATCTGTTCGCCGATACCGAACTGGCGGCTCATCAGGAGCAAGGTCCACTGCTCCTATGTTTGTCCGGCAGTGCTCTACTTGATGAATACCGCAATGCACCCAACGAATGGCGCGGCCTGCTTCTGAGCAGCCCGCAACCCCTCGAAGAGCTATTGGCGCATTTGAGGCGCATGCTGATTGTTAGCTTCGACGGCAATCGTAAAGCCCTGCTGCGCTACTACGACCCACGCGTCGCCAGTTACTTTTTTCCCGCTTGCGATGCGGACAGCGTTACGCCCTGGCTAGGGCCTATTCAGCAATTGATCTGGCATGGTGGCACCTGGGCCGACAGCGCCCAAGGCCTGAGCCACTGGCACAGCCTGAGCAATTTCAATGGCACCGCTGTGACCGAACAACCGCTACCGATGCCGCTCAACCAGCAGCAGACCAACGCGTTAGAGCGCCAGCAGCTCGAACACTTCACCTACGAGTGGCTACAAGGCCAATCCGGAGTGCCCTTTAGCTTGGCCTGGGATTACCTGCAGCAGGGACTGGCCGCCAGCTTCGATGAAGCTGACGCTCTGCAGGCTTATTTCGATTTGCGCACCCAATATCCTGACCACGCCACCCACCCCATCCCCCCTGCCGGCGACACGCAGCAGCGACTGCAGCAGTTGCGTGCCTACTTGGAAGTATCGCCGACACTCAAGGAGCCCCACGCATGACTGCAAAAGTTGGAAGTCTGAGCGGCGGTCCGGCCTGCGAGGCCGGCAAGCTGATCGTCGAAGTCATCGGCAAGGATCACCCGCCAGGACAGCGAATTGTCATCTACGATGAAACCGACAACCAGCAGCAGGAGGCGCTGACCAAACGCCGCAAGTTGGAACCGCTGGTCGACCCGGCCTTTAGCAGTACCCTGCATATTTGGCCCTGGGACAATCAACCAACCCGCCACCTTTGGCTGGAAGTTGAAACGGAAAAAGGTGGCCCCCTATTCCTGCCACTGATGAACGATGCCAAGGCCACGCCAAGGCAAGTCGATCAGCAATGGAACCAGATCGTACCGATTGTGCCTCTAACGCCTATGCGTAGTAGCACAAACGAAAAGGATCAAGGCATCCCTGTCCTAGCCAGGCCCGGCTACCTCTATGTTTTTTACCGCGGCAAGCTCTGGCGCGAACTCGAAATCCGTCAGAGCGAAGGTAAGAACACCTATCACGACATAGACGTAAAAGCCTTTCGCCAACAGGACGGGTTCTGTATCGGCCCACGTGATGCTTGCGGTAAAGGCTTGCAAGAAATCTGGCTGCCGGCCCGCTGGAATCGCAATCAAGTGAGCGACGTAGAACTTGCCTTTGCCGAGGTACAACTGCCTGCCGCTCGCCTGCACCGCCTGGAACAGGACACTAAGCTGCGCGCCCAACGTTGCCAGCGTTTCAATATGCAGGCATCCGCTCAGCAGTTTAAAAAGCTCGGTGCTGGCCCTGACGGGCGTTCCTTGGCTCAGGGATTACTGTTGGCCATTCTCAGTCAGAATGCATCTGCCATGCAGCCTGCCGCAGAAGCCGAAGCGCGCCGCCGTAGCTTGAACAATCGAATCTTTCCCCTGAATCTGACAGAACCGCAGCGCCTGCGTGAACCTCTGTACGAACCGCAATTTGATCATCCCACGTACTATCTGCATGATCTTGCCGGCGGCTATCCGGCGAAGTGCCACCAGGCAGCGCAGAAGCTTGTCGACGGTTACGAAGCCGGACACGCTCCCCATCTGCGCAAAGCACCGGAGCTTGACCCGCTGGCGATTTGCCTGGAGCGCAAACTGCTGGCGATGCGTCCACCGCAAGACAAAACCCAGCAAACAAAGCAGAAAGAAAAGCTCGAAGAAAGCGTCAAGAACTGGCAGGCACAACCTGCTGTTGCCGATGCGCTAGCCGATGCTCGCACCCGGCAAATCGCCGGTTTGTTGGTGGAGGACGCGGTATACCGCATGCGTCAATTGCGCGACCGCATTGAAGCCGCCCAAGCAGCGGTGAGCCTGGCCGCCGAACGCGCCAGCCTTCAGCCCCACTATGCGAGTGCACTGCTCGTGAGCAATTTCGTGCTGCCGTTGCGGATCGACGGCAAAACCAACCCGCTGAGCAGCAGCGCCAAGGCGCTGGATGCGGAGGGTCATGAACGCATCAGGCATATTCTTGCCGAGCCGCTTGGTCACCATGCTCAAATCGCTCATGGTCAGGCGCGTAGGTGTCTGGCGAGTTGCCTCAAAGAGCCTTCCAACCAACAGACCCTGGGTGATCTGTTTTGCCTGGACGGTTTCGACTACTTGGGCGCTTTCGCCCTGACCGGGCAATGCATGGCCAGCATGGCCAAGCGACTGAATGACCCGCTGAACCTCAGCTTTCGACGCAAGGCCACCGATCAGGAAAAGCTCCTTCTCGATATCGCCGACAACAATCGTCATCCCTTAAATGCGATGCTCTGGCCAACAGCTGACCAACAGATCTGCATGGCGTCCTACCAAAGCCCAGCGGGCAAGGAAGAGAACCTGGGCGATGGTCGTTTGCGTCCAAAGGCACTTGCTGCACTGGAAAACGCCGCACTGCCCAAGCCAGGCAAGGTGCAACTACTGGAAGCCGCTGTTCTGATCTCTGCCGCCCAGCGGGGCGACTTCAAGAGCTTGCTCGGCTTCAAGAGCTCGATTAACGCACTTATGAGCGTACTGGGTGTATTGCAGGGTACCTTGAAGGCAGCGGAAAACGCCGTCACCACTGCCCAAGGCCGAGTCAATCAGGCGACGGCAGAAGTGGACACCTCCGGCCGTCGTGTAGGCCAGAGCCAGGAGGTGCTGCGCAATGACGCCCGCTTGGCCCGATTGAACATATATGAAGCCAGAAGCTTTCAACTGGCTCGCACCATGCTTCCCGAAACCCTGGGCGCAATGCGCTTCGAGCGCAGTGGCCGAGTCAATACCCGTGACCACTACATAGTGCGCCCCGACCTGTTGGGCATGACAACAACCGGTCCAGGAACGCGCATGAATGGCACCGTGCGCGACGGGCAGGGCGGTGTAACCGCTACCAGCAATGCCAGCGAGGCCAGAGCCGCGGGCCTTCCCGCCGGTAAACAGGAACATTTACTGGTGGTATTACCGGTTCGTCATGAAACCACCCAGCGCTTGGAGCGGCTCTACCAGCAGTTGCGCGAACTCTTCCAAGCGCAAGAGAACCTTAACCGGCAGCGAACGAGCCTTGGCGAGGCAGACCGCGCTTACCAGGCGCGACTACGCAGCGGGGTATATCGCACGCTTAACTCGCCGATCATGCCTCCACTGATGATGGGATTTGAGTTGTTTAATGTGCGCGCGGAGTGGCAGGCATATGAATCGACAATTAGGTATCGCAGTAACGCGAGAGCAAATTTTGGATATGGAAGTGCCGTATATGATGCAGCTTTAGCCCTCGAACTTCTTGCCGAACGTGTGGCCCACGATACGAGAGTTATACGAATGCTAAGTGCAAGCTTGGATCGCACCCTGCTTCGTAACCGGCTTGCGGGGGGCAGGCTCTTTGCCGCCAATGTCACCACGCGGATGACCTTAGGGGCGGTGGGCGCGGTTCTGTTTACCGGGTTGAATATCTCCGATTCGATCAATGAGTTCGCCTTGGGCGACGATGCGGGCTGGGGCTATACTCTGATGGCCGCCGGCGGTGTCGCTACCTTCGCCAGCGCCTTTATGGTTGGTCCTGCGGCCGGCGCCCCCTTGCTGGCACTGGGGCCTGCGGGCTGGATGATCGCCATCGGCCTGGCTCTGACCCTAGCGGGGGCAGCCCTGGTCTGGTGGCTGGACGATACCCCAGTCGAGGAGTGGCTTAAGCTTGGGCCGTTCGGTAAGGATCAGCCCGGCATTTTTATAGACACGGTGCGCCCAGCCCATCTACTGGATGAGAAAGAGGCCTTCTATCGCCTGGTCGGTTTGTTTGCTGGCATGCATATACAGGTTGAAGCCAACCCCGAGCAAGCCAAAGCTCGTAGCAGCTACCCCATGCCCGGCCAGGAGGCCAGGCACCAAGCCATGCGCGAAGCCAATATACGTATCCAGATTGCCAGCAACTTACCGGGACTAATCAGCTCCCTGGGGGCCAGTCAGATGCGTGTTGGCATTTGGCAGCGCTTACACCGCAGCTCTCCCAGCCCGAGGGGGGATCGCATGGTGGAAACTGTAGAGTTGCTGCCCGGCCAGAACTTCTATCTGGATACCAGCCTACCTGCGGATAAGGCAAAGCCCAAACCCGCTTATTTGTTGTATCAAGAGCAGACTCCGGCGGGGCTCGATCTGTATCTACGGCAACCGCCAACCCCACCCGCCCAGCGCAGTGGCATTAGCATTACCATGCACCGCTACAGCTGGGCCGTACGTGCGCAGGTAATTGCAGATGATGGCAAGCAGCAGTGGCATTTTCCTGCCCCGCCACCGGTAGACCCCCTGCGTTTCAATGCCAGTGAGCATGGCAAACCTAATTACACGGCAACTCAACAGGCTTTCTGGGCCGATGAACAAAGTAATCAGAACTAAGAGGCTGCACCTGCTATGAATACGGCTGTTACAACCCACTATGCCGAAGGTGCCTATGACTCCCGGCATATCCCTAATCAGTCGCCGCAAATCCGTAAGCATGCAGGATTACTGACAACAACTTTGCCTTGGGGTGATACGGAAGATATAGCGCCGTTCAGTTTTATCGATGACTACTCACCAGAACGGTTACGGGATTTGGAAGAGGATGAGCGAAAGAACCCCGGCATTCGTCAGCGCAATGAAGCTATTTTTCATAATGCCTGCAACCATCTTTGTTACCGGCGGGCACATGCGTCGCTTTGGACGCAAATATGGCTGTATATGTGGGGGGTAGGTCGTGCGCTATTTTATATAGGGGTTGGGATTTTGTTGGTTACTCAACTTCCTTTGGCAATTTTTAAATCAACTTCTATTGAAGAATTCAACTCTCACATGCTTGAGATGAGTTTATGGATTTTGCCAATACCTTTAACCTGCTGGGTCGTTGGTCATATTGCTCTCTATCGTTTACCAACAAGTTGGATATTAAAACCTTCAAAAGGCCCGCTCTGGGAGCTTAATCGGCAAACCGGCCAGGTCACTGTTTTTGCGCGTAAGCCCGGACAGTTTTCACATCTGGGTATTGACGGTGATTTCGTTCGGCCATTTTATGAGTTCGACGCCTGCGTACATATTCTGCCAAGTCGCCAAGGCCTGCCGCAGTACTCCCTGCACTTGGTGCATCGCTATCAGCCCGTAGCCATCGACTTCAAGTCAGTCATCGGTTTGCAGAGTTCGGAACAGGCCTGTTTTGCGCTCTGGGATATGTGGCAGAACTATATGGATATCAGCCATCCGTTGCCGGAAATACCCACCTGGGAGGAATTCCGCCCGCTTGACCCAACAACCGCCGAACATGACCGTTTGACGGGTCGCAATCCCAGATATTGGCGCGATATGGATAAGGAAACTTATAAGAACGTCATCGATGAGTTGCTAATCAGCATCCAAAAACTCGACGCATTCTCCCGCCCTAATCTGATGAGTCAGCATGTGCGGTATCTGTGACAATATCTTGTATATGACAAGTAAAGGGGCAGATTTGTTTGTTGGCTTGCACCATTAGTCGAAAATAAATCCGCCCTATTGTCGAGGGCTCGGTGGTTGCTTTCTTGTCGGGGAGAAAGTTGAGAGCGGGTCGGTAGAGTTTTTTAATGAGCTGTTGATGTGCAGGCTACTTTAGTTGAAGTAAGCTCCAGCACGGAAGGATCTAAGTATTTCCTCAGCAACCACAACATGGATGATATAGATGCGTACAAAATCATTACTTGCGATTCTTTCTTTGGCGCTGTTCAGCCAGTTTTCCTATTCAGCTGTTTTATACGATGCTCGCTTTGCCTCGCCGCCAAATATCGAAGGGCAGTCCATCGTTGTTGACGGTACCCCGCAAACGCCAAGCCGAGTCACCATGGGTGCAGTGGAGATGCGTTCGGGTTTCGCTGGCCAGCCGGGTAATTGGGCGGTTTTCAATGCGCCAGGCTGCAGCTACGACCAGATTCAGTTCAACCTACCGGCGGGGCTGTCCAAAGCCTATGTTAGTTGGGACATGTTTCCGAGCATGCTTAATAACAGCGACAGTGCTTTCAACGTGCATCTGGACAGTACCGGTTATGGCGCCCGTAGCCTGTTGATGCATGGCGGGCTGAATAACATTCAGCTATTTAATTTCGGCAAATCGGCAACTCTTGCCAGCCTTACCAACCTGAAGAAATATCGCATGCTGGCTCGGGTGGATGCGGCCAGCGATCTGCTTGAAATTTCGATTGATGGTACTCCGGTGTATAGCGGGACGTTTGGTAGCCCCGACCTTACTAGCGTGCGTATGACTCTCTCGCCTTGGAAGGGTGGGGCGACTCAATGCAATGATGCCGCCGCCGCGATCAGCAATATCTTGATTTACGAGCAGCCAAGCGACATCGAGGTGCTTCCTCCACAGAACATCGGGGTGACCTTTAATCTGGCGCCTGGTTATCCGGCCTCAGTATCGGCCAATGGGGGCTACCTCAGTTACCGTCGGGGTATTCAAAACCGTGGTGCTGTACCGTTGAATCTCTACACCTGGATCACTGTCGACTTACCTGACGGCACCGGTTTTCCGTTGCAACAGGCTCACTCCGTAAACCTGCAGCCGGGAGCCAGTGTGGCCACAGTGCAGAGTTCCTTTTACATCACCAAATGGTTCCCCGCTGGTGACTACAAAGCACGAATGGTGGTGGTCAACCAAGTGACTGGGGAGCAGTTTAATCACGATATCCCTTTCACTAAGCGACCCTAATCGACGCTTAGCACTTCTGAACAAACGCCCCGATAATGGGGCGTTTGTCTGTGAGTCGTATGCAGGGCATAACCCTGCGAGATTTCCACCTCAGTTCTGTGTTCAGGCCAAGTACCATCAGGGTAATTCTGTTGAAGCCGGCATTAACTCCGGCCTCTCCCTTTGCAGTTTGCTCTGCAGCATTTCCAGTTGCTCCAGCACGGCGCGGGCTTCGTCGAGTTCGGTTTGGTTGCGTTCGCCGGATTGCGCGGCCTGTTCGATGCGTTCGCGGATGGCGGGGATCTGCTGCACGCCGCTGGCGTAGGCCATGATCTGGTCGCGGGTTTGCTGGTCTTCGAAGGCGCTGTACTGCGCCGGGTCGGCCAGCTGTGCGGCGGATGCGGGTTGGCGGGGTTTGAGTTGGCCGAGGGCCGGGCTGCGAGGGTCGCCTTGGTCGGCCATTAGCTGAATCAGCATTTGCGCTTCCTGGGCATTCAGTTGCGGCTCGCTTGGCGGTTCTTCCACCGATTTTTCTGCAGGCGCTGGGATTGCTACAGGTTGCTGTGCCGGCAGGGCGGCGGGCATCTCTGGCAAGCGGATGGGCGGGCTGATCGGCGTTGCGGCCTGCGCTGCAACAGTTGGCGCGGTGCCGGCCAAGGGCGTGCGCACAACGACGATGGTCACCGCCGTGATCACGCCGAGCAGGCCGATGCCGAGCCAGGCCTTCATAGTCCTTCCACCTTGGCGTTGGCCAGCAGAACGTCGACGCGAGCCTGGAAGGCTTGGGTCAGCTGTTCCTTGGCGACCGCCTGGTTGACCTCATAGCGCACGCTGGGGTCGCTGAGTGGCAATTGCTTATCCTCACGGCTGCGTACCTGGACGATCTCGAACGCGCCGTCGATCAGCATCGGCTGGGAAACGCTGTTCGCCTTCTGCAACAGGGCGGTCTTGCGCAGAAAATCCAGCTGCGCATCCTGTGGGCGAATCAGGCCAAGGTCGCCGGGCGGCGTTTGATTCTTGCTTTCGGCCAGTGAGTAGCGGCGCACGGCATCATCGAAACTCAGGCCCTTTTGCAGTTCGGCATACACCTGGTCGGCGCTGGCTTGATCGGCCAGGCGGATATGGCTGGCCTGCACTTGGGCAACGTTGAGGTAGAGCTGCAGGTTGCGCTGGTAGTAGGCCTCGGCGTCCGCATCGCTGACTCGGCTGGCGCGTTCGCGCAGGCTGGCGGTTTCATGGTGGAAGTCGCTGTGCAGGCCAAGTTGATGCAGGTACTTGTGGCGGACCAGTTTGTCGCGCACCAGCTGGCGGATGCCGGCCTGTTCGTCCGCGCTGAAGCCTTTCTCTCCGAGCTGATACCAGAGGTAGTCACGCAGCGCCTGCTGACGCACCTGTTCGGCCAGGTACACCAGGTTGCCCTGCTGCAGCTCCACCCGGCCTTGTACGTTGTCGCCTTGATACAGCTCCAGCAGGTTCAGGCGTTGTTCGGCCTGGCCGGGGAATTGCCAGCTGATCAGTTGCACCTGGGCGGCATCGACTTGTTGCTGGGGGCTCAACTGTAGGCTATCGAGCACCACGCCTTGGGTTGGCGCGGTTAGTACTTGGCGCAGGCGGGCGCTGCTCAGCGCCTGTGGCTGGCGCAGAAAGGGCCGTACATCGTGATCGAACTGGCGGCCGTAGACCTGCTCGATCAGGTTGGCGGCTTCGCGTTCGACCAGCGCATCCAGATCACTGCGGTATTTGCTGCTCAGCTCGGTTTCAACCTCACGGGCCAGCAGGTGGTTCTCCGCCAGGCCGGTGCGCAGCAGACGCAGGTCGGTGTTGAATTTGATCCGGGTCATGGCCTGCTCCAGCAGGCCGATGCTTTTACCGGGCAGGCGTTCACCGTTGATGTGCATGTCCTGGCTGCCAAGGGCTGACAGGCAGATGCCGGCCAGCCCCAGTACCAGCAAACTGCGCTGGATAAGCCCGCGCACCTTACAGGCCACCCTGGCCGTAGAAGGTGTTGGCACCCTTGGTCAGCACGCTGACGGTGAGGGCGATGGACTCCGGAATCAACTCCTTGGCCACTCGCAGGCGCGTGGCGTAGCTGGTGTCATACAGCGGCTCGGGACGCTGGTAGGCGACCTGGGCGGTCTGGGTCAGCAGATCGCGGATCGGCTTCTGCGCGTCATAGCTGCCGACCCGGTTGGCCACTGCCGCCATATTGTTCAGGCCTTCGCTGAAGTAGTGATCGTCCACCCAGCCTTCCCAGCCGGAGTGGCCATTGCCCGACGTAACCCAGGCATGGTGCGGCTGCGCGACATCGCCGGTGGTGTGCAGCGAGTAACCGATGGTTTGCAGCGAGGGCGCGTTCTTGAACTGATCGAACCAGTACTTGGCCAGGTTATCGATGGGCTGGAAGGCCGCCGTCTGGAAGTCGCCGTAGTGCGTCTGCCAGTTGGAGGAAGTGCCCTGGCGGTAATGCGCTTCGGTGGTGTCGAAGTCGCTTTTCTTCAGCTCGCGGTTGTACAGGTAAACCATGGCGTACCAGTCAACGTCGCCGCTCCAGCTGCCATCCACCTTGCGGTAGCGGTAGTCGTAGCCACCGTGGTCGTTGCCGTGGGCGTCACCCTGGCGGGCCATGTTGATAAAGTGCCAGTACGAGGTGTAGTTGACCAGCGAAGCGGCGGCACCATAAACCGGCGCGTGCTCATAGCCGACCCACCAGCCGCCCAGGCGGGTGTCCTGGAAATCGTCAACGTCATAGGCCGCCTGGCCGAGGATTTCCCCCGCACGGGCTTCGCTGCCGGCTGCGCCGACGTAGAACTGGTAGGCGCGTCTCATCTCGGGCGTGGCATGGGCCGAGTTGAGGAAGGCCAGGGCGTCTTTGACGATGTTCTTGTGCGTCGGTTGCGACCAGGCGCTGGCGTGGCTGGCGCTGAATGCCAGGCCTAGACCAACGACCAGGGAGGTGAGGTTTTTCATAGGGAAGGCGCTCTTTTGTTGTTGGAGTTGAGCAGTATTAGCGGTCATTGATGGCAGAACTGTTGCAATGCCGCACGCCAACTTAAAGCTGATGCGCTGTGTTGCCTCAACCCAACTAAGGTTTGGTGGTATAGACCAATTTTCTCGTGCGTCTTAATCCGCGCCGTTGTCTTCCTGATGCAAGGCCCCTGTCTCGCTGCTTTCCAACACCACATAGGCGCTGGCGCAGAACAGTGAGTTGAGGCGTTTCATGTCGGCGATCAGCTCCATGTGCAGGGCGCTGGTTTCGATGCTTTGCACCACCTGATGGTGCAGACGGCTGACATGAGCGTGTGCCAGTCGTCGCTCCTGGGCGCGGAAGCGGCGTTTTTCGCGCAGCAGCTGGCGCGCGCTTTCTTTGTCGGCAGAGAGAAACACCGAGAGGCCAAGGCGCAGGTTGGCCAGCAGTTGGGCGTGCAGGGTGGTGAGTTCCTCCAGGCCGCTGTCTGAAAACGAATGGCGCTGCGCGGTTTTCTGATCCTGCACTTTGCCGAGCATGCGTTCGATGATGTCGCCGGCCTGCTCCAGGTTGACGGCCAGCTCGATGATCTCCGCCCAGCGCCGGCTGTCGTGCTCACTCAACACCTCGCGTGGCACCTGCGCCAGATAGAGTTTGACCGCGCTATAGAGCGCATCGACATCGTCATCCAGGCGGCGCAGTTCCTTGCCCAGAGCGGTTTGCCCACCGCGCAAAACTTCCAGCAGGTGGCTGAGCATGGTTTCGATCAGGTCGCCGATGCGCAGGGTTTCGCGCACCGCATTGGCCAGGGCCAGGCTCGGTGTGGCCAGCGCGGTGGGGTCGAGATGGCGTGGGCGGGCGACGCCGTTTTCATCCGGGCGATCCGGCAGCAGCCAATTACAGAAGCGCGCCATCAGCCCGACCGTGGGCAGCATCAGCACGCAGCGCAGTCCGTTGTAGAGCAGGTGAAAGCCGATCACCAGCTCCTCGGGGCGCCACTTCAGGCTGTCCAGCCAGTTGGCCAGCGGGTCGAGGAACGGCATCACCAGTAGCAGGCCGATCAGTTTGTACAGCAGGCTGCCCAAAGCCACACGCCGTCCGGCTGGGGTTTGCAGGCTGCTGGTGAGAAAGGCCAGCACGCCGCTGCCGATGTTCGCGCCAATCACCAGGCCGATGGCCACTGGCAGGCTGATCAGGCCGGCACTGGTCAGGGTGGCGGTGAGCAGCACGGCGGCCAGGCTGGAATAGGAAATCAGCGCGAACAGCGCGCCGACCAAGGCATCCAGCAGCAGATCGCCGGTCAGTGAGGCGAACAGCACGCGGATGCCCTGCTCCTGGGTGATCGGCGTAGCGGCGGCAACGATCAGCTCAAGCGCCAGCAGCATCAGCCCCAGGCCGATGGCCACACGGCCGAGCTGACCGGCGCGGGTCTGCTTGCGCGAGAGAAAGAACACCACGCCGAGAAAGATCAGCAGTGGGCTCAACCAGCTCAGGTCGAGGGTCAGCACGCGGGCCATCAGCGCCGTGCCGACGTCTGCACCGAGCATGATTGCCAGCGCGGGAGTCAGCGCCATCAGTCCCTGAGCGACAAACGAAGTGACCAGCAGCGCGGTGGCATTGCTGCTCTGCACCAGCGCGGTCACGCCGATGCCGGCAGCAAAGGCCAGTGGGCGCTTGCTGACGTTATGGCTAAGCACCTTGCGCAGGTGCGAGCCATACACCCGCAGGATGCCGGTACGGACGATATGGGTGCCCCAGATCAGCAAGGCGACGGCAGACAGAAGATTCAGCAGGGTGAGCATGGTGCTGCTCCCTGGCGCGCCCGCCCGGTTGCAGCGTGACGCGTGGTTTTTACTTGTTATAAAGGCTAAAGCCCTATGTTTAGCTTTAGCTGGGGTTGGCGCTGCGCGCCAGCGAGCGACACAGGCTGTCGCGTAATCCCGCCAGACTGCGTGAGCTGATAACCTTGCTCGCTACTGAACGGATGCCCATCGATGCTGACGCTTTATCACGCCCCTGACCTGGAAACCCTTGGCGAGCTGGCCACCACCCTGCTCGCCACGCCGATGCGTGATCCCTTTGCGCCGGCGCTGGTGGTGGTGCCGAGCCAGGGCATGGGGCGCTGGCTGACCCTGGAGCTGGCGCGCAAGCAGGGCATTGCCATGCAGCTGGAGGTGCAGCTGCCGGCCAAGTTCGTTTGGGACGTCTCGCGCCTGTGCCTGGGGCAACTGCCGGAACAATCGGCGTTTAGCCCCAGCAGCCTGAGCTGGCGCCTGTATGACTGGCTGTGCGAGCCGGCCCACCTGAGTGAGGCGCCGCGCCTGGCGCATTATCTGGATGGTGGCGATGAGCGCCGCAGGCTGTCATTGGCCGTGAAGATCGCCGACGTATTCGACCAATATCTGTTGTATCGCGACGACTGGCTCGCCGCCTGGGAACGCAACGAGCTGCTCGATCTCGGCCCGGATGAAGGCTGGCAGGCGCTGCTCTGGCGCGAGCTGACCAAAGACGGCCACCCACACCGCGCGCGTCTGCTGGAAGAGCTGCTCACCCGCCTGTATGACGCCACACCCATCGCCGGGCTGCCCGAGCGCGTGCTGGTGTTTGGCATCAGTTCGCTGCCGCCGCACCATATGCGGGTATTGGAAGGCCTGGCGCGGCACACTCAGGTGATTGTTTTCGCCCTCAACCCATGCCGCGAAGCCTGGGGCGAGATTCGCGATATTCGAGAGTTGGCCAGGCAGCCTGAACTCAGTCCGGACGATTGGTATCTGGATGTCGGCCACCCGTTGTTGGCCAGCCTGGGCAAGCAGGGGCGCGACTTTTTCGACAGCCTGTTCAGCCTGGCCTCCAGCGAGGGCAGTCAGGAAATCGGCCTGTATTCCGAAGATGAAGACCTGCACGATGCCAGCCTGTTGCAGGCCTTGCAGAACGACATCCTGCGCCTGCGCACCCGCACTGCCGATGAACGTTTGCTGCTGCGTGAGGACGATCGCTCGCTGGAACTGCACGTCGCTCACTCGCCGCTGCGCGAAGTGGAAATCCTGCATGACCAACTGCTCGCCCGCTTTGCCGCCGACCCCGCGCTGACCCCGGATCAGGTGGTGGTGCTGACCCCGGACATCGAGCGCTATGCGCCCTATATCGAAGCGGTGTTCGCCCCGCGTGAAGGTGTGCCGCGCGTGCCGTTCAGCTTGGCCGACCGCAGCCTGCGCGCGGAAATCCCGCTGATCGAAGCCTTCCTCAATCTGCTGGCGCTGCCGGACAGTCGCTTTGCCGCCGAGGAAATCCTCGCCTGGCTGGAACAGCCGGCCATCGCCCGCCGCGTTGGCATCGAGGCAGAGGATTTACCGCCGCTGCGCGACTGGTTGCGCGACGCCGGCGTGCGCTGGGGCCGTGATGCAACGCACCGCGAGCAACTGGGCCTGCCGGCGGATGCGGCGTTTACCTGGCGGCAAGGGCTGGATCGCCTGCTGCTGGGCTTTGCCGCGCCGCCGCAGCTGGCCGGTCTGGCTGCGCCACTGTTGGGTAGCAACTGGCCGCTGGATGCACTGGAAGGCGGCCGCGCACAACTGCTCGGTCGCCTGGCCGGTTTTGTCGAGCGCTTGGCCACGCTGGCGCAGAGCCTGCAACGGCCGCGCGCCCTGGGCGAATGGGCCGAATCCCTACAAGGGCTGATCGATCAGCTGTTTGATGAGCGTGAAGCCGGTGACACCCTGTTGCTGCTGTCCAAAGCCTGCGCCGCGCTCAAGGAGCAGGGCGAGGCTTCGGGGGTCGAGCGGCCGATTGAGCTGGCGCTGATCCGCCAGCAACTCACCGCCGCCCTGGAGCAGGGCAGCGCCGCCTCTGGCTTTCTCACCGGCGCGGTGACCTTCTGCACCATGGTGCCGATGCGCAGCCTGCCGTTTCAGCTGGTCTGCCTGCTGGGGCTGGATGATGGCGCCTTGCCGCGCCGCACCCCGGCAGCGGGCTTTGACCTGATCAGCCAGAAACCCCGCCGTGGCGATCGCGCGCGACGTCTGGATGACCGCTACCTGCTGCTGGAAACTCTGCTTTCGGCCCGTGGCGGCCTATATCTGAGTTACGTCGGCCGCGACCCGCGCAGTAACGCCGAGCTGCCGCCTTCGGTATTGGTCAGCGAATTGCTGGATGTGGTCGACCTGACGGCTATCGCGCCAACCTGTAGGAGCCAGCTTGCTGGCGATCTAAGCGACAGAGAAGCATCGCGAGCAAGCTCGCTCCCACAAGAGCAAAGAGCCAGCGCCCATATCACCCATCACCACCCGCTGCAGCCTTTCGCCCCCGGCAACTTTGCTGGCAACCGCCATGCCGGCTTTGCCGCGCCCTGGTTCCACGCTGCGCAGCGCTTGAGTCAGGCGGTGCAAGCCCCCGCGCCCTTTGCCAGCCCATTAGATAAGCCGGGTGAAGATTTATCGGGCGGCGTTCCGCTCACTATCGAACCCAGCCAGCTGATCCACTGCTTCAAGCACCCGGCGCGCTACCTGCTGGAACAACGCCTCGGCCTGCGCCTGGCACAGAGCGAAGAAACCCTGGCCGGTGACGAGCCGTTCAGCGTCGAGTGGACCAGCCAGCATGGCCTACGCCAGTTAGCCTTGCAGGCCATCGAGAACGGTTGGAGCGAGCGCCAGGAACGCGCCGTTGCGGCGGCTTCCGGTTGGCTGCCGGTGGGCGAGCTGGGCCAAGCGCACTGGGGACAGATTCGCGGGCCGATCCGCGCCTTTGCGCCAACGCTGTTTGACGAGCGCCCGGATGACGCGCCGCAACCGCTGTTGGTCGATATCGAGCTGGCCGGTGTACGCATTCACGGCTGGCTGGATGGCGTGACCTGCGTCGGCCTGTTCGACTACCGCCTGCGTGATCTCGGCGCCTGGGAGCTGGCGCCATTCTGGCTGCGCCATCTGCTGCTCAACTGCGCTGCCACGCCCGAGATCAGCCGCGACAGCCGTCTGCTCTCGCCGAAAAGCGAATGGCGTCTGGGCCCGCTGGCCAATGCCCGCGAGCTGCTGGTGCCCTGGCTCGAAGCCTACAAAAGCGCGCTGTGCGAGCCGCTGCCGCTGTTCGCCAAGTGCAGCCACGGCTTTGCCCGCAAATGGCGTAGCCCCGGCAAGAAGGAGCCGATTGATGCCGCGCGCAGCGAAGCGCGGGTGATGTGGCAAGGCAATGACTTTATGACCGGCGAAGGTCAGGACCCCTGGAATGCCCTGGCTTTTCGCGACCGTGAGCCGCTGGATAAACGCTTTGAAATGCTGGCCGAACAGCTTTACGGCCCGGCGCTGGATGCCCTGCAAGGCAGTGACGAGGATGAAGCATGAGCAGCGCCAGCCTGAACCTGCTGCACGACAGCTTCACCGGCCGCTCGCTGATCGAAGCCAGCGCCGGCACCGGCAAAACCTGGACCCTGACCGCGTTGTACGCGCGCCTGTTGCTGGAGAAGCAGCTCAACGTCAGCCAGATTCTGGTGGTGACCTTTACCACCGCTGCCACCGCCGAGCTGCGCGAACGCATTCGCAAGCGCCTGGCCGAGTTGCTGGCGGTGTATGAACAGGGGCCGGGCGACGACGCCTTGCTCAATGAACTGCTTGCCCAGTACCCGGATGCCGCCAGCCATCGGCGTCTACTGCTGGCGGTGCACGGTTTTGACGAGGCGGCGATCTTCACCATTCACGGCTTCTGTCAGCGCGCCTTGCAGGACGCCGCGTTTGAAGCGGGTGGCGATTTCGACAACGAACTGACCTTTGATGACCGCGAAATTATCGACGCCCTGCTCGCCGACCTCTGGCGGCATGAGCTGGCCAGCGCCGAGCCGGAATGGGCGGCGTTTCTGGTGCAGCAGAAGATCACCCCGCAGGTTCTGCGTCAGCGTTTGCGCAATCACCTGGGTAAGCCGTACCTGCGCATCGAGCCGCAACCGGGCACGCGCAGTGAGATGAGCGCCCTACGTGCCGCCTGGCAGCAGGCGCAGTGTCTTTGGCATGGTGAAAGCGCGGCCTGGTTGCAGCAACTGAAAGCCTTCGATGGCTTTAAGAGCAATATGTGCAACCCAGCCAAACTGGGCGTCTGGCAGGCCGAGTTGGACGGTTATTTCAGCGACGCCGCCGCGCTGTTCAGCAAGACCGAAGCGCATCGCCGCCTGGCCCGCGAAGGCTTGAACAAGGCCAGCAAGAAGGGCTGCGAAGCCCCGGCCAATCCGCTGGCCGCGGCCTTGCAGGAACTCTGCGATGCCCTTGATGCCGCGCAACCCGAGGCCGAGCAACGCCTGATCGACCTGCAAGTGCGCCTGATTCATCAGCTCAACGAGCAACTGCCCGCGCGCAAGGCGGCGCAACGCTTGCTGGCCTTCGATGACCTGCTCAACAAGCTGCAGCAAGCCTTGCAGAGTGAGGGCGGCGAGCACCTGGCCAGCACCCTGCGCACGCAGTATCCGGTGGCGCTGATCGACGAGTTTCAGGACACCGACCCGGTGCAGTACCGGGTGTTTCATCGCATTTATCAGGACGCCGGCGATCTGTGTTTTGTCGGCGATCCGAAGCAGGCCATTTATGCCTTCCGTGGCGCGGATCTGGCGACCTACCTCAAGGCGCGCAGCGAAGCTGCGCGCCAGTACAGCCTGGCCACCAACCACCGCTCCACGCCCGAGCTGATCGCCGCGCTGAATCAGCTGTTCGATCGGCCCATGCCCTTTGCAGAGCAAGGTTTGGCTTACCAACAGGTCGGGGCCAGCAGCAAGGCGCGGGCGCAACTGGTGTTGCCGCATGGTGAGGATGAAACCGACGCACCGCTGGCGCTGGTCTGGCTGGATAACGACTACCTGGGCAAGGGCGAAGCGGGCGCATTGGTGGCGCGGGATACGGCGCAGCGCATTGCGGCGGTGCTTAGCGCCAGCAGCCGTGGCGAGGCGTATTTTGAGCAAGACGGCACGCGCACCCCGCTTAAAGGCGGGGATATTGCCGTGCTGGTCGCCAGTCACCGTCAGGCCGGCGAAGTGGCTGCCGAGCTGGCCGCCCGTGGCGTGCCCAGCGTGCGCCGCGGCAAGGAGAACGTCTGGCACAGCGAGGAAGCTGATGAGCTGTCCGCCGTGCTCGCCGCCTACGCCGAGCCGGGCCGCGAGGGCGCGTTGCGTTATGCTCTGGCTAGCCGTTTGCTGGGCCGTAGCGCCGCCGATCTGGCCGCCTGCAGCGAGGATGCCCAAGCCTGGGACCGCGAGCGCGAAGCCGCCGAGCGCTATCACCAACTCTGGCAACAACAGGGCTTTATGCGCGCCTTCCGCGCCTGGCTGGATGAGCAGCACGTGGCCCAGCGCCTGCTGGCCCTGGTCGATGGCGAGCGCCGCCTGACTAACCTGCTGCACCTGGCCGAACTGCTGCAAACCGAAAGCCTGCAACGCCCCGGTCTGGAGCAATTGCTCGCCTGGTTCAACGCCCAACGCAGCGCCGAGGCCCATGGCGAAGACGCCTTGCTGCGTTTGGAAAGCGATGCCGAACGCGTGCAGATCGTCACCATCCACACCTCCAAAGGCCTGGAATACCCATTGGTGTTCTGCCCCTACCTGTGGGACGGCGCGCTGCTGCGCCAGCATGAAGACATCAGCTGCCACGCCGACGATGGCACACCGCTGCTGGACCTGGGCAGCGAGCAGCTCGACATGCACCGCGAGCGTGCCCGTCATGAGCGTTTCGCCGAAAAACTGCGCCTGACCTATGTGGCCCTGACCCGCGCCCGCGATCGCCTGTGGCTGCACTGGGGGCCGGTGGACTGCAAACCGAAAAAGGACGGCACCCTCGGCGACAGCGGCCTGCACAGCAGCGCCTTGGCCTGGCTGCTGCATGGCCGCGGGTTACCGGGTGAAGATGCTCTGACCGAACTGGCCGGCCACCTGCAAAGCCTCAGCCCGCAAGGGCTGCGTGCCGAAACCGAAAAGCTGATCGCCAGCAGCCAAGGCCAGATGGCCCTTCAACCGTTGCGTGACAGCGAGGCCAGCGCCGCCGGTGAGCAGCGTGCGCCAGCCCCGCAGCAACTCGCCACCTTGCAACGCAGCCTGCACAGCGCCTGGCGCATCGGCAGCTTCTCCGGGCTGGCCGCTGGCATGCATATGGAAGCCCCGGACCGCGACGGCCTGGTGATACCCGATGCCAGCGAGCCGGGCACGGGCTTCTTCGCCTTCCCCCGTGGCGCGCGAGCCGGTACCTGCCTGCACGCCATCCTCGAAGATTGGGCGCGCGGTAAAGGCGCACTGAATGAGCTGATCGAGCCGGGGCTGAGTGGTCACGGTATCAGCAGCGACTGGCAGGCCGTGGCGCTTGACCATCTGCAACAGGTGATCGACACCGATCTGGACGGCCAGGGTCTGACCCTCGCCGGTCTAAATCCGACGCGACGCTTGCCCGAACTGGGCTTTACCTTTCCCCTGGCGGGGCTGGATGTGCAACGCCTGCGCGCGATTCTCTGCGACCCGGCGCATGGCCTGGCGGCACCGATGCGCGAGGCGGCGGCGCGGCTGGAATTCGACAGCCTTAAGGGCTTTCTCAAGGGCTTTATCGACCTGACCTTCGAACATAACGGGCGCTGGTACATCGCCGATTACAAGTCCAACTGGCTCGGGCCGGACGCCAGCTACTACGGCGGCGAACGCCTGCTGCAAGCCCTGGCCGCCGAGCATTACTACCTGCAATACCTGATCTACCTGGTGGCGCTGCGACGCTTTCTGCGTCAGCGTCAGGATGATTTTCACAACGACCAACTGGGTGGCGCCTATTACCTGTTTCTGCGCGGCATGCCGAGTGCTGGGGTGTATTTCTCGCGGCCTGCCGATAGCTTGCTGGATGCCTTGGATAGCCTGTTTGCGGAGGGCGCGTGATGCTTAACGATCTGCCCCTCGGCCCGCTGGAACGCGCCCTGGTCGACAGCCTGCAGCGCCTTGATCCGCAGGCGTCGCCGATGGTGTTGGCCTCGGCGGCGTTGCTGTGCATGGCCTTGGACAAGGGTGATGTTTGTTTGCCGTTGGCGCGTCTAGCCGGGCAGCGGCCCTGGCCCGACCATGGCTTCAGTTTGCCGCCGCTGGCCGAGTGGCAGGCGCAGCTGGAAGCATCTTCCCTGGTGGGTGGTGATGGTGATTTCACCCCGCTGATTCTCGAACACGGCCGTCTCTATCTTGCGCGCTACCAGGCCTACGAACGCCAGTTAGCCGAACAGTTGTTGCTGCGTGCGGCCGATCTACCTGCGGTGGATGAGGCGCAATTGAGCGAAAGCCTCGGCCGTCTATTCGCCTTTAACCAGCAACAACCTGACTGGCAGCGCCTGGCCGCCGCGCAGGCAGTGCGGCGCAAACTGGCGGTGATTTCCGGCGGTCCCGGCACGGGTAAAACCACCACTGTGGTGCGTCTGCTCGCTGCGTTATTAGAGCAACCTGGCTGCGAGCATCTGGCCATCGGCCTGGCCGCGCCCACCGGTAAAGCCGCTGCGCGAATGGCCGAGGCGATCCGCAATGCCAAAGCCGAATTGCCGGTCAGCGAGTCAATCAAAGCCGCCTTGCCGGATGAAGCGCGCACCCTGCACCGCCTGCTCGGCAGCCGTGGCGACAGCCCGCAGGTGCGGCATCACGCCGCCAACCCGCTGGCGCTGGATGTGCTGGTGGTGGACGAAGCCTCGATGGTCGATCTGGCGCTGATGGCCAAACTGCTCGACGCCTTGCCGCCCTCTGCGCGGCTGATCCTGCTCGGCGACAAGGACCAACTCTGCGCCGTGGAAGCCGGTGCGGTGTTTGCCGAACTCTGCGAGGGCCGTGGCTTTGATGCTCAGGCGGCGAGCGAACTGCAACGCATCACCGGCCAGCAGGTGCCTGTCAGCCAACCCAGCTCGCAACTCGGCGATGCAGTGGTGCTGCTGACCCACAGCCACCGTTTTGCCGGCGACAGCGGCATCGGCGAGCTGGCGCGGCGCATTAACGGCGGCGATGTCAGCGGCACGCTGAACCTGCTCAAGGAAGATCGCAGTGATCTGGCCTGGAATGCCCAGCCGACGCCCAACGAGCTGCTGGAACGTCTGGATCAGGGCTATGCGCCCTATATCAGCGCCGCCAAAAGCGCCGACCCAGCGGCAGCCTTCGCCGCGTTCAATACCTTCCGCGCGCTCTGCGCCCAGCGCGAAGGCGCCTGGGGCGTGGCTGGCATCAACGAAGCCCTGGAGGCGCGAATCAAGCGGCGCAGCCAGGTCGCCAGCCGCGAACGCTGGTATGTCGGCCGGCCGGTGATGGTGCGGCAGAACGACTACGCACTTGGTCTGTTCAACGGCGATATCGGCATCTGCCTGCACACTGAGTACGGCCTGCGGGTGTTCTTTGAGGGTGAAGAAGGCTATCGCCCCTTCGCCCCGGCCCGTCTGCCCAGCCACGACAGCGCCTTCGCCATGACCGTGCATAAAAGCCAGGGCTCGGAGTTCAGCGAAGTGCTGCTGGTGCTGCCCGAACTGCCCAGCCCCCTGCTAAGCCGCAGCCTGTTCTACACCGGTATTACTCGTGCCAAACACAAGGTGGAAATCTGGGCTTTGCCGCCACGTCTGGGCGAGGCGGTGGCGACCCGAGCGGAACGGGCGGCTGGTTTGGCTGGGCGGCTGGAGATGCCATTAACTGAAAATGCTGCTTCTGTAACGACGCAGGGACAGCTCGATCTTTTCTAGCTAGGAGTTTTAGATGAGCAACGGAATGTTCTGGTGCCGACTAGTGGCGCTCTTTCTGGGGGTGGTTTCACCTGCGCTATTCGCTGCTGAAGGGCCGCAGGTCTACAGCGGGATGTTGGGCAAGATGGTGATAGTAGTGGAACTCGATCTGCGCGACCCTGAGCAGGTTATTGGCCGCTATTTTTACCGCAAGCACCACCATGATTTGGCCTTGGAGGGCCGACTGCAAGGCCAGCAACTCAGTCTGGTCGAAGGCCGAGATAGGTACGACGGCGCTCCGCGTCCCGAACTGCGCTTGCAGCGCAGCTCGCAGGGGTGGCATGGCGAATGGGTCGGACCGCAGGGTAAAAAGCTTGCCGTTAAGCTTACCCAGCCGACCATTGAGGAGCCGCCAGCGGGAGCCGAACCTTTCTGGTATCGCCTGTATGAGGAGTCGCCCTACGAGTTTTTGCGCCTCAAAAAACTGCCGCTAGAACCCGGTAAACGACAGGACTTTATGGGCCATGAGTTGCAATGGTGGACGGAGGCTGTTTCGGGGCTGGCGATGTTCGAAGTGCTGAGTGGCTACCCCCAGGCACAACTGGATTCGATCAACCAGCAGTTGCGGGCGCGGTTGCGCGAGGAAGTGATCGACTATCACGCCTGCAAGCTGGGGGCGGGTGATTCACGGGCGGAGTTTCTGCAAACCGTGAGGCCGAGGCTTTTGTCAGCGCATGTTGTAAGCCTGAGTATTTTTACCAGCTATGACTGCGGTGGAGCTCACCCGGATTTCAGCGATGCACCGCTCACGCTGGATGTACATACCGGAAAGCCGCTGGGCTTGGAGGACCTGCTCTGGGTCGGTGAGGGCCCTGCTTTTCACTATCTAGAAACGCGAGAGCACAAGCCGGATGAGGAATCGGTGAATTTCGATGTGTTCTCCCAATACCGTAATCGGTACTTCGCGGCCTGGTTGGTCGAGCAGTGGCGACAGATCGCTCCAGACGAGTTGCCAGAGCCTGCAGATGATCTCGAGTGCAATTACAGCGACCCGGAAATCTGGGACTTCCCTAGTTGGTATCTCAATGAGGAGGGTATTGTGTTCGACCCGATCTTCCCGCGTGTCGCGCGTGCCTGCGAAGGGACCGAGTGGTCGGTGCTGCCCTATGCGGTAGTCAAGAAGCATCCCGGTCGATTGCGCTTGGCATTGCCGGACTAAGGCGGGTATTGCACTGCGTGCATCATCGGCCTAGGATGCGCGCCTCTCTCAACCGACAGCAAAGGAGCCACATCATGCAGCAGCTGATCAACCTTTGCAGGTCGCGCCTGGTTTAATCGCCTCTTCCGCAGCTCTTCGCAGCGGTTCGCATTGCCCGGCTTCGGCCTGCCAACTCCAAGATTTTTTCGTTTCAACCAATTTGGATTGGACTATGGGCACTTGCATTCGCAATTTGTCCGACGGCATCGTTTTGATCGCCGCGGACGACACTTGGATCGAAGGAAAAGCGATCCAACAACTTGAAACCACCGCACGTCTGCCGGGTATGCAACGGGTCGCCGGGATGCCGGATCTGCACCCGGGGCGCGGCTATCCGGTCGGTGCGGCATTCTTTTCCGTGGGGCGGCTGTATCCGGCGTTGGTCGGCAACGATATTGGCTGTGGCATGGCGCTTTGGCGCACCGATATCGGCGTGGCCAAGCTGAACCTGGACAAGCTGGAAAAGCGCCTCGGTAGTCTCGACGGCCCCCTTGGTGATGACTGGCAGGAGGCCGTCGCCGCGTTTGGCTTGCCGCTGAGCGGCCACGAGCATTCCCTAGGCACCATTGGCGGCGGCAACCACTTCGCCGAACTGCAGCAACTCGACCAGAGCTTCGATGACGAGGCGCTGGCTGCGTTGGGTATCGACCGTAAGCAGCTGCTATTGCTGGTGCATAGCGGGTCGCGCGGTTTGGGCGAGGCGATTCTGCGCGAGCAGGTCGACTTGTTCGGCCATCAAGGGTTGGAGGCTGGCACAGCGGCTTGCGCCCATTACTTGGTACGTCACGATGGTGCCTTGCGCTTCGCTGAGGCCAATCGGCAGTTGATCGCCCGGCGCATGCTGGAACGACTGCGCGCTGAGGGTGGGCAGTTACTGGATATCAACCACAACCTGGTATCGCCGGCACATATCGTAGGTCAAGACGGCTGGTTGCACCGCAAGGGCGCCACGCCGTCCGATCAGGGTGTACTGGTGATTCCCGGCTCACGTGGCGATTACAGTTACCTGGTGCAGCCGTTGGCCGACGAACGCAGCCTGTTGTCCCTGGCCCATGGCGCGGGGCGTAAATGGATGCGCAGTGACTGCAAGGATCGCCTGGCCGCGCGTTACAGCGTCAAACAGCTGGAGCGTACGGCGCTGGGCAGCCGGGTGATCTGTACTGATCGGGCGTTGATTTACGAGGAAGCGCCAGAAGCCTACAAGGCCATCGATTCGGTGGTCGGTGCGCTGCGCGAGGCGGGTCTGTTGCGGGTATTGGCACGCCTGAAGCCGGTGCTGACCTACAAGACGCGCGGAGGTTGCTGCTGATGATCCTTCTGCAATTGTCGGCGGCCCAAGGGCCGGAAGAATGCGCCTTGGCGGTGGCCAAGGCGCTCAAGCGTCTGCTGGTGGAAGCCACGGAGCTGGGCGTTGAGGTGCGGGTGCTGGAGCAGGAGGCCGGCGAACGCCCGGCAACTTTGCTTTCGGTCTTGCTGGCGCTGAGCGGTGAGGCAGCCGAGCAGTTGGCGGATGACTGGAGGGGTTCGCTGCAATGGATCTGCGTCAGCCCTTATCGGCCGGCGCATCGGCGCAAGAACTGGTTCTTCGGGGGCGCGCGTTTCGCCGTGCCGCCGGCCAACCTGGAAAGCCAGATACGCTTCGAAACCCTACGTTCCTCCGGTCCCGGCGGCCAGCATGTCAACACAACGGACTCGGCAGTGCGCGCCACCCATGTGGCCAGCGGCATTAGCGTCAAGGTGCAGTCCGAACGCAGCCAGCACGCCAACAAGCGTCTTGCGTTGTTGCTGATTGCACGGCGCCTGGTCGAGCAAGCTGAACAGGCGAGCGAAGCCTTGCGGGCCGAGCGTCGGTTGTTTCATCACCAAGTGCAGCGCGGTAATCCGCGGCGCACCTTCCGGGGCGTCGATTTCTCTTCGTAGGCTCTTATACGACGAATTACTCAACTCAGATTCCATTCTCAGGTGCATGTTGTGCTGCCCGCGGGGCAGCACAATACCTACAATGCCGTGAGTGGATATTCGGGGCCGCCCCAGCTTCAAGCACCACTAACGGGGGCTGAAAGTGAGAAAGGCGTTTGCTGTTTTACTTATTAGCCTAGCGCTATGCACCAGCGTTCTGGCGGCGCCTTTGCGTCTGGTTACCGGCGATGACTACGCGCCCTTTACCGGTAAGGCGCTGCCTGAGGGTGGCATGCTGACGCAGGTGGTGCGGGCGGCGTTACAGCAAAGCAATATCGCCAGCAGCCTGGATTGGCAGCCATGGAACCGTGGTTACCTGAAAACCCTGCGCGGGCAATATGACGCAACCTTTCCCTATGTGCGCACTCCGCAGCGTGAGGAAGTGTTTCTCTACTCGGAGCCGCTGTTTGTTGCCGAGCAGCATATTTTCAGCCGCGCTGGTGAGGTGATCGAGGTTGACGATGTGCCCAGCATGCAGGGCCGGCGCCTGTGCTATCCACTCGGTTGGCAGCCGCCACCGATCATTCAGCAACTGGTCGATGATGGGCAACTCAGTCGGCACTCCCCGACGGGGCTGCACGAGTGCGCACGTCTGTTATTGATGGGGCGCGATGATTTCTTTATCTCCGACCGGCGTCTCGGCGAAACCGCGTTGCGCTTGACCGGGGAGCCTATCGAGCGCTTTCGCCGCTCCAACAGCGCGATCAGCCGTAGCACCTTGCATCTGATCGTGCCGCGCAGTCACCCGCAGGCGGCGGTGATCATCGCGCAGTTCAATCAGGGCTTGGCGCAGTTGCGCGCTAGTGGCGATTATCAGCGCATGCTTGAGCGCAACCTACAGCAGAGTGAGGTCGCTGCGCCCTGAGTTGGCGCAGTGCCTTCATGGCCGGCCATCCCTGGCGGCCACCCAGCTATTTCTTAAGTTTGGGGTTGGGGAAAAACTGCACGACTTGCACCTTGGGATCCGCGACCTTGGGTTTTAGCGCGCTGATATTGACCCGCGTCGGCAGCTCACGTGGCACCGAGTTGCCGCGCTCATCCAGGGTGTCGGCGTAGCCGCAGCCGATGCACTCGCGGTGCGGTACGCCGTCCACGTTCCACATCTGGATCTTGTCCATTTCGCTGCAAGCCGGGCAGACCGCGCCGGCGATAAAGCGTTTTGCGCTGATATTCACAGGGGTATCTGTCATGCGGCCTCCTGGCTCAAGCCGAGGTGACGCAGCAGGGCGTCGATGGATGGCGGGCGGCCACGGAAGTCGACGAACAGCACCATCGGCTCCTGCGAGCCGCCACGGGCGAGGATGGCTTCACGGAAGGCACGGCCGGTGGCGCTGTTGAACACGCCTTCTTCCTCGAATTTGGAGAAGGCGTCGGCGCTCAGCACTTCGGCCCATTTGTAGCTGTAGTAACCGGCCGCGTAACCGCCGGCGAAGATGTGCGCGAAACTGTTGGGGAAGCGGTTGTAGGCCGGCGGACGCAGCACCGAGACTTCCTGGCGGATGCCTTCAAGCACGTCCAGCACGCTGCGGCCGTCACCGTGGGTGGCGTGCAGTTCGAAGTCGAACAGGCTGAACTCGATCTGCCGCACCATCATCAGCCCGGATTGGAAGTTCTTCGCCGCCAGCATCTTGTCCAGCAAGTCTTGTGGGAGTGGTTCGCCAGTCTCGTAGTGGCCGGAGATCAGCGCCAGGCCCTCGGGCTCCCAGCACCAGTTCTCCATAAACTGGCTCGGCAGCTCCACTGCATCCCAAGCCACGCCGTTGATCCCGGACGCACCGGCGTGCTCAACGCGGGTCAGCAGGTGGTGCAGGCCGTGGCCGAATTCATGGAACAGGGTGGTGACTTCATCGTGGGTTAGCAGCGCTGGCTTGCCGCCGACGGCTGGGGTGAAGTTGCACACCAGGTTGGCCACCGGGCTGATCAGCGTGCCATCGGCCGTGCGGCGCTTGTCGCGCGCGCCGTCCATCCAGGCGCCGCCGCGCTTGTTGGCGCGGGCGTAGAGGTCGAAGAAGAAACGCCCGACGTGTGAGCCGTTCTCGCTGATTTCAAACAGGCGCACATCCGGGTGCCAGGTGTCGAAGCCGCTCAATTCCTCAATCTGGATGCCGTAGAGTTTTTCAACGATGGCGAACAGGCCGCTGAGCACCTTGTCGATGGGGAAGTAGGCACGCAGGATTTCCTGGGAGATGCTGTAGCGCTGCTCGCGCAGTTTTTCGCTGTAGTAGCCGACGTCCCAGCTTTGCAGCTCGTTACAGCCCTGTTCTGCGGCGAAGGCTTGCAGCTCGCGCAGGTCCTGCTCGGCAAATGGTTTGCCGCGTGTGCCGAGATCACGCAGGAAGTGCAGCACCTGGTCGGTGGTCTCAGCCATTTTGCTAGCCAGGCTTAATTCGGCGTAATTGGCAAAACCCAGTAGCTTGGCCAGTTCCTGACGCAGGGCGAGGATTTCCAGCATCACCGGACCGTTGTCGTTCTTGCCGGCATTCGGCCCCTGGTCAGAGGCGCGTGTGCAGTAGGCGGCATAAACCTCTTCGCGCAACGCGCGGTCGTTGGCGTAGGTCATCACCGCGAAGTAGCTGGGGAATTCCAGGCTGATCAACCAGCCATCCAGACTCTTGGCCTCGGCAGCTTGTTTCATCTGCGCCTTGGCCGAATCGGTCAGGCCATCCAGCGCGGCCTCGTTGGTGATGTGCTTGGTCCAGGCCTGGGTGGCATCCAGCAACTGATTGGAGAACTTGCTGGCCAGCTCGGAGAGCTTCATCTGGATCTCGCCGTAGCGCTTCTGCTGTTCGGCTGGCAGGTCGATACCGGACAGGCGGAAGTCGCGCAGGGCGTGTTCGAGAATGGTCTTCTGCGCCACGTCGAAACCGGCTGCTGCGGGGCTCTCGGCCAGCTTTTGATAGGCCTGGAACAGCGGCTGGTTCTGGCCGATTTCGGTCCAGTATTCGGACAGCTTGGGCAGGCAGGCCTCGTAGGCGGCGCGCAGCTCGGGGCTGTTGCACACTGCGTTCAGGTGGCTGACCGGGCTCCAGGCCTGGCCCAGACGTGCGCCCAGCTCATCAAGCGCGAGCACCAGGCCCTCCCAGCTCGGTGTGCCAGACTGTTGTTCAAGCAGCTGGCTCATGGCCGTGCGGTTATCGGCAAGAATGCGGTCCACCGCTGGCTCGACATGCTCTGGACGGATGGCGGTATAGGAAGGCAGATCGAAGGCTTGCAGCAGTGGGTTGTTGGCAGTCACGACAGGTCACCTGTAACGGAATGGGTTTGCAGCTGTGACCCCGGCGGGCGCAAAAGGCTCCCAGGGTCAGGCTTGAGTGGGCATGGGGCGCTACAAAACAGCGCGCATGTCCTGAACATGGGTGCCATCTTAATTACAATCAAGGTCAGACGCAGCCTAAGAGGTTTCTATCGTGGCGATTCGTACTTATCAACAGTTCACCCCCTTGCTCGGCCCGCGGGCCTTTGTCGATGCCTCGGCCGTGGTGCTCGGCGATGTGGAAATCGGCGCGGACAGCTCGGTCTGGCCGCTGGTGGTGATCCGTGGCGACATGCACAGCATCCGCATTGGCGAACGCAGCAGCATTCAGGACGGCAGCGTGCTGCACATTACCCATGCCGGGCCCTTCAACCCGCGCGGCTACCCGCTGAATATTGGCGACGATGTGACCATCGGCCATAACGTCACCCTGCACGGCTGCAACATCGGCAACCGGGTGCTGATCGGCATGGGCAGCATCATCATGGATGGCGTGGTAATCGATGACGAAGTGATGCTCGGCGCTGGTAGCCTGGTGCCGCCGGGCAGCCATCTGCAAAGCGGCTACCTGTACGTCGGCAGCCCGGCCAAGCAAGCCCGCGAACTGAGCGAGAAGGAGCGCAGCTACTTCCGCTATAGCGCCGACAACTACGTACGGCTGAAGGATCAACATCTGATGGAAGGTTACGGCAGCTGATGACTCAAGCGGCTTTGCATTACTCGAATATCCTGTTTGACCTTGATGGCACCCTGACCGACCCGCGTGAGGGGATTACCCGCTCGGTGCAGCATGCGCTGGCCAAACTGGGCATTGATGAGCCTGATCTGCAGGCGCTTGAACACTTTATCGGCCCGCCGCTGCTGCAGTGTTTTATGCAGACCTATCAGTTCGATGAGGCCACGGCCTGGCAGGCGGTGAACCACTATCGCGAGCGTTTCCGTGAGGTGGGACTTTATGAAAACCAGCTATTCGACGGCGTGGGTGAGCTGTTGCAGCTGCTGCAGAACCAGCAGCGCACGCTGTATATCGCCACCAGCAAACCGACGGTATTTGCCGAGCAGATCGCCCGGCACTTTGGCTTTGCCCAGCACTTCAAGGTGATTTACGGCAGCGAGCTGGACGGCACGCGCACCGACAAGGTTGAGCTGATCGCCCACCTGCTGGAAAAAGAGCAATTAGCGGCCGAGAGTACGCTGATGATCGGCGATCGCAAGCACGACCTGATCGGCGCGCGGCGCAATGGCCTGGATGCAGCCGCAGTGGGCTATGGCTTTGGCAGTCTGGCCGAATTGCAGGCTGAGGCGCCGACCTATCACTTCCACAGCCTGGCCGAGTTACACCAGGCGTTTGTGCGTTAGGTGTCGTAAGCGAGTTGCCAGGAGCAGGCAACCCGCCACCGAGGATTAGCCGTTTTTCTGGTAGATGATCTTTTTGGTGCCGCCGTCGCAGCTGCCGACCACCATATTGGGGTCTTGGGCGTCTTCGTTGGGCACGATTTCCAGGGTGTAGCTGGCAACGCCGGCGGCCTGGATTTTCACTTCAATCTCCGCACGCAGCTCTTCGCAGGGCTTGGGTGCGGCCAGTAGGCTGGTGCTGAATAGACCAAGCAGCACGGCCAGGGTGAATTTGTTCATTGCATCGTTCCTTTTGCGTGAACAGAAATTACCAATCTTGGAGTGGGGTTTAGGTACGTAAGTTCTAAGAGCCCGCAGATAAGTCGGCCAGCGCTTGTTGTCGTTCGCGCTCGGGCAACTCGCCCAAGGCGGCGACGCGTCGATAGAAACGCGACCAGTCGCGCTCAGCTTGCTCGAACAGTGCGGCGAAGGCCGGCACCCATTGATCATAGAGGCCAAACGGCAACAGCTTGGCGTTGTTGATCGGCGCGTTGATCCAGTCGTCGTAACGGCCATTGCCGCCCCACTCGCGGGCGCTTAGCGCATGGTATTCGGCGCGCAGACGGGCGATTTCGGCCTGCTTGTCGGTGCGCATCTGCGTGGGCGGCAGATCACTGGCGTAGAGCTGCTGCAGGCGTGTTCGGCTGGCCAGCACCAGGGCGATAAATTGCTCGCGCTGCTGTTCGCCCTGCGGGTCGCTGGGCGGCAGCCCATGCTTGGCGCGCCATTGGCGTAGGCCCTCGCGCTCGACAAAGCTGGCGAAGGACTCGTTGAACGCGGTGTCGTTGGCCACATACAGCTGCTGGTGCGCCAGTTCGTGGAAGATCACCGCCACCAGGCGTTCATCGCTCCAGCGCAGCATAGTGTTGAGAATCGGGTCATCGAACCAGCCCAGGGTCGAATAGGCCTCGACACCGTCCAGGTAGGTATCCAGGCCCTGCTGTTTCAGCAGTGCTGCCGAACCACGCGCCCGGCCCTGGCTGTAAAAGCCACGATAGGCTACGCAACCGGCGATGGGAAAACAGTGCAGCTCGGGCGATAGGGAAAATTCCGCGGTGGCAAACACATTCCACACCACAAACGGCCGCTGGATATCGGCGTACAGGCGGTAGCTGTCATTATCGGGCAGGCTCAGCTGGGCGCTGGCGAAATCCCGCGCCTGTTGAGCACGTGCCAGGCGTTGCTTGAGTTCGGGGTCGGCCGTCGGGTTCTCCAGCAGCTCGGCAACAGGCTCGCGGGCCTGCAGCAGGTGCAGTTGCCCGCCGGCCAGGTGGCTGTAGTAGTCCAGGGTGCTGCAGCCGTTCAACAGCAGCGCAGCGGCCAGCGGAACCCAGCGCCAGAGCAGAGCGTCGAACATGGATCAGTACCCGTGAGTAAACAGGCTGTCACGCTAGCGCATCGGCGCTGCTGCCTCCAGCACGGGATCGGCGTAGGCTAACTGTCGTTGCGATTTATGGAGGTGTCCCATGCGTTACCTGGCTTTGCTTGGCGGTGTGCTGGTGCTCAGCGCCTGCGCCTCTCCCGTGCCTGCGCCTGATCCGAGCCAAGCCTGGGTGGACCTGCGCAGTAATGCCGGCACCCTGCTGATGGCCAATCGACTTGATGGCCAGCGCCTCAACGATGGCCGTTACTTTCAGGTGCCTGCTGGTGCTCATGAGCTGCAGGCGCGCTTTCAGTTCGAGGTGAACGGCGGCGGTGGCCTGGATGGCGCCTATGAGCCGCGTCAGGTGACCTGCGAAATTCGCGTGCGCTACGACAACTTCGTGGCTGGCCAGCGCTATCGATTGGAAGCCAGACCCATGCAGATGAAAGCGCAGGCCTGGCTCTACGATGCGCAGCGCAACGTGCTGGCGCGCGGTAAGGTACTGCGCTGCGGCACCTTCTAAGAACCTGCCCACGATCTGCTGCGCGTTGGCCCTGCTGCGTTAAAAACAGGCTCGGAATGCTCATGTACAACAGTACACTCCGCTTCCTCGCCTGTTTTTGCCTTGCAGTGCTCTAGCTCGCTAGATCGTGAGCAGGTTCTGAATTAGAGGCTGCTATCGAGCACCGCTTCCAGGGTGATCTCGGCGTTCAGCACCTTGGACACCGGACAGCCATTTTTGGCGGTTTCTACGGCTTTCTCGAAGGCCGCGCGGTCGGCGCCGGGGATGCGCGCCTTGAGTGTCAGATGCACGGCGGTGATGGAAAAACCGCCGTCGGCTTTGTCCAGGGTGACTTCCGCTTGTGTGTCGATACTCTCAGCGGTCATTCCGGCTTCGCCTAGCTCCTTTGACAGTGCCATGGAAAAGCAGCCGGCGTGAGCGGCGCCAAGCAGCTCTTCCGGGTTGGTGCCCGGCTGATCTTCGAAGCGGGTGTTGAAACCATAGGGCGCGCTTTTCAGGGCGCCGCTCTGGGTCGAGATCGTACCTTTGCCGTCCTTGATGCCACCTTGCCAGTGGGCTGATGCTGTCTTCTTCATCCGAGTTCTCCAGTGCATGGGTTACCAGGTTGAGAGCAGGCTGAGGTGGCACAAGTTCGGAAAATAAGTCCCGCCAGTCGGTTAACGCAGTTGCGCGACCAGCTCGAATGCATGCAGTCGGTCGGCAAAGTCGTACAGGTCGCAGGTGAAAATCAGTTCATCGGCACCGGTCTGTTCCAGTAGCACTTCCAGGCGTGCGCGCACCTTGTCCGGGCCGCCGATCATCGCCATGCCGAGGAAGCTGCTCACTGCTTCTTTTTCATGCGGCAACCACAAGCCCTGCATGCTGGTAACGGGCGGTCTCTGCACCAGGCTCTGGCCACGAATCAGCGCGAGGATGCGCTGATAGGCCGAGGTGGCCAGATATTCAGCCTGCTCATCGCTGTCGGCGGCAATCAGCGGTACGCCGAGCATCACATAGGGTTTGTCGAGCACCTCAGAGGGCTTGAAGTGATTACGGTAGACGCGAATCGCCTCATGCATAAAGCGCGGCGCGAAGTGCGAGGCGAAGGCGTAAGGCAGGCCCTTTTCGCCCGCCAGTTGGGCGCTGAACAGGCTGGAGCCGAGCAGCCAGATTGGCACATTGGTGTCGCTGCCGGGCATGGCTATTACCCGCTGATCCGGCGTGCGTGGGCCGAGATAGCGTTGTAACTCCTCAACATCCGCTGGGAAGTCATCAGCGCTGCCAATCCGGTCGCGGCGCAACGCCTGGGCGGTGAAGTGATCGGCCCCTGGCGCGCGGCCCAGACCCAATTCAATGCGCCCAGGATAGAGCGTGGCCAGGGTGCCGAACTGCTCGGCAATTACCAGTGGCGCGTGGTTAGGCAGCATCACCCCGCCAGAGCCCAGGCGAATCTTCGACGTGCCGGCGGCCAGATACCCCAGCAGCACGGCAGTGGCCGAGCTGGCGATGCCGTCCATGTTGTGGTGTTCGGCCACCCAGAAACGCTCGAAGCCCAGGCGCTCGACATGCTGCGCCAGGGCCAGGGAGTTGTGCAGGGCCTGGGCGGCGTTGCCGTCATCGCGAATCGGGGCGAGGTCCAGGGTGGAGAATTTGCTCTGTGCGAGTGCGCTCATCGGGCCGCCTGTGGTTTATCCGTGTGTTGGGGCGCCACAAAGCGCCAATACCTGAGTTAGATAGTGGGGCTTGTTCTGCGGATTCCAAGGGGCACGGCGCGTCGGGCGGGAAGACCCGCGGCCATGTTCAGGCATGACCGCAGCGTTTGGGCTCAGCTATCGCTCAGGCGGAAGCCGATCTTCAAAGTGACCTGATAGTGGCCGACCTTACCATTTACGATATGCCCGCGGGTTTCCACCACCTCGAACCAGTCCATATTGCGTACCGACTTGGCACATTCGGCCAGGGCATTTTCGATGGCGTCCTCGATGCTGACTTTCGAGGAACCGACGATTTCGATTTTCTTGTAGGTGTGATGATCGGACATGGGGCGTTCTCCACTGGTTGATGATTCAACGCTAGTTGAGTCGCCGCAGTTCTGCCTGACTGCCGATTCAGCCTTGCAACTCGTGACGTAGCCAGGTGGCCAACAGCTGCGCGCGTTTATCCAGGCGTCGCGCCGGCACCCACAGGGCCAGGCGTGCCGAGGTTTCGACAAAGCCCCAGGGCGCGACCAGGCGACCAGCGGCCAGGTCGTCGGCCACCAGTTGCTGCGGCGCGATGGCCACGCCCAGGCCGGCTGCGGCGGCTTCCAGCAGGTAATACAGATGTTCAAAGCCCTGGCCGAGCTTTAGCGCGCTGGCATCCAGCCCGTTGCTGGCGGCCCAGCTGGGCCATGCTTGTGGGCGCGAGCTGGTGTGCAGCAAGGGTTCGCCGAGCAGCGCTGCGGCGGGAGCCTGATGCAATGCGGCGAACTGCGCATAACGCGGGCTGAGCACCGGGCCGATGCGCTCGGCGGCCAGCTCGAACACCTGCATATCCGCCGGCCACGGCGGTTCGGCGAACCACAGCGTGGCATCCACACCACTGCGTCGTGGGTCCAGTTCACCTTCGCTGGCGGACAGTTGCAGGCGTAGTTCCGGCAGCTCGCGGTTGAGCCGGTCCAGGCGCGGGATAAACCAGCGCGCCAGCAGGCTGCCCGGGCAGGCCAGGACAAATGGCGCATCGGCCTGACCCTGCTGCAGCTCGGCGCAGGTGCTGCGCAGACGGTTGAACAGTTCGGCGCTGACATCGCGCAGGCGAATGCCGGCATCTGTGAGTTTAAGGCCGCGACCCTCCTTGCTGAACAGCGCTACACCCAGGTGCTCTTCCAGGCTGCGCACCTGGCGGCTGACCGCGCCATGAGTGACATGCAGTTCGTTGGCCGCCTGGCTGACGCTGTTCAAGCGGGCGGCTGCTTCGAAGGCGCGCAAGGCGTTAAGCGGTGGAAGGTCGTGGCTCATATGTGAGTTTTCCTGACAGGTTGTGGCGATCTTATCGCTTTTGCCGCGCGCGCCACAGCTTTATCCTGTGCCCATTGCCGTAGAAGCGGGCATCACTGTCCGCCAAACGCACCCGAATTTTCTGAGGAGAACGCCATGACTTCCTTCCGCGCTGGCCCTGACGCCAACGGCCTGTTCGGCTCGTTCGGCGGCCAATATGTTGCCGAAACCCTGATGCCGCTGATCCACGACCTGGCAGAAGAGTACGAAAAGGCCAAGCTCGACCCCGAGTTCCAGAAGGAACTGGCCTACTTCCAGCGTGATTTCGTCGGCCGTCCGAGCCCGCTGTATTTCGCCGAGCGCCTGACCGAGATGTGCGGTGGCGCGAAGATCTACTTCAAGCGTGAAGAGCTCAATCACACCGGCGCGCACAAGATCAACAACTGCATCGGCCAGGCCCTGCTGGCCAAGCGCATGGGCAAGAAACGCATCATCGCTGAGACCGGCGCCGGCATGCACGGCGTGGCCACCGCCACCGTGGCGGCGCGTTTCGGCATGGAATGCGTGATCTTTATGGGCACCACCGACATCGATCGCCAGCAGGCCAACGTGTTCCGCATGAAGCTGCTGGGCGCCACCGTAATTCCGGTCGTCGCCGGCACCGGCACGCTCAAGGATGCGATGAACGAAGCGCTGCGCGACTGGGTGACCAACGTGCACAACACCTTCTACATGATCGGCACCGTGGCCGGCCCGCACCCGTACCCGGCGATGGTGCGCGACTTCCAGGCGGTGATCGGCAAGGAAACCCGCGAGCAGATCCTCGCCCAGGAAGGCCGTCTGCCCGACAGCCTGGTGGCCTGCATCGGTGGCGGCTCCAACGCCATCGGCCTGTTCCACCCGTTCCTCGACGATAAAGATGTACAGATCGTCGGCGTCGAAGCGGCCGGTTACGGCATCGAAACCGGCAAGCACGCCGCCAGCCTGAATGGCGGCGTACCGGGCGTGCTGCACGGCAACCGCACCTTCCTGCTGCAGAACGACGATGGCCAGATCATCGACGCCCACTCGATTTCTGCCGGCCTGGACTACCCCGGCATCGGCCCGGAACACGCCTGGTTGCACGACGTTGGCCGGGTTGAATACACCTCGGTGACCGACGACGAAGCCCTGGCTGCGTTCCATACCTGCTGCCGCCAGGAGGGCATCATCCCGGCCCTGGAAAGTGCCCATGCCCTGGCCGAAGCCTTCAAACGCGCGCCCACTCTGCCCAAGGAGCACCTGATGGTGATTAACCTGTCCGGGCGTGGCGACAAGGACATGCAGACCGTTATGCACCACATGGAAAACACTGTGCAGGAGAACCACTGATGAGCCGCCTGCAAACCCGCTTTGCCGAGCTGAAACAGCAGAACCGCGCCGCCCTGGTGACTTTCGTCACCGCCGGCGACCCGAACTACGACGCCTCCCTGGCGATCCTCAAGGGCCTGCCTGCCGCTGGCGCTGATGTGATCGAGCTCGGCATGCCGTTTACCGATCCGATGGCCGATGGCCCGGCGATCCAACTGGCGAATATCCGCGCGCTGGAAGGCGGTCAGGACCTGGCGAAAACCCTGCAGATGGTTCGCGCGTTCCGCGAAGGCGAGCAGGTGACGCCGCTGGTGCTGATGGGCTACTTCAACCCGATCCACAAGTACGGCGTTGAACGCTTTATTGCCGAGGCCAAAGAAGCCGGTGTCGATGGCCTGATCGTCGTCGATCTGCCGCCCGAGCATAACGCTGACCTGTGTGATCCTGCTCAGGCGGCGGGGCTGGACTTCATCCGCCTGACCACCCCGACCACCGACGACAAACGCCTGCCCAAGGTGCTCAACGGCAGCTCCGGCTTCGTCTACTACGTCTCGGTTGCCGGTGTGACCGGTGCCGGTTCGGCCACCCTGGATCACGTCGAGCAGGCCGTCACCCGTCTGCGTCGTCACACTGACCTGCCGCTGTGCATCGGTTTCGGCATCCGCACTCCGGAACATGCGGCGACCATCGCGCGTCTGGCCGAAGGCGTGGTGGTTGGCTCGGCGCTGATTGACCAGATCGCCAACGCCAGCAGCCACGAGCAGGCCGTAGACGGTGTGCTGAGCCTATGTGCGGCGTTGGCTGAGGGCGTGCGCGGCGCGCGCGCCTGAGTCCTGGGGTGGGCGGAGTTCCTAGCGGACACTCCACCCATCCACCGCTGCATCGGTGGATGAAAAAGCGTTATCCACCCTACGCGTTACACGCCCCGATCCACCCTACATGACCGAGAAACTTGCGAGTGGGCCGCTGCCTGGCGTCCAATAGCCCACCCCTTGCCCTAGAGTCTCGCCATGTCACGTCCGCCCATCGCTCGCAAACCTCGCGCCAGTAGCCAGAGCCGCATCGCCGGCATTCTGGCCGCTGCCCGTGAGTTGCTGGCCGAGCATGGTGTGGCCAGCCTGTCGATCTACAGCGTGGCTGAGCGCGCGCAGATTCCGCCGTCCTCGGTGTACCACTTCTTCGCCAGTGTGCCCGCCTTACTGGAAGGGCTGACGGCAGACATTCACAGCGCGTTTCGCGCCTGCCTGCAGGAGCCGATTGAACATGCGCAACTGCGCGACTGGCGTGACCTGTCGCGTTTAGTGGAGCAGCGCATGCTGGCGATCTATGCCGCCGATGCCGCCGCGCGCCAGTTGATTTTGGCGCAGCACGGCCTGGCCGAAGTCACCCAGGCGGACCGTCAGCACGATATCGAGCTGGGCCAGTTGATGCAGCAGTTGTTCGATCACCACTTCCCGTTGCCGCAGCTGCCGGAGGATGTCGATGTGTTCGCCCTGGCCATGGAGCTGGGCGACCGCGTCTATGCCCGCTCGGTGCAACTGCACGGCGCAATCACCCCGCGCATGGCCGAGGAAGGCATGCGGGTGTTCGATGCCTATCTCAGTCTCTATCTGCCACCCCATCTACCAAAAAGGGCGCTATAAGCGCCCTTTTCAATTTCCACCACCGCTCGTTCAGAGCGCCTTTTCAAATACCTGCGAGTTGCGCTGGTAGTTGTACAGCGAGGCGCGCGCAGCTGGCAGGCGGTCGACACTGCTGGGCATAAAGCCGCGTTCGCGGAACCAGTGGGCCGTGCGCGTGGTAAGTACGAAGAGGGTCTTCAGACCCTGGGCGCGGGCGCGTTCCTCGATGCGTTCGAGCAGCTCGTCACCGCGGCCACCGTGACGGTAGGCCGGGTTGACCGCCAGGCAGGCCAGTTCACCGAAATCCGAGTCGGCAATCTGGTACAGCGCGGCGCAGGCGATGATCAGCCCTTCACGTTCGACAATGCTGAACTGCTCGATCTCGCGCTCCAGCACCTCGCGCGAGCGGCGCACCAGAATGCCCTGGTCTTCCAGCGGGGTGATCAGTTCCATCAGCCCGCCAACATCCTCGATGGTCGCTTCGCGCAGCGATTCGAACTGCTCCTGGGCCACTAGGGTGCCGTTGCCGGTGCGAGTAAACAGCTCGCTAAGCAGCGCACCGTCTTCGGCATAACTGACGATATGGCTGCGGCGTACCCCGGCCTTGCAGGCCTCGGCGGCGGCATCCAGCAGTTCAGCTTGGTAGCTGCTGCCCAGGCGCAGCAAGTGCGCGGGCACCTGCTGCGGGCGCAGTTCACGCACCAGTTTGCCGGCTTCGTCGAGCAGGCCGCACTCGGCGCCGAACAGCAGCAGCTTGTCGGCGTCCAGGTCGATGGCGGCGCGGGTGGCGACGTCTTCGCAGGCGAGGTTGAAGATCTCACCGGTCGGTGAGTAACCCAGTGGCGACAGCAGCACGATGCTGCGCTCATCCAGCTGGCGATTGATGCCTTTGCGGTCGATGCGCCGCACTTCGCCGGTGTGGTGATAGTCGACGCCATCGACCACGCCAATCGGCCGCGCAGTGACGAAGTTGCCGCTGGTGATGCGCAGGCGTGAGCCCTGCATCGGCGAGCGCGCCATGTCCATCGACAGGCGTGCTTCGATGGCGATGCGCAGCTGGCCGACGGCATCGATCACGCATTCCAGGGTCGGGCTGTCGGTGATCCGCAGGTCACGGTGAAAGCGTGGAGTCAGGCCGTTGTTGGCCAGGCGCGCCTCGATCTGTGGGCGCGAGCCATGCACCAGCACCAGGCGTACGCCGAGGCTGTGCAGCAGCACCAGGTCGTGAACGATATTGCCGAAATTCGGGTGGGCAACGCCCTCGCCCGGCAGCATTACCACAAAGGTGCAGTCGCGGTGGGCATTGATATAGGGCGAAGCGTGGCGGAGCCAGTTGACGTGGTCGTGCATTGCTTGAAGAACCTGTGTCGAATACGGAGCGCATGGGAAGGGCGCAAGGTCGCGCCAGGCGGCAGCCGAGAGCAGCGGTTTTATCGTCGCAGTTGGGGCAGCTTCACGCGTTCTCTCCTCCGGATGACTCAGGTTGTTTGGCTTGTAGGCAGTAATGTTCGATCAGCTGTTGCAGCAGACGCACAGTAGGCTGCAAACGTGACATTTCCAGGTACTCGCCAGGCTGGTGGGCGCAGTCGATATCGCCAGGTCCGAGTACCAGGGTTTCGCAGCCAAGCTGCTGAAGATAAGGCGCTTCGGTGGCAAATGCTACCGCTGTGGCGCTGTGTCCGGTCAGACGCTCGGCAATGCGCACCAGTTCACTGGCGGCGTCTTGCTCGAAGGGCGGCACGCTGGGGAACAGTGGGGCGAAGTCAATCTTCACCTGATGCTGTTCGGCCAGCGGCTGCAGCTTCTGGCGAATGGCCGCGCGCAGGGCTTCCGGCTGCATGCCCGGCAACGGGCGCAGGTCGAACTCCAGTGAGCACTGGCCGCAGATACGGTTGGGGTTGTCACCGCCGTGGATGCAGCCGAAGTTCAGGGTCGGCGTGGGCACGCTGAATTGTGGGTTGTGGTACTCGCGCTGCCATTGCGCGCGCAGGCCACGTAGCTCAAGCATCACGTCCTGCATGGCTTCCAGGGCGCTGTGGCCGAGGCTCGGGTCGGAGCTGTGGCCACTTTGCCCGAGAATATCGATGCGCTCCATCATGATGCCCTTGTGCAGGCGGATGGGCTTGAGGCCGGTCGGCTCGCCGATCACCGCCGCGCGGCCCAGTGGCTGTCCGGCTTGCGCCAGGGCGCGGGCGCCGGACATCGAGCTTTCTTCATCGCAGGTGGCGAGAATTAGCAGCGGCTGCTGGAAACGCTGCGTCAGCAAGGGTTGCACCGCTTCGATGATCAGGGCGAAAAATCCCTTCATGTCGCAACTGCCGAGGCCCACCCAGCGGCCATCGACTTCGCTGAGCTTGAGCGGATCGGTCTGCCACAGCGCGGCGTCGAACGGCACGGTGTCACTGTGTCCGGCCAGCACCAGACCGCCGGGGCCACTGCCATAGCTGGCCAGCAGGTTGAATTTGCCTGGGGCGACTTGCTGCACGTCGCAGGCGAAACCGAGGTCGCCGAGCCAGCTAGACAGCAGTTCGATCACCGCGCGGTTGGACTGATCCCAATGCGCCTGGGTGCAGCTCACCGACGGGGCAGCAATCAGGGCAGCAAACTGGTCTTTGAGGGAAGGCAGGGGCATCGGTCATCTCCGCAAGCGAGGCCCATCATAGGGCCATCGCCTGCGCAGATAAAACCGTGCAGCGGGTGTTTAGAGGAAAACGCCGCGCAGGATGTAGAAGAACAGAATCGACAGGGCAGCACCTACGGGCAGGGTGATCAGCCAGGACATGAAGATCTTGCCGATCACGCCCAGGTTCAACGCGCCAATACCGCGGGCCAGGCCGACACCGAGCACCGCACCGACCAGGGTGTGGGTGGTGGACACCGGCAGGCCGATGGCCGAAGCACCGACCACGGTGGTGGCGGTGGCCAGTTCGGCGGCGAAACCACGGCTTGGGGTCAGCTCGGTGATTTCCTTGCCGATGGTGGCGATCACCTTGTAGCCGTAAGTGGCCAGGCCGATGACGATACCCACCGCGCCGAGCAGCAATACCCAACCAGGCACGGCCGACTTGGCGCCAACGGCCATTTCACCGCCGGACTGGATCACCCCGACAATCGCTGCCAGTGGGCCGACGGCGTTGGCCACGTCGTTGGAGCCGTGGGCGAAGGCCATGGCGCAAGCGGTGAAGATCATCAGTACGGCGAAGACCTTCTCCACGCTGGCGTAGTGGAAGTCCTTGTCCGCTTCGACATCGATCTTGATGCGGCTGAGCAGGACGATGCCGAGCAGCATAACCAGGCCGCCAACACCCAGTGACAGGAAGAAGCCTTCAGTGGCGGATAGGTTCAGGCCGATATGCTTGAGGCCTTTGGTCAGGGTCATGATGCTGACCATAAAACCGGTGGCAAACATATACAGCGGCACGAAGCGCTTGGCGTTGAGGAAGGGGTTGTCGGTGTCGATGATCAGCTTCTGCACGCTGACAAACAGGCCGAAGGCGACGATGCCGGACAGCACGGGGGAAACCACCCAGCTGGCGACGATCGGGCCAACGCCGGCCCAGTTCACCGCATCCATGGACACGCCAACGGCGGCAAAGCCGATGACCGCGCCGACGATGGAGTGGGTGGTAGATACCGGCCAGCCTTTGGTTGATGCCACCAACAGCCAGGTACCGGCTGCCAGCAGGGCCGACATCATGCCCAGCACCATCAGGTCTGGGGTGATCATCGAGGCATCGACGATGCCGCTCTTGATGGTTTCGGTGACTTCGCCACCGGCCAGATAGGCGCCAGCGAACTCGAAGACCATGGCGATCAGGATCGCCTGTTTGATGGTCAGGGCTTTGGAGCCCACCGAGGTACCCATGGCGTTGGCCACGTCATTGGCGCCCACGCCCCAGGCCATGAAAAAACCAAAGAGACAGGCAAGCAGCAGCAATACGAGGCCGTAGTCCGCAATCAGAGACATAAATAATTAATCCGTAGATTCCAGAAAGGACACTGGCGCTTAGCGCGCCAGCAGTTGTTCCAGTCGGTTGCCGACACGTTCGGCACGATCGGCTACGTCGCCGATCCATTCGATGATCTTGTAGAGGAACATCACATCGACAGCGGGAAGGTCCTTCTCCAGTTTGAACAGCGCACGACGCACTTCGATTTGCATCTTGTCGGTGTCGCGTTCGATCTGTTCCAGCTCCATGACCATGGATTCGACCAGCGCCGCTTCACGGCCACCGAAGCCGGTTTCCAGCAGCTCGTCGAGTTCGTTCATGGCTTTCAGCGCTTGGGCGCTGGCATCCACGGTGCGTTGCACAAAGGCGCGCATCAGTGGCTGCAGAGCCTGTGGAATAGCCATTTCGCGGCCAAGCATCAGGCCGGCGATGTCCTTGGCGCGGTTGGCGACTTTGTCCTGTACACTCAGCAGCTCAAGCAGATCCGAGCGCGGTACGGGCAGGAACAGGCTCTTGGGTAGGTGCAAACGCACACTTTTCTTGAGCTTGTCGGCCTCATGTTCGAGGCTGGCCATTTCCTGTTGTACCTGTTCCACCTTGGCCCAATCTTCCACCATCACGGCTTCGAAGAAGGGCACCAGATTGGCTGCGCACTCGTGGGCTTTGGCAAAGTGTTTTTGCATCGGCCCAATCGGTGAGCGGCCAAACAGGCTGGCAAATGGATTGACTGGCATAGGGTGAACCCCGGCGTTAAGAAGGCGGCAAGTATACGGATCAGTCCGCAGGCTCGCCAGCGCAGGTAATCGGACTGTCACAATTTCATAGTAGGCGTTGATCCCCACCATCATGAACAAAGAAACCGAAATCAAACTGCGGGTTAGCCGTGCAACCCTGGCCGCCCTGCGTGATCACCCGTTGCTGAAGAAGCGCAACAAGAGTGGTTGGGAGCAGCGCGAACTGTTCAATCAGTACTTCGATACGCCCGAACGTGACCTGGCTGCGGCCAAAGTGGCCCTGCGTGTGCGCCGCGATGGCGAGCAGTTTATCCAGACCCTGAAAACCCGTGGGCAGAGCGTGGCCGGTTTGTCCGAGCGCAATGAGTGGGACTGGAACCTGGCCAAGGCCAAGCTGGACCTGAAAAAACTCGATGACAGCTGCTGGCCGGCGGCGCTGGCCGAGCTGGACAAGAAGCAGCTGGTGCCGATTTTCACCACCGACTTTATCCGTGAGAAGGCGGAAATCGCCTGGGGCCGTGGCAAAGCCAAGGTGGTGATCGAGGCGGCGCTGGATCTAGGCAAGGTGATTGCCGGCGAAGGCGAAGAAGAAATCTGCGAACTGGAACTGGAACTGCGTCAGGGTGAGCCTGAGGCGCTGCTGGAACTGGCCGCCGAGCTGGCTGCCGACCTGGCGCTGATGCCCTGCGATATCAGCAAGGCCGAGCGCGGTTATCGCCTGTTCGATGCCGGCAGCTACAGTCTGAACCTGCCGGCACCGAGTCTGAGTGCGGAAACCAGCCTGGATGACAGCGTCGCGGCATTGGGCTGGCATCTGCTGGGCAGCAGCCAGCGCCTGGCCGAGCAGTACCGCTTCAATGGGCATTGGCGCTTGCTGGTCGAGTGGCTGGAGCAGCTGATCGGCTTGCGCGCGCTGCTCAGCAGCCTGGGCCAGGCCGCGCCGCGTGCCAGCAGTCATGCCTTGCGTGAGTTGCTGGATGCCTTGCTGCTGGAATGGCGCCCGCGCGTGCTGGCCGGTCAGGACGATGACAGCCTGCGCAAGAACGCCCCGGCGTTGTTCGCAGCAGAACTGCAGGGCAATCGTTGGGGCCTGTTTTCGCTGAACCTGTCGCGCTGGCTGTTGGCCCGCAGCTGGACGGTGGAGCGCAACAACCGTGGTAATCGTCAGGGCGCCGCGCCGCTGGGCAACTGGTTGCCGACGCTGGTTGCCGAAGAAGGCGCTGCCTTGCAACTGCGTCGTTATCAGCAGCAGCCGGAAGACCTCGCCGAACAGCTGCCGCGTATCGAGCGCCTGTTGGTCTGGCTGCACCTGGCCCGTGAGGTGCTGGAGGTGCCCGAGGTCGACCGCCTGTACGGTGAACTGAACAAGCTGGCAGAACTGGCCAATCAGCCCATCGACCCTGAAGTGCTGGCTGCGCGCAAGGCACAGCTATTGACCATCGGTTCGCTGAAAGCCTGGCGTCAGCTGGTCAAGTAACTGCCGCTGCGCTGTAGGCTTGTTGCAGGAGCCCGGCTACACCGGGCTCCTCTCTCATCTCTCAACTGCCATCCCGAAAGCGCGCCCATACGGCATCGCGGGTAGCACTGTGCTTTTCTGGCAGGGTTTCCAGCGGGTGCAGGCGGCGCTTGGTGTCGCGGTCCGGGTAGAGGTCGGGCTGGTTGCGCAGGGCTTCGTCGAGAAACTCGCGGGAATCGGCGTTGCCGCTGGGGTACAGGGTTTCGGCAGTGATCAGTGCGGCGACCTTGGGCTGCATCAGGTAATCGATAAAGCGGTGGGCCAGGTCGACGCGCTTGGCGCTGCTGGGAATCACCAGGTTGTCGATAAACAGGATCGAGCCTTCATCCGGCACCAGGAAACGTACGGGCTGACCCGCATCGGCAGCGGCCAGGGCATCACCGACCCAGGCCATGGCCACGCACAGCTTGCCTTGATTGAGATCGTCGATATAGCGCTCGCTGTCGACATAGCGCAGATTCGGCCGCAGGCCATCCAGCACACGGCTGGAACGCTCGATGCGGCTTGGTGCGCTGCGGGCCAGGCTGCGACCCTGGTAATTGAGCAGCAGGGTCAGGGTCTCGTCTGGAGCGTCCAGTACGCTGATGCCGCAACTGGCCAGGCGTGAGCTTTGCTCGGCATCGAACAGCAGGCTCCAGCTATTGGGCAGCGGGCCGCCAAAGGCTGCTTCGGCCTGCGGCGTGTTGATCGCCAGGCCGACTGCGCCCCACAGGTAGGGCAAGGCATGGCGGTTGGCCGGGTCGAGGGCGACCAGAGTGCTGAGCAGCTGCTTGTCGAGATGCTTGCGGTTGGGTAGCAGGTTGAAATCCAGCGGTTGCAGGGTGCCGTTTTTGATCATCGCCGGCAGGGTATCGTGCGACGGCACGGCAACATCGATGGCTTCACCGCTGGCCAGTACCGTTTCCAGTTCTTCGGCGGTGCTGAAGGTGTGGTATTCCACACGGATGCCGGTTTCTGCCTCGAAGTCCTTGAGCACCTGCGGGGCGATGTAGTCGTTCCAGTTGTAGACGCGAATCACCTCTTCGGCGCTGGCCAGCAGCGGCGTCAGGGCAAGCAGCAGTGAGGCAAACAGGCGAGGCATGGATATCTCCTGAGTAGGTTGATGTCGCGTCAGCAGAAGTTCGCGGCGCAGGTAATCCGTCATCACACCGAGGCGTGACTCAAAGGGCAGGTGCTGCGCAACGCGCGGAATAAAAATGGCCCGCAAGGTGGCTGCCATGGATGGCAGACCATAAAAAACGCCGGCTCAAAGGCCGGCGTTGGGTGTTGCATCAAACCGTGTGCAAGTACCAGTTGTATTCGAGGTCGGAGATCGAGTTTTCAAACTCGGCCAGCTCGCTTTCCTTGCAGGCGACGAAGATATCGATGTATTTCGGGTCGATATAACGGGCCAGCACTTCACTGTCGTCCAGCTCGCGCAGAGCATCACGCAGGTTGTTCGGCAGGCTCTGTTCGTTCTGCTCGTAGGAGTTGCCTTCCACCGGTGCGCTTGGCTCGATCTTGTTGGTCAGGCCATGGTGCACGCCCGCCAGTACTGCCGACATCAACAGGTAAGGGTTGGCATCGGCGCCGGCAACACGGTGCTCGATGCGCACGGCATCGGCTGTGTCATTCGGTACGCGCAGCGCTACGGTGCGGTTGTCGATGCCCCAGCACGGCGAATTCGGTACGTAGTACTGAGCACCGAAACGGCGGTAGGAGTTGACGTTCGGGCAGAGGAAGGCCATCGAGGCCGGCATGGTTTCCAGCACGCCGCCGATGGCGTGGCGCAGGGCGTCATTCTGTACCGGGTCGTCGCAGGCGAAGATGTTGTTGCCCTGCTTGTCGAGGATCGAGATATGCACGTGCAACCCGTTACCCGCCTGGTTGGGGTAGGGCTTGGCCATGAAGGTAGTGTCCATCTCATGGTCGTAGGCGATGTTCTTGATCAGGCGCTTGAGCAGTAGCGCGTGGTCGCAGGCTTTGATCGGGTCAGCGACGTGGTGCAGGTTGACCTCGAATTGCGCCGGGGCGCTTTCCTTGACGATGGCGTCGGCCGGGATGCCCTGCTCTTTGGCGCCTTCGAGGATGTCCTGCAGGCACTCGGCGTATTCGTCGAGGTCGTCGATCAGGTACACCTGGGTCGATTGCGGACGCTTGCCCGACAGCGGCGACAGCGGCGGCTGTGGACGGCCGTTCACGTTGGCCTGGTCGATCAGGTAGAACTCGATTTCAAAGGCGGCACAGATGGTAAGGCCCAGTTCGTCGAACTTCGTAACCACCTGGCGCAACACTTCCCGTGGGTCGGCAAAGAACGGCTCGCCTTCCATTTCATGCATGGTCATCAGCAGTTGCGCGGTTGGGCGCTTCTGCCATGGCTCATTGCTCAGGGTGTTGGGGATGGGAAAGCAGACGCGGTCGGCGTCGCCGATATCCAGACCCAGGCCGGTGCTTTCCACCGTCGAGCCGTTGATATCCAGGGCGAACAGAGAAGCCGGGAGATTAATGCCGCGTTCGTAAACCTTATGCAGGCTCGCACGCTCGATACGCTTGCCGCGCACCACACCATTCATATCTGCGATCAGAAGGTCGACGAACAGGACCTCAGGATGTTTCTTAAGGAACGCGTTCGCTTCATTAAGCTGAACGGCACGCGGGGGTACCGACATGATGCAACACCTTTTTTGTTAAAAATATCAATCATGCAACTGCACGGGTGTGAGTCAATCTTAAACACCAGATGCTGTCAAGAGAGGCGCATTTTGCCCCAAAAGGGGGCTCGGTGGCCAGTTTTAGGGCATTACAGGGCAATGCAGCCCTGCTCAAAGCCTTGTCCGCCGGGGTGCTCAGTCGGGTGTGTTCAATTTTTTACATGACTATTGTGAAAAAAAATGAACAAGGCTAAGCTCGGTCGAAACCCATAACAGCAATAAAACGGGTGTCTCATGTCGCGCCAGCCGATTATCGGCGTTAGTGCCTGCACCAAGCAGATCGGGCACAACATCTACCACACCGCAGGCGATAAATACTTGCAGGCCATCGTTCAGGTGGTTGGCGGTATGCCAGTGATCATTCCCGCACTGGGCGAGCAGCTTGATCAGGCTTACCTGTTGCAGCACCTCGATGGCCTGGTGTTTACCGGCTCGCCATCCAACGTTGAACCACACCACTATGCTGGCGATGCCAGCGAACCCGGCACCGCCCATGACCCGGCGCGTGACAGTACAACTCTTCCCTTGATTAAAGCAGCAATTGCCGCCGGTATCCCGGTGCTCGGCATTTGCCGCGGCTTTCAGGAGATGAATGTGGCTTTCGGTGGCGCGCTGCACCAGCGTGTACACGAGGTTGCTGGGCTTATGGATCACCGCGAGCCGAGTGACCTGCCCGCAGAACAGCAATATGGCCTGCGTCACGCGCTGCATGTGCAGCCGGGCGGGCTGCTCGCCGGCATCGGCTTGCCGGAGGAGATTCAAGTCAATTCCATTCATGGCCAGGGCGTTCAGCGTCTGGCGCCGGGCCTTCGCGTAGAAGCACTGGCGCCTGACGGGTTGATCGAAGCCTTCTCCGTCGAAGGTGCCAAAAGCTTCGCATTGGGGGTGCAATGGCACCCTGAATGGCAGGTACGATCCAACCCGAATTATCTCGCCATCTTCCAGGCCTTTGGTGAGGCTTGCAGGAAGAAGGCGGGGCAACGCTGAGCCGACTATATATAGGTCGGCTCTCACCAACCCTGAGGTCTCTATGAGTACCAAACTAGACCAGCTTTCGAGCTGGCTGAAAGAACGCAAAATCACCGAAGTTGAATGCCTGATCAGCGATCTTACCGGCATTGCCCGTGGCAAGATTTCGCCGACCAACAAGTTCCTCGACGAGAAGGGCATGCGCCTCCCCGAGAGTGTGCTGCTGCAGACCGTAACCGGCGACTACGTCGAGGACGACATCTATTACGACCTGCTCGACGAAGCGGACATCGATATGTTCTGCCGCCCGGACGAGAACGCCGTATTCCTCGTGCCCTGGGCCATTGAGCCGACTGCGATGGTGATCCACGACACCTTCGACAAGCAGGGCAACCCGATTGAGCTGTCGCCGCGCAACATTCTCAAGAATGTGCTCAAGCTCTACGCAGACAAGGGCTGGAAGCCAATCGTCGCACCGGAAATGGAGTTCTACCTGACCAAGCGCAACAGCGACCCGGATTTCCCGCTGGTCGCCCCGATGGGTCGTTCCGGTCGTCCGGAAGTGGGCCGTCAGTCGTTCTCCATTGATGCGGCCAACGAATTCGATCCGCTGTTTGAAGACGTGTACGACTGGTGCGAAATCCAGGGCCTGGACCTCGATACGCTGATCCACGAGGACGGTCCGGCGCAGATGGAAATCAACTTCCGTCATGGCGAAGCCCTGCACCTGGCCGACCAGATCACCGTGTTCAAGCGCACCATGCGTGAAGCGGCGCTCAAGCACGATGTGGCCGCCACCTTTATGGCCAAGCCGATCACCGATCAGCCGGGCAGCGCGATGCACATCCACCAGAGCGTGGTTGACATCAAAACCGGCAAGAACCTGTTCTCCAACCCGGATGGCAGCATGAGCGAACTGTTCATGCTGCACATCGGTGGCCTGCAGAAGTACATCCCCGAGCTGTTGCCGCTGTTTGCGCCGAACGTCAACTCGTTCCGCCGCTTCCTGCCGGATACCTCGGCGCCGGTGAACGTCGAGTGGGGCGAAGAGAACCGTACTGTGGGCCTGCGCGTGCCGGAAGCTACGCCGCAGAACCGCCGCGTGGAAAACCGCCTGGCCGGTGCCGATGCCAACCCTTACCTGGTGTTGGCGGCTTCACTGCTGTGCGGCTACATGGGCATGGTCGGCGACTTCAAACCGAGCGCGCCGGTCAAAGGTCGCGCCTACGAGCGTCGCAACCTGCGCCTGCCGATCACCATCGAGCACGCCCTGGAGCGCATGGAAGCCTGTAAGGACGCGGAGAAGTACCTGGGCGACAAGTTCATGCGCGGCTACGTCGCGGTGAAGCGCGCCGAGCACGAGAACTACAAGCGGGTCATCAGTTCCTGGGAGCGTGAGTTCCTGTTGCTGTCGGTGTAACCGTCAGGCGGCTGGTGCGGGCGATCCCTGTGCCAGCCGCCGCCAAGAATTTTCTGGGGCTGCGGCAATACGCAGCCTGTGTGATCAAGGTGTTGTTATGAACAGTCAAGTGACCAACCCGAAAACCCGCGAGTGGCAGGCCATGAGCCGCGAACACCACCTCGCGCCGTTCAGCGATTTCAAACAGCTGGCGGAAAGTGGGCCGCGCATCATTACCAAGGCCGACGGGGTGTACCTGTGGGACAGCGAGGGCAACAAGATCCTCGATGCCATGGCCGGGCTCTGGTGTGTGGCGATCGGCTATGGTCGCAAGGAACTGGCAGACGCCGCCGCCAAGCAGATGCAAGAACTGCCCTACTACAACATGTTCTTTCAGACCGCCACGCCGCCCGCGCTGGAACTGGCCAAGGCGATTTCCGAGCTGGCTCCGGCCGGTATGAACCACGTGTTTTTCACCGGTTCGGGTTCGGAAGGCAACGACACCATGCTGCGTATGGTGCGCCATTACTGGGCGATCAAGGGGCAGCCGAACAAGAAGGTGATCATCAGCCGGGTTAACGGTTACCACGGCTCCACCGTGGCTGGCGCCAGCCTGGGTGGCATGAAGTACATGCATGAGCAGGGCGACCTGCCGATTCCGGGCATTGTGCACATCCCGCAGCCGTACTGGTTCGGTGAGGGCGGCGATATGAGCCCCGAAGCGTTCGGCATCTGGGCCGCCGACCAGCTGGAGCAGAAGATCCTCGAAGTCGGCGAAGAGAATGTCGCCGCCTTTATTGCCGAGCCGATCCAGGGCGCGGGTGGTGTGATCATTCCGCCGGACAGCTACTGGCCGCGTATCCGTGAAATCCTCGCCAAGTACGACATCCTGTTTATTGCCGATGAGGTGATCTGCGGTTTCGGCCGTACCGGCGAGTGGTTCGGTAGCGATTACTTCGGTAATACCCCGCACATGATGACCATCGCCAAGGGCCTGACCAGCGGCTACATCCCCATGGGTGGGCTGATCGTGCGCGACGATATCGTCGAGGTGCTCAATCAGGGCGGTGATTTCAACCACGGCTTTACCTATTCCGGGCATCCGGTGGCTGCTGCGGTGGCCCTGGAAAACCTGCGCATTCTGCGCGAAGAAAAGATTGTTGAGCGCGTCAAAGCAGAAACGGCACCGTATTTGCAAAAGCGTTTGCGTGAGCTGGCCGATCACCCGCTGGTGGGTGAGGTGCGCGGCGTCGGTATGTTGGGCGCCATCGAGCTGGTGCAGAACAAGGCCAGCCGCAAGCGCTTCAGCGCAGATGTGGGCGTTGGCATGATCTGCCGCGGTCACTGCTTTAATAATGGTCTGATCATGCGCGCCGTAGGCGACACCATGATCATTTCGCCGCCGCTGGTAATCAGCCACGCGGAAATCGACGAACTGGTTGAAAAGGCCCGTAAATGCCTCGACCTGACTGCTGCAGAGGTGCTGGTTTAAGGTTCAATAACCTTTGGTTTCAGATGCTTACGTCTGAAAGTTGTCAACGGGTGGTGACCTTGCCAGACTGCGCCAATGCGTAAGTCAGGCTCACCGGAAGGTGCTGCAGATGACGCGCATCTTCCGGAAACGACTACAACAACAGGAGCTGTACGCATGAAAAAATTCGGCAAAACCCTTCTCGCGTTGTCCCTTGCTGGGGCTGTGGTGAGTGCCGCACACGCGGATGACAAGGTCCTGCACGTTTACAACTGGTCCGACTACATCGCAGAAGACACCCTCGACAACTTCCAGAAGGAAACCGGCATCAAGGTCGTCTACGACGTCTTTGACAGCAACGAAACCCTGGAAGCCAAACTGCTGGCCGGCAGCTCCGGTTACGACATCGTGGTACCGTCCAACCCATTCCTGGCCAAGCAGATCAAGGCCGGTGTGTTCCAGAAGCTGGACAAGTCCAAGCTGCCAAACTGGGAAAACCTCGACAAGAACCTGCTCAAGGCGCTCGACCCAAGCGATCCGGGTAGCCAGTACTCGATTCCCTACATGTGGGGCACCATCGGTATCGGTTACAACGTCGACAAGGTCAAGGCCGCACTGGGCGAAGACGCCCCGGTCAATTCCTGGGACCTGGTATTCAAGCCAGAAAACATCGCCAAGCTGAAAGACTGTGGTGTGTCCTTCCTCGATTCGCCAACCGAAATTCTCCCGGCTGCGCTGAACTACCTGGGCTTCAAGTCGGACAGCACTGATTCCGGCGAGCTGAAGAAAGCTGAAGAACTGTTCCTCTCGATCCGTTCCTCGACTTCCTACTTCCACAGCTCCAAGTACATCGGCGACCTGGCCAACGGCAACATCTGTGTGGCCATCGGCTACTCGGGCGACCTGTACCAGTCCAAGTCCCGTGCTGAAGAAGCCAAGAACGGCGTGAACATCTCCTACAGCATCCCGAAAGAAGGTGCTGGCAGCTTCTTCGACATGATGGCCATCCCGGCCGATGCGAAAAACGTCGAAGCCGCTCACGTGTTCCTCAACTACCTGATGAAGCCAGAAGTCATGGCCAACATCACCAACTTCGTGCAGTTCCCTAACGGCAACGCTGCGGCCACCCCGCTGGTTGACGAAGCACTGCGTAACGACCCGGGCATTTACCCGGACGCGGCCACCATGGCCAAGATCTACACCTTCCCGGATCTGCCAGCTAACGCGCAACGCGCAATGAACCGCAGCTGGACCAAGATCAAATCGGGTCAGTAATGCCATAGCCCTAACGGTGTGCGGCGGGTTGCTCCGCCGCATTCACCCACAACAATAAGGAAGCTCCTATGCGTCGTACTCCACTTCTGGCTGGCCTGCTGGCCGCCGCCGTCAGCATCAGCGCCGTGCAAGCCGCTGAACCTGTGGTCAATGTCTACAACTGGTCTGACTATATCGGCGAAACCACCCTGGCCGATTTCCAGAAGGCTACTGGCATAAAAGCCATGTATGACGTGTTTGACTCCAACGAAACCCTGGAAGGCAAACTGCTGGCGGGCCGTTCTGGCTACGACATCGTAGTGCCGTCCAACCATTTCCTTGGCAAGCAGATCAAGGCGGGCGCGTTCCAGAAGCTCGACCGCAGTCTGCTGCCGAACTGGGAGAACCTTGACCCGGTGCTGCTCAAGCAACTGGAAGTCAACGATCCCGGTAACCTGTATTCGGTGCCGTACCTGTGGGGCACCAACGGTATTGGCTACAACGTGGCCAAAATCAAGGAAGTGCTCGGTGTCGACGAGATCGACTCCTGGGCCATGATCTTCGAGCCAGAGAACCTGAAGAAGCTCAACGCCTGTGGTGTGGCCTTCATGGACTCTCCCGACGAGATGTTCCCTTCCGTCCTCAACTACATGGGCCTCGACCCGCGCAGCACTAATCCTGAGGACTACAAGAAGGCTGAGGCCAAGCTGATGGCCGTGCGTCCTTACGTCACCTACTTCCATTCCTCGAAGTACATCGGCGACCTGGCCAACGGCGACATCTGCGTAGCGTTCGGCTACTCCGGCGACGTATTCCAGGCGGCGGCACGCGCTGAGGAAGCGGGCAAGGGCATCGAGATCGCCTACAGCATTCCCAAGGAAGGCGCCAACCTGTGGTTCGACATGATGGCCATCCCGGCCGATGCGAAGAACGTCAAGGAAGCGCACGCCTTCATCAACTACCTGCTTGAGCCGGCGGTGATCGCCACGGTCAGCGACTATGTTGGCTACGCCAACCCAAACCCCAAGGCGGGCGCGCTGATGGATCAGGAAGTGCGTAACGATCCTTCGATTTATCCATCGCAGGCTGTGTTGGACCGGTTGTACATCTCCGCCGAATTGCCACCGAAGATCCAGCGTGCCATGACGCGCGCCTGGTCCACGATCAAGTCCGGCCAGTAAGCGGAAACTGAAAGACCCCGTACGGCAGGCCTGCCCTGACCGTACGGCCCGCTGCGCCAAGCGCGGCAGATTATATTCGGGTCAGTGACCCAATTTTTGCGGGAGTTTTGGTAATGGCAGTTGCTTCCAGTGCCTATAAAAAGGTTCTCGAGGGTGATCAGCAACCGAAAGAGGTGCTGGTCAAGATCGAGCGTGTGACGAAGAAGTTCGACGAAACCATCGCGGTTGATGACGTTTCGCTGACCATCAACAAGGGTGAAATCTTCGCCCTGCTTGGTGGCTCCGGCTCGGGTAAATCGACCCTGCTGCGCATGCTCGCCGGCTTCGAACGTCCGACCGAAGGGCGCATTCTGCTCGACGGTGAAGACATCACCGACCTGCCGCCCTACGAGCGGCCGATCAACATGATGTTCCAGTCCTACGCTTTGTTCCCGCACATGAGCGTGGCTGACAACATCGCTTTCGGCCTCAAGCAGGACAAACTGCCGAAAGCCGAAATCGACGCCCGCGTCGAAGAAATGCTCAAGCTGGTGCACATGACCCAGTACGCCAAGCGCAAGCCGCACCAGCTTTCCGGTGGTCAGCGTCAGCGCGTGGCCCTCGCTCGTTCGCTGGCCAAGCGGCCGAAACTGCTGCTGCTCGACGAACCCATGGGTGCTCTGGACAAGAAGCTGCGCTCGCAGATGCAGCTTGAGCTTGTCGAGATCATCGAACGCGTCGGCGTAACCTGCGTCATGGTGACCCACGATCAGGAAGAGGCCATGACCATGGCCCAGCGCATCGCCATCATGCACCTGGGCTGGATCGCCCAGATCGGCAGCCCGGTGGACATCTACGAAACCCCGACCAGCCGTCTGGTCTGTGAATTTATCGGCAACGTCAACCTGTTTGAAGGTCAGGTGGTCGAGGACATGGAAGGCCATGCACTGATCGCCAGCCCGGACCTGGAACGCAACATCTACGTCGGCCACGGCGTCAGCACCTCGGTGCAGGACAAGAGCATCACCTACGCCATCCGCCCGGAGAAGCTGATCGTTACCACTGAGCAACCGACCTGCGAATACAACTGGTCGCGCGGCACCGTGCACGACATCGCTTACCTCGGCGGCCATTCGGTTTTCCACGTATTGCTGCCAAGCGGCAAGGTGGTTCAGTCCTTTGTTGCCAACGCCGAGCGGCGTGGCGCCCGACCTACCTGGGACGACGAAGTGTTCGTCTGGTGGGAGGACGATAGCGGGGTGGCATTGCGCTCATGAACATTATCCGAAGCATCAGCCGCCGTATGCCCAAGGGCCGGCACCTGGTTATCGGGGTGCCGTTCCTCTGGCTGTTCCTGTTCTTTATGTTGCCGTTCTTCATCGTTCTGAAGATCAGCTTCGCCGAAGCCGACGTGGCCATCCCGCCGTATACCGACGTGTACAGCTGGGCGGAAAACAAGCTCACTCTGATCATCAACCTGGGTAACTACATCTTCCTCAGTGAGGATGCGCTGTACCTGGCGGCCTACATGGGTTCGCTGAAGATGGCCACGATCAGCACCCTGCTCTGTCTGGTGATCGGCTTCCCCATGGCCTACGCCATTGCCCGTGCCGACAAGGACAAGCAGATGGTCCTGTTGCTGCTGATCATGATGCCGACCTGGACGGCGATCCTGATCCGCGTGTATGCCTGGATGGGCATCCTCAGCAACAACGGCCTGCTCAATGGCTTCCTGATGTGGCTGGGGCTGATCAACGAGCCGTTGCAGATCCTCAACACCAACCTGGCGGTGTACATCGGTATCGTCTATTCGTACCTGCCATTTATGATCCTGCCGCTGTTCGCCAACCTGGTAAAACACGACCAGAGCCTGCTGGAAGCGGCCGCGGACCTGGGTTCGAGCACCTACAACAGCTTCTGGAAAATCACCGTGCCGCTGGCCAAGAACGGCATCATCGCCGGCTGCATGCTGGTGTTTATCCCGGTGGTCGGTGAGTTCGTGATTCCTGAACTGCTCGGCGGCCCGGAGACCCTGATGATCGGCAAGGTGCTGTGGCAGGAGTTCTTCAACAACCGCGACTGGCCTGTTGCCTCTGCTCTGGCTGTGGTGATGCTGGCGATCTTGATCGTCCCCATCATTCTGTTTAACCGCAACCAAGCTAAAGAAATGGAGGGTCGGCCATGAAGCGTTTCAGTTTCTCCAACTTTATGTTGTGGGCCGGCCTGACCTTTATCTACCTGCCGATGCTGATCCTGGTGCTCTACTCGTTCAACGCCTCGCGGCTGGTAACGGTATGGGGCGGCTGGTCGGTGAAGTGGTACGTCGGCCTGCTCGACAACACCCAGCTGATGAACTCGGTGATGCGCTCGCTGGAAATCGCCTGCTACACCGCGATTGCCGCCGTAGCGCTGGGCACCATGGCCGCCTTCGTGCTGACCCGCGTCACTCGCTTCAAGGGGCGCACGCTGTTCGGTGGCCTGGTCACCGCGCCGCTGGTAATGCCCGAGGTGATCACCGGTCTGTCGCTGTTGCTGCTGTTCGTGGCCATGGCCCAGCTGATCGGCTGGCCTGCCGAGCGTGGCGTGCTGACCATCTGGATCGCCCACACCACCTTCTGTTCTGCCTACGTGGCCGTGGTGGTGTCGTCGCGGCTGCGTGAGCTGGACCTGTCCATCGAAGAAGCGGCCATGGATCTCGGCGCCAAGCCGTGGAAGGTGTTCTTCCTGATCACCATCCCGATGATCGCGCCTTCGCTGGCGGCCGGCGGCATGATGTCCTTCGCCCTGTCGCTGGACGATCTGGTGCTCGCCAGCTTCGTTTCCGGGCCGGGCTCGACCACTCTGCCGATGGAAGTCTTCTCCGCCGTGCGTCTGGGTGTGAAGCCGGAAATCAACGCCGTGGCCAGCCTGATCCTGCTGGCGGTGTCCTTCGCCACCTTCCTGGTGTGGTTCTTCGCCCACCGCGCCGAAGAGAAGCGTAAGAAGGCCCTGCAGCAGGCCATGGATGAAACCACCGGTGCCGCGCTGATGAACGGCCCGGACAGCCGTCGTGACCCATCCCAGGTGCATGCCTGATCGCACCTCGTCGTAACCCACAAGGGCCGCATTAGCGGCCCTTGTGCATTCTGCTGCAGTACTGACCAGTCAGCCCGGCCAGTGTTGCGCCGCCCGCTGATCTTGGTTACAACCTCCGCTATCAGCCGTCCGGATTACCTGCCATGACCGACTCGAACAGCGCCGACAGCGCGGTGTACAAGACCCTGCTGGAGTCGACCAAGGCCATCCCCTGGAAGATCGACTGGGCGAGCATGACCTTCGCCTATATCGGCCCGCAAATCGAAACCCTGCTCGGTTGGCCGCAGGCCAGTTGGGTTAGCGCCAACGACTGGGCCGAGCGCATGCATCCCGAAGACCGCGACAGCGTGGTGGCCTTCTGCGTGTCGCAGTCCCAGGCCGGCACCGACCATGAGGCCGACTACCGCGCCCTGACTCGCGATGGCGATTACGTTTGGATACGCGATGTGGTGCACGTGCTGCGTAACGAGGCCGGCGAGGTCGAGTCGCTGATTGGCTTTATGTTCGATATCAGTGAGCGCAAGCAGACCGAACAGCAACTGCTGCAACTGCAGCAACAGCTCGAAGAGCTGTCCTACCTCGATGGCCTCACCGGCGTGGCCAACCGGCGTATGTTCGACAGCCGCCTGCAGGTTGAGTGGAGCAACGCCCAACGCACCGGCCAGCCGCTGTCACTGATCCTGCTGGATATCGACTACTTCAAGGAATACAACGACCACTACGGCCATATCCAGGGCGACGATTGCCTGAAAAGTGTCGGCCAGGCTCTGAGTGGCGCCGCCGTGCGCCCGCGTGACCTGATGGCCCGCTATGGCGGTGAAGAGTTTGTCCTGCTGCTGCCAGAAACCGATGCCCAGGCCGCCGCCCAGGTTGCTGAACGCTGCCGCCAGCTGATTCGAGAGCAGAACATCCAGCACGCCCACTCTCAGGTTAGCCCGCTGCTAACCTTAAGCCTCGGCGTCGGCACCCTGAGCCCTAGCCCACTCGATCAGCCCCAGGCCTTTCTCGAAACCGTGGATCGTTTGCTCTACCAAGCCAAACACCAGGGCCGCAACTGCGCGGTGTTGGCTACTGCGCCCTAAGTCTCGGCAGACGTAGGGTGGATGACGCTCTGTTCATCCACCACGATTGCGCTTCGATATTTCAGGACGGCATGAGGCTATGCGGCTTAGCGCTTGATACGCAACGCCAGCAGGAAGATAAGCGTCGCGCTGATTACCACGATATCCATGATGATCGCTGCAGCGGCCTTGCTCAGAAACGCCTGGCCATAAACCAGCACCAGGGTTACGAAAATCGCCTTGCTCGTTGCCGCGATGGTCGCGCAGAAAGCGCGATGTTTTTCGTTCAGTGCGCCATAAATCAGGATCACGCCCATCAGGCCAACCAGCGCTGACCAGCTGCGAATCACGATGGATTCCAGCTGGCCGCTAAACGCCGCGCCAAACATCGACTCAAGCGCCGCCTGCGGCGCGAACAAGCCGTAGAACATGCTGGCGGTAAGCACGCCGGACACCAGCATCAGCCACTTGAAGTTCCCTATTACAACGTTCATACATTCCCTCGTGTGCGGCATTTGGGTGGATGTGGTGCCCAGTGTAGGGCGTTCTATTTGCCGGAAAGCCGCTGTTTCAGCAGGGTTATGTAGGCGTTAAGTGTTGCAGCCGTACCTGCGGGTGCTCCATGCGCTCAACCCGAAACAGCGGCCACTTTGGCCCGTGCCGCGTGCAGCTTCTTGTAGCTCTCGATCAAGCGCAGATGGCGGTCCAGCCCCTCCAGCTGCATATTGGTCGGCGTCAGGCCATAGAAGCGCACGCTGCCATCCAGCGAGCCGAGCACCGCGTCCATGCGCTCATTGCCAAACATACGGCGGAAGTTCGGTTCGAAGTCGCTCATCTCCAGCTCATCGTCTAGCTGCACTTCCAGCGCCGCGTTCAACGCCTGATAGAACAGGCCGCGCTCGACGGTGTTGTCGTTGTACTGCAGGAACATTTCCACAAGTTCTTTGGCGTCGTCGTACTTCTTCAGGGCGAGGTGGATCAGCAGTTTCAACTCCAGAATCGTCAGCTGGCCCCACACCGTGTTGTCGTCGAACTCGACGCCGATCAGCGTGGTGATATCGGTGTAATCGTCGACATCGCTGTTTTCCAGGTTGCGCAGCAGAGATTTCAGGCCGCGATCATTCAGGCTGTGCAGGTTGAGGATGTCCGCGCGGAACAGCAGCGCCTTGTTGGTGTTATCCCAGATCAGGTCCTCAACCGGATAAATCTCCGAATAGCCCGGCACCAGGATGCGGCAGGCCGTGGCGCCCAGGTGCTCGTACACCGCCATATAGGCTTCTTTGCCCAGCTCTTCGAGGATGCCGAACAACGTTGCGGCTTCCTGCTCGTTCGAATCTGCGCCCTGGCCGGAGAAGTCCCACTCGACGAACTCGTAGTCGGCCTTGGCGCTGAAGAAGCGCCACGACACCACGCCGCTGGAGTCGATGAAATGCTCGACGAAGTTATTCGGCTCCATCAGTGCCTGGCTTTCAAAGGTCGGTGGCGGCAGATCATTCAAACCCTCGAAGCTGCGGCCTTGCAGCAGCTCGGTCAGGCTGCGCTCCAGCGCCACCTCAAAGCTTGGGTGCGCGCCGAACGAGGCGAACACGCCGCCGGTGCGCGGGTTCATCAGAGTGACGCACATCACCGGGAATTCGCCGCCCAGGGACGCATCTTTCACCAATACCGGGAAGCCCTGGGCTTCCAGGCCCTGAATGCCGGCAACGATGCTCGGGTACTTGGCCAGCACATCGGCTGGCACGTCCGGCAGGCACAGCTCGCCTTCGAGGATTTCGCGTTTGACCGCACGCTCGAAGATTTCCGACAGGCACTGCACCTGCGCCTCGGCCAGGGTATTGCCGGCACTCATGCCATTACTGAGGTAGAGGTTTTCGATCAGGTTGGAAGGGAAATACACCACCTCGCCATCCGACTGGCGCACAAACGGCAACGAGCAGATGCCGCGCAGGGTGTTGCCGGAGTTGGTGTCATACAGGTGCGAGCCGCGCAGCTCGTCGTCTGGGTTGTAAATCGCCAGGCAGTAATCGTCGAGAATCTCTGCCGGCAACGCATCCTTGGGCCCCGGCTTGAACCAGCGCTCGTCCGGGTAATGCACGAACGCCGCATTGGCGATCTCCTCGCCCCAGAACTGATCGTTGTAGAAGAAATTGCAGTTCAGCCGCTCGATAAACTCGCCCAGCGCCGAGGCCAGCGCGCTCTCCTTGGTTGCGCCCTTGCCGTTGGTAAAACACATCGGCGACTGCGCATCGCGGATATGCAACGACCACACGTTGGGCACGATATTGCGCCATGAGGCGATCTCAATCTTCATGCCGAGCTTGGCCATGATGCCCGACATATTGGCGATGGTTTCTTCCAGCGGCAGGTCCTTGCCGGGAATGTAGGTGCTGGTTCCCGCCACTGGCATCAGCAAGGCCTGAGCGTCGGCATCCAGGTTGTCGACCTCTTCGATGATGAACTCAGGACCTTGCTGAACCACCTTCTTCACCGTGCAGCGGTCGATGGAACGCAGAATGCCCTGGCGATCTTTCTCGGAAATATCCGCCGGCAATTCGACCTGGATCTTGAAGATCTGCGCGTAGCGGTTCTCCGGATCAACGATGTTGTTCTGCGACAGGCGGATGTTGTCGGTGGGGATATCGCGCGTATCGCAATACAGCTTCACAAAGTACGCCGCACACAGCGCCGAAGAGGCCAAGAAGTAATCAAACGGCCCCGGCGCCGAGCCATCGCCCTTGTAGCGGATGGGCTGGTCAGCCACCACCGTGAAGTCATCGAACTTGGCTTCAAGTCGGAGGTTGTCGAGAAACTTGACCTTGATTTCCATGCGGGATTACCAGAATACGGGCTAAACGAATGGCGGCCATTATCCGGGTTTTCGGTGGGAAGTGGTGCGCGCTGCGGGATAGGACTGACGAGCGCGCAGTGCTGCTGACGCCGACTGCAGGACTCAGCTTGAAGGGCGGGTGTTAGGCCACCCCAGTGGGCGAAGCGAACGGTTTGCACCAGTTGTTAGGTGTGGGCCTGAGCCGCGCGCTACAAGTTGTTGCACCTCGATAGCCAGTAATGCTGTCGCTTTAAATAGCTGATTCATGCTGTTGCGCTGTTTGATGTGCTCTTTCTGCTCGGCAACTGCGAAGCGCCCCAGCGCTAGTGCGATGCAATGATTGGCGTGCAAGGCAATTAAAAAAGCCAAGATGTTTTGCGCCGCTCGCGATTTCCAATGCGTCCGTATTCCTTTGCTTTGTTAGGTTAAGAAATTGAAAATCATATAACTCATTGCAGCTAAAAGAGCTGGTGCAGTGAGAATGTTGAATAATGAATTAACGATTATTTTGCCATTTCTCTCGGATAGACTTACTGAGTCTCCTATTTTGTAGATGTGAACTAATAACCCATTGTCAGCTTCAAATTTGCAGTCAACACCGTTTGAGTCTTTGTAGGAGATCTCAAGTAGTGTTGATTTTGCTGTGCCCGTAAGGCTTCTGTTCCTAGTGATGAGGTTAGTAACTACACCCAAAATTCTGTTACCCGTGAATAGCATGTGTAGCCTGTAAGCTAATAAGGCTATGGCGAGTAAAAATAAGGAGTAGCTTAAAGCCGTGAAGTACCAATGCATACCTTTGCCTTGTGAAAGTATGGAGTAGTTTGTTTACCTAACGATTAAGCTAAGGGGCGGGCTTTAGCCCGTCCCAGTGAGCGAAGCGAACGTTTTGAACCACTAGTTAGGCGGCCTGCAAACCATCGCTATTTCTCCAATACAATGTTGATTCGTACTGGAATGAAACTACAAAATTAGCATCTGACTTGGTTGTAAGGATTTTTATAAAACGTTCTAAATCACCAAGCGCAGAAAAACCTTCTGGCTCCGGCCCTTTTATTCGTATGTAGCAGCGAATAGCTACAGGGAAGGTCATGCCTTTAGTGTCTTCCGCGTATAGCGTATGGTCATTTAGTTCGCACGCGGCCCTCACTGATAATCCGGACTCGAAAATTCCTTCCACCGTATGGTCGTCATTGTCTGTATCCAGTACGCCGAGTTCACTCAATGTCGTAGAGATAGTGGTTATTGAAAGTCGCTCATCGGCTTCAAGGTGAATGTCGAGACTCATTTTTTTAGCCTAACGTATGGTTAAGGGGCGGGCTTTAGCCCGTCCCAGTGAGCGCAGCGAACGGTTTGAACCAATTGTTATGCGATCACGACTCGGGCTGCATATATGATTCAAAATTTTCGATGTAATCATCAAGATTTTCTTCAAGCATTTTACGAAACTCGCGAACAAAATATTCAAGAGTTTCCTGCTTGGCTTCGGCCATTTCTTGTCCGCTATTCCAGCCGCACGCGCTAACCCAAGCATTAAACCTAGCGGTAGCATACATATTTGATGCGCTTACTTTTCCCTTGCCAATCTCTTCAGTTATCTGGCCGTTAGATAAGTGAATATGTGCATCAGCTCGCTCATAAAACGCGTTGTCTACTTCTTGCACGATGCTTCCTTGATTGCATAACGTTGGGTTAAGGGGCGGGCTTTAGCCCGTCCCAGTGAGCGGAGCGAACGTTTTGAACCATTTGTTAGGCGCGGACTTGAGCCGGGCGTTGCAAGTGGTTGCGCCGCGATAGCCAACAGTGCTTTTGCTTTAAATGGCTTCTGCATGCTGTTGTGCTGTTTCATGTGCTTTTCTGCTCCGCAATTTTGGAGCGCCTCTGCGCCGGCACGATGTAATGACTGACGTACAAGGCAATTGCGGAACCAAAATTTTTGCGCCGCCCGCGATTTCAAATACGCCAAATTCCTTTGATGGGAAACACACGGTTTTGAACTATTGATTCCGCGATTTCCCATGCGGCCGCATTCCTTTGCTTTGTTTGCCTAACGATTAAGCTAAGGGGCGGGCTTTAGCCCGTCCCAGCGAACGGAGTGAGCGATTTGAGCGCCTAGTTAGAGGCTTTGGCGCTGAATATTTGTTCGTCAATGCTTTGTGCCTTCGCTATTGTATGAAGGATCATCGCGGCGGCCAATAAGCCAAACTGAATGCTACCCAAAACATCAATTTTAATTGGTGCCGCAATTAGATTGGTACTGACGGCATAGAGTATTCCAAGTATAGAGCCGCTGAGTATAGATAGTGACCCTAGAACGAAGAACATGAAGTTATTGCTAATGTTTTCGCTGAATAATTCTTTTTTTGCTTTTTCTCTTATAATTGTCACGAAGAGAAATGAAGAAAGAAATGACCATTCGGGCATGGTAAACCAACTTACTATAACGCCTTCAGTTGTTCTATAGTTAAAGGCTGTAAGGATTATTATGCATATTAATATTGGCGTAAGCATGTAAAGTGTTTCTAGTGCCGCTAAAATATATTTTTGAGTGGTGCTCATTACTTGTGAAGCCTCTAACGTTTGGTTAAGGGGCGGGCTTTAGCCCGTCCCAGTGAGCGAAGCGAACGATTTGAACCAGTTGTTAGAAGCCATTACGCGCCGGTGCTCCAGGAAAACAGAATGAAAGAATTTTGAGTCTCGTACAAAAACTCCATTTCGTTCCATTCGTTCGCTGATGCAATGACATTGCTGTTTGGCAAGGGCCGCCACAACTCATGAGGTTCTGATAATTTATCTCCATTTAAAAATACTCCCCAATGATCAGGGTTGTACATGCTGTTGGAGCTAATTTTATTTTTGATGCGAGATTGTATTGAAGAAATTATGTCCTCAATTTGAATCAGTGCGTCGCTAAATGATATGTCTTTGGCTTTATTTATCTCTGGCAACAACCATTTGTTAGCTAGTAACTCAAGATCATTAGCGCTTGTTTCGTTTATGAGCCACTCCTCATAAAAGTGAAGTGCATGATTTAATAGCGTAAAAAACGCTATAGCTTTGTGCGATACCTGATTTTTCCCGCAAGCAAAGAGGTTGGCCGAGCACAGTGCCTCGTCTTGGGTTCTAAATTCCAAGATGTCGACGCTAATCTGTAGTGACTGGACAAGCGCATTGCTAAGAAAATTTTCAGAGCTGCCCAGTTCGATAAGGTTGGCTGCATTCATGCTCTTGGCTTCTAACGTTTGGTTAAGGGGCCGGCTTTAGCCGGTCCCGAGTGAGCGAAGCGAACGACTTGAACCAATTGTTATGCATAAACACATTGTCCCTGATTAGTATTGGCTCTAATTATTGGGCTGTGCGGAGTTGGCGTTTGTGCGTGATTTTATGAATAAATAGAGACAGGGAATTAATATGGTTGCCGGTACAATAATCAAAAGTGTCCACCATAACGAGCTGTGATATATCTGGAATGCCTCAATTATGAGACCTGCTAGCGCTAGGCCGAGGCCAATTCCAATAATAATGTCACCACGCCCTGAGAGGCGACACAGAAGAAGTGCTGAGTTGACAATTAAAACTAATAGATATTGCGCCAGAATCACGCATATGAATGCGAGGAAGTAGGCTGAAATAAACTCGGCTATACCCCATAACAAACCATTGCCGTATTCGACGCTCATGTATACAAACGGCATTGATAAAAAAGCAAATGCGATTGTTACAATCCTAGTGTGGAATACCTGCTCTCTTTCAGTGTCTGTCAGGTGCTTTAGATCATAATCTATTCCGTCCGACATATTTACAAGCTGATCTAATCCTATGTATTTGATTGCGCGCTCTATTCGATCAGAGGCTAATTTTGAGAAGTCATTGTTGTATATGTGGATGACTGTCAGTGCGATGCCGGTGATTTCTAATATTAATGCTAGAACTTGTAGTTGATCCATGCTCACTGCTGGTTATCCTTGCATAACGTTTGGTTAAGGGGCGGGCTTCAGCCCGTCCCAGTGAGCGAAGCGAACGGTTTGAACCACTTGTTAGGTTTCAATTGCACAGTCTCGTTCTTTAGAACTCGATTACAGGCTGCTTCATACTCATGTCTGATGGGAAAACTGGATGAAGCGCTTGAGGGTTCTTTTTAAGTGCTAGCTCAACGAATTTTTTGTCTTCTTCAAATGTGTGCATGATTTTGAATTTTTTGATACCAAGCCTCTGTGACCTTATTGTGTCGTGAAGAGAACTTGCCCTGAAACTAATGGTTCTCATGAATAAGGAGTACAGCTCGAAATCGAATTTGCTGTATATCTGGTTGATTTTTTCAATTACTACAGGTGAGTTTTCTATGCTGGGCACTATTTTTAGAGCTTCGATGATTTCATCTTTCTTTGCTTTTGCTGAAGGTACTACCTGATTTTCGCTGCATAGTTCTTTTAGGTCGCTGACTTTCAATTTTTGCAATAGTATTTCTATGCTACTGGAGTCGAAATTTGGCCTTACTGGGAATCTAGATGGAAATTTTCCAATTTCTATAAATACTCCTTTCCATTCTTCGTATTCACACCATTGCCATTCTTTATCTTTGAAGTGCTCTTCCCATACGCTGGAATAGTAACCTGACATATTGAGGAAGCCGCCTTCGCTGCCTTTTATTACGCGAAGTATTTTTTCTCCTGCGCAAGCTTCCAGCCCCTTAATGTCCTTGATCATTGAATCAAAGATTTTGTCATAGCACTCATACAGCTCTTTGTCTGGTGTTATTGTTGGAATTGGAGAGCTTGGCTCGCTTGCTTTTATTGTGCTACTGGCAGCTCTGTTTTCCTTGCTTTTATTCGGCCGTAGAAAGTCAAAAAAACCCATAATAAACTCCTGTTTTATTGCTCTTAGTGGGCTTTAAGGCCGGTTTATTCTTGAGCTGCTTGAAACCTAACGTATGGTTAAGGGGCGGGCTTTAGCCCGTCCCAGTGAGCGAAGCGAGCGGTTTGAACCAATTGTTAGGCTGGCGTCGCCGGGTGAGTTACGAGAGACAATCATGGTCTTCCAGTTCTGGCTCTGAATAAACATTAATTTTATATTTTTTCTGAAGAAAACTTATGACTTGTTGAATGTGCGGCCCGGCGTCAGCAGATTTTATTTGATGTTTCATTGATGAGAATGTATCTATTATAACTTTATGCTTGTCTATGTGTATCCAAAACCAAGAGTCAGTTTGCAGCCCGCACTCGATGCTCTTGAAGTGCTCCAGCAAATATTTCTTTAGCCCCTCATGAAAGTCCCAGTATTCTTCTGGATATTCAAATTCTGCGAATATCATTGGGGCTCCTGCATAAGTGCCTAACGTTTGGTTAAGGGGCGGGCTTTAGCCCGTCCCTAGAGAGCGCAGCGAACGGGCTTGAACCGCTTGTTATAACCTACTGCGGAGGCGTGAGATGCCTTAATGCTTTTTGCATGTTTTCTACAAGAACAACAGTGGTTTTTTCATTCACCTCTGGCGCTTTAGCTATAAATGATTTCCCAATTGGAGAGGAAAAAAATTCAGTGATAGCTTTGAGTTCGTTCACCGTGTAGGACTCTTCGTATATTTTTGTTGTAGGTCCAACTAGCGCCTCCCAGGCCATGGCCTCCCTAAAATATTTTTCAAATCCAGGTGTTTGTGCTACTGGGTTTCCGGCAAGCTGTTTTATGTAAGCATCAACTATTAACTCATGGTTCTGCTTGGCGTTTGTTACCTCTAACATCTCTAATACTAAGTCATGCTTTTCACCCCCGTAAGCAGAGGTAGCAAATGCTAAGCATAGTCCGAGTGCAAACTTCATGTTTTTCATGCGTATCTCCTTGGTTATAACGTTCGAGGTGAGCGACACGAAGTGTTCGCTCTAGTGAGTAGTTATCCGACGATTTGCACTCGCCCGCGAAGCGGGTCGGTAAATGCAGGTAAAACTCAAGGGAGAAAAAATCAAAAAACAGCGATTTCCAGCGAAACCAAACAGCGCTGTTCGCCTTAACAGCAGTTAAGCGATAGCGCTGTTTGGTTTCGCTAATTAGCATATTTTTTGCTTTTTGGTCACCTTGATTCCATGTCATTTACGTGTCCTTGAACGCCGATTTCCCTATCGTTGGGTAACGTTTGGTTAAGGGGCCGGCTTTAGCCGGTCCCGAGTGAGCGAAGCGAGCGACTTGAACCATTTGTTAGGCGAATTCTGACACTATGCATATGACAGTAAGGCCTAATAATATGGTTATGAATATTTTATTTATTAAGCTCTCGGTGCGCCGACTACTGATTTTGTGCTCTGGATAAATTATTGGCCATATTTTATTTGTGGCGGCAAGCAGTAGTATTTCTGGGGTGATCGGTATGCGGTTAACCTGCTGATATGGTGCTGGCGAGAATAGAGCGCCGAAATTTAACCCCTCTTCATTGTGGTGAAAATACCAGCAGTAGTTGTTCATGGAAACGTTGTATCTTGATGAAAAATCTTCCATTAACTCAAAGAAATCATCTCCGTCTATGCCAAGGTCATAGCATAGATCAGCTTCTGGAGTAAGTTTGCCTTTGCTTACTCCTTGGCTTTTTTCAAGGAAATTGTAGATTTCTTCGATATCCATATTCGCCTAACGTTTGGTTAAGGGGCGGGCTTTAGCCCGTCCCAGTGAGCGAAGCGAACGGTTTGAACCACTTGTTAGGGCGCTGCATTGATTTTTCCCTGAAACAGCTCTAGTAATTTTAGGCAGTACTGCGCAGCCTCAATGGGTGATGAAACTCTATATCCACTACGATTGACCGCGATGACTACAGACTGATCTCCGCCTGTGCCTTGCTCAGCACCCGTAATTAAGCAAGTGACAATTTCTTTGGCGAATACTGGATCTTCTTCCGCTAGCTCTGCCATACATAGAGCAGCTTCTTCGAGAGTTCCTTGATTCACAAAGGCCCCGAAAATATCTTCCAATGTTGCTGGGTATGGCATGTGGTTGTTAGCCCTAACGTTTGGTTAAGGGGCGGGCTTTAGCCCGTCCCAGTGAGCGAAGCGAGCGATTTGAACCAGTTGTTATATTTCAGTGTTGAATTTACCGAGATAGACAAGTGATTCGGTGCTTTCAGGTTCCCTTAGATTTTTCTCATTTGACGTGGTTCTGAGGTCGCCATATATGGATTCAGTGCCAACTATTATGTAGTGACTGAAATTTTCAGAAGATTTATTTTTTAGAATGCATTGTTCATCTTTGCTTTTAATGAGGCTACTGATATAGGCTAAGTCGGTTGCCAGTTCAACAAAATCGGAATCCATATAAAACCCCAATTCTTGTTTAAGTCGCCAGCTAGGATTTCTCTCTTCCCAAGCCTCGTAATCACTATCGCTTGCGTCAGTTGAAGGCTCGGGCTCCCACTGCTCAAATGCAAATTCTTGAGCTTCTGCTTCATTCTTAAATTTTCCGGCAAATAGATAGAATGAATAGAACATCGACTTTGACTCTGAAATATAACGTTTGGTTAAGGGGCGGGCTTTAGCCCGTCCCAGTGAGCGAAGCGAACGGTTTGAACCAGTTGTTAGGTGCGTTAGCCTGAGTGAACACTTTTAAAATACTCTGTTCGCTCAATAGTCATTCTTAGCTTACATTCCTCTACTTGGACGCCCTGCCAAGGAGATGGGGTGGATGATATTCCTATGAATTCACACTCGGCATCTCTAAATTTAAGCCAAGCCCTTTGAGCTGAACGAAATAAGCTAACAAGTTCGGTGTTTGGCCAGTTCTGGCGTAATGCAGTTTCTTCTTCTTCGGTTCTTTTTATGGCTTTTTTGTATTCTATATTCAATTGTTCGTCAGCGAGTTTGTTCTTTTGAGTTACACACATATGCCCTGCCATGACTCCACCGCCCTGAGTATTGCAAGGGTCACTTTCCTCAGCGCCAAAGGCTGCTGCTGAAAAGAAGAAAAGTAAAAAGTAAATTGCTTTCAAATATACACCTAGCATCTAACGTTTAAGCTAAGGGGCGGGCTTTAGCCCGTCCCAGTGAGCGAAGCGAACGATTTGAGCGCATTGTTAGGTGTGCCCAGTGATTTTATTATGAATATGCTGTTCAAGTTCATTAATGAATTTTATAAATTCAAAGTCGATGACCTTAAGTCGTCTTGCAGACTTTATTAGGCCTTCCGAAATTCGGTTTGCGATGTAGCAGTTAGCGGAGCTTTGATTGCCGGAAATGCTATTCTGGTTTATGACCAAACTGAGGTCCCATAATTTATGCTCCGGATGATATTTTGTACGATCCTTTAGATTTTTGCTTTCTGGTATAACTATTAGCTCGATAAATACTTTATTGATTGAGTCGCCATAATCCTCGCTTTCGAAATTTGATAGGCGAGGCCCGGTAATTATTTTTATAAACTCTATTGGGGCGCTCCAGCCAACTGAAGAGAAAGATACGTCCATGTAAACACCTAACGTTTGGTTAAGGGGCGGGCTTTAGCCCGTCCCAGTGAGCGAAGCGAGCGATTTGAACCACTTGTTAGGCGAAATTAAGTACTAATGTTGTCTCGTATGATAATGCTGATAATTTCATTGCTCTCAGTTTCGTAATAAATATTATACAGTTTAGAGTTTATTGCAAATTTCCGGGCTGGATGAGTGTTAGGCATGCCCGGTATCCTGATGCTCGGTATATCTTTATAGATTCCACCTAGCTCTATTGTTGCTTCCGCAATAGAACGTGATAGTAAATAGTTATTAACTATGTGGTCTTCGGCGGCGAAAAAGCCATCAGCTTCTTTGAGATAAATTCGGATGTCTGATATTTCGCCGCTGTTATCGGCGTGAAAGCAGATGCCCAATTCGGGCAGCTTTAAAAATTCATCGCTTTCTATTTTTTGATATTCTATGATTTCAATAAGTGACCTTAGTGTTTTCAGTGCGGCGATTATGTCGCCATTCAAATAGTCATCAGGAGTTATTGTTGTCATCAAAGGTTTTGCCTAACGTTTGGTTAAGGGGCCGGCTTTAGCCGGTCCCGAGTGAGCGAAGCGAACGACTTGAACCAATTGTTATGCATAAACACATTGTCCCTGATTAGTATTGGCTCTAATTATTGGGCTGTGCGGAGTTGGCGTTTGTGCGTGATTTTATGAATAAATAGAGACAGGGAATTAATATGGTTGCCGGTACAATAATCAAAAGTGTCCACCATAACGAGCTGTGATATATCTGGAATGCCTCAATTATGAGACCTGCTAGCGCTAGGCCGAGGCCAATTCCAATAATAATGTCACCACGCCCTGAGAGGCGACACAGAAGAAGTGCTGAGTTGACAATTAAAACTAATAGATATTGCGCCAGAATCACGCATATGAATGCGAGGAAGTAGGCTGAAATAAACTCGGCTATACCCCATAACAAACCATTGCCGTATTCGACGCTCATGTATACAAACGGCATTGATAAAAAAGCAAATGCGATTGTTACAATCCTAGTGTGGAATACCTGCTCTCTTTCAGTGTCTGTCAGGTGCTTTAGATCATAATCTATTCCGTCCGACATATTTACAAGCTGATCTAATCCTATGTATTTGATTGCGCGCTCTATTCGATCAGAGGCTAATTTTGAGAAGTCATTGTTGTATATGTGGATGACTGTCAGTGCGATGCCGGTGATTTCTAATATTAATGCTAGAACTTGTAGTTGATCCATGCTCACTGCTGGTTATCCTTGCATAACGTTTGGTTAAGGGGCGGGCTTTAGCCCGTCCCAGTGAGCGAAGCGAACGGTTTGAACCATTTGTTAGCGGTTTATTTCAAGATATAGCTGACTAACAAACTCGGATATTCTGATTTTGGCATCGCGAATGAACTCTAGGGCGTCATTGTTTGACCCTTCAATGAAGAATTTAATTTCCTCTGAAATTCGAGTTACCTGAAGATATAAGTTTGGGTTGAGTTGGGCGTTAATCTCTTCGTTTGTCATTGCGTCAGTAATAATTACAGGGGTTGACTGATTTTTCCCTATTGGTATCCCGTTAAATGTTGAGTTTGTAAATGAAATAGTACTATTTCCGGATATTTTAACTAAGTTGCCGATGTTGACGCTGTCTTTCGTTTTTTTAATTTGCGGAGTCAGATTGTTGTGTTTATTGGTGTTTGTGTACTCGCACAAATCAATTAACCAGTTGGAACCTGAAGCATGTGGTTGTAGAGATTCAATGAGCTCGTAGATCTTTTGATTTTTCTGGGGAAGTGATTTGAAATTTTTGGCAAGATACGTCTGGAATAAAGCTTCGTTCTTTGCGTACGGAAAATACAGTTTCCCAGTTTTTTTCCGTAAACATGTAAGTAAATTTCCAGTGCGCAGTAATCGAGAATGCTGCGGAGGTGTTCTAGCACACTCTTAATTTTAGCTTTTGATATTTGAGTAACTGTGCTGTCAGTTTTTGCATTCTCATAAAGAACAGAAATAGTTGAAATGACCTCTTCAACTTCTTTCAGGATTTCTTCGATATCTGATGTTCGGGTCATGGTTTACCGCTAACGTTTGGTTAAGGGGCGGGCTTTAGCCCGTCCCAGTGAGCGCAGCGAACGATTTGAACCATTTGTTAGCATGTTGCCAGTGCTCATTGCAGAGGTTCATTAATGTTTTTTGCGCACAAAGGGCAATGGTGTATTTTTTTAGAAAGAGAGAAGAAGTTGCCAGTATTCATTAGTGTAGAGCCTACATAGCCTTTGCAAGCAGGACATTTGCTAGAAAACTTTATTGAAAGCATTGTAATAAAACCGATGATAAATGCAGTGAAAGCTAGCGGCGAGGGCTCACCGTTGTTTTCAATTTGGTACTGAGCTATGCCTGCTGAAATTAGTAAGCCGCTAAAAATGGAAGCGCTAGCTATTCGTATGCGAGTATTTATGACTTTCCGAATTGTCAAAGTTGCTCCCTTTGTTTGCTAACGATTAAGCTAAGGGGCCGGCTTCGCCGGTCCCAGCGAGTGAAACGAGCGATTTGAGCGCATTGTTAGGTGCGACTCGATAGCTGCAGTAGAAACTCACTAATGCTCCTCCTAAGCTCTAAATCATCCGTCATTATTGCTGCTTCGTTGGCCTGAGTAGCGTAGCTCCTAGCTTGGGAGGTATTACCCAAGCTAATGAACGCTTCGGCCATTGCGAAACTGATTGAGGAAATATACTCGTTAAGCCCCGCTGAGCGCGCATAACTCAATGCTTTTTCATAGAACCCAACTGCCAGCGCCGGGTCATTAGTGAAGTCGCCGAGTGTTTCCCATTGGAAGGGATGGTTCTTCCCTGCTTTTTCACTGCTTTCACAGAGGGTGACTAGCCGTTGATAGGCTGCCCACTGTGATTTTTTGTCACCTATTTCAGATGCATCGACAATATCTAGAACTATTTCATGAACAGCATCGTGGAGTTCTGGATTCATGCCGAAGGCACCTAACGTTTGGTTAAGGGGCCGCGGAACGCGGTCCCGAACGAGCGAAGCGAGTGACTTGAACCAGTTGTTAGGCATCAATTGCACCATATTAGACTGGGCCAGCGAATGAGTAACATGTTCCGCCATATTCAATTAGGGTGTTGCTTTGATATTCCCCTCGTTTCTCTGGAATACTGACTATCCCAGAGCCAAACTCACCTAGTAAAAATGATTCGCGCTTTGCGAAGTAATTACGGAGTTTGGCGATGCACTTCCGGTAGGCATCCGTTGATATTTGAGCAGGGCGATGCAGTCCGATTTCGTCCGGCTTATGACGCAAATGTAAAATGACTTGTTCTGGGCTTGAAGGTTGAATTGGGTAGATTATTACCAGCCGATACTCTTCATTGCCTTTGTCCATGAACTCAAGGATTTTTGCGCTGGATGCAGTGCCTCCAGCGAAAGCCGAGGACGCAGCAATGATCAGAAGTGCGGCAACGTATTTCATCTTGATGCCTAACGATTAAGCTAAGGGGCCGGCTTCGCCGGTCCCAGCGAACGGAGTGAGCGCTTTGAGCGCATTGTTAGGTGTTGCTCCACTCAAGCTCTATGTTTGATTTTTCACCAGCGGCAAATTTTGAAAGCTGTTTCCCGAAGCTGTTTATTAGTGTTGCTTCGCATGGCATGTAGAAAAGGCCTTCTGCTTTTTCTGGTATTGCGCGCCGATTGTCATATTTTAGCTCGATAACTGGATGCCCGCTTAGGTTACGAAGCTTCGCGGAAAGCTTGAATAGGCAGCAGTAGCTTGGGTCGGTACCGTACTCAAAACTAGCTTGATTGTTCGGAGTAAACGGAAACTCTATAAGCGCTTTAGAAAAATCTGAAATTTCTTCTGGGTACGCATAGAACTCAATGGTCGTTGATTGCGGCCCATTTGAAGCTTGGAAGCTGACTTGGATCATGCCATCAGTATCGGTCCAAGTTTTGTGAAGGCGCATGTAGAACATCAGCTACACCTAACGTTTGGTTAAGGGGCCGGCTTTAGCCGGTCCCGAGTGAGCAAAGCGAACGACTTGAACCATTTGTTAGGGCTAGTACGGAGCATAGTTTGTAAGCTCCTTTATTCGCTGTTTGGCGCGCTCTTCTTTGCAGGCTAGATAGATACTGTTGCGAATAGTGCCTGATCTGTGCATTTCGTATTGAGCGGCGCAGTCCGCTTCTCTGAATTTAATCCATGCCCTTTGAGCGGTTAATAGATGTCTTCTGTATTCTGTGTAGTTGTCATATTCAGTGTTTGGTTGGGAAAGACTATTCACCAATTTCTTATACGTTAAATTCAGCTCTTTCTCTGTATTTTCGAGAGAGATAGATGCGCACTGCTCAATGTCTTGCGTTGAGAATGCATTGGTGCAGTCAATGTTTTTTTCAGGTTCTGCGTATGCCTCAATAGAGAAGGCTAGTAGGCCGGCAGCTAGTAAGCGGTACATTGAGTGCCCTAACTATAATTAGACGACATATCCATATCTGCACACTATTGCCATCGCTGGCAATAAGTATCTAAATCTGGCTATCTCGTATCCATATCTGACCATCAGCTATTGATGATCCGTTCTTGCAGCCCAAGCTCTACTGCTGCTTTGTAGCTCAGCAACCATGCCTTTTCTTCAGGCTGCCACTTACCGCCCGCCTGCTTTACCGCCAGTTGCATGTCTTTCTCATGAAAACTTACGCGCACGAATACCAACGCCGTTGCTTGTTTGGGCGTTTGGGCGCGTGTTTTCGGTGGTTTGTGTTTGCGTTCGACGATCAGTTCGACGGTGGTGTAGCTGATCTGTTGTTCGGCGTCGTGACGGTAGCGTACGGCAATCAGGTCGGCGCCGTAGCGTTCGACAAAGCGTTTGGTGCCGTTTTTACCTGGTTTGAGGCTTTTTACAACGTCCATATCGTGCCCCGCTGGCGTCAGTGTCCTGCAGGCAGTTTGCCCTCATCTGTATGGAGGCTCAAGCCGCGTGGTGTGTTGAGCCGAGCGTGTGTTATTGGCGCTCGCGTTGCGGCAATGCCGGGGCTGGTCCGAGAAAAATAGGGAGTTGTTCTCTATACCGACCTTAATTAACGCTGAGGAAACTCAACGAGTGGCGTTAATTTTTCTGCCCATGTGTGATGAGTGTTTTCCCCCATAGACTCCAGCGCGGCGGTCATAAATTCAGTAAATACTCTGACTTTGGCGGGCAAGTAATCGCGCTTGGGGTAAATCATAAATACGCCATTGTCCGGCTGTGGCGGTCTGTAGCACGGATAAAGCGAGACCAGTGTGCCACTGTCCAAGCCGGGCTTTGCCAGAAAGTGCGGAAGCTGGGCAATGCCCAGGCCATCTGCACACATGTATGCCATGGCCTCACCATCATCCGTGATATGTCGGCGCTCTAGCTCATAAGCAAGGTATTCGCCGTGTCGGTTCGGCAAGAATATCGGCTGCAGTTGTTGTGTTTCTTTGATGCGAAACCCAATCCAGCTGTGCGTGTGGAAATCATCCGCGTGTTGCGGTGTGCCTTGCGTGTTGAGGTAGTGCGGTGAGGCGCAGACGAGAAAGTCCATTGGGCTGAGTCGTCGGGCTATCAGGCGGCTGTCTTTCACGTAGCCGGTGCGCAGGGCGATATCAATGTCGTTGTCGATGACATCCAGGTGCAGGTCATTGATCTCAAGTTCCAGCTTGATCGCGGGATAACGCTGGCAGAACGCGTGTAACAGGGGGCGGACATAGAGGTGGCCGTAGCAGACCGCCGAGTTGATGCGCAGGGTGCCGCAGGGGGAGTCATTCAGGTGCCGCAGTTCGTCCTCGCAGGAGCCGAGGTCTTGGAGCAGCTTGCGTACGGTATCGGCATAGTGTTTTCCCGCCGTGGTGGTACGCAATTGCCGCGTGCTGCGTTGAAACAGTGTGAGTTGCAGTTGAGCTTCCAGGCGGGCAATGGCTTTGCTGACGGTGGAAGGGTCGGTGTCACATACCTTCGCGGCGGCGGCGAAACTGCCGCCATCATGGGTGGCCAGGAATAGTTCTAATAAGCGCAGTTTGTCCATGGGCGAGTAGGCACATGCAGTTTGTCCGTGGGCGGAGCCTAGCATGAGCATTCGTGAATAGTATTCACGACTGATAGGGCAGGCGACCGTATGTTCATCTGGCAAGTACCGCATAAGAATTCAACAGCAGCGGCAGTCAACTCACTTTCATGAGGCGCTATGTTGAATATACGCATCGGTAACTCTCTGTTTACCTACCTGGCCATGGCATTTATTACCATGGCCGGACTTTCCTATATTAATTTTCTGCCGGGTTTGGTTAATGCGCTCGCCGGCGCTATTGGCTTCTCTGATGTGGAAGCGGGGCAGATCATTTCGCTCAACGGTTATGGTGGATTGCTCGGCACTACGGCAGCAATTTTTCTGGTGAGCCGAATTCGTTGGCAGCCTGCAGTTTTTATATGTTTGGCAGTGCTGGCATTGATGGATATAGCCAGCTCCCGAATTGATACCTATGAAGCAATGCTGGGCTGGCGCTTTGTGGCCGGTTTTTTTGGCGGTTTTAGCCTGGGTATTGCCTTTGCTGTACTGGCTCGTTTGAACAACCCTGACCGGGCGTTTGGCTGTTTGTTATTTATCCAGTTCAGTGTGGGTGCGCTGGTTATTTATCTGTTGCCACTCCTTGAGAACTTCACCAATGCTCATGCCGTTTTTTATGTGATGGCCGGTTTGGCGTTGTTGAGTTTGTTGTTTGTCCTGCGAGTGGCAAACATCCCGCTCAATAACGCCTCAAGTGAGCCAGGCATCTTGTTCTCCGGTAAGTATCACCATGCCTTTCTACTGCTACTGGCAATCATGCTTTATCAAGTGGCTGCCAGTGCGATCTGGGCTTATGTCGGGCTGATTGGGCTGGCAGCGGGTCTCGCTGCTGAGCCGGTCAGTGTCTACATCGCAGCCACTGGGTTGTTAGGCCTGCTTGGTGCGATGGCACCGATGTTGATTGGCAAACGCCATGGCCGTTTGCCCTGGTTGCTACTCGGCGTCGCGATCTCGGCAATCGCAGCGTTGCTGCTGATCTTTGCGGCACGCCCTGTTCTTTATGTGCTGGCAATGGTGATGTTGTTTATCGCCTGGCCCGCTGTGCAGTCTTACTTGTTGGCTGTTACTGCTGGGCTGGACGCCAGTGGAAAACTGGCAACAACAGCGGCCGTTGTTTCGTTTGCCGGTTTGGCGACAGGTCCATTACTGGCATCGGGGCTGGTTGGAAGCGGCAGTTATTTATTCATGCTGGTTATTTGTGCCCTGATATTTCTATTGAGCGGCTTTGTTTTGTTTAAGCCGGTGCGCACTCAGGAGATGCGCGAGATTTCAATGGCACGATGATCCTGAATTTCGCTTGCGTTAATGACTCGTTTTTAGTGATTCATTTAACTCACAGTTACTATTCAACTCAATGAGGTGTTTGAAGTGATTCGTTATGCGCTTAATAAAATGTTGCTGGCGTTTAAACGCCGTTATAACTACGACGTAGGTTATCAGCAGGATGTTCTGCAGGCTGACCTGGGTGCGTTTCTGAAGTTTATGGGCTTGCAAACCATGTCTGCGCATGCGGGTAAATTACCCATTGGGCCGCTGTATGCCGCAAGAGTGCGCGCGATTATTTGGGATGATTGCGGGCCCTGTACGCAGCTGGTGGTCAACATGGCCCTGGAGGCGGGGCTTGATCCCGCACTGGTACGCGCACTGATTGATCGGGATTTGCAGCACCTCCCTGCAGAGCTTGCGTTGGTGGTGTGCTTTACAGAACAGGTGTTGGCGCACAACCCCGAAGCCGATGAACTGCGTGAGCAGATTCGCGCGCTGTGGGGTGACAAGGGACTGATTGCCATTGGTTTTGCCATCAGCTCATACCGGGTCTATCCCGCGCTGAAATACGCCCTGGGTTACGGCAAGGCTTGCAGCCGGATTCAGGTCAATGAGTCGTTCCTGACGCCTAACCGTGAGCCTGCTCTGGCTGAGGAGGCAAGAGGTGTCTAACGCGAGCAGCACAGCGCTGGCCTTGCTGCTGGGTCTGGCGGCCATGGGCAATGGCGTCTTTATGACATTGGCGCCTGAGACCTGGTACTGGCTGGTGCCAGGTGTGCCGGATCGAGGGCCTTTCAACCAGCACTTCCTGCGCGACATCGGCATGATCTACCTGCTGATCGGCATCGCGTTTATCTACGGGGCGATTTACCGGCTCCACCGCCTGCTGTTGTGGTTACTGCCGACAGCCTGGTTGGTTGCCCATGCGCTCTTTCACATATGGGAGGTGCTGGTTGGCATCTGTGGGCCTGAATCGCTGCTAGAGGATTTTGCCGGCGTGACATTGCCCGCCTTGCTGGCGCTATGGCTGCTCTACTCAAGCAGCAAGGTGCGGGCCGATGGGTAGGCCGCTACTGGCTCTGTTGCTGCTCGGTTTGGGGCTGCTGTTGGGCGCAGTAGCCGCTTTTGTCGTCCCCCGTCCGGCTGCGCCGCAAGCGATTGAATGGCTGAGTGCACCCCGTAGCCTGGCGTCCTTCAGGCTTGAGTCTGATCGGGGGGCGTTTACCCATCAGTCTTTGCGGGGGCGCTGGAGCATTGTGTTGTTTGGCTTTATGCACTGCCCGGATATCTGCCCGACAGGGTTGACGCAGATGGCAGGCTTAGCTGCTCGTTTAGTCGAGCTGGGCGATGGCGCTGAGATTGCCTTTGTCTTTGTCTCGGTTGATCCGCAGCGCGATTCGGTGGCTGAGGTGGGGCAGTTTGTCAGGCACTTTGACGCGTCATTTCGTGGCGTGACGGGCAGCGAGGAACAATTGCTTCGGCTTGCCAGCAGGCTGGGTATTCAGTTTGCAGTCTCACCCGAGCCGGATGGCTATACGGTCGCTCATTCGCTGACCTTCTCAATTATTGATCCGCAAGGCCGCTTCGTTGGGCGTTTTCGGCCGGGGTTTGCTGCGGATCATCTGGCAAGAGAACTGAGCTTAAGATTTTGAGCGAGCAGCGGGCCTAATAGGTTCCGCTGCTCGTTGGTCTGGCGGCGCTTCTGCGCAGTGTCGCCAGGCGGTATGTGGCGGAGGTGCGCGCCACTGGTAGTCAGTCCGCCAGGCTCTGCAGCAGCCGGTAGTAGAAGCCGCTGGCATTGGCCAACGTATCGATCGCCACGCGCTCGTTGGTGCCGTGCATGCGTGGCAGGTCTTCGCGCTCCATCAGCAGGGGGCTGAAGCGGAAGACGTTGTCGGTGAGCGGCTCGTAGTAACGCGAGTCGGTGCCGCCGACGGTGAGGTTGGGGCTGACCAGGGTGTTGCTGAAGCTCTGGCGGATCACCTCGGCGAACTGCTGATAGGCCTCGCCCCTGACATCGGATACCGCCGAGGGCTCGCGCCCGCCGGGCATGACTTTGACCTGAATCTGCTCATCCGCCACGGCATTGCGCACGTGGGCGGCCACGCTGTCGATGCTGTCGCGCGGATGGATGCGCAGGTTGAGGGTGGCGCGGGCGCTGGGCGGCAGGACGTTTTCCTTGATGCCGGCGCGCAGCAGGGTGGGCGACAGCGAGGTTTGCAGCTGCGCGGCACCGGCTGGCGAGGCGGCCAGTTGTTGTTCCACCAGCGGGCCAAACAGCCAGAGGTTGGCGAAGATCAACCGGTAACCGAAGGCTTGCGCCGGGGTAAAGCTGGCCAGCAGGTCGCCAGTGGGGCCGTCGAAACCACGCTGGAAGGGTGCGTCGCCGACCCGTTGCAGGGCCTGGCTCAAGCGGCCGATGGCGGTTTCAGCAAAGGCTGGCGGCTGCGAGGAGTGGCCACCCTGGGCGCTGGCGGTGAGGGTCAGGCTGACGTAGCCCTTTTCCGCGATACCGACCACGGCGACATCCTGGCTGACGCCGGGGATCTGCCCGCGCACCACAAAGCCGCCTTCATCGCTGACCCAGGCCAGGCGTTTGCCCTGTTCCTGCAACTGCGCGGCGATGCGCCGGTTGCCCTGATGGCCGCCGATTTCTTCATCGTGCCCGAAGGCCAGCAGCACGTCGCGTTGTGGCTGGAAGCCCTGGGCGATCAGGGTTTCCACCGCTTCGAGAATGGCCACCATCGATCCTTTGCTGTCGATGGCGCCACGGCCCCAGACAAAGCCATCTGCAATCGCCCCGGAGAATGGTGGGTGAGTCCACAGCTCTTCGGTGCCAGGCGCGACGGGCACCACATCCTGATGTGCCATCAGCAGGGCAGCGGGCAATTGCGCATCCTTGCCCGGCCAGCGCAGCAGGATGCTCGGGCTGCCGGTGGCGAGCGGCTCGGTGCTGGCGGTGACCTGTGGGTAACGCTGCACCAGCCATTCGCGCAGGCCGACAAATGCTGCATCGCTGGCCGCCAGTTGGCTGGCCGGCGCGCCGACCTGATGCGACAGGGTCGGCAGGCGAATCGCTGCCGCCAGGCTCTCGGCGGCGCGTTGGCCATCCAGCCCTTCAGGCAGGCTGACCGGCGCGCTGTTGTATGCGGCAGCCGGCAATAGCAAAGTGCGGCCGACCACCACGGCCACCAGGCCGAGCAGGATGATCAGTAAAAGCAGTACCAGACGTTTCATCGCCGTTCTCCTTGGCTTATGGGTGCAGGATCAGCTGGCTGCGGCTGTTGGCTTTGATCGCCTCGGCATCCAGGTGCATCGGCACGTATTCGCCACGAATATAACGTTCGGCCTGGTCCTTGTAGTGCTGATCAAACAGCACGCCGCTCTGGCCCACCGGGTTGATGCCCAGGGCGCTGCCGGCATCGGCCAGGTCGATCAGGCGGCGGGTCGAGGGGCCGTACACCACCGACCAGGGCGCTGGGCCGACCGGTTGCGAGAGGTTGTTTGGTGTTTCATGGCCGCCCGGCGCGGCAAAGGCGCCAACGTTGAACAGTTTATCCAGCGGCTTCTGCTGGCCCAGCGGGTGGCCGTGGGTGAGGGTGTGCGCGCTGCCCCAGGCCCATTTCGCGCTGTCTTCACCGAGGGTGCTGCGCAGGTGAGCGAGGCTGGCCTGCCAGGCGGCCTTGACGGTGTCGGCGCGGCTTTCCACGGCATCGCTGCCGCGCTTGTCCCACCAGGGTGAACTGGCATCGGCGGCCAGACGCGGCAGGGCGCTGTCGAGCACGCGGGTTTGCAGCAGGTTGGCGAAGAAGACTTCGCTCAGCTCATCGGCCATGGCTTCGCGTGCCAACTGGTAAACCAGCTGGTTGAACAATGTGGCGGCGGTGTTCTCGACCTGATGCTGGCCATCCCAGCTCAGCAGCTGCTCGACCAGCGCCTGCTCTTCGCTGCCAGTGGCGGCAGCCCGCAGATCATCCGCCAGCGGCGCGAGTAGGCGTTGCGGGTAGCCAGTGCCGGGCTCCAGTTGCAGGGCCTGGCTGTTGTGCACGTCCCACTTCACGCTGTCGTCGCGCAGGCGTTCGTCCAGGCGCTGGCCGCGATCGGCCAGGTTGTAGTAGCCCGGCACTTCCATGCCGGTCGGTGACACGGGCTGGTAGTTGGCGGAGAGGATATAGCCGCGCGCGGGGTTCTCCTCCTGCGGGTTGGCGCTGAACGGGTAGTAGCCGTCTTTGTCCGCCTCGCCGTTACTGCCATCGAGGATAAAGCTGGGGTTCACCCCGGCCGGGCGGCGCGGCAGTTTCGCCGCCGCCCACCAGCCGATATCGCCCGTGGCGTTGGCCCACACCACATTCAGCCCCGGCGCTTCGATGTGCTCGGCGGCGACGCGGGCTTGCTCCAGCGTGGCGGCGCGGTTGAGCTGATAGAAGCCATCGAGGATCGGGTTTTCGGTCTCGAGGAAGGCCCACCACATGGCAATCGGCGTGCTGCCGACGGTTTCACCCAGGGCGCTGTTGATGATCGGGCCGTGCGGCGAGCGGCGGATGGTCAGGCGTACCGGTTCGGCATCCTTGACGCTGATCAGCTCCTCACGGCTTTGCAGCTCGACCCACTGACCGCGATACCAGACCTGGTTGGGGTTGTCCGGGTTGGTTTTCTCGGCGATCAGGTCGAGGTCGTCGTTCTGGAACATGGTGATGCTCCAGGCGAAAGCGTTGTTATGCCCCAGCGAGGCCACCGGGTTGAGCGCCTGGTGATGGCCGTACAGGCTGAAACCGGGGTAACTCAGGTTGGCTTCGTACCACACCGACGGCACGGCAAAACGGATATGCGGGTCGCCGGCCAGCAGCGGCTTGCCGCTGGCGGTGCGGCTGCCGGAGATCGCCCAGGCGTTGCTGCCCTCGAACTGTGGCAGGCCGGCGTCCAGCAGCGCGGCATGGCTCAGCTCGGCGATGGCATTGAGGTCCTGCCAGTCGCCAGCGGCGAGGTGCTGACCGACCACGCCCTGCGGGTGCCAGTCGAGGTCAAAGGCCTTGAGGTAATCGGCGCCCAGCTGATCGCGGATGTGCGTCAGCACCGGCTCGGTGCGGAAGGCGGCAGCAAAGCTGTAGGCCATATAGCCGGCGACGCTGAGGGTGTCGGCGACATTGAACGGGCGTTTTTCAATGCCCAGCACATCGAACTCGATCGGTGCCGGGTGGTTGGCCTGATACTGGTTGACGCCATCCAGATAAGCCAGCAGCGCTTTGCTGGCCGGGGCATTCAGGTCCAGCTTGGCGGCGTAACGGTCGGCGTGTTCGCGGATGCCCAGGGTGCGGAACAGGCGGTCGGTGTCGACCAGTTTGCTGCCGAGCACCTCGGCCAGCTCGCCACGGGCCAGGCGGCGGAGGATTTCCATCTGAAACAGACGGTCCTGTGCATGCACATAGCCCAGCGCGCGGTACATATCGGCTTCGTTCTGTGCCTGGATATGCGGCACACCGCGCTCGTCGTAATCCACCGTGACCGGCGCTTGCAAGCCGCTCAGTGCCAGCTCGCCGGCGCGTTGCGGCTGCTTGCTGTCGATATACCAGTAAGCGCCGGCGGCGCTGGCGGCCACAATCAGGGCAAGGGCAGTCAGGGTGCGTTTCATCTGGGAATCCTTGTTATTGGTTTTATCAGGCTGCGCCGGACAACACGCGTAGGTTGGCGTTGAGCGCAGCGAAGCCCAACGAGCCGTCCTGTTATTGGCATTACACAGCCTGCTTATCAGCCCTGCCATTGTGCGGGCTGCTGCGTGGTCCGGCATTGACCAAATGGCGCAATAGTGAAAGTCTTTGGTCAATCCGAGAGGCCTTTATGCAACACGATCCGCACAACAGCATCGCCAGCGCGCTGACCCATTCCTCTACCCTGCGCCGCCTGCTTTATGAGGCCCTGGCAGCGCTGGGCCTGGACCCAACCGACACCTATCGCCAGGCCTATCAGGGCGTGGTGCTGGCGCCGCCGCTGCTCAATGCCCGTGAGGACCACGACAATGCGCCGCGCTTCTGGGGTGCGCTGGCCGGCATCAGTGGTGATGACGATATCGGCCTGCACCTGGGCGAGCGGATGCAACCACGGCCGATGGATGTGGTGGGTTACCTGCTGCTGGCCAGCCGCGATCTGGGCCAGGCGCTGGAGAGTTTTGTGCGCTTTCAGCACATCCTTTCCGGCGGATTTGCCGTGCGCCTGGAGCTGGAAGGCGAGCAGGCGCGCCTGATCTTCGACCTCAATTACCGTGGCGTCGGCTCGTTGCGCCAGCAGATGGAGTGCCTGGCGCTGTTGCTGCAGAAGATGCTCGCCAGCGTCAACGACGGCGGCTTTGCGCTCGACGCTGTGGAGTTTCGCCACCCGGCCCCACGTCGGCTGAGTGAGCATCGCCGGCTGTTTGGCCTGCTGCCGCGCTTTGCCCAGGCGCATGATGCGCTGATCTTCCCGCGCGCCTGGCTCAGCCGGCCCTCGCGCAGCGCCAACCCGCGGCTGTTCGCGGTGCTCTGGGCACAGGCGGAAGTGGAGCTGGCCGAGCTGGAAGAAAACCAGCTGCTCAATCGCGTGCGCTACTGGCTGGAGGTCAACCTGGGTGTGCAGCTGTGCGACCTGCCGCGCTGCGCCACCGCGCTGGGTTATAGCGTCAGCGGGCTGCAGCGGGCGTTGACCGAACAGCAGCAGAGTTTTCGCCAGCTGCATGATGAAGTGCGTCGCCTGCGTGCACAGACCCTGCTCGACAGCGGCCTGGCCATCCGTGAAGTGGCGCGCGCCTGCGGCTTTGCCGAGCTGTCGCCGTTCTACCGCGCGTTCAAGCGCTGGCAGGGCGCGACGCCAGTGGGCTTTCGCCGACAGTCGGTTGTGGGCATAACGGCGTCAGACTGATCTAGCCTTTCTACACAGGCCAGAGGTAGCGGTTATGTGGCGAATGATGGCGAGTGGAGTATTGGCGCTGATGATGATGCCCTGCCTGGCCGCGCCGCCAGTGCAGATCTGCCTGGGCGACAGCAACGAGTGGCCGCCCTACACCTATTGGCAGCGCAGCGATGGCGAGGTGGACCGCAGCCGTCTGACGGGTTCGGCAAGTACCCTGGTGCTGGAGATTCTGCAGCGTTTGCAGTTGCCTTATGACGTGCACTACATGCCCTGGGCGCGGGTGCAGCAGGAACTGGCGGACTTCGCTGAAAAGGGCCGCTGCGAGCTGACCTGGGATGCCAGCTACAACGCCGAGCGCGCCGCCTATGCCTATTACAGCGCGCAGCTGTATGAAACGCGTCTCGGGCTGTTCTACTCCGCCCAGCGCTTTGCCGAAGTGCCGCTGCCAGCCTTGCTGCAGAACCTGCAGCCCTACCGGGTGTGCGGAGTAATCGGCTACAACTACCAGCCCTACGGTGTGGGTGAGCCGATCAAGCGTTTCCCTAGCATCCAGCAGAATCTGGACATGTTGCAGCGTCAGCGTTGCGACTTTTTCCCCAGTGAGATCGAGCCGTTGTATGGCGGTTTGGCGTTGGGTATCTATCAGGGCCATGAGCAGCTGCGCCATGTGCCACTGGTCGCCAGTAAGGCGTTCTTTCTACTGGTCAGCAAGGGCTCGCCGCGCGGTGAAAGTCTGGTCAGAGAATTTGATCGGCAGCTCGAACAGTTGCAGGCCAGTGGTGAGGCGCAGCAGATATTTCAGCGCTTTACCCCGGATGGCCTGAGATAGTCAGTGGCTCTGCCAGTCACAGAAACAGCCCACCGCCAGGGTATTGCTGGCGTTGACCGGGCGTTCGGCAATCAGCGCATCCAGAATCGGCTCGATAAAGCTGTTGCTGGAGGTGCACACGGCGCCTTCGCTGTAGGGGCCGAAGTAGGCCAGCTGACCATTGCGATCCCAGATCGCCACCGCCGGGCTGGCGGGGATTTGCGCACTGCCCGTCAGCTCAGGCAGCGGTTGTAGGGCGCTCAGGGTGCTGGGCAGTTGGCCGCTGCTGCCAGGTTTTTGCACGGCATAGAAGTTCACGCCCTGGGAGGCGAAGCGTTCGATCAGCTCGGCCAGGTGTTGCTGGTTACCGACATTGCACGGGCAGGCCGGGTCCCAGAAGTGCACCAGACGGATCGGTCCGGGACCGGCCAGCTCAGCTGGCAGGCGCAGCTGCTCGCCGTAGAACAGCGCGGTCTGCTCGTTGAAGCTGCGCAGGTAGCGCGCTTCATACCACCTGTAGGCGGCCAGCATGGCGGCGGCCCAGAACAGAATCAGCAGGCTGGCGAGCAGGGTCTTGCGCGTGGGTCGAGTCATGATGAGTTTTCGCTGAACAGGCGCGCAGCTTGCCATGACTGGCGCGACAGCAGAATATCCGCAACCTGATGACGTCGGCCCGGATGGCCGGAACTTCCCCCGCATGAATGATGGAAAGCCAATGCCTGAGCCGTTTCAGCCGGAAAGCCTGCTTGCCAGTCTGCGACCCTTGGCCGCAGCCGTTGACCTGTCTGCGGGCGAGCAGGCCTACCGGCAGTTCTACGGTTTCAGCGACACCTGGGCGGCACGCAGTCGTATGGGCACGCTGCAGGCTGCGGGCTACCAGATCGCTGTACAGGCCTGGTGGCCGGAGCAGCCGCGCGCCACGCTGGTGCTGCTGCATGGCTATTACGATCACGTTGGCCTGTATCGCCATGTAATCCAGTGGGCGCTGGGTATGGGCTTTGCGGTGCTGGCTTTCGACCTGCCTGGGCACGGCCTGTCCAGCGGTGCGCGCGCCAGCATCGGTGCGTTCAGCGAGTATCAAGCGGTGTTGCAGGCGGTGTTGGCTGAGGCGGCTGCGCTAGAGCTGCCGCAGCCCTGGCACCTGTGCGGACAAAGCACCGGCGGGGCGATTCTGATCGACTACCTGCTGACCGGCAGCCCTGGCGCGGCAATCGGTGAAACCATTCTGCTGGCGCCGCTGGTGCGGCCGCGTGCGTGGGGCTGGTCGCAGTTCAGTTACCGCATCATGAAGCGCTTTGTCAGCGAGATTCCCCGGCGTTTCAGCGTCAATTCCAGCGATGCCGAGTTTATCGACTTCGTTCATCACCAGGACCCGTTGCAGCCACGCAACCTGCCAACCGCCTGGGTGGGTGCACTCAGCCAGTGGGTGCCACATATCGAAGTCGCGCCACGCAGTACACGCAGCCCGTTGATCATTCAGGGAGAAGCCGACATGACGGTGGCCTGGCAGCACAACCTTCAGGTGCTGCAGGACAAGTTTGCTGCGCCGCAGATTTTGCGTCTGCCCGAAGCGCGGCACCACCTGGCCAACGAAGCGCCAGCCTTGCGCCAGCGCTATTTCGAGTTTCTCAGCCAGCGGTTGAGTTAATCAGATACCGCGTGGAGCAGGAGCCAGACTGGCGCTGCTCTGGCCAACTGCCAAGCCACTGCGGATGGCGGCCAGCGCCGCCTGGTAGTAGCTCTTGCCGCTTTCTGACTGGGCAAAGCTGACAAACTCTTCCAGCTCCGGATCGCTCAGCTCGCGGTAGACGTGCAGCAGGGTGTTATCCAGATCCGCACCGATCTGCTCCATCAGGCGCTGGCGCTGGCCATTGAGCATGGCCTGGGCGCTGTCGCCACCGAGCAGGCCTGGGAGCATCTGGCTGAGGCTGTCGGCGGCCACACCGGCTAGCGCCAGGCTGACTTCGGCACCGGCTTCCCGCGCCGGTAGCGCCTGGGCCAGGTGGCGAATCAGCAGGCGGCGGGTGGCGCTGGCTTCACTGCGTGGCAGGCCGTTGGCGTAGCGCGCCAGTTGATCACTGCGCGTCGCGAGCAGCTCGGCATCGACAATCTTGCGTCCCAGTGGCGACTGGAAGAACTGCAGCGCGCTGGCCGGGTTGCTGAGGTTGTCGCGCATGCCCTGTTGCGCACGTTGATCCACCGCCGCAGCGGCAAAACGCTGGTTACTGTTGTTTACCAACGCCTGATACACCGCCGGCGGCAGGCTGCTGCGGTAGCGTTCCTGGGCGGCCTGCAGGGCGTCGCTGAAGTGCATGCGCTGTTGCGGCCAGCCGGCCGCCTGATACAACTGCAGGTAATCGTCAGCCAGGGCGGGCAGGCTAAGCAGCAGGGTCAGTACAACGGAAAGGGCGCGCATTCGGGACTCCATTCAGGGGCGGCTATTTTCTGCGGCATGCTGACGCTTGTCGAGGCTCGGCAGGGCGCTGGTAGAATCGCCGGCATGACGACCGATACCCACAGCGCACTTCTGACCCGCATCGTTGACGACCTGGCCGAACAGGGTTGGTCGCTACAGCCGCAGTTTATTGCCCCCTCTCTGACCCTCGAACTGGCCGAAGAGTGCCGTAAACGTGCCGCACAAGGTGCGTTGGCCCCCGCCGGCGTCGGCCGTGGCGCGCAGCAGCAGATCCGCGAAGGGGTTCGCGGCGATCATATTCAGTGGCTGGAAGCCGGTCAGGCCAAGGCCTGTGATCAATATCTACAGGCGTTTGATGAGCTGCGGCTGGCGCTGAACCAGGGCTTGTACCTGGGGCTGGAGGATTTCGAGGGGCATTTCGCCCTGTATCCACCGGGTGCGTTCTACCAGAAGCACGTGGATCGCTTTCGCGATGATGATCGTCGTGCGGTGTCCGCGGTGTTCTATCTCAATGAGGATTGGCAGGCCGAGCACGGCGGCGCGCTGCGTTTGTATCTGCCGAACGGCGAGACCCGTGATGTGTTGCCGCAGGCGGGCAGCCTGCTGCTGTTTCTGTCTGCCGATATGCCCCATGAGGTCTTGCCGGCCAGACGTGATCGACTGTCGCTGACCGGCTGGTTTCGCCGTCGGGGTAATGGGCCGCTGTAACGCTACTCAGTGGCCCCAGACTTTGAATGTCCCGCGCAGATCAGTGATGTCGCGCATTTCGATGCTGCCCAGACGGCTTTCGCCGACGTACATATCAGCCGCCACTCGTACGCGAATGCGCTGCGCCGGGATGCCGCTGGCCACCAACTGTTCGTTGATGGTGGTGAGGTCGGGCAGGGTCAGTTGCAGTTGTTGCTGACCGCTGCCATTGGTCACCACATCGATCTTCAGGGTGGGCAGGTTGACGCCGAATATCGGCAGGGTCAGGCCCAGCTGCGCCGCACCGAAGGCGAAGCTGCCGCCAGAGCCGTTCGGGCAGCTGGCGGGGGTGAGACAGCCGTTGTCGATTTTCACATTGCGCAACGAAGCGCTGCCGCCATCGTCATTCCAGCTGATCCGGTTGATCGTCGCCAGCACGTCGGCACGGATGCTGATACCGGCCTGACCGCTGATCTCGCTCAGGCTCTGGTTGTCCATCGGCAGCAGGGCCGCCTGGCTTGGCAGGGTGCAGACCGCAAGGCTGGCGGCGAGTGACAGGGCAAGGGTGCGAAGTGGGCGATGCATGGGTGTGTCCTCGACTAGAGTGCCGAGAGTCTGTGCCTGGCCTGACGCGCGCGCCATCAGGTCAGGGTGCTTCCCGCCGAAGGATAGGCCGGCATTGCGCGCGAATGGCGCTGCCGGCGTGATGTGCTTGGCAATCTGCTCGGCAGCCCGTCCCTTTGATCGGCGGCCAGCAGGCGCAGTAACCTGACGGTGTTACGGCGGGTGACTAATGAGAGTGAGTGATGCAGAAGATTCTGGTGAGCCGTTGCCTGTTGGGTCAGCGCGTACGTTATGACGGCGGCGCCCATGGCCCGTTCAGTCTGCTGGAGCGCTGGCAGCAGGAGGGGCGCATTGTGCCGCTGTGCCCGGAAGTCGCCGGCGGCCTGCCAACTCCGCGCGCGCCAGCGGAAATAGCTGGCGGTCAGGGGGCAAAAGTACTCGATGGGAAATTGCCTGTGCTGACGGTGAATGGCGAGGATGTCACGGCGGCTTTTGTTGACGGCGCACAGCAGGCTCTGGCCTTGGTGGCGCAGCATGGCATCCGACTGGCACTGCTCAAGGCACGCAGCCCTTCGTGCGGTAACCGGGAGAACTATGACGGCAGCTTCAGCGGCACCCGCGTCGCTGGTGAAGGGGTGACTGCAGCGGCCTTGCGGCGTGCTGGTGTGCAGGTGTTTAGCGAAGAGGAGCTGGCGGCGGCGGAGGCGGCGTTGCGAGAGCTGGAAGGATAGTCAGCCCCGCGTGCAAAAAATGGCCGGGAGCCATTTTTAACGTCGCGTAGCGACGGCCCGAAGGGTGGCCGCCATGGATGGCAGGCCATATAAAAAAGGGAAGCCGAAGCTTCCCTTTTTCGTATCGCGGTAGCGCTTAGAACAGAACGCGGCTACGGATGGTGCCTTTAACGTGCTGCAGCTTCTCCAGCGCCAGATCGGAGTAATCGGCGTCGACGTCGATGACCACGTAGCCGACCTTATCGTTGGTCTGCAGGAACTGGCCGGAGATGTTGATGCCGTTTTCGGCGAACACGTTGTTGATCTCGCTCATCACGCCCGGGATGTTGGCGTGGATGTGCAGCAGACGGTGCTTGCCCGGGTGCGCCGGCAGGGCCACTTCGGGGAAGTTGACCGAAGACACCGAGGTACCGTTGTCGCTGTACTTGACCAGCTTCTCGGCCACTTCCAGGCCGATGTTGGCCTGGGCTTCGGCGGTGGAACCACCGATATGCGGGGTCAGGATCACGCGATCCAGGCCACGCAGCGGGCTTTCGAACTCTTCGTCGTTGGACTTCGGCTCGACCGGGAACACGTCGATGGCGGCGCCGATCAGGTGCTCGTCCTTGATCGCGGCTGCCAGATGATCCAGCTCAACTACGGTGCCACGTGCAGCGTTGATCAGGATGCCGCCCTTTTTCATCGCGCGGATTTCCTTCTCGCCGATCATCCACTGGGTGGACGGCAGCTCAGGCACGTGCAGCGACACGATGTCGCACATGCCCAGCAGGTCATGCAGCTTGGCGATCTGGGTGGCGTTGCCCAGCGGTAGCTTGGTCACGGTGTCGTAAAAGAACACCTGCATGCCCATGGCTTCGGCCAGTACCGAGAGCTGGGTGCCGATCGAGCCGTAACCGACGATACCCAGCTTCTTGCCGCGGATTTCGAAGGAGTTGGCCGCCGATTTGATCCAGCCGCCACGGTGGCAGGAGGCGTTCTTCTCGGGGATGCCGCGCAGCAGCAGGATGGCTTGAGCCAGTACCAGTTCGGCCACCGAGCGGGTGTTCGAGTAGGGGGCGTTGAAAACGGCGATACCGCGCTCGCGGGCGGCGTCGAGGTCAACCTGGTTGGTGCCGATGCAGAAGCAGCCCACGGCTACCAGGCGCTTGGCGCAGTCAAAGACTTCGGCGGTCAGCTGGGTGCGCGAGCGGATGCCAATAAAGTGAGCGTCGGCGATCTTTTCTTTCAGCTCGTCGTCGGAGAGTGCGCCCTTGAGGTACTCGATGTTGGTGTAACCAGCGGCCTTCAGGGTGTCCACTGCATTCTGGTGGACGCCTTCAAGAAGAAGGAACTTGATCTTGCTCTTGTCGAGAGAGGTCTTGCTCATCGGAGTACCTGTTGTCCCACAAATAGTGTCAGGGAAGAGGCCGAGCGCCGCCGGCCGCAGCCCGCAGATCGGCGCGGGGGCACGATTCACGGGGTGCGTATGCTAGCATACGAGCCCCGCGAAACACCTACCCTGGCAGATGAAGCGTGCTCAGGGTGACCATGAATCGTTTGAGAGTTCCGTAGATGACCAACCCTGCGCTGATCGAAGAGCTGAAGACCCTGGTTGAGCCCGGCAAAGTGCTCACCGATGCCGATTCCCTCAACGCCTACGGCAAGGACTGGACCAAGCACTTCGCCCCAGCGCCGCTGGCAATTGCCTTCCCCAAGAGCATCGAGCAGGTCCAGGCCATCGTGCGTTGGGCCAATCAGCACAAGGTCGCGCTGGTGCCGTCCGGTGGCCGTACCGGCTTGTCCGCCGGCGCGGTGGCAGCCAATGGTGAAGTGGTCGTGGCCTTCGACTATATGAACCAGATTCTCGACTTCAACGAATTTGACCGCACCGCCGTGTGTCAGCCGGGCGTGGTGACCAAGCAGCTGCAGATGTTCGCCGAGGACAAGGGCCTGTATTACCCGGTGGACTTCGCCTCGGCCGGCTCCAGCCAGATTGGCGGCAATATCGGCACCAATGCCGGCGGCATCAAGGTGATTCGCTACGGCATGACCCGCAACTGGGTGGCCGGGCTGAAGGTCGTCACCGGCACTGGTGAGTTGCTGGAGCTGAACAAGGACCTGATCAAGAACGCCACCGGCTACGACATGCGTCAGCTGTTTATCGGCGCTGAAGGCACCCTGGGCTTCGTCGTCGAGGCCACCATGCGCCTGGATCGTGCGCCAAAGAACCTCACCGCCATGGTGCTCGGCACCCCGGACTTCGACTCGATCATGCCGGTGCTGCATGCCTTTCAGAACAAGCTTGACCTGACTGCGTTCGAGTTCTTCTCCGATAAGGCCCTGGCCAAAATCATGGCCCGTGGTGACGTGCCGCCGGCCTTTGAAACCGATTGCCCGTTCTACGCCCTGCTGGAATTCGAAGCCACCACCGAGGAAGTCGCCGAGGCGGCTCTGGCCACCTTCGAACATTGCGTCGAGCAGGGCTGGGTGCTGGATGGTGTGATGAGCCAGAGCGAGCAGCAACTGCAGAACCTGTGGAAGCTGCGCGAGTACATCTCGGAAACCATCAGCCACTGGACGCCGTACAAGAACGATATTTCGGTTACCGTCTCCAAGGTGCCGGCTTTCCTGCACGACATCGACCGCATCGTCGGCGAACACTACCCGGACTTCGAAATCGTTTGGTTTGGCCATATCGGTGATGGCAACCTGCACCTGAATATCCTCAAGCCAGAGAACCTGTCCAAGGACGAGTTCTTCGCCAAGTGCGCCACCGTCAACAAGTGGGTGTTCGAGACCGTGCAGAAGTACAACGGCTCAATCAGCGCTGAACACGGCGTGGGTATGACCAAGCGCGATTACCTGACCTACAGCCGTTCGGAAGCCGAGATTGGCTATATGAAAGCGATCAAGCAGGTATTCGATCCGAACGGGATTATGAACCCAGGCAAGATCTTCCCGCTCTGAAAGCTGCTGCGCTCGGTCATGCTGCGTTGGCGAAGTCAGGAAAAATGCTCATTGGCACAAGCCAACTCCGCTTTTTCCCGACTCCGCCGCCTTGCCTGGCCTTCGCTCGCAACGCTTTCAGCAAGCTGATTAAGTCTTTAGTCGAAACGACAGCCCGTGAAAGGTCGTCCACCATGGGCGATCAACGATTCAGGGCGTAGGGCGGGGCTACCGCTCTACGCCGTCTGCTCGCACAACGAGCGGCGTCATGCATTCCCATCAGGAGTTGCTTATGAGCTACCAGCATCAGTATGTCGATGGCACCCATATCCACTTTCCCATGGGCAAGGTGGTGTGCATCGGCCGTAACTACGCCGAGCATGCCAAAGAACTGAACAACCCGGTGCCGACCGAGCCGCTGCTGTTTATCAAGGCGGGCAGCTGTGTGGTGCCGCTGGATGACGGTTTTACCCTGGTGGAGGGTAAGGGTGATGTGCATTACGAAGCGGAAATCGCCGTACTGATTGGCAAGCCGCTGTCGCGCACGCCGAACGCTGAAGAAGTGCGCGATGCCATCTCCGGCTTCGCCCCGGCGTTGGACCTGACCCTGCGCGACCTGCAGGCCACGCTCAAGGCCAAGGGTTACCCCTGGGAAACCGCCAAATCTTTCGACGGTGCCTGCGTGCTGGCGCCGTTCGTGCCTGGCGATGCAGTCGAAGACCTCACTGATATCGGCATTCGTCTGGCGATCAACGGTGAAGTGCGTCAGGACGGCAATAGCCGCGACATGCTCAACCCAATCCTGCCGATGATCCAGCACATCTGCGGCCACTTCAGCCTGCAGCCGGGTGATGTGATCCTCACTGGTACGCCAGTGGGTGTCGGTCCGCTGCACAAGGGCGATGAGCTGGTGCTGGAACTGGTCGGTCATAGCCGCTTTGCCAGCCGCGCGCTCTAACAGGTCGTTGAAAAACTACCTGTGAACCACGTTTTGAGTCGTCAGGCTTGGCTGATGGGCACCTGGAGGTGCCTGCTGGCCCGGCGGCTTAACAGAAACTTAAGGGTTGCTCTCTAGTCTGATAGCCATCGTTCTGATGAGTTGTGTGCGATGTCGATCTGGATTGCTCGGCTGGTGCGTCTGCGCTGGCTAATTGTGCTGCTGTTCCTGTTGCTGGTTGGCGCTTTGGTGATGAACTATCGCCACTGGGATGACCGTTTGTCCTTCTGGGCAGAGGAACAGCAGGTAAGTGCTATCGAGCAGCAACAGAGCATCTGGCTGCCGGGTTATCGAGCGGTGCTGCAGGGCAAGCCGCTGCAGGGCCTAGAGGGTGACGAGGTGTCCGGGCTGACCTACAGCCCCGATAGCGACACGCTGTTCACCGTAACCGGTAAACACCCGCAGCTGATCGAGCTGACCCTGGATGGTCAGGTGATGCGGCGTATCGACCTGCTTGGCTTTGCCAACCCCGAGGGGGTGGAGATGCTCGCCGATGGTCGCCTGGCGATTATCGATGAGCGCAAGCGCACCCTGACCACTTTCAAACTGGGCGCGCTGACCCGCAGTCTGGAGTTTGCCGATCTGGCGTCCTTCGATCTCGGCTTTATCGATGCCGGTAACAAGGGCTTCGAAGGCATTGCCTGGGACTCGCGCAACGAGCGTGTGCTGCTGGGCAAGGAGCGTGGGCCGCTGGGGCTGTTCAGCCTGCCGTTTCCGGGCGAAGACGGTGCCACTGGCGTTCTCCAGCCGATGAGTTCCGGGCACCTGTTTTTGCGCGATATTTCCTCACTGACCTACGACGCCCGCACGGGCCATGCCTTGGTGCTTTCGGATGAGTCGCGCCTGCTGCTGGAAGTGGACGAGCAGGGCGAACCGGTCAGCTTTATCAGTCTGAGTCGCGGTATGAATGGCCTGCGTGGCGGCATTGAACAGGCCGAAGGGGTGACCATGGATACGGCCGGCAATATCTATATCGTCAGTGAACCCAATCTGTTCTACGTCCTGCGTAAGGAACCGGTGGCCGAACAGTCCACTGTCGCGGATTAAGCTTGGCTTAAGCATCGATTAAGCCTGGCTTCAGCTACGCCCTCTACTCTGGCTCCATCACTTAACTGATTAGAGGGTTACCCCATGAAGCGTTTCACCTTGGCTCTGCTGCTGGCTCCACTGTTCTCCACTGCTGCAATGGCCACCGGTTACACCGGTCCAGGCGCCACTGCTCAGGTCACCACCGTGGCTGCAGCGCTGGATGCTGCCGATGACACCCAGGTGGTACTGCAAGGGCAGATCGTCAAGCGCCTGCAGGATGAGTTGTATGAGTTCAAGGACGCCAGCGGCACCATCAATGTCGAGATCGACGATGAGCATTGGCCCGCTCAGGCCATTTCCGAAAAGGCCGTGGTCAAGATCAGTGGTGAAGTCGACCGTGACCTGACCAGCCGCGAAATTGATGTCGAGTACCTCGAGCTGGTCAAGTAAGTCGCCCCCATTATGTGCCCATGTCAGCCCGAAGCCCTGCTTCGGGCTGACGTCGTTGTGCCACCCGTGACTGTTGAGAGTGAAGCGCCATGCGAGATCATTTCACCCTGAAGCGCCTGTTGCTGAGCCTTGTTGTGCTGGCGTTGTTGCTGCTCGGTCTGTTTGCTCAGGAATACCGCCTGTTTGAGCGGGCCTGGTTCAATGTGCAGCAATGGCAACTGGCTGGCGCCGGCCAGCAGGACTCGGTGTTGTTGTCGGATTATCAGGTGGACCTTGAGGCCAAAGTGATCGAAGGCCTGAATGATGACGTCTCGGCGCTGACCTTCGACCCGAACCGCAATAGCCTGTTTACCGTGACCAACAACAAGCCGCAGTTGATCGAGCTGTCGCTGGATGGCGAACTGCTGCGGCGGATTGATTTGCATGGCTTTGGCGACGCCGAGGCGGTCGAGTACATCAGCCCGGGCTTGTACGTGATAACCGACGAGCGTCTGCAGCGCTTGATCAAGGTTCGCGTGGATGACGCCACCACGGAATTGCATGCCGATCAGGCGCAGCAGTTCTCGCTGGGTATCGGCCTGAATGGCAACAAGGGTTTCGAAGGCTTGGCCTATGACTCGGCTGGGCAGCGCCTGTTTGTCGCCAAGGAGCGCGACCCGATGCGCATCTACGAGATTCACGGCTTCCCGCAGCGTGATCCGCAGCGCCCTTTCGCGGTGCACGTGGTGGATGACCAGAAACGCGATGCCGGGTTGTTTGTGCGTGATCTGTCCAGCCTGCAGTTTGATGAGCGCAGCGGCCATCTGCTGGCGCTGTCCGATGAGTCACGTCTGGTGCTGGAGCTGAATGTAGAAGGTAAGCCAATCAGCAGCCTGTCGTTGCTGGGTGGGCGCAATGGCCTGACCCGCAGCGTGCCCCAGGGCGAGGGCATCGCCATGGATAACCAGGGTGTGCTGTATCTGGTAAGCGAGCCCAACCTGTTTTATCGCTTCAAGAAACCAGACGCTTAGGCTGTGGCGTGAAGCCGGCAAGCGTCGGTTGCAGCAGGCGCGCGGTTTTCCATTCAAAGCCAAGGGTCAGGCCGATGGCGGCGCAGGCCAGGCCGCCGGCCAGCCCCCACCACACGCCTTGGGCGCCCCAGCCCAGCGGGAAGGCCAGCGCCCAGGCCAGTGGCGCGCCAACTGCCCAATAGCAGCCTAGGCCGACCCAGAAGGTGGTCTTGGCGTCTTTGAGGCCGCGAATTGCGCCCATGGCGATGGTCTGGATGCCATCGAAGAACTCGAACCAGGCGGCAATCGCCAGCAGTGCCACGGCCAGGCTCACCACCTCGGCATAGGCGCTGTCCGTGTGGTCGAGGAACAGCCCGACCACCCAGTGCGGCGCCAGCCAGAACAGGCAGGCGAAACCCAGCATGCATAGCGCGCCCAGGCCCAGGCCCAGGCGTCCGGCCTGGCGTGCCTGCAATAGGCGACCGGCGCCGAAGTGTTGACCGATACGGAAGGTCACTGCGTAGGAAATCCCCACCGGCACCATAAAGGCCACGTACACCGACATGATCGCGATTTGGTGTGCGGCCAGTTGGGTGCTGCCCAGCGCGCCCATGCACAGCGCGGCAAAGGCAAACAGCCCGGACTCCACTGCGTAGGTGCCGCCAATCGGCAGGCCCAGGCGCAGCAGCTCTTTCAGTTCGCTCCACACCGGCCGCGAAAGACCGCGCCACAGCGGATAAGGGCTGTAGGCGCTGTGGTGCAACACATGCCAGGCCAGCAGCAGCGCCATGACATTCATCACCACGGCGGTGACCAGGCCGATGCCGGCCAGGCCCAGTGGCGGCAGGCCGAACCAGCCCTTGATCAAGGCATAGTTGAGGACGAAGTTGGCCAGCGCGCCGCCAATGCTGATGGCCATCACCGGGCCTGGGCGGCCGATGGCGCTGGTAAAACCGCGCAGCGCCATAAAGCTCATGTAGCCAGGCAGGGCAAACACCAGGGTGGAGAGAAACTGCATGCCGCCGCTGACGTTCTCCGGCTGCTGGCCGAAATGCAGCAATACCGGGCCGAGGTTCCACAGCGCCAGGCCGGCCAGCAGCGCCAGGCCCCAGCCGAGCCACAGACCGTTCTGCGTCAGCCGGGTGACGCCGGCGGCGTCCTGTGCGCCGTGACGGATCGCCACCAGATTGCCGACCGAGGCAATCACCCCCACGCAGAAGATCGACACAAAGGAATAGCTGGCCGCGCCCAGGCCGCCAGCCGCCAGGGTTGCAGGGCCGAGCAGGCCCATCATCACGGTGTCGGTAAATACCATCAGTACATGCGCCAGTTGCGCAGCAATCAGCGGCCCGGCGAGTTTCAGGATGGCGCGCAGTTCGTCACGAAGCGGATGCGGCATGATGAGTTCTACTCAGTTAGAAGGCTTGCCCGGGTGATCCGCGCAGGCAGAGAATGCGCCTATTCTCATGGGCCAGCCGTGGCAGCACAAAAGGATAATAGCGATGACAGGCATGACTATTACTCATGGATTGCAGTCATGAGCCAGCGCTTGCCGCCGCTCTATGCCCTGCGCGCCTTCGAGGCGGCGGCGCGGCACAGCTCCTTTACCCGCGCCGCCGAAGAGTTGGCGATCACCCAGAGTGCGGTCAGTCGGCATGTACGCACTCTGGAAGAACACTTCGCCTGCCGCCTGTTCGAGCGTCGCGGCCGCAGCCTGCAACTCACCGAAACCGCGCGCATGTTGCTGCCTGGGCTGCGCGATGGCTTCGAGGCGCTGGAGCGCGCCTGCAACACCCTGCGCGTCGACGACGCGGTGCTGCGCCTGAAGGCGCCGTCGACCCTGACCATGCGCTGGTTGCTGGCGCGCCTGTCGCGCTATCGCCTGAGCAGCGCCAGTGAGGTGCAACTGACCAGTGCCTGGATGGACGTGGACAAGGTGGACTTTCTGCATGAGCCGTTCGACTGCGCCGTGCTGCTGAGCCAGGGCGATTTCCCTGAAGAGTGGGAAAGCACCGAGCTGTTTGCCGAATGGTTGATTCCGGTCTGCGCGCCTGAAGCCTTGAGCGAACAGCCTTGGGATCTGCCGCGTCTGCAAGCGGCCGAACTGCTGCATCCCACGCCAGACCGCCGCGACTGGCGGCAGTGGCTGCAGGCCATGGGCCTGGCGGATCAGGTGCCGCTCAAGGGCGGTCAGGTATTCGACACCCTGGAGCTGGGCATGGTGGCGGCGGCGCGTGGCTATGGGGTGTCAATCGGTGATCTGGTGATGGTCGCTGAGGATGTCGCCCAAGGCCGGCTCGGCCTGCCCTGGCCCAGCGCCGTACCCAGTGGTGACAGCTACTACCTGGTCTGGCCCAAGGCGCGCCGAGGCCAGGAGCGCTTTCGCCGCTTGCGCGATTATCTGGTAGCCGATGTGGGCGCTATGCAACTGCCGGTGGTTGAGCGGGTGGCGTGTAGAGCGTAAAAAATATTGGACTGTCGATTGTTGGCTTATTCAGATTATTGCTTTTAAAACATAAGGTTAATCCTGTTTTTAGATTGAGCTGTCTGCTGCTTGTGGTCTGATTTCTTAACAATCTGAGCTTAATTGTTTGACATATTTTACGGCTTTGGCAGACTGGCTCACAGGGTTGTGACTGCCAGGTGAGCGTTTCTAACGCCTCTAAAGCCTCTGATGCCGCTGCGGCGGGCATTTAGACAGGCGCAACCAGCCGTAAAACAGAAGGTGCGCGACAGCAGTCAGCCCTTCTGCACAACAACGGCAGCCAATCCCGGCTGCCCCAAGGTGATGTATGTCCAACAACAATACGAAACAGCGCCCAGGCGCGCGTAAACCGGTTGTCCTGATGTCCATGGGCGCTCAAGAGCGCAAAGGGCATGCCTATCAAGTCATGACTCACAAATACATAACCCCGCTGGTCGAACTGTCGGGCTGTGTGCCGCTGCTGGCACCCAGTTGCTGCGGTGCCGACGACATCGACCAGTACCTGTCGATGGCCGATGGCGTGTACCTGACTGGTGCGGGCAGCAATATCGATCCGGCCCTCTATGGCCAGGAAAACCTGACTCCGACGAAGGGTCAGGATAAGGATCGCGATCTGTTCGATATTCCATTGATTCGCGCTGCACTGGCCCGTGGCCTGCCGCTGTTTGCGATCTGCCGTGGCATGCAGGAAATCAACGTGGCCCTGGGCGGCAATATCCACCAGAAGGTCTACGAAGTCCCGGGCATGAATGACCACCGCGAAGACACCAGTGCGCCGGTGGAGGTGCAGTATGCCGACAGCCATAGCGTGCGTGCGCTGCCGGGTAGCTGGTTTGCCGAGCTGATGGGCGAGGCCGAATTCCCGGTCAATTCGCTGCACGGCCAGGCGTTGGATCAGCTGGGCGAGGGCGTCGAGGCGCTAGCCCATGCCGAGGACGGTCTGGTTGAGGCGATTCATCTGCCGGGTGCCGAGCAGTTCACCCTGGCGGTGCAATGGCACCCGGAGTGGCAGGCGGCGCAGAACCCGCATTCGGTGAAAATCTTCAAGGCATTCGGCGACGCCTGTCGTGAGCAAGCCGCTCGACGCGACCAGTAAGAACTCTAGCTCCCTATAAAAGAAGCCCCGCATGCGGGGCTTCTTTATGGCTGCGGTTCAGGCGCCGCTGTTGCTGGGGCGGTACTGCAAGGCTTCAGCCAGGTGGCTGCGTTTGATGTGCACCGCTTTGTCCAGATCGGCCAGGGTGCGCGCCACCTTCAACACCCGGTGGGCCGCACGCAGGCTCAGGCCCAGGCGCTCGCAGGCATTTTCCAGCCACTGGCGGTCTTCGCCCTGCAGGTTGCAATGTTGCTGCACGCCATTGAGATCGAGGTGGGCATTGGCGCAGCCCTGGCGAGCCAGTTGCTGCTGGCGTGCCTGCACCACCTGCTCGGCCAGTTCGGCGCTGCTTGGGCCGGGCTCGGCATTAGCGTTCAGTCGGGTGGTTTCCCGCGGCACGCTGAGGTGCAGATCGATGCGGTCGAGCAACGGGCCGGAGAGTTTGCCGCGGTAGCGCTGGATCTGTTCAGTGGAACAGCGGCAGCGCCCGGACGGATCGCCCAGATGCCCACAGGGGCACGGATTCATCGCCGCCACCAGCTGAAAGCGCGCAGGAAAACGTACTTTGTCGCGGGCACGGGCAATCACGATCTGCCCACTTTCCAGGGGCTCACGCAGCACCTCCAAAACCTTGCGGTCAAATTCGGGGAGCTCATCGAGGAATAAAACGCCGTGATGAGCCAAAGTGATTTCACCCGGTTGCGGACGACTGCCTCCGCCAACCAGCGCCGGGCCCGATGCGCTGTGATGAGGTGTTCTAAACGGTCTTTGCGGCCAGGTGCTAAGCGGCGTGTGGCTGGCCACGGAATGAATGGCCGCCACTTCCAGTGCTTCGTCCTCGTCCAGCGGCGGTAACAGCCCTGGCAGGCGGCTGGCCAGCAGGGTTTTTCCCGTACCTGGTGGCCCGGTCAATAGAAGGTTGTGCGAACCGGCCGCGGCTACCAGCAGTGCGCGTTTGGCGGCGATCTGCCCCTGCACTTCGGCTAGATCGGGGTAGGGCAGCACTTGGCGCAGCAAGCCCTGGGCCTCATAGGGGGCAATCGGCGTTTGGCCGTTGAGGTGGGCGGCGATTTCCAGCAGGTGCTCGACGGCAATCACCGTCAGTCCCGAGGCGAGGCTGGCTTCCTCGGCATTGGCCTTGGGCACTACTAAGGTGCGTCCGGCTGCGCGGGCTGCCAGCGCGGCGGGCAAGACGCCTTGCACAGGACGAATCGCCCCGGACAACGCCAGTTCACCCAGGCACTCAAGCGGCTCCAGCGCGCTGCTCGGCACCTGGCCGCTGGCGGCGAGAATGCCGAGGGCAATCGCCAGGTCGAAGCGGCCACCGTCCTTGGGTAAGTCGGCCGGTGCCAAATTCAAGGTAATCCGCCTGGGTGGGAACTCGAAGGCGCAATTGAGGATGGCGCTGCGCACGCGGTCCTTGCTTTCCTTGACCGCGGTTTCCGGCAGCCCGACCAGGGCCAGCGAAGGCAGGCCGTTGGCCAGGTGGGCTTCGACGGTGACGGCGGGGGCTTCAACCCCCACCTGGGCGCGGCTGTGGACTATAGCCAGGGACATCGATCACTCCTTGATCGGCTGATGCATCCGCGGTGGGCGTTACTCGCTGGTGGCTGGGGCGTCTGCGCTGCGTGCTTCCATTTCGGCGACCTTGGCTTCGAGAGCTTCCAGGCGGGCGCGGGTGCGGGCGAGCACGACCATCTGGCTGTCGAATTCGTCGCGGCTAACCAAGTCGAGTTTGCTGAAAGCGCTTTGCAGCAGCACTTTGAACTGGGCTTCGAACTCGCCGCGCGGCAAGGGCGCGTCACTGTTGAACAGGCGCGAGGCGTGGGTGGTCAGGGCGTCTAGCAGGGCTTTAGGTGGCAGCATGATGAGGTTCCATTTACAGATGGCGGCAGTGTAGCACGCAGCCTTATCGGGCTTGCCGGCTGCGGCTAGGTCAGGATTGGCGCCATCTGCACAGTTTTCGCGCGCTGCTCCACGGGCTGCTGCACCGTTGTTGTGCGCTGGCTGTTGGCTATTACCGGGCTAAAACGCCCGTTTACCGGGTAACTGCATGAAATGAATCGGTTTTGGCGGTTCTGGCAAGCTTTCTGCTTTGTCTCTTGCGACGCATGCACCGATGCAGTTCCGGTGCGTCAGGCGAAGCGGGGAAGTGTTTCGTCGGGAGCGGTTGGTGAGCATCGGTGCAGCTGAGTCAGGGCTCGATGCATTACAAAAGCCAGGCACTGCGCTTAGACTTGGGCCGGGTTCGTAATTCCTGGGGCAAGTCCACCATACACGGGAGAGAGTTACATGAAGCTAGTCACTGCCATCATCAAGCCGTTCAAGCTGGACGACGTCCGTGAGTCACTGTCGGAGATCGGCGTGCAGGGCATCACTGTCACTGAAGTCAAAGGCTTTGGTCGCCAGAAGGGCCATACCGAGCTGTACCGCGGCGCTGAATACGTGGTCGATTTCTTGCCAAAAGTGAAAATCGACGTGGCCATCGCTGACGATCAACTCGATCGCGTCATCGAGGCCATCACCAAGGCTGCTAACACCGGCAAGATCGGTGACGGCAAGATTTTCGTTGTAAACCTGGAACAGGCGATTCGCATCCGTACCGGCGAAACCGGCACCGACGCAGTTTAAGCCTCCGAACGAACCCCACGCCCCAGGAGTTAAACCATGACTCTGCGAAAAATCGCAGGGCTAGGAGCCCTTTTGTCTCTCGTTCCTGGCTTTGCCATGGCCGAAGAGGCAAGCCTGAACAGCGGCGACACCGCTTGGATGTTGGTCGCCACTGTACTGGTGCTGTTTATGACCATCCCCGGTCTGGCGCTTTTCTACGCCGGCATGGTGCGTTCGAAGAACGTGCTGTCGGTGCTGATGCAGTGTTTTGCAGTAACCGGGTTGATCAGCATTCTGTGGGTCGTTTACGGCTACAGCCTGGCCTTTGATACCACTGGCATGGAGCAGGGAGTCGTCAACTTCAACTCCTTCGTCGGCGGTTTCTCCAAAGCCTTCCTATCTGGTTTGACCCTGGACAGCCTGGTGGCTGGGATTCCAGAGAGCGTGTTCATCACCTTTCAGATGACCTTCGCCATCATCACTCCGGCGCTGATCGTCGGTGCCTTCGCTGAACGCATGAAGTTCTCGGCCATGCTGATCTTCATGGCCGTGTGGTTCACCCTGGTATATGCGCCTATCGCGCACATGGTCTGGGGCGGCAACGGGGCACTGATGTGGGACTGGGGCGTGCTCGACTTTGCGGGCGGCACCGTGGTGCACATCAACGCCGGTATCGCCGGTCTGGTGGCCTGTCTGGTGCTGGGCAAGCGCAAGGGGTTTCCAACGACCGCCATGCCGCCGCACAACCTCGGCTACACCCTGATCGGCGCAAGCATGCTCTGGGTAGGCTGGTTCGGCTTCAACGCAGGTTCTGCGCTGGCAGCCAACGGCAGCGCCGGTATGGCCATGCTGGTAACCCAGATTGCCACCGCTACAGCGGCGCTGAGCTGGATGTTCGCCGAGTGGATCACTCACCGTAAACCAAGCGTTCTGGGCATTGCCTCGGGCGCTGTGGCGGGTCTGGTGGCGATCACTCCGGCGTCCGGTACCGCGGGGCCGATGGGTGCTCTGGCGATTGGTCTGGCAAGTGGGGCGATCTGCTTCTTCTGCGCCACCAGCCTGAAACGCAAGCTGGGTTATGACGATTCCCTCGACGTGTTCGGCGTACACGCCGTGGGCGGCATTGTCGGCGCCATTCTCACCGGGGCGTTCGCCGCGCCGGCCTTGGGTGGCTTCGGCACGGTGGAAAATATTCCGGCGCAGCTGTGGATCCAGTTCGAGGGGGTGGCCTTCACCGTGGTGTACACCGCAGTGGTGACCTTCGTGATTCTGAAAGTGATCGACCTAGTAATGGGCCTGCGTGTCAGCGAAGAGGAAGAGACCATCGGTCTCGATCTCGCCCTGCATAACGAGCGCGGCTACAACCTGTAAGCACACGGAGCGCGTCCGGAGCCAACCCGGACGTCTTAACCGAATAGCGCTAAAAAGCGCAACGGCAAGAGGTGAACCATGGACAACACAGCATTGACTGCACTGCAGTACGGTTTTGATACCTTCTACTTTTTGGTTTGCGGCGCCCTGGTAATGTGGATGGCAGCGGGTTTTGCCATGCTCGAATCCGGTCTGGTGCGAGCCAAGAACACCACTGAAATTCTCACCAAGAACATCGCCCTGTACGCAGTGGCGAGCATCATGTACCTGGTGATCGGCTACCACATCATGTACTCCAGTCCGGAAGGCGGCATCCTGCCAAGCCTGGGTTTCCTGCTGGGTGAAGAAAACAGCGTTGAGTCGGTACTCGCCGGCGGTGACGATGCGCCTTACTACTCGGCGCGTTCGGACTTCTTCTTCCAGGTGGTGTTTGCCGCGACCTGCATGTCGATCGTTTCCGGTGCCGTGGCTGAGCGCATGAAGCTGTTTGCCTTCCTGGCTTTCGCCGTGGTCATGACCGGTTTCATCTACCCGGTACAGGGCTTCTGGAAATGGGGTTCGGGCTTCCTTAACGAAGCTGGCTTCCTTGACTTCGCCGGTTCTGGCGTAGTGCACATGGCTGGCGCTACTGCTGCTCTGGCTGGCGTACTGCTGCTCGGCGCCCGTAAAGGCAAGTACGGCCCGAATGGCCAGGTCAACGCCATTCCGGGTGCCAACCTGCCGATGGCAGCGCTGGGTACTTTCATCCTGTGGATGGGCTGGTTCGGCTTCAACGGTGGCTCGCAGCTGAAGATGAGCACCATCGAAGACGCCAACGCCGTGGCTAACGTGTTTGTTAACACCAACATGGCTGCTGCCGGTGGCTTGATCGCGGCGTTGATCGTGGCACGCATCCTGTTCGGCAAGGCTGACCTGACCATGGCCCTCAACGGTGCCCTGGCTGGCCTGGTCGCTATCACTGCTGAGCCGCTGACTCCGACTGCCCTGCAAGCGACCCTGATCGGTGGCGTGGGTGGCGTGCTGGTGGTGTTCTCGATCCTCGGTCTGGACAAGCTCAAGCTCGACGATCCAGTCGGTGCCATCTCCGTTCACGGTGTGGTCGGTATCTGGGGCCTGCTGGCGGTCTGCCTGACCAATAGCGACGCCAGCCTCGGTGCTCAGCTGCTGGGTATCGGTTCGATCTTCGCTTGGGTCTTCGTCTGCAGCCTGATCGTCTGGTCCATCATCAAGTTGGTGATTGGCCTGCGCGTCAGCGAGGAAGAAGAGTACGAAGGCGTGGACATCGCCGAATGCGGTATGGAAGCCTACCCGGAATTCACCAAGCGTTGATTTCCTCTGGTTTCGACAAGGGCGCCTCAGGGCGCCCTTTTTTATAGCCTGCCATCCCTGGCGGCCACCCTCCGGGCCGTCGCTGCGCGACGTTAAAAATTGCTCCAGGCAATTTTTTCTGAGCACCCATTAAAGGTTGTGGTTTTTCAGCGTGTGCGCGGTTGTGATGGAGCGGCAACAGACCCTAGAATGCGCGCCGTTGAGCGCAGTTCGCCGATGCGCAGTGCTCAACCCTAGGCAAGGCCACGGGATTTTTTATCAGCGACGTTAGAAAGCTGACGCAGCTGGGCTATAACTACTCTGCTTTTCGCAAGTCATGAGGTTGGAACATGAGCGACGAAGATCTGGAACACGACGAATTAGAAGGCGCTGACGAAGACGAAGGCGAGGAGCTGGCTGCCGCCGATGATGGCGACAGCAGCGATGATGGCGATGGTGACGACGAAGTCGTACCCGCCAGCAAAGGTAAAAAAGCCAAAGCCGCCGTCGACGTAGAAGAACTGCCGAGCATCGAAGCCAAGCAGAAAGAGCGTGATGCGCTGGCCCGCGCCATGGAAGAGTTCCTCTCCCGTGGTGGCAAGGTGCAGGAAGTCGAGCCGAATGTGGTCTCTGATCCGCCCAAAAAGCCGGACAGCAAGTACGGCAGCCGCCCCATCTAAGGGCCTGTTGTAAAACAAAAAGCCCGCATGCCATCCGCGTGCGGGCTTTTTTGTGGCCATCCATCCATGGCGGCCACCCCTTCGGGGCCGTCGCTGCGCAACGTCAAAAAACGCTCCTGGCGATTTTTTGTGGCCGTTATTCGTGGCGGTTAAGCGCTGTTTACGCCCAGCTATGCAGCAGCGCCGGCAGCTCGGCCAGGCTGCGGATCTCGCCATCAGGCGTAATCGCGTCGCTCCAGGTCTTACCCTGCGGGTTGAACCAGATCGCCCGCAGCCCGGCGGCCTTGGCTCCGGCGATGTCATCGCTGGGGTGGTCGCCGATATGCACCGCATGTTCGGCGGCAATTCCCGCGCGTTTCAGCGCTTCGGTAAAAGGTTTCGGATCGGGCTTACCGACCCCCAGCTCCTCGGCGCACAGGGCGAACTGGAAGTAGTCGGCCAGACCCAGGCGACGCACATCGGCATTGCCGTTGGTGATGACCCCGAGCTGGAAGCGATTGGCCAAGGCTTCAAGGGTTGGGTGTACCTCGGCGAACAGTTCGACCTGATGGCGCGCGGCGAGAAATACCTGAAAGCCGGCCTCCGCCAGTGTTTGCGCATCCGCGTGCGCATAGCCTGCATCTGCCAGGGCGTGGAAAAGGATGCGCCGCCGCAGTTCGCTAAGGCGATGCTTGAGCATCGGTTCGGCCTGCAGCAGGGTGGCGCGAATCGACCACAGATGCTCCACCGGCACCGCGCCCAGGCGCGGCGCATGCATCGCCAGCCAGTTGCGCAGCGCCGCTTCGGCGTCCTGCATCACCGGGGTGACATCCCATAGGGTGTCGTCGAGGTCGAAGGTAATCAGCTGAATGCTCATTCTGTACTGCCTTTGCGTTTGGCCCGTGGATGAGCCTGGTCATAGACCGTGGCCAGGTGCTGGAAATCCAGATGGGTGTAGACCTGGGTGGTGGCGATATCGGCGTGGCCAAGCAGCTCCTGCACGGCGCGCAGGTCCTGGGAAGATTCGAGCATATGGCTGGCGAAACTGTGGCGCAGCATATGTGGGTGCAGGTGCTGGCCCAGCTCACGCACGCCGGCCTGGCGCACGCGCAGTTGCACCGCGCGTGGCCCTATACGTCGACCCTGCTGGCTGATAAATACCGCGCCATCGGCCGGATTGGCCAGCGCGCGAAGCGGCAGCCATTGCTGCATGGCCTCGCGTGCCATGCGCCCAAGTGGCAGTTCGCGGGCTTTGTTGCCTTTACCGATGACGCGCACCAGGCCGGCGGGCAGATCGAGGCCATCGAGGTTGAGGCCCACCAGCTCCGACAGACGCAAGCCTGAGGAGTAGAACAGCTCCAGCATGGCCTGATCGCGGCGGGCGATAAAGTCATCTTCCAAGGCGCCGTCGAGCAGTTGTGCGGTGCGGTCAGCGTCCAGGGTCTTTGGCAAGCGGCGCTCGCCCTTGGGCGGCGTCAGTCCGCTGGCCGGATCGCTGTCGCAGTGACCTTCACGAATCAGGTAACGATAGAGGCCACGGGTGGCCGAGAGCAGGCGCGCCAGGCTGCGGCTGGACTGACCCAGCATATGCAGGCGGCCGATCATGCGGCGCAGGCGTGGGGTATCGAGCGCGTTCCAGCTGTCGATCTGCTCCTGGTTGCAGAGCGCCAACAGCGTACTCAGGTCGTGGCGATAGCCAATCAGGGTATGGGAAGACAGCTGGCGTTCACTGCGCAGGTGTTCGAGGTAGGCGTCCAGGAGGTCTTGCATGGAAGCTCCCTGCTGCAAGGTCGGTGCGATGTTTAGCGCTAGCGCACCGAGCGCAAAGGTGTGGCAAAGCCGGGTACAACGCGCGCCAGCACTTCGGCGATATAACCGAGGAACAGCGTGCCCAGCGAGCTCTTGTAATGCTGCGGATCGGCACTGCCAATCGCCAGTACGCCATGCAGGCCCTGATGGCTGATGCTGACCACCGCTGCCGAACCCACTTGAGCACCGTCTTCGCTGCCGAAGAGGAAGTTCAGCTCATGCTCGCGCAGCACGCCGCAGATGGTTTTACCGCCGGCCAATAGCCCGCCCACGGCCTGATGCGCTTCGGCGCTGCTGACCGACCGGCCGACCGGCAGCGGTGCTTCGCTAAACAGGATCAGGCTGACAAAGGGCACCTGAAACTCGCGGCGCAGGCTGTCTTCAACGCAGCTGACCACTTCTTCCAGGCTGCTCGCGTCGAGCAGGTCGAGCACCAGGCGACGGGTCTTGTCGAACAAACGATCGTTGTCGCGGGCCACGTCCATCAGTTGCGAGAGGCGGTGGCGCATTTCGATATTGCGCTCGCGCAGCAGTTTCACCTGGCGCTCGACCAACGATACGGTATCGCCGCGTTGGTGCGGAATGCGCAGCTCGGGGATCAACTCGTCGTGGTCGATAAAGAATTCCGGATGCAGACGCAGGTAAGCGGCAACCGTTTCCGAATCCAGTGGCTTGGGTGAATCCTGCTTGTCGGTCATAGGCGAACCTGTCCTTCGTACACGCGTACTGCGGGTCCGGTCATCATAACGGGCTGGCCGGGGCCTGCCCACTCGATGCTCAGCTTGCCGCCGGGCAGTTCGATCTGCACCGGTGAGTCCATCCAGCCCTGGCTGATTGCCGCCACTGCCGCTGCGCAGGCGCCGGTACCGCAGGCCTGGGTTTCCCCGGCGCCACGTTCCCAGACGCGCAGCTTGGCGCGTTGGCGGTCGACCACTTGCAGGAAACCGACGTTCACCCGCTGCGGAAAGCGCGAATGGTGTTCGAGTTTTGCCCCGAGGCTATGCACCGGTGCGTTATCGACGTTGTCGACGCGCAGCACGGCATGCGGGTTGCCCATGGACACGGCAGCCAGCTCAACGGTCTGACCGTCGACGGCCACGCTGTAGCTCAGTGCTTGCTGTTCAGCCTGGAACGGGATGTCGGCGGGCACTAGGCGCGGCGCGCCCATGTTGACGCTGATCTGCCCGTCGTTGCGCACGTCCAGCTCGATGATGCCGCCCTTGGTTTCCACGCGTATCTGCTTCTTCACCGTCAGGCGCTTGTCCAGCACGAAGCGGGCGAAACAGCGAGCACCGTTACCGCACTGCTCCACTTCCGAGCCGTCGGCATTGAAGATGCGGTAGCGAAAATCCACGTCCGGATTGTTCGGCGGCTCGACCAGCAGCAGCTGATCGAAGCCCACGCCGGTGTGGCGGTCGCCCCACTGCTTGGCGTTTTTCGGCTGGATATGCGCGTGCTGGCTGACTAGGTCGAGGACCATAAAGTCATTGCCGAGGCCGTGCATCTTGGTAAAGCGCAATAGCATCAGACTTACTCCGGCAGGCGGCTTTCGCCCGCAAAGAGTTCGCTGAGCGTCTCACGGCGACGCACTTCGAAGGTCTGTTCACCATCCACTATCACCTCGGCGGCGCGGCCGCGGGTGTTGTAGTTGGAGCTCATGACAAAACCGTAGGCACCCGCCGAGCGCACAGCCAGCAGGTCGCCTTCGGCCAGGGCTAGCTGGCGATCCTTGGCAAGGAAGTCGCCGGTCTCGCAGATCGGCCCGACGATATCGTAATTGCGCGTCGCGCTGTCGCGTGGCTGTACTGGCACTACATCCATCCAGGCCTGGTAAAGGGCCGGGCGGATCAGGTCGTTCATTGCCGCATCGACGATGGCGAAGTCTTTGTGCTCGGTGTGCTTGAGGTATTCGACCTGGGTCAGCAGCACGCCAGCGTTGGCGACGATCGAGCGGCCCGGCTCGAACACCAGGGCCAGGTCGCGGCCAGCAATGCGCTCACGCACGGCCTTGATGTAGTCACCGGCCAGTGGCGGCTGTTCGTCACGGTACTGCACGCCGAGGCCGCCACCCAGGTCAAGGTGCTTGATGCGGATGCCGTCTGCGTCGAGCTGATCGATCAGCGCGAGCAAACGGTCGAGGGCATCGAGAAACGGCGGCAACGTGGTCAGCTGCGAGCCGATATGGCAATCGACGCCAATCACCTGCAGGTTCGGCAGCGCAGCGGCGCGGGCGTAAACGGCCGGGGCCTGCTCGATATCGATGCCGAATTTGTTTTCTTTCAGACCCGTGGAGATATACGGGTGGGTGCCAGCGTCGACATCCGGGTTGACCCGCAGCGAGATCGCCGCTGTCTTGCCTAGCTCGGCGGCCACCAGTTGCAGGCGCTCCAGCTCGTCGGTGGATTCGACGTTGAAGCAGTGCACGCCCACTTCCAAGGCGCGGCGCATGTCATCGCGGCTCTTGCCAACGCCGGAGAAGACGATCTTGCTCGGCTCGCCACCGGCGCTGAGTACGCGTTCCAGCTCACCACGAGAGACGATGTCGAAGCCAGCGCCTAGGCGCGCCAGGACATTCAGCACGCCGATATTGGAGTTGGCTTTAACCGCAAAACACACCAGGTGCGGCATGCCCTGCAGGGCATCGGCATAGGCGCGGTACTGCGCCTCGATGTGCGCACGCGAGTAGACGTAGGTCGGCGTACCGAAGCGTTGGGCGATGGCGGACAACGCCACGCCTTCCGCGAACAGCGCACCGTCGCGGTAGTTGAAGGCGTTCATGAGCTGTCCTTATTCGGTTTGCGCAGGCGCTGGCTGGCTTTCTTCCGGCAGGTACAGCGGGCCTTTCTGGCCGCAGCCAGCGAGCAGGGCGCTGACGGCAAGCATCGCGACAAAGGCAGTAAATAACCGCTTCATGGTGGAATCCTTGTAATAAAGCATGATTGCGCCGGAGTATACCGACCCCCCGGCGCCTTGCCTATGCGCCGGGGTTCCCGTCTGGCGGGGCTTTGCCTGTATCTTTGGCGCTAGGGTCTGTTCCCATTTCGTCACGAGCCGCGTTGCCACGGAAAATCTCGCCAGGCTAGGCGGAGGACGCAGGTAATGGTGTTCCCTTGCCAAGTCCTCCAACACCGCATGGCGAGATTTTTCGCGCAACCCGAAGGGCCGGGCTAGTTTTAGCGCGATGCTGCGTTTCTCGACACTTATTTGGAACAACCAAACTTCGTGTCTCGTGCCTTGCCTCGCGCTAAAACTAGCTCCGGCGCGGCCGCGAACGAAACGGGAACAGACCCTCGCTTTGCACCCATCGCCAGCGATCAGGAGACTGGATGGACAACCCCGTACCCGTGAGTAGCTCGGTTTCCGTTGCCTATCTGCAAGGTTTGCTCGACTACCTGGCGCGCCAGGGCGTCGACAGCGCTGAACTGCTCGAGCGGGTGCAGCTCAGTCCGCAGCTTCTCGCCCAACGAGATCAGCGCATCGCCGCCAGCACCTATCTGGAGCTGCTCGGCCATGGCGTAAGGCTGACCGGCGATGAGCAGTTGGGCCTGCATCTGGGCGAGGCCGTGCGCCCCGGTTATTACGGTGTGTTGGGTTATCTGATCATGAGCTGCGCGACCCTAGCCGACGCGTTGCATCGCCAAGCGCGCTATGCCGCGTTGGTGGGCAACCTAGGCCAGGTCGACCTGGCTGACGAGCCGCCGCGCGCTGGGTTGGAGCCACAGGTGGCGCACAGTTGGCAGCCGTTGTTGCCGCAGCAGAAGCGTCAGCTCAGCGAGGAAACCCTGGCCGGCTGGGTAACCTTCGGCCATTGGATCAGCGGCCTGGATATTCCACCGACCGAGGTGCGCTTCCAGCATGCTGCACCGGCGGATACTTCCGAGTACCAGCGGATCTTCCGCTGCCCGGTGCTGTTCGATCAGGCTGATAACGCCCTGGTTTTCCCCAAGCGTCTGCTCGCCACGCCACTCGGCCAGGCCGATGCTCAGGTGCGCCTGATGCTCGATGCCTATGCTGATCGCCTGCTCGGTGAGATCCAGCAGGGCCATAGCGTGCTTGATCGCGCGCGCCTGGAATTGTCCCGCCAGCTGCCGGAAGTGGGCGCCGACCTGCAGCAAATCGCCGCGCGTTTGGCGCTTAGTCCGCGTACCCTGCAGCGGCGTTTGCGCGAAGCCGGGTTATCCTTCAATCAGTTGGTGGATGAAACCCGTCAGCAACTGGTGTTGCATTACCTGCGCGACCCGGCTCTGGAACTGGCAGAAATCGCATTTCTGGTTGGCTTCAGTGAGCCTGGCTCGCTGGCCCGCGCGTTTCGCCGTTGGACCGGGCAAAGCCCAGGCGAATATCGCCGTAGCTTGAAAGAACATTAATCACCGCAGCCCAAGACTTTTGCAGTCGCTGAATTTTTTGAGGTAAGTCGCAATGAGTTTGACCGAAGCCCGCTTTCACGATCTGGTCGATGCCACCCAGCAGGCGGTGGAAGATATCTTCGATGACAGCGACCTGGACCTCGACCTGGAAAACTCTGCCGGGGTGCTGACTGTGCGTTTTGAAAACGGCACTCAGCTGATCTTCAGTCGTCAGGAGCCGCTGCGTCAGCTGTGGCTGGCGGCGCGTTCGGGCGGCTTCCACTTCGATTACGACCAGGCCAGCGAGCGCTGGATCTGCGACAGCAGCGACGAGCAGCTGGGCGAAATGCTGGCGCGTATCACCCTGGAACAATCCGGTGCTGACCTTGAGTTCGAAGAGCTCTGACGGCGCGGGCCAGGAGGTCGCCTCGCCCTGCCGTCGCCAGTGTTGTCTGGATGATCAGGATATCTGCCTGGGCTGTGGCCGTACGCTGCAGGAGATTCTCGACTGGGGCAAAGCCGATATGGCGGGCAAACGCAGCATCTGCGCGGCTGCTGAAGCGCGCTTGCAACAGCGTAGCGCGGCACCTTGACCGGGCGGTCTTGTTTATTTGACTAGCTGTGGTACGGTCAGCCCAAGCCTTGCAAAACCCCGTCTTAGTGATGGGGTTTTGCTTTTTTCACGATCCGTAAAGGGGACATACCCGCACCATGACCAGCGCACCTTCGCTCACCATCACCCGTCTTGACCTGCAGCGCCTGGAGCATCTGCTCGACAGCCTGGACGACTTCGGCCCCAGTGCCATCGCGTTGCAGGCCGAACTGGACCGCGCCGAAGTGGTTGGCCATGACGAGGTGCCGGCCGGGGTGGTGACCATGAATTCGCGGGTGCATTGCCGTGAGGAAAGCAGCGGCAAGGATTACCACCTGACCCTGGTTTACCCGCAGGACGCAGGCGGTGAAGGCTGTGTATCGGTGTTGGCGCCGGTCGGCACGGCCCTGCTGGGGCTGTCCGTGGGTCAGCATATCGACTGGGCCGCGCCCGGCGGCAAAGTGCTCAAGCTGACGCTGCTGGCTGTGGAATATCAGCCGGAAGCGGCGGGCGAATACAGCCGTGCCTAGTCTAGAGTAGAGCTACGCCAATCTCGGCATGGAGGCCGTATGTCCAGTCTACCCATGTACTTTCCCCAGGGTTTTGACCTTTCCAGGGCCCTGCAATGCGCGCAGTTGGTCGGTTTCGCCTACGACCAATACAACCAGTGGCAAGCTCAGCAGCGCCCGCGGCGGCCGCAGGATTTCACCTGGCAGCCGCCTGCGTTGTCCGGCTGGGGATTTTCCGCGCCGATCTGGAGTGTGCTCAGCGAGCTGCACTTTCTCAACGAGTCGGAGCCCTTTGGCTTTGCCGCGCGTGATCCGCAGGGTGAGGTCTACCTGGTGTTTCGCGGCACTGACACAGTGCAGGACTGGCTGGACGATCTGGATGCCGATCAGCGCGCGTATCCCTGGCAAGCTGGCCTGGGCAATGTGCATGACGGCTTTCTCAAACTCTACACCTCGCTACGCGATCAGGCTTTGCAGGCCGTAGATACTCAGCAGCCCAACGGGCCGCTGTGGGTGTGCGCACACAGCCTGGGTGGTGCGCTCTCCAGTCTGGCGGTGTTGGATCTGCGCGAACGCTGGCCGGACTTGCCGCTGCAACACTACAGCTTTGCCAGTCCGCGCCTGGCCGCCCCCGATTTCGCCGCGCATTACAACGGGCAGCAGGTGCCGACCTTCCGCGTGGTGAATGACAGTGATCTGGTGCCACAGGTGCCGCCTGGCGTGACCGGTAAGTGGTTGTATCAACACCTGGGGTTGGCGATGACTTTCAGCGCCAGTTACGCCTCGGTGGGCGACAATCACAGCCTGGCCGGCTGTTACCTGTACGCCTTGCAGAACCCGCAAGCGCCGATGCGCGGCTGATCAGGCCTTTTGCAATGCCTGATTCAGCGCCGCTTCCAGGCGGCTTTTGTACCGTAGGTAATGCACGCTCTGCATATGCCCCTCGCCGAGTACCGCTGACAGGTCGAGGTCGGTGATATAGCAGGGGTAGCGCGCGCCATCGCGGCGTTGCGCGAGGATGTGCTGGGCGACCGCGGCGAACAGGTCGCCGGCGTATTCCAGCTCGGAAAATTCGCGGTGATTACAGTACAAGGTGACGTGCGAGCGCTTGCCATCTGCCGGCTCGACGATGGCCTGCACGTCATAGAACGGGTGGCTGATCGGTGACAGCGGCGGTGGCCTGCGCTCCAGGCGCTGGGCGCGCAGCGGCGCATCTGGCAGCACCTGGTAATACAGCACCTCCAGCGGCTGATGCGCCGGCAGATTATCCAGTGGCAGCAGGGCGTTGCGTCGGTACAGCACCGATTGCAGAAAGCGTTGCAATGGGGTCAGCAGGCTCTGTTCATCGCGGAACGGCATCTGCTGACGCCATAGCGCGTTGTGCTCGTCGAGCACACTGAGTTCGGCCGTGGCGCTGGCTTCGTTCAGCCGGTAGAACACCTGAATGCACTGCGGCCGCCCCACGGGCAGGATCAGCGCCAGGTCTTCACCTTCCAGGGCGCTGCGGTCCAGATGCAGCTCGCTGTAGCCAGGCAGCTCCTCGCCCAGGTGTTCGATCAGCGTGGGCAGGTCTTTCAGGCTGGTGTGGCTGACGTGACCGGGTTTCAGCTCGAGCAGGTGGTAGTGCTGTTTGATCTGCAGCAGGTAGCGGTTGGCCTGTTCGTTGCTGAAGCTGCCCAGCGTTTCGCGGAACAGCTCTTCAACCCGCTCGGCAATCGCCGTGGCGCGGTTGCGGCAGAAGCAACGTACCCGCAGGTTAGGCTTTTTGCCGCTGGCGGGCAGGGCGTTGAGGAAGTCGCGCAGACAGTCGAGCAACGCATGCGGGCCGTCATAGCGGGTCACCAGCAGCTCGTTCCAGCTGTTCAGGGTGACCTGGTCGATGGTCAGAATCAGGTTCTCGCGCACCCCGGAATAGCCGAGGGCATCGGTGCGCTCAGTGGTCATGTGCATGTTCATCTGGCTGAACTGCTTGAGTGGATCGATACCGACGTTGACTAAAAGCATCACTTCACCGGGCACGCTGGCGCTGAGCAGCGCTGCTTCGTCAACTGCGGGCAAAGGCAGCGGCACCACCTGCTGCAGGCTGCTGAGCAGGTTGGACAGCTCATATTCGGTCAGGTCGCTGGAGCCTGGGTGCAGTGACAGCCGCGTGCTGTTGTCGATCACGCCGTTGCGCTGGCACCAGGCGAGCAGCTCGATCAGCTCGCGCGAGCGTTTGAGCGGTGAAAAGTCTTCCAGGTCCTGAGCGTTAACGCTGCCACTGTAGAGCGCCCACAACGTTTCATTGGGCTCATCCGGGCTGGGGTTCTGCGCCAGGGTAAGGGTGTCTTCGGCGAGATCCGGGGCGATGCCCGGGTTGATAAATTCGATCTTGCCTGATTTGCGCTCGAAGGCGGCGTACAGGCGGCGGCCGAGGATGCCCAGGTCGCGGCTGTTGAGCGAGCTGCCCGCGTGTTCGCTGCGGGCGAACTCGGAGAGAAAGCGGTAGCTGTAGGTCAGCTCGTTGACCAGCATGCGCCGCTCGGCGCTGACCTGGCGCACCTTCCACTGGCTGCGGCTGTCGAGCATCGCCAGCTGGCGGCTGTCCCAGTTCCAGTCGCGCGTCAGGCGCTCCAGCAGTAGGCGTTGCCAGCTCTTGCGGTTGTTGCGCGGTGGGCGGCTGAGTTTCTTGTCGACCTTGAGGTACAGGCAGCGGCGGATCAGCTCCAGGCGTTCGTGCTCGCCACGGGCCTTGAGGTATTCCTCCAGGCGGCGGTAGACCACGATATAGGGGTCGAGCTCATCGACATCCAGGCGATTGGCGAACACCGCCTGCTTGAAGCGCAGCGACAGGCACTCGACCTTGGGGTGTTCGCTGGCGTACACCTCGGTGAGCAGTAGTTTGAGCACCGATTTGTAGGGCGACTCGATGCCCTTGAACAGCTGCCACATGCCGGCGCCGATAAACTCTTCCGGCGGGATGCGCGCCAGGTGGCCGAGGTCGAGCACGTCCTCGGCGCGGATAAAACGCTTGGCCAGCAAGGTGCTGGTGTAGTGCTGGTAGCGCTGCTCTTCATACACCGGCACCAGCCACCACAGCGGTGTGCGCCCGCCGAGCCAGATGGCGGTGCGGTAGAACTCGTCCAGCAGCAAGTAGTGCTGGGTAGTGCCGCAGTCGTCCGAGGTCAGTTGCGCCTCGCGTTCGCCCTGAGTGAAACGCGCTGGGTCGATCAGGAAGAAATGCGCCTCGGCGCCGAAGGTGGCCGCCCAGCTTTCCAGCAGCGCGCACTTCTTGTTCAGCTCATGCAGCTGTTGCGGGCTGAGGTCGCTGGCGTGGCACACCCAGAAGTCCATATCGCTCTGTTCGGCTTGGGCGACGGTGCCCAGGCTGCCCATCAGAAACAGGCCGTGGATGGGCAGCGCCTGCTTGCCGCGATAGGGTTTGTAGGCGAACGAGCGGGTCAGACGCTGCACTTCGGAGAGCAGTTCGTCATCCGGCTCGAAACCGCTGAGGCCGGCCGGAGTCAGCCCGGAAACGTAGCCCGGTAGCAGTGGATGATTGACGTGAAACAGCAGCGGTAACAGCTTGAGTACCAGCTGCTGGCGTGTCGACAGCGCCTGCATGGCGCGTTGCAGGCGGCTCTGATTGAGTTTGAGGAAGCGCGCACGCAACTGCGTCAGTACCTTGCGGTCGATACCGTCTTCAATGTCCGGACGAATTTCCTCGGTACGACTCATGCTCAGGCTCTGCAGGGCGGTGCGTGATCATGCCTTGCCAGATGGCTGGCGGATACAGGGTTATCGCCTGCGTCGCGGGCAGCTTGAGTAAGTCGCTGCAACGCAGGCTCGGTTGGCTTGGAAGCGGTTTCGATCGCGCTAGTTGGCGAGATTTGAGGGCGCTTCTCAGGCCGCTTCGGTCACATTGAGAATGGTCAGCAGAACTTGCGCGTGTTCGGCGGCGTCGAGCCCCAGGCTGGTCAGATAACCGCCGTCTGGCTGGTTGATCAGGCCTTTGTCATGCAGGCGTTGGGCAGCGGCAATCGCCGAGGGGGTGGCAGTGTGGTGAACCTTGATTCCTTCCTGAGTTGTGCCCAGGTTGAACAGCGCGAGGATTTCCAGTTCGGCAATCAGTTCAGGGGTAAAGGCCATAAGTACTCCAGCTTCTTGTTTTAGTGAGCTGCGGCCGGCGGCGGCAGCACCCGCTGCGGTAAAACGGCTGAAACAACAGGCAGCCTGCGAAGGCAGTGTAGTGAAGCGCCAGGCAGTCTGCTGTGACTTGATGCTGCCAGAAGTTGGCGTGCAGTGGGGTAAATTTTTCCGTGCCGATTACGGCGCTTGTTCGGGCAGCTCAGGCAGGGCGCGCAGGCCTTGCTCATAGCGGGCGAGATCGAAGGGGCGGTCATCGCGCAGCATGGCGTCGATTTCATCGGCCAGCACCAGGGCCATCAGCTCGATAATCTCGTCGCGTTGGTAACCGACCAGCGTCAGCTTGTTCAGTACAGCCTGGACAAAGGCCGGTTCGCCGGCTTCCAGCTGGTTTTCGATGGCCTGGATTAGGGTGTCCTGGGCAAAATCTTCGTCTTCTTGCTCGCTCATATGCTTCTCCAAAAGGGCTAGCCCTGGGCAAAGTCCAGCAGGGCCTGGCCGGTCAGGCGGTAGGTGGTCCATTCGTCTTGCGGTTTGGCACCGAAGGCTTCATAGAATTCGATGGCGGGCGTGTTCCAGTCCAGCACAGCCCACTCGAAGCGACCACAGCCCTTGGCCACGGCCAGTTGCGCCAGATGCCGCAGCAGGGCTTTACCTGCACCTACGCCGCGCTTTTCCGGGCTGATGTAGAGGTCTTCAAGGTACAGCCCGTGTTTGCCCAGCCAGGTCGAGTAGTTGAAAAAGTACACGGCATAGCCAATGGGTTGGCCGTCATGTTCGCAGATCAGCGCATGGGTGCTGCTCTCGGGGCCGAACAGGCTTGCTTCTATCCCTGCGGCGTCGGTCTGCACTTCATGCTCGGCTTTCTCGTAGATCGCCAGGTTGGTGATAAAGCGCAGGATCAGAGCGGCGTCTGCTGCGGTGGCGGGGCGAATATTCAGGGTCATGGATACTTAGCCATAGAGAAAAACCAGAGCAGTCAGCGGCAGACCGACCACGCAAAGAAAACCGAAGGCGCTGACCCAGCTGCTGCGTGGGCCCATCGGGTCGGATATACGCAGCGGCAGGCGCGGATAGCTGCCCAGCGTCAGTAGGCGCAGTACCAGCCAGCCGCTGGTGTAGAAGAAGTAGCCGAACACCAGCTCCAGTGCGACCTCTGCCAGGACAGTCAGGCCGCGTAGCAACAGCTCGAACATGGGACATCCCTTTCCCTTGGTGAGCTGACGATCAGCGCGTCGCCAGCAGTTCCCTGCCGCGCACAACAGCCGCACGCACCTGATTCGGTGCGGTGCCGCCGATATGGTTGCGGGCATTGACTGAGCCTTCCAGGGTCAGCACGGCAAACACGTCTTGCTCGATCTGCTCGCTGAACTGGCGCAGTTCGTCCAGGCTCATCTCGGCCAGGTCCTTGCCGGACTCGACACCGTATTTCACCGCATGGCCGACGATTTCGTGACAGTCACGGAACGGCAGGCCCTTGCGTACCAGGTAGTCGGCCAGGTCAGTGGCGGTGGAGAAGCCGCGCAGCGCCGCTTCACGCATGACCGCGTGCTTGGGCTTGATCGCCGGGATCATGTCGGCAAAGGCGCGCAGCGAGTCGCGCAGGGTGTCGGCGGCGTCGAACAGCGGTTCTTTGTCTTCCTGGTTATCCTTGTTGTAGGCCAGCGGCTGGCCTTTCATCAGGGTCAGCAGGCCCATCAGTGCGCCGAATACGCGGCCGGTTTTGCCACGTACCAGCTCGGGTACGTCGGGGTTTTTCTTCTGCGGCATGATCGAGCTGCCGGTGCAGAAACGATCCGGCAGGTCGATAAACTGGAACTGCGCGCTGGTCCACAGCACCAGCTCTTCGGAGAAGCGCGACAGGTGCATCATCGCCAGCGAAGCAGCAGCGCAGAATTCGATGGCGAAGTCGCGATCCGACACGCCGTCCAGCGAGTTGCCGCCAACCGCGTCGAAACCCAGCAATTGTGCGGTGATTTCACGCTGAATCGGGTAGGTGGTGCCGGCCAGCGCTGCCGAACCCAGGGGCATGCGGTTGGTGCGCTTGCGGCAATCGACTAGACGCTCATAGTCGCGCGAGAGCATTTCGAACCAGGCCAAAAGGTGATGGCCGAAGGTCACCGGCTGCGCGGTTTGCAGGTGGGTGAAGCCGGGCATGATGGTTTCCGCTTCACGCTCGGCCTGCTCCAGCAAGCCCTGCTGCAGGCGGGTGATCTCGGCCAGAATCAGGTCGATCTCGTCACGCAGCCACAGGCGGATATCGGTCGCCACCTGGTCGTTACGCGAGCGGCCGGTGTGCAGCTTCTTGCCGGTGACGCCGATGCGGTCGGTCAGGCGCGCTTCGATGTTCATGTGCACGTCTTCCAGATCGACGCGCCAGTCGAACTGGCCGGCTTCGATCTCGCTCTGAATCTGCGTCAGACCGTCGACGATGGCATCGCGCTCGGCATCATTCAGTACGCCGACCTTGGCCAGCATGGTGGCGTGGGCGATGGAACCCATGATGTCGTGGCGATACAGGCGTTTGTCGAATTCGACGGAGGCGGTAAAGCGGGCAACAAAGGCATCGACTGGCTCGCTGAAGCGGCCGCCCCAGGATTGGTTGGTTTTTTCAGTGCTCATGGGCTTCGCTCTGCTGGTGCGCTAAAACGGGCTGGCCACGCTGGGGTGGCCGGCAAGACGGAAAAGTGCGCCGATAATAACAGGCTGGCCGGTAAGTTCGCCGCGTCACGTTGTCGGTGGGCACAGCTAGGCTGCAGTAGAGCAATGTTGCGCCGTTCACAGTTTTGTCGCGGCGGGCGCATTTCGGTGCTTTATTTTGCCCGGTCGCAGCTGTCTATCTTGCTGCTGGCGCGGCTCACGCGGAAACTGCGGCGATGAAAATAAAAAGCGCTTTATCAGAAAAACAACCACCACTGGTCGATGACTTTTTTGTGCCCGAACTTTGCCAGCCAGAAGCCCTGTTGAGCATGGTGCTGCTGGCCGAGTTGCTGGTGCTGGTGCTGGTGTTATCCGAGCCGATGCTGCCGGGTTTCGACTGGGTGCGCCTGGCGCTGACGTCGCTGTTTGTGCAATGGATCGTGCTGCTCTCGGCTGCCGTGCTGTGCCGCCTGCGCCCGTTGATGGCGCGCATGCCCGCAGCTACAGCCGGCGCCTTGTGCTGCGCGATTGTGGTCACCCTGAGCCTGATCTGTACTGCCGTGGCGGACTATTACGAGCTGGGTGGGCCGTTGCCGCGTACCGGCGAGGTCAACCTGTATCTGCGGCATGCCTTGATCAGCCTGATCATGTCGGCGTTGCTGCTGCGCTATTTCTACCTGCAGAGCCAGTGGCGCAAGCAGGAGCAGGCCGAGTTGCGCGCGCGTATCGAATCCTTGCAGGCGCGCATCCGCCCGCATTTTCTATTCAACAGCCTGAACAGCATTGCCAGCCTGGTGGTGGTCGACCCGTACAAGGCCGAGCAGGCGGTGCTTGATCTCTCCGACCTGTTCCGCGCCAGCCTGGCCAAGCCCGGCAGCCTGGTGCCTTGGCGCGAAGAACTGGAGCTGGCGCAACGATATTTATCGATTGAGCGCTATCGGCTTGGCGAGCGTCTACAGTTGCAGTGGGAGATTGTCGATGTGCCGGACGATTTGCCGATTCCACAACTGACGCTGCAACCCTTACTGGAAAACGCCTTGATCTACGGCATTCAGCCGCGTATCGAGGGCGGTCTGGTGCGGGTCGAAGCGAGTTATCACGAGGGGGTATTCCAGCTGTGCGTGAGCAATCCATACGAACAACTCGGCGAGACGCCGCCCTCGCGCGGCACCCATCAGGCGCTGACCAATATCGATGCGCGGCTGGTGGCACTTTTCGGGCCGCGAGCCAGTCTCAGCGTAGAGCGCCGTGACGGACGCCACTTCACTTGTCTACGCTATCCTTGTGCGAGACCCAAGCAGGAAGCCCGTGCATTATGAATGTCCTGATTGTCGATGATGAACCCCTGGCCCGAGAGCGCCTGAGCCGTATGGTGGGCGAACTCGATGGCTATCGTGTGCTTGAACCTGCAGCCAGCAACGGCGAGGAGGCCCTGAGCCTGATCGACAGCCTGAAGCCGGATGTGGTGTTACTGGATATCCGCATGCCGGGCCTGGATGGGCTGCAGGTGGCGGCCAGGCTGTGTGAGCGTGAAGCCCCGCCCGCCGTGATTTTCTGCACTGCCCATGATGAGTTTGCCCTGGAAGCCTTTCAGGTCAGCGCCGTGGGCTATCTGGTCAAACCGGTGCGCGCCGAAAGCCTCAGTGAGGCGCTGAAGAAGGCCGAGCGGCCCAACCGTGTGCAACTCGCCGCCCTGACCCGTCCTGCAGTAGACAGCGGTGGCGGCCCGCGCAGCCATATCAGTGCACGCACCCGCAAAGGCATCGAGCTGATTCCGCTGGATCAGGTGATCTACTTTATTGCCGACCATAAATACGTAACCCTGCGTCATGCAGGCGGCGAAGTGCTGCTGGATGAGCCGCTGAAAGCCTTGGAGGACGAGTTCGGTGATCGCTTTGTGCGCATTCACCGCAATGCGCTGGTGGCACGTGAGCGTATCGAACGTCTGCAACGCACGCCGCTTGGGCATTTCCAGCTGTTCCTCAAGGGCATGAACGAGGAAGCGCTGATTGTCAGTCGCCGGCATGTGGCCGGGGTGCGCAAGCTGATGCACAACCTCTAAGGCTGATCAGGCGATCCGGATGACTCCGGGTCGCAGGCCTGATCTGGGCCAGCCTGTTATTATCCTCGGCAGTTCGTTTTCTGGAATTGCCCATGTCTCGCGAAATCCGCATTGCCACCCGTAAAAGTGCCCTGGCCCTGTGGCAGGCCGAACACGTCAAAGCCCGCTTGGAGCAGGCCCACCCTGGCCTCAAGGTCAGCCTGGTGCCCATGGTCAGCCGTGGCGACAAGCTGCTCGACGCGCCGCTGGCGAAAATCGGCGGCAAGGGCTTGTTCGTCAAGGAACTGGAAACCGCGATGCTGGAGAACCAGGCCGACATCGCCGTACATTCGATGAAGGATGTGCCGATGGACTTCCCCGAAGGCCTGGGCCTGTACTGCATCTGCGAGCGGGAAGACCCGCGCGATGCCTTCGTGTCCAATACCTATGCCAGCCTCGATGCCTTGCCCGCAGGCAGCGTGGTCGGCACGTCCAGTCTGCGCCGTCAGGCCCAGCTGCTGGCGCGCCGCCCGGACCTGAAAATTCAGTTTCTGCGTGGCAACGTCAACACCCGCCTGGCCAAGCTGGATGCCGGTGAGTACGACGCCATTATCCTCGCCGCTGCCGGGCTGATTCGCCTCGGTTTTGCAGAGCGCATTCGCTCCTCGATCAGTGCTGAAGACAGCTTGCCGGCCGGTGGCCAGGGCGCGGTGGGCATCGAATGCCGCACTGCCGACAGCGAAATCCATGCCCTGCTGGCGCCCCTGCATCACCGTGATACCGCGCTGCGGGTGAGCGCCGAGCGCGCACTTAACAAGCATCTGAACGGCGGCTGCCAAGTGCCAATCGCCTGCTACGCGGTGCTCGAGGGCGAGCAGTTGTGGCTGCGCGGCCTGGTCGGTCAGCCGGATGGCGGGTTGCTGCTGCGGGCGGAAAATCGTGCTCCGTTAGCACAGGCCGAGCAGCTGGGTGTGCAGGTTGCAGAAGCCTTACTGGCCCAAGGCGCTGCGGCCATTCTGCAAGCCGTCTATGGCGAGGCTGCTGCCGAGTGATGGGTTGGCGTTTGCTGCTGACGCGACCGGCCCAGGAATCGGCCGCGCTGGCAGCAACCTTGGCCGAGCAGGGCATCTACAGCAGCAGCTTGCCGTTGTTGGCCATCGAGGCGCTGAGCGAGAGTGCCGAGCAGCGCGCCACGCTTGCCGATCTGCAGCACTACAGCGCGGTGATCGTGGTGAGCAAGCCGGCGGCGCGGCTGGCGCTTGATCTGCTGGATCGCTACCAAACCCCAGTGTCTACCGAACAACCCTGGTTCAGCGTCGGCGCGGCCACGGCGCAGATTCTCCGTGAGCATGGCCTGCAGGTGCATTACCCGGAACAGGCCGATGACAGCGAGGCGCTGCTCGCCCTGCCGCAGTTGCAGCAGGCGCTGACGGCGGCTGCCAGCCCGCGGGTGTTGATCCTGCGCGGCGAGGGTGGCCGAGAGTTACTGGCCGAGCGCTTGCGCGGCCAAGGCGTGCAGGTGGACTATCTGCCACTGTATCGCCGGGTGCTGCCGGATTACCCGCCGGCTGCGCTCGCCGAACGCATTCAGGCTGAACGCCTGAACGCGCTGGTGGTCAGCAGTGGACACGGCTTTGTGCATTTGCGCGAGCTTGCCGCTGAAGCTTGGGCTGATCTGGCCCAGCTACCCTTGTTTGTACCCAGCCCGCGAGTGGCCGAAATGGCCCGTGCGGCAGGTGCACAATTTGTTGTGGACTGCCGCGGCGCGAGTGCCGCGGCGTTGCTGGCAGCCTTGCAGGCGCAACCTGCCCCGATCTCTGACGCAAAGGATGGATACGTGAGCGAAGCAACTACTCCGAAAGAGCAAGCCCCGCAGGATCACAATGTGAACCAACAGCCGTCCGAGCCTGTGCAGGCTGCGGCGAAACCCGTTACACCCGCAGCGGTTACGGGTAAACCCGCTTCGCGTGGCAACGGCCTGGCACTGTTGGCTTTACTGGTTGCGGCAGCCGGCGCCGGTGCAGGCGGTTGGGGGCTTTGGCAGTTGCAGGCGCTGGACGCTCGCGAGCAACAACAGCAAGGCCAGCTGCAGGCCGCGCGCAGTGAAGCGCAAAGCCTGGCGCAGACGGGTAAGCAACTAGAGGCTCGCCTCGATCAGCTGCCCAGTGTCGAGGAGCTGGAAACCCGTCGCCGCCTGCTGGCGCAGCTGCAGGGCGATCAGCAGCTGCTCAACCAGCGCCTGGAAACCGTGCTGGGTGCCAGCCGGCAGGATTGGCGCCTGGCCGAGGCCGAGCATCTGCTGCGTCTGGCCAGCCTGCGCCTGTCCGCGTTGCAGGACATCAACAGCGCCACTGCGCTGGTACAGGCCGCCGATGAAATCCTCCATGAGCAGGATGATCCCGCCGCATTTGCCGCCCGCGAGCAACTGGCCAAGAGTCTGCAAGCCCTGCGCTCAACCGCCAACCCGGACCGTACCGGGCTGTTTCTGCAACTGGGCGCATTACGCGAGCAGGTTGCGCAACTCAATGCCCTTGCTCCGAGCTTCAGCGGTGAGGGTGGCGTACTCAGCGAGCTGGCCGATGCAGGGGTGGTCGAGCAACAGTGGTGGCAGCGTGGCCTGCAGACCTTGTCGGAATACTTCCGCATCGATTTCAACGCCGATCGCAATATCCGCCCGGTGCTCGCCGGCCAGAGCCTGACTCAGGTGCGCCTGGCCCTCAGCTTGGCGCTGGAGCAGGCGCAGTGGGGCGCGTTGCATGGTCAGAGCGAGGTCTATCGCCAGGCCTTGCAGCAGGCACGTGAAGTGCTGGATGCACACTTCGATGTGGATAACCCCAATAGCCGCGCCCTGCGGGCGCGCATTGATGAGCTGGCCGAGCGGCCGATTGCGGTGACGCCGCCGGACCTCAGCCCGACGCTGAATGCCGTGCAGGCCTATATGCAAGCCAAACAGGCCGCGCGCAGTCAGCAAAAGGTCGAGGCTGAACCTGCCGCTGCGACCAGCGATGATGTCGAGGCGCAACTGCAGGAGGCGCTGCAATGAAGCGCCTCTATTGGTTGCTGTTGATCCTTGCGCTGGTTGTTGGCGTTGCCAGCCTGGTGCTGTTCGGTCTGCCGCTGGCCGAGCACAAGGGCTATGTGCTGATTGCCTTCCAGGGCTTTCGTTATGAATCCAGCCTGTGGGCCTTTGTCGCCCTGGTGCTGGTGCTCTGGTTGCTGATTTACCTACTGCGCCTGAGCGTACGGCTGCTGGTAACGTCCGGCGGCCTGCTCAATCCCTGGTCACGCCTGCACAGCCGTCGTCGCGTGCGATTGGCGTCCGAGCAAGGCTTTCTTGATCTTGCAGAGGGCCGCTGGGCGCGCGCCTTACGCCATCTTAAGCAGGCCGCCAGCAGCTCGCCGCAGCCCTTGAGTTATTACCTGGGCGCCGCACGCGCTGCGCATCAGTTGGGGCATTACAACGACAGCGATGATCTGCTGGAGCAGGCGCTCAATCGTCAGCCGCAGGCGGAACTGGCTATTGCCCTGCAACATGCCGAGCTGCAACTGGCCCGCGGGCAGACCGATGCGGCGCTGGATACCCTGCAAGCCATGCGCTCGCGTCATCCACACCATCATCTGGTGTTGCGTCAGCTGCAGCAGCTCTATCTGCAGTCGGGCGATTGGTCGGCGCTGCTTGGGTTGTTACCTGATTTACGCAAGGAGAAAGCCCTGGGCAATGCCGAGCTGAGCGAGCTTGAGCGTCAGGCCTGGCGTGGGCGCTTGCTGCAGGCCGCTCAACCGGTTGACGGCGACGCTCAGGTGGCGCTGCTGGCGTTGCAGCAAGTCTGGCAGGCCATGTCGGCGGCGCAGCATCAGGTGCCCGAGCTATTGGCGGTGTATGCCGAGCAACTGCGTCAACTGGGTGCCGAAGGAGAGGCGGAAGAGCTGCTGCGGCATTTCTTGAAACAGCATTACGACACCTCCCTGGTGCGCCTTTACGGCTTGCTGCATGGGCGTGATCTGGGCAAGCAGTTGCAGGCGGCCGAGGGCTGGTTGAAGCAACATCCACAGGATGCCGGTCTGTTGCTGACGCTGGGGCGGCTGTGTCTGCACAGTCAGTTGTGGGGTAAGGCCAAGGATTACCTGGAAAGCAGCCTGGCTTTTCAGCGTCATCCAGAAACCTGCGCCGAGTTGGCGCGCCTGCTGGCGCAACTGGGCGAGCTGGAGCGCAGCAACAGCTTGTATCAGGAAGGTCTGCGCCTGCTTGATGCACGTTTGTGTGCGCCGGTTTTACCTGCTGCGACTTGATTTAGCCGTTGATTGAGGTGCTTATGCGGACGCTGTTGATCTGTTGTCTGGTGGTGCTGCTGGCGGGTTGTACCGGCCCGCAGGTGAATGATTACGTCAGCGAGCAGCCTCGCCTGGAACTGAGCGATTACTTCAACGGCGAGTTGCAGGCCTGGGGCATGTTCCAGAATCGCTCCGGCGAGGTGGTCAAGCGTTTCCATGTGGCCATGACCGGCACTTGGGACGGTGATGTCGGCGTGCTCGACGAGCGCTTTACCTACAGTGATGGCAGCACCGAACGGCGCGTCTGGACTCTGACCAAGCAGGCCGACGGCAGTTGGCGTGGTACTGCGGATGATGTGGTCGGGGAAGCTGTCGGTGAGGTTGCCGGCAACGCCTTGCACTGGCGTTACCAGCTACGGCTGAAGGTCGATGACTCAACCTATGTGGTTGATTTTGATGACTGGATGTTCCTGATGGATGGTCAGGTGATGCTCAACCGCGCTCGGATGTCTAAGTGGGGGATCGATCTTGGCCAGGTCACCCTGAGCTTTTACAAGCCTGCGGCGGCTGATAAGGCGGAGTAGTCGCCGGTTAAACGCTTGTATGAAATTTTCTCCAGCGCTACCTTGAAGGCCTAAGCCAGCGGGAATAATCTGGCCCTCAGATACCGCCGGAAAGTTGCCGTTTCACGGTTGTCTTCCCAGACCTTGCACGGACTGACAAAAAACTGTCTCGATGCGGGCGTACAACACTAATAGCAATAGGGAAGTAGAGGTCATCATGCTCGAGAGTTGTCAGAACGCCCAGGAACGTTGGGGTGGGGTTCACCTGCTGATCGACCGCTGGCTGCAAGAGCGCAAGGAGCTGGTGAGTGCCTACGCGGCCATCAATAGCTCGCCGCAAGCGCCGAGCGCCAATGCAGAAGCCCTGCAACGCTTCTGCGAAATTCTCGTTGATTACGTATCCGCTGGCCACTTTGAGGTCTACGAACAGCTGACCAGCGAAGCCAAGGCTTTTGGTGATCAACGTGGCCTCGATCTAGCCAAGCAGATCTACCCACGTATCGAGGTGATTACCGAAGTGGCGCTGGCTTTCAACGACCGTTGCGACAACGGCGATTGCCACGACTCGGTATCCCTGCTTGATGAGCTGAAGCGTCTGGGGCAGTTGCTGCACGAGCGTTTCGAGCTGGAGGACTGTCTGATCGAAGTCCTGCACAACGCCCATCAGGAGCAGGCCACGCCTGCCCTCTGATGCGCTGACGCGTTACTCCTTGGTGTCGAGCAATTCCAGCTCGAACACCAGGGGCGAGTAGGGCGGAATCAAATCCCCGGCCCCTTCTTCGCCATACGCCTGAGCTGATGGAATCACCAAGCGCCACTGTGCGCCCACCGGCATATGCTGCAGCGCGCTGCGCCACCCGGCGATCACACTGTCCAGGCGAAACCACTGCGCGGTCTGACTTTCGTCGAACTGACTGCCATCCGCCAGAAAACCTATGTAACGCACCTGAATGCGGTCTTTCGGACCGGGTTTGCCGCCGCTGCCGGCGCGCAACTCCTGCATCAGCACGCCATCTTGTAGTACGCGTACGCCTGCCTTGGCCTTCTCTGTGGCGAGAAAACGCTGCTCGGCTGTCTTGGCTTTTTCAATACGTTCCGGGGCGCTGACCAACTGCGCTTCATGCTCGGCCAGCAGGCTTTCGATACGCTTGGCATCCAGTGCCAGCGGTTCGTTGCGGTAGGCCTGGCGCAGGCCGTCGAGCAGCGCTTGCAGCTCCAAATCCGGCACTTCGTCACGCAGTCGCTCACCGAGTTTTACCCCCAGGCTATAGGCCAGGTCGTGGGAATGCTCATGTGCTTGAGACAGGGGCGCGAGCAGGCAGAGCAGTAGCAGGGCGAAACGTGGCATGGGTGTTCTCCGGCCTATGGTGCGCCGATTATGCCAGCCAGGCTCGCAAGCTCAATGCGCGAGGTGGCAAGGCGGGCAAAAGGAGGTCTAGTATGACGCCATCTTCATCCGCCAGGAGGCGAGTCATGTCGGCTACAAAGAATGCAAAGAAGAAATCAGTGAGCACTCCGCTGCACTTGTTGCAGCAACTTTCCAGCAGCCTGCTTGAGCATCTTGAAGATGCTTGCACGCGCGCTTTGGTTGATGCCGAGAAGTTGCTCGCCAAGCTGGAAAAGCAACGCGGCAAAGCCCAGGAAAAACTGCATAAAGCCCGCAGCAAAATGCAGGATGCCGCGGTCGCCGGCAAAGCCAAGGCTCAGGCCAAAGGTAAAGATGCCGTGGCGGAACTGGAGCAGCTGCTCGATACCCTGAAAGACCGTCAGAGCGAAACCCGCAGCTATATCGCCAGCCTCAAGCGCGATGCACAGGAAAGCCTGAAACTCGCCCAGGGCGTTGGTAAGGTTAAAGAAGCCGTAGGCAAAGCGCTCGATAGCCGTTCCGCTAAGGCCGCAGTGGTCAAACCGGCTGCCAAGCCAGCCGCAACTAAAGCTCCGGCCAAGCCCGCTGCCAGCAAGCCAGCGGCTAAAGCTGCTGCGCCAGCCGCCAAGGCCCCGGCTAAAGCGCCCGCCAAACCGGCTGCCAAAGCACCGGCCAAGGCTGTCAGCAAGGCTCCCGTCGCGGCTAAGCCAGCAGCCAAGGCATCTGCCAAACCTGCGGCGAAAAAACCAGCAGCCAGCGCGGCCAAGCCTGCAGTGAGCAAGCCGGTGGCACAGCCTGCCAAGGCAGCGGCTAAACCTGCGGTGAAAAAGGCTCCGGTGGCTAAACCCGCCAGTAAGCCTGCGGCCAAGCCAGCTGCAAAACCTGCAGCCAAGCCGGTTGTGAAGAAAGCTGTCGCTAAACCGGCTGCCGCCAAGCCCGCCGTGGCTAACGCTCCGGTTGCCGATGCACCTGCTGCACCTGCCGGTAGCAATGGCAGTACCCCGCCAAGCGCTGTTTAAGCGCTGAGGTGTGCCGCCGCGATGCGCAGCGTTTGCAGCGCATCGCGGTTGTACTGCTGGGGAGCCAGGCTTTCCAGCCAATTCAGCGGCGCGCTCGCCGCGTGGCTTGACCAGTCCTGAGTACAGGCTGCCAAGCGCTCCAACTGCTCGCGCTCTGCGGTCAGCTCCAGCTGTTTGATCTGTTCACGTAATTGCGCCAGGGCATGATCGCTCTGCGCTTGCTCGCGCCAGCTCTGGCGCAATTGGCGCAGTGGCACTACTACCTGCTGTTGCCAGGGTTGCGCGATATTGCGCAACACATCGCAGCGCTCGTTGGTGCAGATAATCTGCCGGCGTTCCAACCAGGCAGCGCAAAGCAGCAGGCACACATCCGCTCCCTGCGTTTGCAGCAGCAGGCACGCGGCTTCGACGCCAGGGCGTTGATACAGTGCTTCGGCGAATCGCCACAGGTCAGTAGGCATGGTGCTTTCCGGGTTTCTCTAAAGGGACTCTGGTAGACTCCGCCGCCATTATGATCCGACTCCAGAACCTGACTTTACAGCGTGGCCCTCAGCGTCTGCTAGAAGACGCCGAGATGACCCTGCACCCCGGCCATAAAGCCGGTCTGATCGGCGCCAACGGCGCCGGCAAATCCAGCCTGTTTGCCCTGTTTCGTGGCGAGCTGAGTGCGGATGCGGGCGACTGCCTGATCCCCGCCGATTGGCGTGTGGCGCATATGCGCCAGGAGATCGATGCGGTCGAGCGCCAGGCAGTCGACTATGTGCTCGATGGCGACCTGCAACTGCGTAAAGTGCAAGCCGAATTGGCCGTGGCCGAAGCGGCGCATGACGGTGCCGCCGTGGCGCGTCTCCACACCGAGCTGGACACCCTCGACGGCTACAGTGCCGATGCCCGTGCGCGCAAGCTGCTCGCCGGTCTGGGCTTTGACAGTGCGCAAATGGATCGCCGCGTCGGTGACTTCTCTGGTGGCTGGCGCATGCGCCTGAACCTGGCCCAGGCGTTGATGTGTCCGTCCGACCTGCTGCTGCTCGATGAGCCGACCAACCACCTCGACCTCGATGCAATCCTCTGGCTGGAAAGCTGGCTGAAAGGTTACCCCGGTACTTTGCTGCTGATCTCCCATGACCGCGATTTCCTGGATGCCGTAGTGGACCACGTTGCTCACCTCGACCAGCAGAAGCTGACCCTATATCGCGGTGGCTATTCGGCTTTCGAGCGCACCCGCGCCGAGCGCCTGGCTCAGCAGCAGCAGGCGTACGAGAAGCAGCAGGCGCAGCGCGCGCACATGGAAAAGTACATCGCTCGCTTCAAGGCCCAGGCCACCAAGGCGCGCCAGGCGCAGAGCCGGATCAAGGCGCTGGAGCGCATGGAAGAGCTGTCGGCGGCGCACGTCGATTCGCCGTTTGACTTCAGCTTCCGTGAGGCCGACAAGATCTCCAGCCCGCTGCTCAGCCTGAGCGAAGGCCGCCTGGGTTACGGTGACAAGGTGGTGCTGGAGAAGGTCAAGTTGAGTTTGGCGCCCGGTGCGCGCCTGGGCCTGCTCGGACCGAACGGTGCAGGTAAGTCGACCCTGATCAAGAACCTGTCGAACGAACTGCAACCGATCAGCGGCCATCTGCAACGGGGTGAGAATCTGGTGGTCGGCTACTTCGCCCAGCATCAGCTCGACGCCCTGGATGACAAGGCCAGCCCATTGCTGCACTTTCAGCGCCTGGCCCCGACCGAGCGTGAGCAGACCCTGCGCGACTTCCTCGGTGGTTTCGACTTCCGCGGCCCGCGTTGCGACGAGCCGGTGCTGAATTTCTCCGGCGGTGAGAAAGCCCGCCTGGCCCTGGCGCTGATTGCCTGGGGCAAGCCCAACCTGCTGCTGCTCGACGAACCGACCAACCACCTCGACCTGGAAATGCGCCTGGCGCTGACCATGGCGCTGCAGGAGTTTTCCGGCGCAGTGGTGGTGGTGTCGCACGATCGCCACTTGCTCAAGAGCACCACCGACGAGTTCCTGCTGGTCGCCGATGGTCAGGTGCAGCCGTTTGATGGTGATCTGGAAGACTACGCCCGCTGGCTGGTGGACTACCGCACGCGGCAGGCGCCGACGAGCAGTGGCGAAAGCAACCCGGACAAATCCGACAAGCGTGTGCAGCGCCAGGCCGCAGCGGCTTTGCGTCAGCAATTGGCGCCGCATAAGCGCGAAGCCGACAAGCTGGAGAAAGAGCTGGGCCAGCTGCATGAGAAGCTTGCCGCCGTCGAAGCCCGCCTGGGTGACAGCGACATCTACGAAGCCGCGCGCAAGGACGAGCTGCGTGACGCCCTGGCCGAACAGGCCAAGCTGAAAAGTCGCGAAGCCGATCTTGAAGAACGCTGGATGCTCGCGCTGGAAACCCTCGAAGCCCTGCAAGCCGAGCTGGAGGCCGCCAGTTGAACATCACCCTGCCGACGCTGGAATGGCTGATGACCTGGCAGGAGCCCTTGCTGCGCACCGGTCAGGTAATCCTGATTGTGCTGCTGGCCTGGTTGTTTCAGCGCATTCTCACCCGTGGCATCACCCGCCTCGGTAACCGCTACCCGCAGTTGCCGGCCGAATTGCTGATGCCGCTGCGCGGCCTGCTGCGCTGGCTGGTTCTCGGTAGCGCATTCATGTTGGTGCTGGAGCGCCTTGGCGTTTCTGCGCAGGTGCTGTGGACCGCACTCACCGGCTTTGCCGCCGTCGCTGCAGTGGCCTTTTTCGCCATCTGGAGCGTGTTGTCCAACATGTTCTGCGCGTTGCTGATCTTCGCCATGGGGCCGTTTCGTATCGGCGATTGCGTTGAAGTGCTGGAAAGCGCCGAAAAGCCTGGAGTGCGCGGCCGAGTGCTGGCGATCAACCTGTTCTATACCACCCTGGAAGATCTCAGCGGTGATGCCCCCGGTGCCTGGGTACAGATTCCCAATAGCCTGTTTTTCCAAAAAGCCGTGCGCCGCTGGCGCAATGGCGAACTCCCACCTGTACGTACTAGCGAGAACTGATTCCTATGGAATGGCTGGCCAGCCCTGAACTCTGGGTCGCGTTTCTGACCCTGACCGCCCTGGAAATTGTCCTGGGCATCGACAACATCATCTTTATCTCGATCCTGGTCAGCCGTCTGCCCAAGCATCAGCAACCCAAGGCGCGCTTCTTCGGCCTGGCCCTGGCGATGGGCACGCGGATTCTCCTGCTGCTATCAATCAGCTGGGTGATGCGCCTGACGGCCGACCTGTTCCATGTGTTCGATCAGGGCTTCTCCGGCCGTGATCTGATCCTGTTCTTCGGGGGGCTGTTCCTGTTGTGGAAGAGTACTGCGGAGATCTTCCACAGCCTGGAAGGCGAAGAAGAAGCCCAAGCCGTGGGTGGCAAGACCTACGGCTTTATGGGGATCATCGTGCAGATCGCGATCATCGACATCGTGTTCTCCCTGGACTCGGTGATCACCGCTGTCGGTTTGGTCGACAACGTACCCGTCATGGTCGCGGCTATTGTGATTTCGGTGTTCGTGATGATGCTGTCGGCCGGCACCATCAGTGATTTCATCGACAAGCACCCGAGCCTGAAAATCCTCGCCCTGTCATTCCTTATCGTGGTCGGTACCGTGCTGATCGCCGAAGCCTTCGAGGTTCATGTGCCGAAGGGTTATGTGTACTTCGCCATGGCTTTCTCGCTGGCGGTGGAGGCCGTCAACATCCGCATGCGTACGGCCCGTGCCCGCGCGCGCAAGGAGGAAGAGCTGGAGCCGGTACAGCTGCGTAAGGGTTCGCCGGACTGATGAGTCGGCTGGGCGAGTAACCCAACAAGGGGTAGGCTAGCGGCCTGCCCCTTTTTATTTTCTGTTTGAGGTATCTGCCATGGCACTGGAAACCTGGCTTGCGTTCTTTGTGGCCTGTTGGGTCATCAGCCTGTCGCCGGGCGCCGGGGCGATTGCCTCGATGTCGGCCGGGCTGCAATACGGCTTTGTGCGCGGCTACTGGAATGCCCTGGGCCTGCAATTGGGTCTGGCCTTGCAGATCGCCATTGTGGCCGCCGGGGTCGGCGCGATTCTGGCGGCGTCGGAATTGGCCTTTAGCCTGATCAAATGGTTTGGCGTGGTGTATCTGGTCTACCTCGGTTATCGCCAGTGGCAGGCGCTGCCCAGTGATATGACCGCGCAGACCGAGCGCCCCATCGGCCGCCCGCTGACCCTGGTGCTGCGCGGCTTTTTGGTCAACTTCAGCAACCCCAAGGCCATCGTCTTTATGCTCGCGGTGCTGCCGCAGTTCCTCAATCCCCAGGCACCACTGCTGATGCAGTACCTGGTGATGGGCGTGACCATGATTTGCGTCGACCTGATCGTCATGGCCGGCTATACCGGTCTGGCCGCGCGGGTGTTGGGTGCGCTGCGTTCGCCACGCCAGCAGAAGCTGATGAACCGCACCTTCGGCGCGTTGTTTGTCGGCGCGGCGGCCTTGCTGGCCAGCGTGCGCCGCGCGCCGGTCTAAGCTGCGCTGGTATCGCTACCAAGGAATCGGCTGGCCATCCCAGCCCCAGAAGCTGCCTGTCTGCGCCGGACCGTGCTGTTCGATCTGCGCCAGCAGGCATTCGGCTGAGTAGTTTGGGGTAAACAGTTTGTCGGCTGGCACATTAGCCTGAAAGGGCTTCGACAGTTCGGTGTCGGTGGTGCCAGGGTGCAGGCTGAGCACGCAGCTGTTGGGGTTCAGACGGCTCAGCTCGATGCTCGCGGTGTGCAGCAGCTGATTCAGCGCAGCCTTGCTGGCACGGTAGCTGTACCAGCCGCCGAGGCGATTGTCGCCAATCGAGCCGACCCGCGCCGACAGCGCCGCCACCGTGCAGGCATGCTGACCGCGCAGCAGCGGCAGCAGGTGCTTGAGCAACAGGATCGGCGCAAAACTGTTGCGCTGAAAGGTCGCCAGTAACCCCTCAAGCGTGATCTGGTTCAGGCCCTTCTCGGCTTTCGCTGCACCATCCTGTAACACGCCCACCGTGCACAGCAGCAGGTGCAGACGCGGGATGGCGGCGCGCAGCTGCGCGGCCAGCGCGCTCAGCGCCGCCTCATCGCATACATCCGCATCCAGACAATGCAGGCGCTGGCCGTATTGCGCTTGCAGTGCAAGCAGGCCAGGCGCCTGACTGGCCTGGCGGGCGATGGCCCACACTTCAGCACTATCAGCGCGCGCCAGCAGCTGCGCAGTGAGGGCCAGACCGATCCCGCGGCTGGCGCCACAGACCACTGCATGTGCCGGTTCTTCCAGGCGTTGCCAAAAACTCATTCCATCACTCCTGCGGCGTTGCGACGATCCGTCGCGGGCCATGGTCGATCAGTGGTTGAGGAAAGTCGTTAGGAGGGTAACAATCGAATGTCATCCATTCGTATTTGGGATCAACTCCTATATGACTTCCGTATTGCGTTTCTGCAGCTGGTTGCTGGTGCCCGTGCTGGCACTGTGCAGCCTGGCTGTTATGGCCGAGCCCATCGAGGGCGCGGCGCAAGCTCTGCATCTGCTCGGTTACCTGGGCGCTGACTACCCGGCCACCGTGGCCAATGGTCAGGTGATCGACTCCAGCGAGTACCGTGAGCAGCTGGAGTTTATGACTGTACTGCAAGGGCTGATCGTTGCGCTGCCAGCGCGTAGCGAACAGGCTGAACTGGAGCAGGGTGTGGCTAATCTGCGTCAGGGCATTGAACAGCGTGTCGAGGGTAGCCAGGTCGCGCAGCAGGCGCGGCAGTTGGCCGCGACCCTGGCCAGCGCTTATGGCGTTAGCCAGACCCCGGCCATCACCCCTGATCCTAGCCGTGGCGCGCCGCTGTTTGCCCAGCATTGCAGCGTCTGCCATGGCGACAGCGGTGCCGGCGACGGCCCGGCCGGTATCGGCCTGGAGCCGCCACCGGCCAACCTGCGCGACCTGGCGCGACTCAATCGTCTGAGCCTGTATGACCTGTTCAATACCATTGGCCTGGGCATCGACGGCACGGACATGGCGGCTTTTGCCGATCAGCTGGATGAGCGTCAGCGCTGGGACCTGGCCAGTTATATCGCCGGCTTTAGTGCCGAGCCGGTTGCTGCCGGCGCGCCGTTCACGATGGCAGCGTTGGCCGGTACAACCCCGGATGAAGTGGCCGCCGTGCAGGGCGATGAGGCGGCTGCACGCTTCCGTGCCCAGCGTGCGCAGCCGCCGGTGCAGCAGCGCGGCCCGCTGCAATTGATCGAACACACCCGCACGACCCTGGAGCAGAGCCTGACGGCCTACCGCGCCGGCGATCACGAGCAGGCTTATGACCTGTCCGTTGGCGCTTACCTGGAGGGCTTCGAGCTGGTCGAAAGCGCTCTGGATAACCTCGACTCGGTGCAGCGCAAGACCACCGAGCGTGCGCTGATGGCTTACCGCCAGGCGTTGCAGGATGGCCTGTCGGTACCCCTGGCGGCGCAGCGGCTGGAGCAGGCCAAGGCCGAGCTGGCGACGTCTGCCGCGTTGCTCGACAGCAATGGTTTGTCTGACTCACTGAGTTTCTTCTCCAGCCTGCTGATCCTGCTGCGTGAAGGGCTGGAGGCGATTCTGGTGTTGGCGGCGATTCTGGCTTTCCTGCGCAACACCGGTCAGCAGCAGGCGGTGCGCAGCGTGCACATCGGCTGGGGCCTGGCACTGCTGGCCGGGGTGGCCACCTGGGCACTGGCGGCGTATCTGATCGACGTCAGCGGTGCGCAGCGTGAGCTGTTGGAAGGTGTGACGGCGTTGTTTGCCAGCGTGATGGTGCTCTGGCTCGGGGTGTGGATGCATGACCGCCGGCATGCGGCGGCCTGGCAGGATTACATCAAGAGCAGCCTGGTCGGTGGCGGTGGGCGTTTCGGCTTTGCCGTGCTGGCGTTCTTCTCGGTGTACCGCGAGCTGTTCGAGGTCATCCTGTTCTATGAAACCCTCTGGCTGCAGGCCGGCCCGCAAGGCCACGGCATGGTCCTGGCTGGCGCGGCGGCGGCGCTGGTGCTGCTGCTTGGGTTGGCCTGGGTGATCCTGCGCGGCTCACGCAAACTGCCGCTGGCAACCTTCTTCGGCGTCAATGCCGTGCTGCTCTGTGTGCTTTCGGTGGTGTTTGCCGGCCACGGTGTAGCGGCGCTGCAGGAAGCTGGAGTGCTCGGTACGCGGCCGGTGGCGTTCTTCGAGTTCGACTGGCTGGGTATTCACGACGATGCTTACAGCCTCGCGGCGCAGGCCACGGCGCTGGCGGCCATTGCGCTGCTGTACGGGCGTAGCTGGTTGGGCGAGCGGCGCCGTTTGTCTCAGGCGTGAAGCGCAGCTGCCGTCGGCATGGCTTACCATGCCGGCTTTGCTGCTTCTGGAGAATGCTGGGTGATGCGAGTCTGGATTGATGCCGATGCCTGCCCCAAGGCGGCCAAGGATCAGGTGGTGAAGTTCGCCTTGAAGCGGCGTTTCGAGGTGCTTCTGGTGGCGGGTCAGGCGCAAATCAAACCGGCCTACAGCTGCGTGCGGTTGATCGTTGTGCCCAGTGGCCCGGATGCGGCGGATGACTATCTGGTGGAGCATGCCGTGCCGGGTGAGCTGGTGATCTGCAGCGACGTACCGCTGGCCGACCGCTTGGTGAAGAAGGGCGTGGCTGCCCTCGACCCGCGTGGTCGCGAGTTCGATGAGCGCAACATGGGCGACAAACTGGCCGTGCGTAACCTGTTTACCGAGCTGCGCGAACTGGGTCAGGTGGGTGGCGGTCAGCCGCCGTATGGCGAGCGCGACAAGCAGGCGTTCGCCAATTCACTGGATCGCATCCTCACCCGTTTGCAGCGTAGTTAGCTTTTTACCCGCACAGATAAGTGCCAGTGCCCACCGCGACCAGGGTGCCGTCATCGCTGTGCAGTTCGCTGCGCACCACTGCCACCTTGTTGCCGGTTCGCAGCAGCACGGCGCTGGCGGTAAAGCGCTGGCCACGGCCGGGGCGCAGGTAGTCGATGCGTAGGTCGATGGTGCCGAGCTTGGACAGCCGCGCCATGCGTTCGGCGCTGGACAAATGCTGGTGCTTATCGAAAGCGCCAATCAGCGCCATGGCGCCGCCGGCTACATCCAGCAGCGAGGAAATCACCCCACCATGCAGAATGCCGTGGACGAAGTTGCCGATCAGCTCGGGCTTCATCGGCAGGTGCATGGTCACGCGCTGGGCGCTCAGCTCGTCCAGCTCGATACCGAGCATCTGATTAAACGGAATACGTTGGAAGAAGCTGCTAACCGCTTGTTGCAGCTCGGCGGTCAGCTCGAAAGGTTGGTTGCTCATGGTGGCGTGCCTGGGCGAGGGGATATTCAACCTGCCGCACTGCAACGGATCTGACCAGTGGCGCGGCCGGAGTACCGCGCGCATTGGCGTGATTGGCTTGCTATCGGCCTGATCGGTGGCTGATCAGGTCGAAGATTTAGGCCGGGTGGCTGAGCTCCAGCACCCGATCGACCAGCTTGTTGATCCCCGAGGCGGCCTCACTGATCGACTGGGCGGACATATAGGCCGGGGTGGTCACAAGCTTGCGTTCGGCGTCTTCAACAATTTCGCTGACTTCGCATTCATGGTGCTCGGCGCCCATCTGCACCAGTGTGGCGGCGGTTTCATGGTCCTTGCCGATGGTGCAAATCACGCCCGCGCCGAAGATTTTTGCTGCCAGCGCCGGGGCGATGCACATTAGGCCCACCGGCTTGCCGGCAGCGACGAAGGCGCGGGTAGCGCTCAGCACATCGGCCTGCACCGTGCAGTTGGCGCCGCTGATGGCGAAGTCGGAAAGGTTTTTCGCCACGCCAAAACCGCCGGGTATGATCAGCGCATCAAAGTCTCCGACGTGCAGCTCCTTGACGTCCTTGATCTTGCCGCGGGCGATGCGCGCCGATTCAACCAGCACGTTGCGCGTGTCGTCCATTTCGTCGCCACTGTAGTGATCGACCACGTGCAGCTGCGGCACGTTGGGGGCAAAGCACTGCACCTGCGCGCCGCGCTGATCGAGACGCAGCAGGGTGATCACGCTTTCATGGATTTCCGCGCCGTCGTAGACGCCACAGCCGGAAAGAATCACCGCGACTTTCTTGTTCATCAAATTCTCCTGAATAACCAGCTGTACCGAATTGAGCCGTGTTCTGTCGTCTGAACCCTAATGTCGCCATATGCCACCCAGGTTGGCATGGCGCGCCGCGAGGCGGATGTGGCGCTGGGCTAGGATTTATTCAGCAATCCTAGCCGTTAGCCTCGTGCAGCGATATGGCGATTCTATGCAACCGGTGAAACCATGAATTACATCCTCTATGCCGTACCGTTCTTCTTTGCTTTGATCGCCCTGGAGCTGCTGCTCGACCGCTGGCGCGGAGTCAGCACCTACCGCTTCTCCGACGCCATCAACAGCCTTAGCGCCGGGGTGCTGTCGACTACCGTGGGCCTGCTGACCAAGGCCATCGGGTTACTCACCTACACCCTGGCCTGGCAGCACTTCGGTGTGTTCGAGTTGTCGGCCAGCAGCCTGTGGGTCTGGCTGTTTGCCTTCGTCTTCTACGACTTCTGTTACTACTGGAACCACCGTCTGGGCCATGAGCGCAATGTGCTCTGGGCCGCACATTCGGTGCATCACCAGAGTGAGGACTACAACCTCTCCACCGCGCTGCGGCAGACCAGCACCGGGTTTATCTTCGGCTGGATCTTCTACCTGCCGATGGCGCTGATCGGTGTGCCGCCGCTGGTATTCCTCACCGTGGCTGCATTGAACCTGCTGTATCAGTTCTGGGTGCACACCCGGCATATCCCCAAACTGGGCTGGTTCGAGTGGTTCTTTATCACCCCGTCCAACCACCGTGTGCACCATGCGCAGAATGCTGTGTATATGGATCGCAATTACGGCGGCGTGTTCATTCTCTGGGATCGGTTGTTCGGCACCTTTCAGGAGGAATTGGACGAAGAGCCGGTGATCTTTGGCGTGACCACGCCGCTGGCCAGCTGGAACCCGCTGTGGGCCAATGCGCAGTTCTATGTCGCGCTGTGGCGTGATGCGGTGCGGGCCGAGTCCTGGTGGGACAAGCTGCGCATCTGGTTTATGCGCACCGGCTGGCGTCCGGCCGATGTCGCGGCCAAGTACCCGCAAACCAAACCGGACCTCAGCCAGTTCGTCAAATTCGACGTGCCGCTGGGCCTGGCGCAGAAACTCTATGCCGGTGTGCAGTTCAGCCTGTATGTGGTGGCGGGCACCGTGCTGCTGGGCATGGGTGACACATTGAGCCTGGCGCAGGCGCTGCTGGGCATCGTCTGGATGGCCGTGGGGTTGACGATCATCGGCAGTTGGCTGGAAAACCGGCCGACGGCCAGGCGCTGGGAAATGTTGCGCCTGCTGCTCAACCTGCCGGCGGTCTGGCTGGCCCTGCAGCTTGGTCTGTTGACCGCGCAGCCACTGCTCTGGGCGCTGCTGCTGGGCTACAGCTTGCTGAGTCTGGGCGCGCTGTTCTGGGCCCCGCGCGGGCAGGATGCTGTGCCAGCCTAAACTTTATTCATGGCTGGCCTTACAACGGTGGACAGGTGCAGGCCTGTCCACCGTTGTGCTTTCCGGGTCGGGGAAACGACTGTGGTGTATACGCGTGATACATATCTTCGCCACAGTTGCGGCGCTATGCTTGCTGGGCTTGCGGCAAGCGGTCGCAGCGCTGTCGTGCGTTGTCATACTTTGGTCATAATGGCCGCTTATAACTGTCACACTCGCCCGTTGCTACGGGCTTCGGAGCCTGCCGTGAGCTTTACCCCCGCCAATCGTCTGTTTCCCGCCACTCGCCTGCGTCGCAACCGCCGTGATGATTTTTCCCGGCGTCTGGTGCGGGAAAACCGCCTGAGTGTCGATGACCTGATTCTGCCGGTGTTCGTCCTCGACGGCGAAAACCGCCGCGAAGCGATTGCCTCGATGCCCGGCGTCGAGCGTCTGTCCATCGACCTGCTGCTCAAGGAAGCCGAGCACTGGGTGGCACTGGGCATTCCGGCGCTGGCGCTGTTCCCGGTGACGCCGCTGGAGAAGAAATCCCTGCTCGCCGAAGAAGCCTGGAACCCGGACGGCATCGCCCAGCGCGCCATCCGCGCCCTGCGCGCCAAGTTTCCCGAGTTGGGCGTGATCAGCGACGTGGCGCTGGACCCGTTCACAACGCACGGTCAGGACGGCATCCTCGATGAATCCGGCTATGTGCAGAACGACGTGACCGTTGATGCGCTGGTCAAGCAGGCGCTGTCACATGCCGCGGCCGGTGCTCAGGTGGTGGCGCCCTCGGACATGATGGATGGCCGCGTGCAGGCGATCCGCGAGGCGCTGGAACTGGCCGATCACAGCAATGTGCGCATCATGGCCTACTCGGCCAAGTACGCCAGCGCCTACTACGGCCCGTTCCGCGATGCGGTGGGGTCGGCGGCCAATCTGGGTAAGGCCAACAAGGCCAGCTACCAGATGGACCCGGCCAATGGCGATGAAGCGCTGCATGAAGTGGCCGCCGATCTGGCCGAAGGCGCGGACATGGTCATGGTCAAGCCGGGCATGCCCTACCTGGACATCCTCTGGCGGGTCAAAGCGGAATTCAAGGTGCCGACCTTTGTCTATCAGGTCAGTGGTGAGTACGCCATGCATATGGCGGCGATCCAGAATGGTTGGTTGGGCGAGGCGGTGATTCTCGAATCACTGACTGCCTTCAAACGTGCGGGTGCCGATGGCATCCTGACTTATTTCGCCGTGCGCGCGGCAGAACTGCTGAAGCAGGGGCAGTAGGCCCCACAGGAACTCCAGATGAACACCGAAGGACTCAGTACCCCTGAATTGCAAGACGCCCAACCGGTCGTCGATGAGGTTGTAGCCGTGGAAACCGCTGTCATCGAGGCCCCAGCGCCGGTCGCTCCGGCGCCTGTGGTGATCCACAACCTGGATGACAGCAGCCTGTATATCCACCGCGAGCTGTCGCAGCTGCAATTCAATATCCGCGTGCTGGAACAGGCGCTGGATGAGTCCTATCCGCTGCTCGAACGCCTGAAGTTCCTGCTGATTTTCTCCAGCAACCTCGACGAGTTCTTCGAGATCCGCGTAGCCGGCCTGAAGAAGCAGATCAACTTTGCCCGCGAACAGGCCGGCGCCGACGGTCTGCAGCCGCATCAGGCGCTGGCGCGGATTGCCGAGCTGGTGCACGAGCAGGTGGATCGCCAGTATGCGATTCTTAACGACACCCTGTTCCCGGCGCTGGCCAAGCACAACGTCAACTTTATCCGCCGGCGTTTCTGGACGGCCAAGCACAAGGCCTGGGTACGCCGCTATTTCCGTGATGAGATCGCGCCGATCATCACCCCGATCGGTCTCGACCCGACGCACCCGTTCCCGCTGCTGGTGAACAAAAGCCTGAACTTTATCGTCGAGCTGGAAGGTATCGACGCCTTCGGCCGCGACTCCGGTCTGGCGATCATTCCGGCGCCGCGTCTGCTGCCGCGCATCATCAAGGTGCCGGAAGAGGTCGGCGGCCCTGGCGATAACTTCGTATTCTTGTCGTCGATGATCCACGCCCACGCCGATGACCTGTTCCAGGGCATGAAGGTCAAGGGTTGCTACCAGTTCCGCCTGACCCGTAACGCCGACCTCTCGGTGGACACCGAGGACGTCGAAGACCTGGCCCGCGCCCTGCGTGGCGAGCTGTTCAGCCGTCGTTATGGTGATGCGGTGCGCCTGGAAGTGGTCGACACCTGCCCACGCCCGCTGCTCGATTACCTGCTCAAGCAGTTCAGCCTGACCGAGGCCGAGTTGTACCGGGTCAATGGTCCGGTCAACCTGACTCGCCTGTTCAGCATCACCGGTCTGGAAAGCCACCCGGAGCTGCAATACACGCCGTTTACCCCGGTGATCCCCAAGCTGTTGCAGAACGCCGAGAACATTTTCAGTGTGGTCAGCAAGCAGGACATCCTCCTGCTGCACCCCTTCGAGTCGTTCACCCCAGTGGTCGACCTGCTGCGTCAGGCGGCGAAAGACCCGCACGTACTGGCCATCAAGCAGACGCTGTACCGCTCCGGGGCCAACTCGGAGATCGTCGATGCGCTGGTGGAGGCCGCGCGCAACGGCAAGGAAGTCACCGCGGTGATCGAGTTGCGCGCGCGCTTTGATGAAGAGTCCAACCTGCAACTGGCCAGTCGCCTGCAGGCTGCTGGTGCGGTGGTGATCTACGGTGTGGTGGGCTTTAAAACCCACGCCAAGATGATGCTGATTCTGCGCCGCGAGAACGGCGAAATTGTTCGCTACGCCCACCTGGGCACTGGCAACTACCACGCCGGTAACGCCAAGCTGTACACCGACTACAGCCTGCTCACCGCTGATGTGGCGCTGTGTGAAGACGTGTCCAAGCTGTTCAGTCAGCTGATTGGCATGGGCAAGACCCTGCGCATGAAGAAGCTGCTGCACGCGCCGTTCACCCTGAAAAAGACCTTGCTCGACATGATCGCCCGCGAAACCGCGTTGGCGGCCGAGGGTAAGCCGGCGCATATCATTGCCAAGTTCAACTCGCTGACCGATCCGAAGATCATCCGCGCGCTGTACAAGGCCAGCCAGACCGGGGTGAAAATCGACCTGGTGGTGCGCGGCATGTGCTGCCTGCGTCCAGGGATTGTCGGAGTTTCGCACAACATTCAGGTGCGCTCGATCATTGGCCGCTTCCTGGAGCACACACGGGTGTTCTATTTCTCCAATGGCGGCGAAGAGAAGATCTACCTGTCGAGTGCCGACTGGATGGAGCGCAATCTCGACAAGCGGGTCGAGACCTGCTTCCCGGTGGAAGGCAAGAAGCTGATTCTGCGGGTGAAGAAGGAGCTGGAAAGCTACCTGACCGACAACACTCAGGCTTGGGTGCTGCAATCCGATGGGCGCTACCTGCGTACCAGCCCTAGCGGCAACCAGAACCCGCGCAGTGCGCAGGCTGGCCTGCTGGAGAAGCTGACTGCTCCGCTGATCAGTGCCCGCTAAGCAAGGCTGCTGGCATCTCTCTGCATTGCCCCCTCCCCAATATTGGGGAGGGGCGTGAGCATCAGCTCACGCTCAGTTCAATCCCGATGCGCTTGAGCCACTCCGCTTCCTGGGTGAAATCTGCCTGGGTCAGCGGGTTGCTCTCCAGCCAGCCTTCAGGGAACTGAATCTCCAGACCCTGTTCGGCCGCTTTGAGCTGCACGTTGGGCATTTCCTGAGTACCACGGATGTGGTGGAACAGGATGGCAAAGCGCAGCAGCACGCACAGGCGGATCAGCTTGATGCCTTCGGCGCCGAACTCGGCAAACTTGTCCTTGGGGATATTGCGTCGATGGCCGCGCACCAGTAGAGCGAGCATCTGCTGATCCTGTCGCGAGAAGCCGGACAGGTCCGAGTGCTCGACCAGGTAAGCGCCGTGCTTGTGGTACTGGTAGTGGGCAATGTCCAGGCCGACTTCATGCACCTTGGCCGCCCAGCTGAGCAACTCGCGGTGCCAGTCGTCTTCCAGCTGCCAATCCTGAGCGACCTTATCCAGTGCCGAGAGTGCTTTGCTTTCGACTCGTGCCGCTTGTTCCAGGTCGACGTGATAGCGCTCCATCAGCGAGCTCAGCGTGCGTTCACGCACGTCTTCATGCTGATGGCGGCCCAGCAGGTCGTACAGCACACCTTCACGCAGCGCGCCTTCGGAATGGCTCATGCGCTGGATATCACAGGCATCGAAGATCGCTTCGAGAATCGCCAGGCCCGCCGGGAAGATGCTTCGGCGATCTGGTTTGATGCCATCGAGGTCGAGTTTTTCCACCTCACCGGCCTTGAATACTTTGCGTTTCAGCCAAGCCAGGCCCTGAGCGTTAACTTCGCCTGCGCCAAGGCCCGCCGCTTGAATGGTCAGGCCGATGGCCTTGATGGTGCCGGATGCCCCCACCGCATCTTCCCAGCCCAGTCGGCGCAGAGCGTGCTCAATGCCCATGATCTCCAGCCGCGCCGCGGTGTAGGCCTGGGCGTAACGTGCCGGGGTGATCTTGCCGTCCTTGAAGAAACGCTGAGTGAAGCTCACGCAGCCCATCTGCAGGCTTTCGCGCAGCAGTGGCTCGAAGCGCTGGCCGATGATGAACTCGGTGCTACCGCCGCCAATGTCGGCAACCAGGCGCTTACCAGGGGTGTCGGCGATGCTGTGTGACACGCCGAGGTAGATCAGGCGTGCTTCTTCACGCCCGGAGATGACTTCAACCGGGTGGCCGAGAATTTCCTCGGCGCGGCGGATAAATTCGCCACGGTTACGCGCCTCACGCAGGGCGTTGGTGCCCACCACGCGTACCGCACCTTCTGGAAGGCTGGCGGTCAGCTGGGCAAAGCGGCGCAAGCAATCGAGCCCGCGCTGCATGGCTTCTTCGCTGAGCAGGCGTTGCTCGTCGATACCGGCGGCCAGCTGCACCTTGTCGCCGAGGCGTTCGAGGATGCGGATCTCGCCGTGATCGGCTTTGGCCAGCACCATATGGAAGCTGTTGGAGCCCAGGTCGATAGCTGCAATCAAAGGAAAAGACTCGGCAGGGGTATACGGCATGGCAGAACCATCTCAATGCGGAACCGCGCCATCGTGCCACGATAGGCTGGCCCCGCCAACGCATACTGATGTCGCAGGTACAGGCCAAACCGGCTGCGCTATGGCTCGCACGGCGGCTGGCCAGGGGTTGCCGGCTGTCTGAATAAATTTTGACGCAGGCAGTTGCGTGGCTGGCTTGTGGTCAGGCCATAGAGAAGCTCAATTGCCACCGCCTTCCTGTGTGGGAAAAGCCGGGCTATGATGTCGCCCATCTTTTGCTTACGAACTCGGAGACTTTCCATGAGCGAATTCATCACCAATGTCAGCGATGCCAGTTTCGACCAGGATGTTCTCCAGGCCGAAGGGCCGGTGCTGGTCGACTACTGGGCTGAGTGGTGCGGCCCGTGCAAAATGATCGCCCCGGTGCTCGATGAGATCGCTCAGACCTATCAGGGCAAACTGAAAGTCTGCAAGCTGAACATCGATGAAAATCAGGACACTCCGCCGAAGTTCGGCGTGCGTGGTATCCCGACCCTGATGCTGTTCAAGAACGGCAATGTTGAGGCCACCAAAGTGGGCGCACTGTCCAAGTCGCAGCTGGCTGCGTTCCTCGACAGCAACATCTAAGTTGCGCTGAGCTGGCAACAAGCCCTGAAAGCCCTGCACATTGCGGGGCTTTTTTCTGTCTGGGCGCTGGACGTATGAATAAAGCCGGTGTTACATTCGGCCTCGCTGCATTTCCTATGCAGCCCCCTGCAAGCCGTCGCCGACGCATTCCTATTCGAATCTTTCGATATACAAGCAGGCGATCAAGTCGCCTCCCAGCGGCGCGGCCTCCCAAGCTAAATAGCTTATTCCCCTCCTTCATGATTACGTCATTCCTATGAATCTGACCGAACTCAAGCAAAAGCCGATTACCGAACTGCTGGAACTCGCTGAACAACAGGGCCTGGAAAACATGGCCCGTTCGCGCAAGCAGGACGTGATTTTCTCCCTGTTGAAAAAACACGCTAAAAGCGGTGAGGAAATCTCCGGTGATGGCGTGCTGGAGATTCTCCAGGACGGTTTCGGCTTTCTCCGCTCTGCGGATGCCTCGTACCTCGCTGGCCCCGATGACATCTACGTCTCGCCGAGCCAGATCCGCCGCTTCAACTTGCGTACTGGCGATACCATCGTCGGCAAGATTCGCCCGCCGAAAGAAGGCGAGCGTTACTTCGCGCTGCTCAAGGTTGACACGATCAACTACGACCGCCCGGAAAACGCCAAGAACAAGATCCTGTTCGAAAACCTGACGCCGTTGTTCCCCAACAAGCGTCTGGTGATGGAGGCCGGTAACGGCTCCACCGAGGACATCACTGGCCGGGTGATCGACCTCTGCGCCCCGATCGGCAAAGGTCAGCGCGGCCTGATCGTCGCACCGCCGAAAGCCGGTAAGACCATCATGCTGCAGAACATCGCGGCGAACATCGCGCGCAACAATCCCGAGTGCCACCTGATCGTTCTGCTGATCGACGAGCGCCCGGAAGAAGTGACCGAGATGCAGCGCACCGTGCGCGGTGAAGTGGTCGCCTCGACCTTCGATGAGCCGCCGACCCGCCACGTGCAGGTTGCCGAAATGGTCATCGAGAAGGCCAAGCGCCTGGTTGAGCACAAGAAGGATGTGGTCATCCTGCTCGATTCCATCACTCGTCTGGCGCGCGCCTACAACACCGTGATCCCGAGCTCCGGCAAGGTGCTCACCGGTGGTGTTGACGCCCACGCCCTGGAGAAGCCGAAACGCTTCTTCGGCGCCGCGCGGAACATCGAAGAAGGCGGTTCGCTGACCATCATCGCCACCGCGCTGGTGGAAACCGGCTCGAAGATGGATGAAGTGATCTACGAAGAGTTCAAAGGTACCGGCAACATGGAGCTGCCGCTGGACCGTCGTATCGCCGAGAAGCGTGTATTCCCTGCGATCAACATCAACCGCGCCGGTACTCGCCGCGAAGAACTGCTGACCGCTGATGACGAACTGCAGCGCATGTGGATTCTGCGCAAGCTGCTGCACCCGATGGATGAGATTGCCGCCATCGAGTTCCTCACCGACAAGCTGAAAGCGACCAAGACGAACGAAGAGTTCTTCCAGTCGATGAAGCGTAAGTAAGGCGTTCTTCGCTTTATGACAAAAGCCGGGTAAGCCCGGCTTTTGTGTGTCTGAAGGCTGGCTTTCCCTTCTGAAAGACCCAGTTCGGCGCTAAACTTTGCGCCCCTATTGCTCGGCCCGAAACGAGGCATCTGCATGCAGTATCGTGACCTGCGCGATTTTATTCGCGGTCTGGAGACGCGCGGCGAACTCAAGCGCATCCAAACGCCGGTTTCCCCTGTGCTGGAAATGACCGAAATCTGCGACCGCACCCTGCGTAAAGGCGGGCCGGCGCTGCTGTTCGAAAACCCCACAGGCTTCGATGTGCCGGTGCTCGGCAACCTGTTCGGCACGCCCAAGCGCGTGGCCTTGGGCATGGGCGCGGAAGAGGTCAGCGAGCTGCGTGAAATCGGTAAGCTGCTGGCCTTTCTCAAGGAGCCCGAGCCACCTAAAGGCCTCAAGGACGCCTGGAACAAACTGCCGATCTACAAGAAGGTGCTGAGCATGGCGCCCAAGGTGCTGAAGGATGCGCCGTGCCAGGAAGTGATCGAAGAGGGCGATGACGTCGACCTCGGCAAACTGCCCGTGCAGACCTGCTGGCCCGGCGATGTCGGCCCGCTGATTACCTGGGGCCTGACCATCACCAAGGGCCCGAACAAGGAACGGCAAAACCTCGGTATCTATCGCCAGCAGGTGATTGGCCGCAACAAGGTGATCATGCGCTGGCTGAGCCACCGTGGCGGCGCGCTGGACTACCGCGAGTGGTGCCAGAAGTACCCGGATCGCCCCTACCCGGTGTGTGTGGCCCTGGGTGCCGATCCGGCGACCATTCTCGGTGCGGTCACTCCGGTGCCCGATACCTTGTCCGAATACGCGTTCGCCGGTTTGCTACGCGGCCACCGCACCGAATTGGTCAAGGCGCGTGGCAGCGATCTGCAGGTGCCGGCCAGCGCTGAAATCGTCCTCGAAGGCGTGATTCATCCAGGCGAGACGGCGCCAGAAGGGCCGTACGGTGATCACACCGGTTATTACAACGAGGTCGATACCTTCCCGGTGTTTACCGTCGAACGCATTACCCGTCGGCAAAAGCCGATCTACCACAGCACCTACACCGGTCGTCCGCCGGATGAGCCGGCGATTCTCGGCGTGGCACTCAACGAAGTGTTCGTACCGATCCTGCAGAAGCAGTTTCCCGAGATCATCGACTTCTACCTGCCGCCGGAAGGTTGCTCGTATCGCATGGCGGTGGTGACCATCAAGAAGCAATACCCCGGTCACGCCAAGCGCGTAATGCTCGGTGTGTGGTCGTTCCTGCGACAGTTCATGTACACCAAGTTCGTTATCGTCACCGACGACGATATCAACGCGCGGGACTGGAACGACGTGATCTGGGCAATTACCACGCGCATGGACCCCAAGCGCGACACAGTGATGATCGATAACACGCCGATCGATTACCTCGACTTCGCCTCGCCGATCTCAGGCCTCGGTTCGAAGATGGGCCTGGACGCCACCCATAAGTGGCCCGGCGAGACCACGCGTGAGTGGGGCCGGGCTATCGTTCAGAATGAGGCGGTCAAGCAGCGCGTCGATGCGCTGTGGTCTGAGTTGGGAATTGATTGATGAAAGTCACCCTGAACCCTTCAGGCGCGGTACTGGACGTACAGCCGCACGAACGCATTCTCGATGCCGCACGACGTCTGGGTTATGACTGCCCGCAGAGCTGTCGCAATGGCAACTGCCATATCTGCGCGGCGCTGCTGGTTGAAGGGCGCGTGCAGCAGGGTGGGGTCGAACTGAGCCAGGGCGAGCTGTTCACCTGCCTGGCCGAGCCGCTGCAGGACTGTGTGCTGCATTGGGATGGCGTGCTGGCGCCGGGCGAGTTGCCGGTACGCGAGCTGGCCTGTCAGGTGGTCAGCTGTGACGAGCAGGGCGGCGATGTGTTCCGTCTGCGCCTGCAGGCACCGGCTGGCAAGGCGCCGCGCTACCACGCCGGGCAATACCTGCTGCTGCAGCGCGATGGTGACGATTACGCGGCGTTCTCCCTGGCCTCGGCGCCGCATCGTGGGCGCGAGTTGGAGCTGCATGTGCTGGCTCGCGATGAGGCCACAGTTGCGCTGATTACCCAGCTGCGCCGCAGCGGCCTGGTGCGAGTGAAAATGCCGTTCGGTGATACTCACCTGGCCGAGTTGCCGGATGGGCCGCTGGTGCTGATTGCAGCGGGTACCGGCATGGCGCAAATGCACAGCCTGATCGAACATTGCCGCGCTGCCGGTTTTGCCCACCCGGTGCACCTGTACTGGGGCGCACGTCGCCCGGAGGACTTCTACGAGCTGGAGCATTGGGCGCAGTGGCAGCAGGTGCCCAACCTGTTTCTGCATCAGGTGGTCAGCGACCAGTGCGGCTGGCAGGGCCGTTGCGGCCTGCTGCACGAAGCGGTGCGCGAAGACTTTCCTGACCTCAAGGCGCTGCATGTCTACGCCAGTGGTTCGCCGGCGATGGTCTACGCCACCCTGGATGCGCTGGTGGACGCCGGGATGGACGCCCACCAGATGCGCGCCGATGTCTTCGCCTACGCGCCGCGCGGCTGAAGCCTGCGCATAAAAAAGGCCGCCTGATGGGCGGCCTTTTGCTACGCGTTGGGTTTAGCGCACGCTGACGACAACTTTACCAACAGCCTTGCGCTGGCCGAGGGTGTTGATTGCCTCTGCTGCCTGGGCCAGAGGGAAGGTCTGCGATACCAGCGGCTTGAGCTTGCCTTCGGCGTGCCAGGCGAACAGTTGCTGGAAGTTGGCGGCGTTGTCCTGCGGCTGGCGCTGGGCGAAGGAGCCCCAGAACACCCCGACCACGGCCGCGCCCTTGAGCAGGGTGAGGTTGACCGGCAGTTCGGGGATGCGCCCACTGGCAAAACCCACGACCAGCAGGCGGCCGTTCCAGGCGATGGAGCGGATTGCGGCATCGAACAGATCGCCACCCACCGGGTCATAGATCACGTCTGCACCCTGGCCGCCGGTCAGGCGCTTCACTTCGTCCTTCAGGTTGCTTTCGCTGTAGTTGATTAGTTCATCCGCCCCGGCAGCTTTGGCCACTTCGAGTTTTTCCGCGCTGCTGGCAGCTGCAATCACCTTGGCGCCCATGGCCTTGCCGATTTCCACCGCCGCCAGGCCAACGCCACCGGAGGCGCCGAGTACCAGCAGGGTTTCACCTGGTTGCAGGTTGGCGCGCTGCTTGAGGGCGTGCATCGAGGTGCCGTAGGTCATGCCGAAGGCGGCCGCGCTGGGGAAATCCATGCTCGCCGGGATTGGCATGACGTTGTAGCCAGGCACTGCCACTTCTTCGGCAAAGCTGCCCCAGCCTGTGAGTGCCATCACCCGGTCGCCGACTTTCAGATGGCTGACTTTTTCACCAACGACCGTGACTACGCCAGCGGCTTCGCCACCCGGAGAGAAGGGGAAGGGCGGCTTGAACTGGTATTTGCCTTCGATGATCAGGGTATCGGGGAAATTGACCCCGGCCGCATGCACCTGCAGCAGTACTTCATTCTTCTTCGCTTCGGGGCTGGCGATTTCTTCCAGTACCAGGGTTTCGGCGGGGCCGAAGGCTTTGCACAGCACGGCTTTCATCGGGCTTTTCCTCTGCGGTTGATGGCCATGCAGTGTAGGTGCGGGCGGTGTCCGGTCAACGAGCATGCCTGTGCCTGATAGCTATGCATAAGCTTGGGGCTTGGGCCGCCGCCTGACAGTGGCTATGCTAGGGGCTGAACTCTTGAGGAATACCGCCTGTGAAAGCCTGGATCGCATTGTTGTTGGTTCTGTCCCTGCCCTTGGCGGCGTACGCCTCGGAAGATAAAGAGGCTAAGGAGGGGGAAGGGGCCGCTCCGGTGGTGGCTTATGTCTCTCTGTTTCCTGCGTTGGTGGGGAATTTTGGTGAGGGGCCGAAGCTCAAGTTCTTCAAGGCCGATATTTCCCTGCGGGTAACTGGCGCGGATGTCGAGGCCAAGGTCAAGCACCATGATCCGCTGATCCGCAATCAACTGGTTATGCTGTTTTCCCAGCAGACCGAGGAGGCCATGTCGGCCCCAGGCGCTCGCGAAACCTTGCGTGCCGAGGCGCTCAAGCAGGTGCAGGAAGTGCTCACCCAGGAAGAAGGCAAGCCGCTGGTGGAAGACCTGCTATTCAATAACCTGATTATTCAATAATCCCGCATGGGGCAGGCGCTGCGCTATTTCAGCGCAGCGCCAGTACGGCTGCCCACTCCTCGGCGCTGACGGGCATCACCGAAAGGCGGCTGCCCTTCTGCACCAGCGGCAACGCCAGCAGCGCGCTCTGCGTTTTCAGCTGCGCCAGCGGGATCACCCGCTTGAACGCTTCGACAAACGCCACATCGACCGCGCTCCAGGGGTTCTTGGCGTCGCTGGCCTTGGCGTCGAAGTAATGGCTAGCAGGCTCTAGCGCAGTGGGATCGGGGTAGTGCGCCGAGGCGATACGGGCGATTCCGGCAATGCCCGGCTCCGGGCAACTGGAGTGGTAAAAGAAGAACAAATCCCCTGGCTGCATGCTGCGCAGGAAGTTGCGCGCCTGGTAATTGCGCACACCATCCCAGCGTGTCTGCTCCAGGCGCTGCAGATCGTGAATCGAGAGTTCGTCGGGTTCTGACTTCATCAGCCAATAAGGCATGAACTTTGCTCCTGTGATTCAGTCCGTTAGCGGGCAGGTGCTGTTTGCCTGGTGGTGCCCGGCGTGTTGCAGTGTTGCGCCCGGCGCGTGTGGATGGCAGCCGCTGTTGGACCTATAAAAATAATCGCCGCGAATACAGCGTGCGCTATGCCTTTAAGGGGGAGGCATTCGATGAAACGTAAACCAGATATGTTGTTGATTTTGGTAATACTGTTCAGCCTGGGTGTGGTTACTACCGGTTATACCCAGAGTTTGTGGGATCGCCAGGCTGATACGCCGGTCACTCAGTCGCAAGCGGCGGGTTGATTCTGGTACGTACCGCAGGGAGTGCGGTACAGCCTTTACTAACGGCTTGATTCAATACCACGCCTTGTCCGTCACTGTGCCTTGCAGTGGCACATCCCAACTGGCCATGGTCAGTCGATCTACCTGCTGACACTCATGTGCCAAGCCCAATAATGTCGGTTTGTGCCAATTTTTGCGCAGTGCGAGATACGCCAGGCTGCGGTCATAGAACCCGCCGCCCATACCCAGGCGCGCGCCGTGGCGGTCGAAACCGACCAGCGGCAGCAATACCAGATCCAGAGTCCAGACCTTGCGTTGCTGTTTGCAGTTGCGCCGAGGCTCGTCAATGCCGAAGCGGTTTTTCTGCAAGTGTTCGCCAGGTCGGATGCGTTGAAACACCATCTTGCTGCGCGGCCAGGGGCTGAGCACTGGCAAATAGGTCGACTTGCCGCGTTGCTGTGCGGCACGCAACAGGGGACGCGGGTCGATCTCGCCATCATTGGGCAGGTACAGGGCAATGTGTCGCGCGCGGCGAAACAGCGGGTGCTGCGCCAGCTGTTTATACAGGCCTTGGGCAGCTTGGCGCTGGGCGTGGCGGCTGAGCGCGCGACGCTGTACGCGCAGATGGCGGCGTAACTGCGCGCGGCTTAGTGCTGAGGTGTCGAGCATGGGCTGTTGCGGTAGCGATTGCCGCAGAGAGGCAATCGGCTGAAAAAGGTGACTCCCCGACGTGCCGCTGTCGGCTTAGCCCTTGAACCCGAAAGTTCAAGGTGGAGGTTGCAGGAGGCGTTAAGGCTTTCCGTCAAGCGGACATGCACACCGGCTTCAACGTGCAACCTCCGGGGTTGTGCGAATCGGCTCAGGGACATCACCAACTGGCGCACACTCCAGGGAGCGGCGGCCAGTATACCCGAAAGCGTCGGCACGCAATCAGCTGCCTTACTCATCGGCATCCCGAGCCAGAGCGCTGTCGACCCGATTGAGCAGGCTACGCACCTGATCACGGTTGGCGCCGGCCTGTTGATCAAGGTGTTGCTGTTTGTGTAGCAGGTCGTGGGTGATGTTCAGGGCAGCCATCACCGCAACGCGGTCGGCACCGATCACTTTGCCGCTTGAGCGGATCTCCCGCATCTTGCCATCCAGATAGCGCGCGGCGCTTTCCAGGTTGCTGCGTTCATCGCTCGGACAGGCGATGCAATATTCTTTGTCCAGAATCTGGACGGTCAAGGTATTCGACTGGGTCATTAATCCTGCTCCAGGGCTTTGAGGCGCGAAATCATGGATTCGACCTTGTGCCGGGCCATTTCGTTCTTTTCGATTAGATGGGCACGTTCTTCGCGCCAGGCCTTTTCGCTTGTCAGAAGCTGTCGGTTTTGCGCCTTGAGCTGTTCGACCCGCTGGATCAGCAAGTCCAGCTTGGTCGTAAGAGCCTGCAGGTCGACGTCTTCCATGGTTCTCTACTCGTACTAGGTGAGTGGGCTGGCAGGTGAAAAATAGCGTCTTTGCGGCGTCTTCGACAGTACCAAGCGGTGCGCGGCACAGTTGTTTGCCAGTGTGAGGCAGTTCAGTGCGCCAGAGATTGATGCAATTTACCCATGGATCACGATGCGGCAATTTTTGCGCTGGCTGAGCGGGCTCCGTCGAGCCGCTTGCATAGTCTTGGCACGCCTGCCGGTGCTAGGATACAAGGCCTCCATTCTAGTGATCGCGCAGCTTTGCGCCTAGTTATCTATGCCAACTTCAAATTCTCCGTACTCCGCGTTTGCCGCCCTGCTCGCCAGTAGCGGCCACACCATTTCCCCTGCCGAGTTGCATGGTCTGTTGCTCGGTCGCAGCTGTGCTGGTGCGGGCTTTGAAATCGATTCCTGGCTGGTGGATGCCGCCGAGCTGCTCGGCGCGGCACCGGAAGACACCGTGCGCCAGGCGCTGATCGGCCTGCAGGAAATGGTCAAGAACGAGCTGTCCAGCAATGACGTCACCGTGGTGCTGTTGCTGCCCAGCGACGATGCGCCGCTTAGCGAGCGTGCCGTGGCTCTGGGACAATGGTGTCAGGGCTTCCTCGGCGGCTTCGGTCTGACTGCCCGTGACAGCGCCCTGAGCTCCGAAGCCATGGAAGTGCTGCAGGACCTCTCGGCGATTTCCCAGGTGCAGAACGCCCTGGACGAGTCCGATGATGGCGAAAACGATTACATGGAAGTGATGGAGTATCTGCGCGTTGCGCCGCTGCTGCTGTTCAGCGAGTGCGCCAAGCCAGTGGTTGCCGCGGCGAAGCCGTCGCTGCATTGATTTTCATGCAATAGAAGTGGACTCAATCTGCCCATGATCAGCATCCCCAAGTCGGAATACGCCCGTCGGCGCAAGGCGCTGATGGCGCAGATGGAACCCAACAGCATCGCGATTTTGCCGGCTGCGCCGGTGTATATCCGCAACCGCGATGTTGAGCATATCTACCGCCAGGACAGTGACTTTCAGTACCTCTCCGGCTTTCCCGAGCCGGAGGCGGTAATCGCGCTGATTCCCGGGCGCGAGCATGGTGAGTACGTACTGTTCTGCCGCGAGCGTGACCCGCTACGCGAACTGTGGGACGGCCTGCGTGCTGGCCAGGATGGCGCAATCAGCCAGTATGGCGCGGATGACGCGTTCCCGATTGGTGACATCGACGACATCCTGCCGGGGCTGATCGAGGGCCGTGATCGGGTCTATTCCTCCATGGGCACCAACCATGAGTTCGACCGCCAGCTGATGGAGTGGATCAACGTGATCCGTTCCAAGGCGCGTCAGGGCGCGACGCCGCCGAACGAGTTCATCACCCTTGAGCACCTGCTGCATGACCTGCGCCTGTACAAGTCGGCGGCTGAGGTCAAGGTGATGAAAGAGGCGGCGGAGATCAGCGCGCGCGCGCATGTGCGGGCCATGCAGGCCAGTCGTGCCGGCTTGTTCGAGTATCACCTGGAAGCCGAGCTGGATTACGAGTTCCGCAAGGGCGGGGCAAAGATGCCGGCCTATGGCAGCATCGTCGCGGCCGGCAAGAACGCCTGCATCCTGCATTACCGTGAGAATGATGCGCCGCTGAAAGAAGGTGATCTGGTGCTGATCGATGCCGGTTGCGAGATCGACTGCTACGCCAGCGATATCACCCGCACCTTTCCGGTCAGTGGCACCTTCTCGCCGGAACAGAAGGCGATCTACGAGCTGGTGCTGGCGGCGCAGGAAGCCGCGTTCAAGGAAATCGCCCCCGGTAAACACTGGAACCAGGCTCATGAGGCCACTGTGCAGGTCATCACTGCCGGGCTGGTAGAGCTGGGGCTGCTCAGCGGCGATGTTGATGAGCTGATTGCCGCTGAAGCCTACAAACCTTTTTACATGCACCGCGCCGGTCACTGGCTGGGCATGGATGTGCACGACGTCGGCGAGTACAAGGTTGGCGGCGAATGGCGCGAGCTGGAAGTCGGCATGGCCATGACCGTTGAGCCCGGCATCTATATCGCCGTGGACAATCAGGACGTGGCGAAGAAGTGGCGCGGCATTGGTGTGCGCATCGAAGACGACGTGGTGGTGACCAAGACCGGCTGCGAGATTCTCACTGGCGGCGTGCCGAAAACCGTCGCCGAGATCGAAGCGCTGATGGCTGCCGCCCGCAGCGTGGCGGCCTAGAGCATGCCACGCGCCGACATTGCGATTATTGGCGGCGGCCTGGTCGGCGCGAGTTTGGCCGTGGCGTTGCAGGCCGAGGCCAAGCAGCGCGGCTGGCGTATTTGCCTGATTGAACCCTTCACTCCGGGCAACGGTTACCAGCCCAGCTATGACGCACGTTCGACTGCGCTGTCGTTTGGTTCGCAGCAGATTTATCAGCGTCTCGGCCTGTGGCAGCAGATCAGCCAGCGTGCCGAGCCGATCAAGCAGATTCATGTTTCCGACCGTGGCCGTTTCGCTGCCGCGCGCTTGAGTGCCGAGGAAGAAGGCGTGCCGGCGCTGGGGTACGTGGTGGAAAACGCCTGGCTCGGCGAATGCCTGTGGCAGGCGCTGGATCAACAGGTGGTGAGCTGGCGCAGCCCGGCCCAGGTCACGCGGATGCAGGCCCTGGCCGATGGCTACCGGCTGACTTTGGATGACGGCGGCGAATTGGAATGCAGCCTGGCGATTCTCGCTGAAGGTGGCCGCTCCGGGCTGCGTGAGCAACTGGGCATCGCCGTCAGCAACACGCCTTATGGCCAGAGCGCGCTGATCGCCAACGTCAGCCCGCAAGAGGCGCATAACGGCCTGGCCTTCGAGCGCTTTACCGAAGAAGGGCCGATGGCCATGCTGCCGCTGGCGGATAACCGCTGTGCGCTGGTCTGGACCCGCGCCAGCCTGGAGGCCGAACGCCTGTCGACACTCGACGATGCGGCGTTTCTCGCCGAGTTGCAGCAGGCTTTCGGTTACCGCCTGGGCAGTTTGCGCCAGGTCGGCACGCGGCACCTTTATCCGCTGGCGCTGACCGCGGCCAAGGAGCAGGTGCGTCAGCATCTGGTGGTGCTCGGCAACGCCGCGCACAGCCTGCATCCGATTGCCGGGCAGGGCTACAACCTGTCGCTGCGCGACACCCTGGTGCTGGCCGAAACCCTGCTGGCCAGCCACGCGCCCTTGGGTGATCTGGCCACGTTGCAGCGCTACCTGAATAGCCAGCAGATGGACCAGCAGTTGACCGTCGGCTTCTCTGATCAGGTAACCCGTCTGTTCAGCACCGGCCAGCCGCTGTTGGCCGCCGGGCGTAACCTCGGTTTGCTTGGTCTCGATCTTCTTCCTCCGGCGAAACGCTGGTTTGCCCGCCAGGCCATGGGCCTCGGCACCCGCTCGGAGCATTGATTCATGTCGGCAAACAAACTGGCGCGCAAGGCGCGGCTGCTGCGTTGGGTGATGAACTTGTATCCGCCCTACCTGGGGGCTGGCGTGCGGGTGCGACAGATCAGCGCGGACTTCCGTCAGGTGCAGGTCAAAATGGGCCTGGGTTGGTATAACCGTAACTATGTTGGCACCCAGTTCGGCGGCAGTCTGTATTCGATGACCGATCCGTTCTTCATGCTGATGATCATGGAAAATCTCGGGCGCGATTTTATTGTCTGGGACAAGTCCGCGCGCATCGACTTTATCGCCCCCGGCAAAGGCCCGGTGTACGCCGACTTCAGCATCGACCAAGGACTGCTTGACGATATTCGCCAGCACACCGCAGACGGTGACAAGTACCACCCCGAGCTGCATGTAGAGGTGCGCGATGGCAGCGGTACCTTGGTGGCGCGGGTGCATAAAACTCTCTACGTGCGACTAAAACCGCGCGCTCGGCAGGCAGCCTGAACAAGGAATATGTGATGCAAGCGGATCTGATCATCGTAGGCGCAGGCATGGTGGGCAGCGCCCTGGCGCTGGCTCTGCAGGATCAGGGCCTGGAAATTCTGCTGGTCGATGGCAGCCCGCTGAGCGTCAAACCCTTTGATCCGCAGGCTGCCTTCGAGCCCCGAGTTAGCGCGCTGTCGGTTGCCAGCCAACGCATTCTTGAACGCCTGGGCGTGTGGGAAGGCATCGCCGCGCGGCGTGTCTGCCCCTATGGCGAGATGCAGGTGTGGGATGGTTCCGGTACCGGGCAGATTCACTTCAGCGCGGCCAGCGTGCATGCCGAATCCCTCGGCCATATTGTCGAGAACCGTGTGGTGCAAGACGCGCTGCTTGAGCGCCTGCATGACAGTTCGATTGGCTTGCTCCCCGGCGCGCGTCTGGAGCAGCTGCGTCGCTCGGGCGAGGGCTGGTTATTGAGCCTCAATGATGGGCGTGAGCTGCGTGCGCCATTGGTTATCGCTGCGGATGGGGCCAACTCAGCGGTACGCCGCCTGGCAGGTTGCGCCACCCGTGAATGGGATTACTTGCACCACGCCATTGTCACCAGCGTGCGCTGCGCCAAACCGCACCAGGCCACTGCCTGGCAGCGCTTTACCGATGACGGCCCGTTGGCCTTTTTGCCGCTGGCGGGTCCTGAAGGTGAGCATTGGTGCTCGATTGTCTGGTCGGTGACCCCAACTGAAGCCGAACGACTGATGGCGCTGGATGATGCAGGCTTTCGCCGCGCTCTGGGCTTTGCCTTCGAGCATCGTCTGGGAGAGGTGCTGCAAGCTGACCCGCGCCTGTGTATTCCGTTGCGTCAGCGGCACGCCAAGCGTTATGTCGAGGATGGCCTGGCACTGATTGGCGATGCCGCGCACAGCATCCACCCGTTGGCCGGGCAGGGCGTCAACCTGGGCTTTCTTGATGTCGCGGTATTGGCTGAGGTGTTGCTGCACGCCATGCAACGTGGCGAGCGTCTGAGTGATGTAAAGGTGCTGAGCCGCTACGAGCGTCGACGCATGCCGCACAACTTGGCGATGATGGCGGCGATGGAAGGCTTCGAACGGCTGTTCCAGGCTGATCCGCTGCCTGTGCGCTGGCTGCGCAACAGCGGCCTCAACTGGGTCGACGACCTGCCCGAAGCCAAGGCGCTGTTCGTGCGCCAGGCCCTGGGTTTGTCTGGCGATCTGCCAGAGTTGGCGCGGGTTTAACTCTCTAGCCCAGTGATGTGTGTTCCGCCGAGGGTGGTTTACGCCGCACGGCGTAAACCTGGCCATGGCGCATGGCGCCAATCCGCCTGACAAAAAACTGCAAGCAAAAAAAGCCCGGCACTGAGGCCGGGCTGAAAGTGTGTAGGGAAGTACACACGGAGTTGCTGTCAGGTCATGCCCAGCCAGTTCGGCAATGCCATAGAGACAGCCGGCACGTACGTGATGATCATCAGGAAGCTCAATAGCAGCATCAGCCATGGCCAGGCGGCTTTGACCACGGCGGTCAGCGGCATGCCGGTCACCGCCGAGGTGACGAACAGGTTCAGCCCCACCGGTGGTGTGATCAGTCCGATTTCCATGTTCACCACCATGATGATGCCCAGGTGGATCGGGTCGATGCCCAGCTGCACGGCAATCGGGAAGAGGATCGGTGCGAGGATCAGGATGATCGCCGACGGCTCCATAAAGGCGCCCGCTACCAGCAGCACGATGTTCACTACCAGCAGGAACTGCCACGGCTGCAGGCCCATCTCCACCACCCAGGCGGTGATGGTCTGTGGGATCTGCTCGGTGGTCAGCACGTGGGCGAAGAGCATGGCGTTGGCGATGATGAACATCAGCATGATGGTCAGCTTGCCGGATTCCAGCAGCACCCGTGGGCACTCGCGGATGGTCATGTCCTTGTACACGAACAGCGCCACGAAGCCGGCGTAGACTGCTGCCACAGCAGCTGCCTCGGTCGGGGTGAACATGCCGGTGTAGATGCCGCCGAGGATGATCACCATCAGCAGCAGACCCCAGATGGCCTTGCGTGCCGCCGTGATGAACTCACGGAAGCTGGCGCGCGGCATGGCCGGCAGGTTCATCTTCCGCGCAACGATATAGATCGCCACCATCAGCGCCACGCCCAGCAGCAAGCCAGGTACGACACCGGCCATAAACAGCTTGCCTACCGACTGTTCGGTCGCGGCGGCGTACACCACCATGACGATCGACGGCGGAATCAGGATGCCCAGGGTGCCGGCGTTACACACGATACCTGCGCCGAACGCCTGTGGGTAACCCGAGCGCACCATGCCGGCGATGGCAATCGAGCCCACTGCAGCCACGGTGGCTGGCGAGGAGCCGGACAGCGCGGCAAACAGCATGCATGCCAATACCGCCGAGATAGCCAGGCCACCACGGATATGGCCGACGCAGGCGTTGGCGAAGTCGATTAGGCGCTTGGCCACGCCGCCAGTGGTCATAAACGCACCGGACAGCAGGAAGAACGGGATCGCCAGCAGGGTGTAGTGTTCGCTGGTTTCGAACAGTTTGATCGCCAGCGAACGCACCGAGTCTGGGCTGAACAGCATGATCGTCACCGAGCCGGCCAGACCCAGCGAGGCGGCAATTGGCACGCCGATAAACATCAGCAGGAACAGCAGAATGAAGAGGAACAGGATGGTCATTGTTTGTGCTCCCCGTGCTCATTGATCTTCAGCGCGTCGGCGGCTTCATCAGCCAGGCCCAGGCCGGTCTGCTGGTTGCGCAGAATGCGTACGAAGATTTCAAAGAAGCGGATAAAAACCATGGCGTAGCCGAACGGTACGATCAGGGTGATATGCCATTGCATGATGCCGTAGTGACCGAGGTCTTCCGCACCGATGCCGGCGGTGAACAGGGTTTTCACCCAGTCGAAGCTGGCGACGGTGATCAGCCCGGCATAGCCCAGGCAGGCCAGGCAGGCGATCAGACCGATAACCCGTTGCACCGGTTTGCTGGCCAGCTTGACCAGCGCGTCGACGCCGATATGCCCGGCGGTGCGCACACCGTAGGCCAGGCCGAAGAAAATCAACCAGGCGAATAACGCCTTGGTCAGGGCAATGCTCCAGGTCATCGACTGGGCCATGCCGAGAATGCTGTCGCCAATGGCGAAGAAAAACTCACTGCTGCCTTCCCAGCGATCCGCCAGGTTGTAGAACAGTGTGTAGAGGTTGTTGAGGATCACGTAGACGAAGGTCACCAGCGTCATGGCGGCCAGCAGGAACGCGATAAAGCCTTCCTCGAAGTGGTCCCAGACGCGCCGCAAGGCGTTCATCAATAGAGTCTCCAGTGGTTAGGGGCGGCGTACCCAAGCAACCCGTGAAGGGGTGCCTGGGTATTCGGCCAATCGCGCAGCAGCATGGCTGCGCTGTGGTTGGGTGCAGGCCGCAGCCTGCTCCGCCTTACTGGTTGGCTGCGTCGGCAGCTTTGATCAGGTCAGCACCGATTTCAGCTTCGAACTTGCTCCACACCGGCTTCATGGCATCGCGCCATTCATTACGCTGCTCAGGGGTCAGGGTAATGATTTCGGTGGTTTTCGCGTCGATGATGCGCTGCTTGTCGCCATCGTTCAGCGCGCCAGCCTGCTTGTTCACTTCAGCGGTCACTTCCACGATGATCTTGTCCAGCTCGCTGCGTACATCGGCAGGCAGGCTGTTCCAGAACTTGGTGTTGGTGATCAGCATGTAGTCCAGAACACCGTGGTTGGATTCGGTGATGAACTTCTGCACTTCATGCATCTTCTGGCTGTAGATGTTCGAGTAAGGGTTCTCGGCACCGTTGACCACGCCAGTCTGCAGACCCTGGTAAACCTCGGCGAAGCTCATTTTGCGCGGGTTGGCGCGCACAGCCTTGAACTGCTCTTCCAGTACGGCGGAAGCTTGTACGCGGAATTTCAGGCCACGGGCATCCTTCGGCTCACGCAGCGCCTTGTTGGCGGACAGCTGCTTGAGGCCGTTGTGCCAATAGGCCAGACCGGTGATGTTTTTCTCTTCCATGGACTTCAGCAGCGCCTGACCTTCCGGGCTGAGCTGGAAGCGGTCGACGGCGGCCATGTCCTTGAACAGGAACGGCAGGTCGAATACCTGGATTTGCTTGGTGTACTGCTCGAATTTGGCCAGCGATGGGGCGATCAGCTGCACGTCACCGAGCAACAGCGCTTCCATTTCCTTGCCGTCACCGAACAGCGAGGAGTTCGGGTAAACCTCGACCTTGACCTTGTCGCCCAGACGCTCTTCAGCGAGCTTCTTGAACAGCACGGCACCCTGGCCTTTAGGGGTGTGGTCGGCGACCACATGGGAGAACTTGATCACGATCGGGTCGGCCGCTTGGGCCATGCCGGCGATGCTCAGCGACAGGGCGCACGCGAGCGCCTTGGCAGTCAGTTTGAACATGGAGTCTTTCCTCTTGTTTTTGTATAGCGTGATGCGCCGCAGCGCTACAAGTTGGGCGAACAGGCTCAAGTCTAGGCGGCCTGTCAGAAAATGACGGGCGTCGGGCAGATTGCCTAGAGCTGTGCGTTGTCGAGTCGCCTGCAGGAGGCTAGAGCAACCGCCATGCCAGGCACTGAAATGGCCGCTGTGAGCAATGTGAAACGCAGCAGCGACAAGGCCTGGCGGGTTGTTGCAGGAGATTTCGCGCGCTGCTGCGCAGGTCGTTTGCGCAGCTTTTGGCGGAAATCCGCCTGCTAGTCGAGGCTGTCTGGCGAGCTTCCGCCAGCGTCGGCGAAACTCAGGCCGTGTTTACGCAGCTTGTCGTGCAGGGTTTTGCGCGGCACGCCCAGCGCCTCGGCCAGGCTGCGCAGCGAGCTGTGCGAACGACTCAGTTCGGCGCTGATCAGGCTGCGCTCGAAGGCTTCTACCTGGGCGTTCAGGCCGCCGCTGCTGCCGTCTTCATCGGGCATGGGCGCAGCAGCCTGGGCTTGCAGGTCGAGGTCCAGTTCCAGGCCGAGGGCAAAGCGTTCGGCGGCGTTCTGCAGCTCGCGCACGTTGCCCGGCCACGGATGGCGCAGCAACGCTGCGCGCTGACTCGGCTGCAGGCTACGTTCAGCCAGGCCATGGCGGCTGCTGGCGGCTTCGGCAAAGTGCTGAAACAGCAGCAGGGCATCTTCACCGCGCTCACGCAGGGCCGGGATACGCAGCGGCGCGACGTTCAGGCGGTAATACAGGTCGGCGCGGAAACGTCCTTGGTCGGCGGCCTGGCGCAGGTCTTCCTTGGTCGCCGCGATCACCCGAATATCCAGCGGGATCAGCTGATTGCCGCCGAGGCGCTCGACCACCCGCTCCTGCAGCAGGCGCAGCAGCTTAACCTGCACTTCCAGGCTCATGCTTTCGATTTCATCGAGGAACAGGGTGCCGCCATTGGCGAATTCGAACTTACCGATGCGGCGTTTCTGCGCCCCGGTAAAGGCGCCTTGCTCATGGCCAAACAGCTCGCTTTCCACCACTGATTCAGCCAGGGCGCCGGCGTTGATTGCCACGAATGGCCCGGCGCGGCGGCTGGACAGGTCGTGCAGCGCACGCGCCACCACTTCCTTACCGGCGCCGGTTTCGCCGAGGATCAGCACATCGCTGTTGATCCCGGCCAGGGCGCCAATCTGTTCACGCAGGCGTTGCATGGCCGGGGATTGCCCCACTAAACGCGCCGACAGGGTGTGGCGATCGGCCAGGGCCATGCGCAGGCTGCGGTTATCCAGTACCAGGCGACGCAGGGCCAGGGCGCGGCGCACGCTGTCGAGCAGGTCGTCGCTGGCGAAGGGTTTTTCCAGAAAGTCATAGGCGCCGGCGCGCATGGCCTGCACGGCCAGCGGTACATCGCCGTGGCCGGTGATCAGCAGTACCGGCAGTTCCGGGTCCTGTTCCTGCAGCAGTTGCAGCAGTTGCAGGCCGTCGATGCCGGGCATGCGGATATCGCTGACCACCACGCCCGGCCAGTCGCGCTCGATGCGTGCGGCAACGCCATGGGCATCGGCCAGACTGCTGACCTTGAGCCCAGCCAGGTCGAGGGTCTGGCTCAGCGCCTGGCGCAGGTGGGGGTCGTCGTCGATCAGCAGCACCTGGGTACGGGAGTCGATCATGCTCATACAACAAAGTCCTCTGGCGACTGGGTTTTGATGCCCTGATCCGCGGCGCGCAGGCGCAGGGTCAGCAGGGCGCCGCCGTCAGGGTGGTTGGCGAACAGCAGTTCGCCGCCCAGGGCGCGCATCAGGGTATCGCAAATGGCCAGGCCGAGGCCTAGGCCCTGGGCGCTGGTCTTGGTGGTGAAAAATGGCTCGCGGGCGCGTTGCAGCGCCTCCTGGCTAAAGCCGGGGCCATTGTCCCGCAGGTGTAGATCGACGCCCTCGGCGGCAAGTTCGGCACTTAACCACAGGCGGCGTGGCTGCGGCACTTCGCTCAAGGCATCGAGGGCGTTGGCCAGCAGGTTGCCGAGCACCTGGCGCAGGCGGGTTTCCCCGGCCTGCACCCACAGAGTGGCGTTGGGCAGGTCGCGGATCAGCTCGACCTGCATGGCCTGGCGGCGCTTGGCCAGCAGTGCCAGGGCGTCATCGATGGCCGGTTGCAGGGCCACGCTTTCCGGTGCGTGACGGTCGCGGCGGGCGAAGGCGCGCAGGTGCGCGATGATCGAGGCCATGCGCTCGGTCAGTTGGCTGATCAGCTTGAGGTTGGCGCGGGCGTCGTCGCCGCGCTGGTGGTCGAGCAGCACGCAGGCGTTATCGGCATAGCTACGGATGGCTGCCAGCGGTTGATTGAGCTCATGGCTGATGCTCGCACTCATGGTGCCCAAGGCCGAGAGTTTGCTGGCCTGTACCAGTTCATCCTGCGCCTGTACCAGCTCCTGCTGGGCCTGTTCGCGCTCCAGCACTTCCTGCTTCAGCCGGCTATTCAGCCGTTCCAGATCGAGGGTGCGCTCCAGCACGCGCTGCTCCAGCTGCTGACGGGCCTGGCTGTCGAGGGCGATGCGTTCCAGGTAGTGACGGCGGCGCTGCATGAGCAGGCCGAGCAGCAGCATCAACAACAGCAGCATGCCGCCGCCGGCTACCAGGGCGGTACGTACGGGGCGGTCGAGCAGGCTGCGCGGGGCGAGAATGCTGACAGTCCAGCCGGTTTCCTTGAGTTCACGATCCTGGCGAATCCAGTTCTGTGCATCCAGCTTGATCGGCGGCGGCGCCTGGGTCGGGTAAGGCAGGTTGGCGGCGATTGCCGCGCGTTCGGCGGCGTCCAGCGGGCGGCTGGCGGTAAAGCGCCACTGGCTGTTGGACGTGAGGATCACCACGCCGTTGGCATCGGTTACCAGCAGTTGTTCCGGGGTGTTGCCCCAGAGGGTTTCGGTGTGGTCGAGGTCAACCTTGACCACCAGCGCACCGAGGTTGCGCTCACCGTCGCGCACGGCGGCGGCGAAGTAGTAGCCGCGTTTGCCCGAGGTAGTGCCGAGGCCGAAGAAGCGCCCTGGGCGGCCGGCGATGGCTTCGCGGAAGTACGGGCGGAAGGCGAAGTTGCGGTCGACGAAGGAGTCGGCCTGCTCCCAGTTGGAGGCCGCCAGGGTGTTGCCGTTGGGGTCCATCAGGTAGATCACGTCGGCGCCAGTCTGCGCGCTGACTTGATCCAGCAGGCGGTTGGCGCTGTCGCGGGCGCTCTGCTGGTCGGGCTGTTGCAGGGCCAAACGCAGTGCGGGTAAGTCGCCGAGAATCGGCGGTAGCACCTCGTAGCGGCGCAGCGTACCGAGCAGGTTGGCGACGTAGAGGTCGAGGGTCTGACGGTTCTGTTCGACCAGTACGCCGCTGTAGTAGCGCTCGGCCAGTTGCTGCAGCGGCCACAGCAGGGGCGTCAGCAGCAGGGCGAGAACGGCCAGGCTGCGCCAACGCGGACGACGGGGGTGAGGATGAGCGGTGGACATGCGCTTACTCGGGCAGGGTGATCAGTTCAGAGTGGCGGTTATGCAATAAGTGGGCAAGCTCGCCGATATGGGTCAATACTCAAATCGTTCGGCATCGCCCTGGAGTAATGGTGTCGCCCGCTTGCGCCCTGCATGGACGGCCGCGCTTTAGTCCCTGGAGATATCCTGATGCTGGCTCAATTGACGGTAAGGGCGAGGTTGTTGCTATTGGCGGTGGTGCCGCTGCTGGTGCTGATTGTGGTCATCAGCATGGCGCTGTCCAATGCCAGCAAACTGAATGACAGTTTTGATGAATTGTTTACCGATCGTATGCGGCCGATCAGCCAGCTCAAGGTGGTGTCCGATGCCTATGCGGTGGCGATGGTCGATGCGCTGCATAAGTACCGTGCCGGGGTGTTCGATGAGTCCGCGTTGCGTAAGGCATTCAGCGATGCCCGCAGCCGCGGTGACAAAGCCTGGGCCGAGTACATCGCCACGCGCCTGACCAGCGATGAAAGTAGCCGGGTCGAGCGCACCAAGCCGCACCTGCTGCGGGTGCAGCAATTGGCCGATCAGTATCTCGGGCAGCTCGGCGGCGGCCAGTTGCTGGCCGCCGAGGCCGGCCCGTTCAACCGCACCCTGTATGACACCTTTGATCCGCTGGGTGGCGAGTTGGAAGGTTTGATCAGTCTGCAGCTGAGCGAAGGCGAGCGGCTTAACGTTGAGACTACGGCGCAGTACCAGATGATCCGCAACACCTTTGTGCTGATCGGTGCTGTGGCGCTAGTGCTGGTGCTGGTGGCCGCGTTGTTGATCAGTCTGTCGATCATTCGTCCGCTGGCGGGGCTGCGCAGCCTGATCAGTGAAGTGCAGGAATCTTCCAATCTGACCCTGCGTGCCGACGCCCGTGGTCGCGATGAGGTGTCCGATACCGCGCGCGCCTTCAATACCATGCTTGAGCACCAGCAGGCGCTGATTCGTCATTTGACCGATACCTCCACCCAGCTGGCCGCCGCGTCCGAGGAGATGAGCGCGATCAGCGCCCAGGTCAGCCAGGCTGCCACGGCCCAGGGCGACCAGACCAATATGGTTGCCACCGCCGTACATCAGATGAGCGTGGCCGTGCAGGAGGTGGCGCGCAATGCGCAGTCCACCGCCACGAATGCGGCGGACGCAAACAAGGAGGCGCGTCAGGGCAGCGAGTTGGTGCAGTCCAACCTCAAGTCGATTCAGGGATTGTCGGTGTCGGTGGAAAAAGCCGGCGAGGTGATCGACACCCTGCACAGCCAAAGCGATGAAATCAGCAAGGTGCTAGGGGTGATCCAGAGCATTGCTGAGCAGACCAACCTGCTCGCGCTCAACGCGGCGATCGAAGCTGCGCGCGCCGGTGAGGCGGGGCGCGGCTTTGCCGTGGTGGCTGATGAGGTGCGCAGTCTGGCGAGTAATACGCAGAAGGCCACCGAGTCGATCCGCAGCATGATCGATGCCCTGCAGGGCGGTGCGCGCAGTGCGGTCAGCGCCATGCAGCTCTCGCGCGAGCAGGCGCAAAACAGCGTCAGCCATGCCCGTGAAGCGGGTGAGGTGCTCAATCATATTGCCCATGCCATTGAGGGTATTGCCGACGGCAACGTACAGATTTCCGCTGCCACCGAGCAGCAGACGGCAGTAGCCAATGAGATCAGCCAGAACATCAGCAGCCTCAACGACAGTATTGGCGAAGTGGTTAATGGCGCTGAACAGAGCTCGATTGCCAGTCGCGATCTGGCGCAACTGGCCACAGGTTTGCAGCAACAGATTCAGCGCTTCAGGGCTTAGCGATGAGCTAGGCACTGCTCCAGCGCGGCTTGCCAGGTCGGCAGTTGAACCTGCCAATCCTGCTGCAAACGGTTGCAGTCCAGGCGCGAATTAAGTGGGCGCTGTGCGGGGGTTGGATAGGCGCTGCTGGGTATGGGGTGCAGCGCCGCCACGGTTTTGCCTTGGCTGTGCAGGTGCGTAGCAATCGCGCGGGCAAAACCGAACCAGCTGGTTTCGCCCTGTGCGGTCAGGTGATACACGCCCCACGGGCCGGCATGTCTGCTGCGCCACTGCTCGATCAGCTGTGCTGTGGTCTGGGCAATAGTGCCGGCCCAGGTTGGTGCGCCGATCTGGTCGTCCACCACGGACAGGCTTTCGCGCTCCTGCAGCAGGCGTTGCATGGTCAGCAGAAAGTTTTTGCCGTACTGCGAGTAGACCCAGCTGGTGCGCAGAATCAGATGCATGCCGCCCACGGCCTGAATCGCCTGCTCCCCGGCCAGCTTGCTACGCCCGTATACGCTCAGCGGGTTGGTGGCGTCGTTCTCGCAGTAAGGCACAGCATGGTTGCCATCGAATACGTAATCGGTGGAGTAATGGATCAGCAGAGCGCCTAGCTCGGTAGCGGCCTCGGCGAGGATGCCCGGGGCCGTGGCATTGATCGCGAAGGCCAGCTCCGGCTCGCTCTCGGCCTGATCCACCGCGGTGTGCGCGGCGGCATTGATGATCAACTCGGGGTGCAAGCGTTGAACCTGCTGGCGAATCAGTTCGGGCTTAGCCAGATCCAGCTGCTCACGCCCCAGTACTGTCAGCTCGCCTGCGCCTTGCAGGGTACGCTGTAGTTCCTGGCTGACTTGGCCATGCTGGCCGAGCAAGAGAATCTTCACGGGAAGACCTGCGCATCGACGAAGCTGAGACCGGCCTGATCCTTGGCCGATAGCTGCGGTGCGCCATCCAATGGCCAGTCGATGGCCAGTGTCGGGTCATCCCAGCGGATGCAGCGCTCATGCTCGGGGGCATAGTAGTCGGTGGTTTTGTAGAGAAATTCGGCGAATTCGCTGAGTACTACAAAGCCATGGGCAAAACCTTCAGGTACCCACAATTGCCGGTTGTTTTCGGCGGAAAGGTGCACGCCGACCCAGCGGCCGAAGGTTGGCGAGCTGCGGCGTAGATCCACTGCTACGTCATAAACTTCGCCCGCGGTGACCCGCACCAGTTTGCCCTGCGCTTGCTGCACCTGGTAATGCAGGCCGCGCAGTACGCCACGTTGCGAGCGTGAATGGTTGTCCTGGACGAACTCGCGCTGCAGGCCGGTGGCCTCGGCAAAGCTGCGGGCGTTGAAACTTTCGAAGAAAAACCCGCGCTGATCGCCGAACACCTTGGGTTCGAGAATGATTACGTCGGGTATTTCGGTGTTAACCGCTTGCATGGTCAGTCCTCGGCCAGCTTGAACAGGTACTGGCCGTAGCCGGTTTTGCCAAAGGCTTTGGCTTGGGCCAGCAGTTGCTGGCGATCAATCCAGCCCTGCTGATAGGCGATTTCTTCCAGGCAGGCGACTTTCAGGCCCTGGCGGTGTTCGATGGTCTGCACGTATTGCGAGGCGTCCAGCAGGCTGTCGTGGGTGCCGGTATCGAGCCAGGCGAAGCCGCGGCCGAAACGCTCGACCCGCAGATCGCCACGTTGCAGATAGGCATTGTTCACGTCGGTGATTTCCAGCTCGCCGCGTGCCGAGGGTTTGACCGCCTTGGCGATTTCGACCACGTCGTTGTCGTAGAAGTACAGGCCGGTCACTGCATAGCTGGACTTCGGCACTGCCGGTTTTTCCTCGATGGAGATGGCCTTGCCCTGAGCGTCGAACTCAACCACGCCAAAGCGCTGAGGATCATTGACCCAGTAACCGAAGACGGTAGCGCCCGAGGGTTCGGCTGCAGCACGCAGGAGTTTCTCGGTGAAGTGCTGGCCATGGAAGATATTGTCGCCAAGGATCAGGCACACCGAGTCCTTGCCAATAAAGTCTTCGCCCAGCACAAAGGCCTGGGCCAGGCCGTCGGGTGAGGGCTGTTCGGTGTAGTCGAAACGCACGCCAAACTGGCTGCCATCACCGAGCATCTTGCGGAAATTCGGCAAGTCCTGCGGGGTGGAGATAATCAGAATTTCGCGCACACCCGCGAGCATCAGCACCGAGATCGGGTAGTAGATCATCGGCTTGTCATAGATCGGCAGCAGTTGCTTGGACACGCCCAAGGTAATCGGATGTAGGCGGCTGCCGGAGCCGCCGGCGAGAATGATGCCTTTCATTGTGCTGCTCCTTAAAGTGCGCCGAGACGCTCGCGTTGGTAACTGCCATCCTGTACGCGGCGGCACCAGTCGAGGTTGTCTAGGTACCAGAGTACGGTTTTGCGCAGGCCACTGGTGAAGGTCTCGGCGGGTTTCCAGCCCAGCTCGCGTTCGATCTTGCTGGCATCGATGGCGTAGCGCAGGTCATGCCCCGGGCGGTCGCTGACGAAACTGATCTGCTCTTTGTATGAGCCGTTCTGGCGGGGGGACAGCTCGTCCAATAACGTGCAGATACTCTCCACTACATGCAGGTTCTTCTGCTCGTTGTGCCCGCCGATATTGTAGGTTTCACCGACCTTGCCCTCGCTCACCACCTTTAACAGCGCGCGGGCATGGTCTTCCACATACAGCCAGTCGCGTACCTGTTGGCCATTGCCGTAAACCGGGAGTGGCTTGCCATCCAGGGCATTGAGGATCACCAGCGGGATCAGTTTTTCCGGGAAGTGGTAAGGGCCGTAATTGTTCGAGCAGTTGGTAATCAGCACTGGCAGGCCATAGGTGCGTTGCCAGGCACGCACCAGATGATCCGATGCGGCCTTGCTCGCCGAGTAGGGCGAGCTGGGTGCGTAGGCCGTGGCTTCGGTGAACAGATCATCTACACCGTGCAGGTCGCCATACACTTCATCGGTCGAGATATGGTGAAAGCGAAACGCGGCTTTGCGTGCCGGCTCCAGCTGCATCCAATAGCTGCGCGTGGCTTCGAGCAGCGCATAGGTGCCGACGATATTGGTCTGGATAAACGCCGCCGGGCCGTCGATGGAGCGATCGACATGCGACTCGGCCGCCAGGTGCATGATCGCATCCGGCTGAAATTCAGCCAGTGTCTTGCTGACGGTAGCGCTGTCGGCAATATCCGCCTGCACAAAGCGATAGTGCGGATGATCAGCAACACTGGCCAGCGATTCGAGATTGCCGGCATAGGTCAGCTTGTCGAGGTTGAGCACCTGATGTTCGGTGTGATTCAGCAGATGGCGAATCAGCGCCGAACCGATAAAGCCGGCGCCGCCGGTGATAAGGATGTGCACGGACCTATACCTTCCTTTTTATATGCTCGGTGAACATTGCTGGGCAGTGTTACAAGCCGTGCAGGATGGGGCAAGTGCAGTATTTTTCGGCAAAAAAAAGCCCCGCATCGCTGCGGGGCTTTCTTTATATGGTGCCGGCACCAGGAATCGAACCCGGGACCTACTGATTACAAGTCAGTTGCTCTACCAGCTGAGCTATACCGGCCTTTGAGGGTCGCCATTATATCCATTCATTTGGCTGAGTAAAGCCGTCTGAGCGTAGTTCTGTGCAGGCATTGTTATCAGCAGCCAAATCGTTATGCACATAAGCAGGGCATCTGGCACGAGCGTGCGCAGACTTTGTGGGCTGGTTCGCGGTATTGGCTAAGTGTCTGTTTTTACAAACTATATTTTCAGATTAAAAAATGCGCAGCTTGGCAATGTTCAGCTGGGGCGGGCATTTGCGCGGTTTGCTCAGATTCTGTCAACAGAGTTATCCACAGATGCTGTGGGCAAGTTTTGCTGGCGTTCTGCCAGCAGTAGGAGGTTTCTCGGGCTCTGTTGGCGGCTGCAAAAGGTGCCAAGGCGCACGGTGTAGCCGTGTTCCTGCAAGTAGAGGGCGCGGTCGAGCAGTAGCCAGAGTTCCATTGGGCGGCGGAATAGTCCGCGCAGCAGTTCCAGATTGCGCACCTCGGCCAGGCGTTGCCAGCCTTGTTGTTCGAGCTGTTTCCAGTCTTGTTTCGCGGGGGTGGGCAGCTGTTTAAGTGCGGCGAGGTCGTGGCAGTAATTGGCAAACGATTTGTCGAGCCAGGCTGGCGGCAGGGATGGCGTTGGCAAGTACTCGTCGATGCCACGCAGTTGGCGCTGTAACAGATCGAAGGCCAGACGCCAGGCCATGGATTGATCGCGCTGCCGGCGAACGCGGGCGCCTGCAGTGACGGTTTCGCTCAGGGGTAGGCCGAGATCGTCGATAGACAGTTGCAGTGATGAGGCCTGGGCGCTTGCCGAAAGTGGCTTATAGGTCGCTGTGCTGATGCGGTTGTAGCAGCAGGGCGCCACGGCCACGTGCTGGCAGCCGGCCTGGCTGGCCAGTTGCAGCAGGCGCGTATGCAGTTCGCCGCAGGCATGCAGCGCCACGGGGGTGTGCTGCGCCTGCAGTTGCTTCGCGGCGTCGGCGGCCAGCACATCCTGCTCGATATGCTGCGCGGCGATGCCGAGTTTGTGGCTGAGCTGTTGGCCACTGCTGACTAGTTGTGGGTTGTATTCCAGGCAAGTCAGGCTGCCGCCGCCGTGTGCAAGCATCCGGCCGAGGTGGCCCTTGCCGGCGCACCAGTCTAGCCAGTGTTGCGGTGTTTGGCTGAAGCGCAGGCTGCGGGCGAAGGCGTCGATCTGTTGCCACTTGCGCCCCGGCACATCTGCGCTAAAGCGCGTTGGCAATACCGTCGCGGGTGACTGTGGCAGTTCACCGAGCTGGCTTAGTTCGTCAGCCTGAGCGGCCAGTTGCGGGAAGGGCGCAGGTGCTTGCAGCAGGTGCGGCTGGTTATGCGCGGCTTCGGCATGCTCCAGGCTTTGTGCTCGGAGCCAGGCGGCCAGTTGTGGGTGCCCGGCTTCCCAGGGCAATGCCGGGTAATGCACAAAGGGCCGTGGTCGCCACAGCGCCTGGTGTTCGATAAGAAAACTGTCGAGTGCTTGAAAACGCTGCAGCAAGGCAGCGCCTTGCAGGATCTGGGCGGGAGTGGTGGTTGGCATGATGGCGGTGCCTGAGGGGGCGAGCCCTCAGGAATCAGCGGCCCTGGCAAGCGTCGACGCGCAGCCAGCGTTCCAGCAGCTTGAAGCCGCGCACCAGCAGGAAGGCGATCAGCAGGTAGAACATGCCCGCAGCAAAGAAGATCTCTACCGGCAGATAGGTGCGGGCGATGATGGTGCGGGCCATGCCGGTGAGTTCCAGCAGGGTCACGGTGCTGGCCAGGGCGCTGGCCTTGAGCATCAGGATCACTTCGTTACTGTAGGCCGGTAAGCCGATACGCGCGGCGCGTGGCAGGACGATATAGAACATGGTCTTGGCGCGCGACATGCCCAGCGCGCGAGCGGCTTCGATCTCGCCCGGTGGCACAGCCTGAATCGCCCCGCGTAGAATTTCGGCGATATAGGCGGCGGTGTGCATGGTCATGGTCAGCACCGCACACCAGTACGGGGAGCGCAGATAGGGCCAGAGCGGGCCTTCGCGCACTGCATCGAACTGCGCCAGGCCGTAATAGACCAGGAACAGTTGCACCAGCAGTGGTGTGCCACGGAAGAAGAAGATGTAGCCGTAGGGCAGGGCGCGCACATACCAGTGCCGCGAGGCGCGAGCGATGCCCATCGGCAGGGCGAGAATCAGCCCGGCGAGAACCGCGATAGCCACCAGCTCCAGGGTCAACAAGGCGCCTTCAGACAGGCGCGGCAGCCACTTGATGATCACGTCCCAGTTGAGGGCGGTTAGGCCGCCCCACAGCGCATAAGCAATAAGCGCAATGGCAACCGACCAGGCTGCTATTTCAGAGATCTTTCTCATGACGCGCTCCTGACAAAGCCACGGCTGGAGCGTTTTTCAAGGAAGTGCATGCCGATCATCGCCAGCACGGTCAGGCCTAGGTAGATAAAGGCCGCCACCATATAAAAGGTGAAGGGCTCCTTGCTGGCGGTCACGGCGATTTGCGAGCGGCGCATGATTTCTTCCAGGCCGATCACCGAGACCAGTGCGGTGTCCTTCATCAGAATCATAAACAGGTTGCCCAGGCCAGGCAGGGCGATGCGCCACATCTGCGGCAGGATCAGGCGCCAGAAGATTCGCGGCTTGGACATGCCCAAGGCTTGGCCGGCTTCGCGGTGACCTTTGGGGATGGCCAGGATCGCGCCGCGAAACACTTCGGTTGCGTATGCGCCGAAACAGATGCCGAGGGCAATGGTGCCGGCGGCGAAGGCGTTCAGCTCAAGGCTTTCGATGCCGAGCAGGTCCGCCAGGTTGCGCATCAGCTGCACGGTGCCGAAATAGATCAGCAACACCCAGAGCAGCTCGGGAATCCCGCGCACGATGGTCGAGTAAGTACCGCCAAGCCATTGCAGCGGCTTGTACGGGGAAGTCTTGGCGAGGGCGCCGAGCAAACCGAGCACCAGACCCAGGCAGAGCGCGCTGAGCGCCAGCTTGATGGTCATCAGGGTGCCAGCAGCCAGGGCCGGGCCGAATCCGTAGAGGTCGAAATTCATAGGGGCTCAGAAGCCTGCGCCGCCCGGGCGGGCGACGCAGTGCCGGCAGCTTAGTAGATGCTGAACGGGAAGTACTTGTCGTTGATCTTCTTGTAGGTGCCATCGGCCACGATCTCGGCCAGTGCGGCGTTCAGCTTCTCGCGCAGGGCGTCGCCCTTGCGTACGGCGATGCCGATCTTGTCATTGTCGAATACCGGGTCGCCCTTGAATTCGAAGCTCTTGCCAGCGTCGCTCTTCAGCCATTCCCAGTTTACGAAGGTGTCAGCCAGCACGCCATCGAGGCGGCCCGAGGCCAGGTCGAGGTAGGCGTTTTCCTGGGTGTCGTACAGCTTGATATCGACCACACCATTGAGGTTGTCTTCCAGCCAGGTGCCGGCGATGGTAGCGCGCTGGGCGCCAATCACTTTGCCTTTCAGGCTGGCTTTGTCAGTCTTGAAGTCGCCGCCTTTTGGCGCGATGAACTGCAGCTTGTTGGTGTAGTAAGGCTCGGTGAAATCAACCGCGGCCTTGCGCTCTTCGGTGATCGACATGGAGGCGATCAGGAAGTCGAATTTCTTCGCGTTCAGCGCCGGGATGATGCCGTCCCAGTCGGAGGTGACCACTTCGCACTCAGCCTTCATCTTGGCGCACAGGGCCTGGCCGATTTCCACGTCAAAACCGCCGACCTGACCGCTGGCGTCAATCAGGTTGAATGGCGGGTAAGCGCCTTCGGTACCCAGTTTCAGCTTGTCCGCTGCGACGGCGCTGGTGCCGAAGGCCAGGGTGGCGACAGCGGCCAGCAGGATATTCTTGTAGTTCTGCATGCGTAGTTGCTCCGTGTTTTAGTGATTGCTGGACATGAATTGTTTGCAGCGCGCCGAGTTCGGGTTGTCGAATACCTGCTCCGGGGAGCCCTGTTCTTCAACCAGGCCCTGGTGCAGAAACACCACCTCGCTGGACACCTGACGGGCAAAGCCCATTTCATGTGTTACCAGCAGCATGGTGCGGCCTTCTTCGGCGAGTGCGCGGATCACATTAAGCACTTCTTGTACCATCTCCGGGTCGAGGGCCGAAGTGGGCTCATCGAACAGGATGACTTTCGGCTGCATGGCCAGGGTGCGGGCAATCGCCGCGCGCTGTTGCTGGCCGCCGGAAAGCTGATTCGGGTAAACGTGGCGCTTGTCGGCGATGCCGACCTTGGCCAGCAGCGCCTCGGCCACCTCGATGGCCTCGGCCTTGCTTTGCCCCAGCACGCGGCGCGGCGCCTCGATAATGTTGTCGAGCACGCTCATATGCGGCCATAGATTGAAATTCTGAAAGACAAAGCCGATCTCGCTGCGCAAGCGATTGATCTGGCGATTGTCGGCGGCGACCAGCTCGCCATTCTTCGCAGGCTTCAGCTTGAGTTCTTCGCCGGCGACGATGATCTGCCCCTTGTGCGGGTTTTCCAGCAGGTTGATGCAGCGCAGAAAGGTCGATTTGCCGGAACCGGAAGAGCCGAGGATGGAAATCACATCGCCGTCGCGAGCGGTGAGGGAGATGCCCTTGAGCACCTCAAGGTCGCCGTAGCGTTTATGCAGGTCGCGTATTTCCAGCGCGGGCGTGGCCTCGGCCATGGAGTGTCCTCTTATTCTTCGGTTGCGCTCAGGCGTTGCGTGGCCTTCCTGGCGAGGCGTCAAGCTAGCATAGCGTTTCGCTGACCGCCAAGCCGTTTACCGGCCTGGGAGCGCTCACTCGGTCACGCTGTCGCTTGGCTGCAGTTGGCTGTCGCGCGTGCACAATTTCACTGGGGTTAGAAGCTGTTGCTCGGTAAATCACAGGCATGAAAAAACCCCAAGGAATTTAACTTCGCTTGGGGTTTCTCGGTATTCATGGTGCCCAGGGACGGAATCGAACCGCCGACACGGGGATTTTCAATCCCCTGCTCTACCGACTGAGCTACCTGGGCCAACGGGGCGCTATTAGACGGATTTGAAGGGTGGGTGTCAAGCGTGAGTTTGAAAAATATTTAATTATTACGGGCGCTTAGGTTCGGGCGAGCATTGCGTGGGGCGGGTGAAGGTACGCCCCGTCTGCCCGTTTACTCGCTGGGTGGCACATAACCTTCGGCCTGGGCGTATTCCTCGCCGGAGAGGAATTTGTCCATTTCAGCCTGGAGGAACTTGCGGTCTTCGGCGTTCATCATGTTCAGGCGGCGTTCGTTGATCAGCAGGGTCTGGTGCTTCTGCCATTCGTCCCAGGCTTGCTTGGAAACGTTGTTGAAGATGTCCTCACCTTTGGCGCCCGGATACGGTGGGCGGTCCAGGCCGGGGAGTTCCTGCTTGTGTTTGCGGCACTGTACGGTGCGGGTCATGGTGTTTCTCCAGTGATCGGGGTTGCGAGTGCATCGGCCGCGCGCTTCAGTAGTTTTTTTACCGGGGCGGCGAGGCCCAGGCGTGGCGGGGTGGCGAGGTTATACCAGAGCCAGTCAGCCTCGGCCACGGCAGCCGGCGCGGCGTCGACCTGGATCAGCCAGGGTTCGATGGCCAGCTGGAAGTGGCTGAAGGTATGAGTCAGGCCGCTCAGTTCGCGCTGTGCGCCGAGCTGCAGGCTGTGGTGGCTGGCCAGTGTGGCGATGGCCGTTTCTTCGTCCAACTCCGGCAAACTCCATAGGCCGCCCCAGAGGCCGCTGGACGGGCGGCGGTAGAGCAGCACCTCGCCGTTGCGGTTGGCGAAGATCGGCATCAGTGTGCGTTTCTGCGGCAGCGCCTTGCGTGGCTTGGGGATTGGGTAGCGGATTTCCAGGCCGAGCAGGTGCGCCTGGCAGCCACTTTTCAGCGGGCATAACAGGCAGCTGGGTTTGCTGCGGGTACACAGGGTGGCGCCCAGATCCATCATCGCCTGGGTGTAGTGGTTGACCCGGGCGTGCGGGGTAAAACGCTCGGCCACATCCCACAGCTGTTTCGCCACCTTTGGTTCGCCCGGATAGCCTTCCTGGGCCACGTAGCGCGCCAGTACGCGTTTGACGTTGCCGTCGAGGATCGGCGCACGCAGGCCCATGCTCAGGCTGGCGATGGCGCCGGCGGTGGAGCGGCCGATGCCGGGAAGTTCGGTGAGCTGCTCGACATCGCGGGGGAATTCGCCGGCATGTTCGCGCATCACGATCTGCGCGGTTTTCTGCAGATTGCGCGCGCGGGTGTAGTAGCCGAGGCCCGTCCACAGGTGTAGCACTTCATCTTCCGGTGCTGCGGCCAGGTCATTCACCGTGGGCAATGCGGCCATAAAGCGGTCGAAGTAGCCGAGCACGGTGCTGACCTGGGTCTGCTGCAGCATGATCTCGGATACCCACACGCGGTAAGGCGTGATGCCCTGTTGCCAGGGCAGGTCCTTGCGTCCGTGGCTGTCGTACCAATTCAGTACCGCGCCAGAAAATTGCTCGGGGCTCATCGGTTGAACAGGCCCTTGAGCGCGTCTTTCAGTTCGGGGCTGACTTTATCACCGAGTTTCTCTTCGATTTTTTCGCTGAGCTTGTTGCCGGCGAGTTTGGCGGCGACTTTACCCAGGCCGTCCTGATCCAGGCGGCAGGCCTTGCCGCCCATTTCCAGCGGGCCGCGGCAGCGCACCGGCCATTCGATGCCGACATAGCGCTCGTTGACCTGGCAGGCCGGGTCGGGCATTTCGCGCTGATCACCGACAACGGTGATGCCGACACGGTAGTCGAGGCCGAGGATGCGCAGGTCCAGGTCGCCCTTGCCGCTGACGGCCAGGCCCGGAATGACGGCCTTGAGGTCGGGGTTGTGCGCCACACCGTTGCGCAGGATCAGGCTGCCTTGCAGGGTCTCGAAGGGCGTGTCCTTGCCGCGCGGGTCGCTGCTCAGGGATTTGCGGTTGAGCGTGGCGATGCCACGGCACAGCTGCTGTTCCAGATTGGCGTCGACCAGTACGCCGTCATTCAGCATGAAGCTGGCGTCGCCTGTCAGGCCATCAACCCAGGCGCGCTGGCTGTTGCCGCTGGTGGTCAGGTTGGCGTTGAAGTCCAGCAGGCCTTTGACGGGTGATGGTTGGTCGGGCTTTTTCAGGAATGGCTCAACCGGGATGCTGCTGAGATTCTTCTGCACGCTGAGCAGCGGCACTGCTGGGCGTACATCGATGCTGGCCTTGGCATTGAAGCTGCCGTTGCCGATAGTGCCGCGCACATCCTGCAGGGTCAGCAGGCCGCCTTTGCTTTGCGCCTTGGCGCTGAAGTTACTGATCACCTGCTGCTGGGCGGTGAGTTGATCGAGACCGAGGTCGAGCTGTACGTCGAGCTTGCGCAGCGTCTCTATCGGCAGCACTTCGCTGCTGCTCCAGGCGTGCTGGGTCGGTGCGTCGGGCAGCGGTGTGCTGCCGCTCTGCCCGGCACTGGCGACGCTGGCCTTGACCTCGGCCTTGCGAGCGGCGCCGGCATCCTGGGTGTCCTTGGATGGCGCCGGCAGGTAACGGTCGAGGTTCAGTTGGTCACCCTTGAGCTGCACGCGCAGGGTCTGTTTGGCGAAGTCGGCTACCGCCAGTTGCCCGCTGAAGTGGCTGTCATCCAGGGTCAGCTTGAGGTCTTCAAGAGTCAGGCTGTTGTCGGTGCCGCTGAGGCGGGTGACCAATTCGAACTGGCTGAGGGTCTTGTCATCGTTCATCGGTGGCAGTTTCTGGCCGATGGTGGCGAGGAACTCGCGCAGGTTGAGTGGGGCGATGGACAGGCCTCCACTGAGTTTTGGCTGCTTATCGAGGTCGCGGACTTTCAACTCGCCGAGGGCGCGCAACTGGTTGCCGGAGAGTTTCAGGCCGTTCCATTCAGCAACTTGAGCGGCCAGATCAACCAAAAGCTGGCCCTGTGCCGAGTAGGTCAGGGTCTGGCCGTCGAAAGGCTCGCCGGAGACCTCCCCGGAAAACTTGGCGTCTTCCAGCTGATAGCGCTTGAGAGCGCGGTCGAAGCGCAGTTCGCCTTGCAGCTCGCTACGGGCGCGCAGTACCGGTTTGTTGAGGCCGAAGAAGGCGCTGAGTTTGACCGGGATGCCAGCACCTTCACGGATCGCCCCGGTGGTCAGCTGGATGCTTTCGGCGCTGAATTGCTGGCCTTTCTGCGCGTCGTGGTAATCGATGCGCGCGCTGTTGACGATCAGGCTGTCGATATCCAGTTTCAGCGGCTGGCTGCTTTCGCCTGGCTCGATGGCTGGGCTTTCGGTCTCTGCGCTGTCTGTGCTCGCTGCTGGTGCGTCGGTTGTTGCGGTCGCGGCGTTGGCCGGTTTGCCGACATCTTCCCAGTTGCTGCGGCCTTTCTCGTCGCGCTGCAGGTTGAGGTTGAGGCCATCAATGCGGATATCGCTCATCTGCACTTCTTTGCGCAGCAGCGGCAGCACGCGCACCGACAGGCCTAGTAGGCGCAGATCGGCGAACGGTTTGTCCGGGGTGCTGGGGCTGGCGAGGGTGGCGTCGGTCAGCTCCAGGCCGAGCCAGGGGAACAGGCTCCAGCCGATATCGCCCTTGAGGGTCAGCTCCAGATTGGCCTTGTCGCGGGCCAGTTGGCGGATTTCGTCTTTGTAATCGTTGGGATCGAACAGGTGGGTGAGGGCAAAGCCCAGCGCCACGATGATCAGCAAGAGCCCGAGAAAAAACAGGCCGAGAATTTTGCCGAGCGCTTTCATGTGCGAATCCTTGTTTCGAAACTGGATGGTGAAGAGCAGCAATTCAAGCCGGCGAGTATAGCGCCAGCGTTTTTACCTTGACCGCCGACAGTCCCGTTTACACGGTGATTTTGCAAGCGGCTTTTACAGGGCCTGCGCCACGCGCTCGGCAATCGCCAGGCTGGCGGTGAGGCCGGGCGACTCGATGCCGAACAGGTTGACCAGGCCTGGCATGCCGTGATCATTGGGCGTTTGGATAATGAAGTCGCCGGCCGGTTCCCCGGGTCCTGCGAGTTTTGGCCGGATGCCGCTATAGCCCGGTACCAGGCGCGCGCTGTCGATAGCGGGGAAGTAGCGGCGGATGGCATCGGCGAACGGCTCGCGCAGGCTTTCTTCGACCTGATAGTCGATCTGTGTGAGGTAGTGGGTGTCAGGGCCGAAACGCAGTTGGCCGCCGAGATCCAAGGTGGCGTGTATGCCAAGGCCAGCGGTGTTGGCTTCCGGCATCGGATAAATCAGGTGCTGGAACGGCGAGCGGCCGCTGTAGCTGAAATAGCGGCCCTGGCACAGATGCAGCGGTGGCACGTTTTGCAGGCCTTGGGTTTGCCTGGCCAGTTGCTGGGCGAACAGCCCGCCGGCATTGATCACCCGCTGAGCTTTCAGCTGGAACGGCTCGCCGTTGCTCTGGCCGTGGGCTATCCAGCCATCGCCGTCCGCTTCGAGCTGTTCGACGCGGGTGTGCAGAACCAGCTGCGCGCCGCGCTGCTCGGCTGCGGCCAGCAGCGATTGCAGGTAGGCGTGGCTGTCGATAATCCCGGTGCTGGGCGAGAGCAGGGCGCAAACGCCGCGCACGGCGGGTTCCAGGGCATTCAGTTGGGGCTGTTCGATGGCCTGTAGGTCATGCACGCCGCACGCTTGGGCGTTGCGCTGCAACTGTTCGAGCTTGGCGATTTCTGTGCTTTCCACGGCTACCAGCAGTTTGCCCAGCCGGCGGTGCGCCACCTGATGGCTGCTGCACCAGGCATACAGGCGTTCGCGACCTTCCAGGCACAGTTCTGCCTTGAGCGAGCCGGGCGCGTAGTAGATGCCGGCGTGGATCACCTCGGAGTTGCGGCTGGAGGTGTGGCTGCCGACCAGGCTTTCCGCCTCGACTATCAAGCTGATCTGCCCAGGCTTGCTCAGGCGCGCGGCGCAGGCCAGGCCGAGGGCGCCGGCGCCAATAATCAGGGTGTCGATACTGTCCATGTGCGTTCCGTTGGTTGTCTGACGTGGGGCTATGCGGTCGATAGCGGTGCCTCTGATCGCCGCTGGTAGCCGCCTGGGTGGATGCCCGCCTATAATGCCAGCCTTTTTCCGTGGGCAATTTCTGGAGCTGGTGATGGCCGAACGTACGGCATCCGTCGAGCGCAATACCCTGGAGACCCAGATCAAGGTCTCGATCAACCTGGATGGGACTGGCAAGGCCAAGTTCGATATTGGCGTGCCGTTCCTTGAGCACATGCTCGATCAGATCGCCCGTCACGGCCTGATCGACCTGGATATCCAGTGCAAGGGCGACCTGCATATCGATGACCACCACACCGTCGAAGACGTCGGCATCACTCTTGGCCAGGCCTTTACTCAGGCCATCGGCGACAAGAAGGGCATGACCCGTTACGGCCACTCCTACGTGCCGCTGGATGAAGCGCTGTCGCGCGTGGTGATCGACTTCTCCGGTCGTCCGGGCCTGCAGATGCACGTGCCGTTCACCCGCGCCGTGGTGGGCGGTTTCGATGTGGACCTGTTCCAGGAGTTCTTCCAGGGCTTCGTCAATCACGCCCTAGTGTCGCTGCATATCGACAACCTGCGTGGCACCAACACCCACCACCAGATTGAAACCGTGTTCAAAGCCTTCGGCCGCGCGTTGCGCATGGCCGTGACGCTGGATGAGCGCATGGCCGGGCAAATGCCGTCGACCAAGGGCTGCCTGTAAATGCAGACGGTTGCAGTAATCGACTACGGCATGGGCAACCTGCATTCGGTGGCCAAAGCCCTGGAGCACGTGGGGGCTGGCAAGGTGCTGGTGACCAGCGATGCCCAGGTGATTCGCGAAGCCGACCGGGTGGTATTTCCCGGCGTTGGCGCGATCCGCGATTGCATGGCCGAGATCAAGCGCCTGGGCTTCGACAGCCTGGTGCGGGAAGTCAGCGCGGATCGGCCGTTTCTCGGCATCTGCGTGGGTATGCAGGCGCTGCTGGAACGTAGCGAAGAGAACGATGGCGTCGACTGCATCGGCCTGTTCCCTGGCCAGGTGCGTTTCTTCGGCAAGGACATGGTCGAAGACGGCGAGCCGCTGAAGGTGCCGCACATGGGCTGGAACGAGGTGGCACAGTCGGTCAAGCACCCGCTGTGGCACAACATTCCGGACCTGGCGCGCTTCTACTTTGTGCACAGTTATTACATCGAGGCCGGTAACCCCAAGCAGGTGGTCGGTCGCGGTCACTACGGCAAGGATTTCGCCGCGGCGCTGGCTGAAGGTTCGCGCTTTGCCGTGCAGTTCCACCCGGAAAAGAGCCACACCCACGGCCTGCAGCTGCTGCAGAACTTCGTCGCCTGGGATGGCCGCTGGTAAATGAGCCGGGGCAAGGCGAAACCGCCGATCATGACCTTGAGTGCCGAGCAGGAGCGTGAAGCCTGCCTGGTGCTCAAGCGTTTTATGGCCGAGCGCTTCGAGCTGGAGCTGGGCAGTTTCGAGGCCGCCGAGGTGCTCGAACTGTTTGCCCGCGAGATTGCACCGCACTACTACAACCGGGCGATTTTCGATGTGCAGACTCACCTGAAAGAACGGTTCGAGAGCATCGAAAGCGACCTCTGGGCGCTCGAAAAGAGCTGACCCACCGAATTCACACGACTTGAGCAGGTTCAACCGATGCTGATTATCCCCGCTATCGATCTGAAGGACGGCGCCTGCGTGCGCTTGCGCCAGGGCCGCATGGAAGACTCCACGGTGTTTTCCGATGACCCGGTGAGCATGGCTGCCAAGTGGGTTGAGGGCGGCTGCCGTCGTCTGCACCTGGTTGACCTCAATGGCGCCTTCGAAGGTCAGCCGGTCAACGGCGAAGTGGTTACTGCTATCGCCAAGCGTTACCCGACCCTGCCGATCCAGATCGGCGGCGGCATCCGTACCCTGGAAACCATCGAGCACTACGTACGCGCCGGCGTCAGCTACGTGATCATCGGCACCAAGGCGGTAAAAGATCCGCAGTTCGTCACCGATGCCTGCAAGGCTTTCCCGGGCAAGGTGATCGTCGGCCTGGACGCCAAAGATGGTTTCGTTGCCACCGACGGTTGGGCGGAAGTCTCGACGGTGCAAGCCACTGACCTGGCCAAGCGTTTCGAGGCTGATGGTGTGTCGGCCATCGTTTATACCGACATCGCCAAAGACGGCATGATGCAAGGCTGCAACGTTGAAGCCACCGCTGCCCTGGCCGCTGCCAGCCGCATTCCGGTGATCGCCTCCGGCGGTATCCACAACTTGGGTGATATCGAGAAGCTGCTGCTGGCGCGTTCGCCCGGCATTATCGGCGCGATTACCGGCCGTGCGATCTATGAAGGCACCCTGGATGTCGCCGAAGCGCAAGCCTTCTGCGACTCCTACAAGGCCTAAAACGTAGGATGGGTTAGTCGCATAGCGGCGATACCCATCACCAACCACCAGATTGATGGGTATCGCTGCGCTCGACGGAACACCGCGCGACCCATTCGACGAGAGCACTGCTATGGCACTGGCTAAACGCATTATCCCCTGCCTCGACGTGGACAACGGCCGCGTGGTCAAGGGCGTGCAGTTCGAGAACATCCGCGACGCCGGTGATCCGGTGGAAATCGCCCGCCGTTACGACGAGCAGGGCGCAGATGAGATTACCTTTCTCGATATCACCGCCAGCGTCGATGGCCGCGACACCACGCTGCACACTGTCGAGCGCATGGCCAGTCAGGTATTTATTCCGCTGACCGTTGGTGGCGGCGTGCGTACTGTGCAGGACATCCGCAACCTGCTGAATGCCGGCGCAGACAAAGTCTCGATCAACACTGCCGCAGTGTTTACCCCGGAGTTTGTCGGCGAGGCTGCTTCGCGCTTCGGCTCGCAGTGCATCGTCGTCGCCATCGATGCGAAGAAAGTCTCGAAACCGGGTGAAACCCCGCGTTGGGAAATCTTCACCCACGGCGGTCGCAAGCCCACCGGCCTGGATGCGGTGCTCTGGGCGAAAAAGATGGAAGACCTCGGTGCCGGCGAAATCCTGCTGACCAGCATGGATCAGGACGGCGTGAAGAGCGGCTACGACCTTGGCGTAACCCGTGCGATCAGCGAAATGGTCGGTATCCCGGTGATTGCCTCCGGTGGCGTCGGTAATCTGCAGCACTTGGCCGACGGCATTATCGAAGGCAAGGCTGCCGCCGTACTGGCGGCGAGTATCTTCCACTTCGGTGAGTACACCGTGCCGGAAGCCAAGGCCTATATGGCCGCTCGCGGCATCGTAGTGCGCTAAACCCCGCTGGTCGGCAGCCCTGCCGGCCACTGCTGCGGGCGAGTCGACAGCAAAATGTCGACTGGCCCGCTAAAATCAGAATGTTTGCGTTCGGGTCGATGCTTTGGGCATCCCTGTGAACGCTCCTCTTTCTAATAAATGGTTTTTCCATACACGGAGTTCTTATGTCCGCTATCCGGCTATTCACCGCGGTTTGGCTGTTGTGTGCCGTCAGTCTGGCCCGTGCGGAGCCTCTGGTTCTGCTTACTGAAAACCTGCCGCCGTTCAGCATGGCAGCCAATGGTGGCAACTTTGCCAAAGATGCTGATGTACAGGGCATCAGCAGCGACACGGTGCGGGCGCTGTGCAGCAAGGCGCAGCTTGAGTGCCAGATGATCCTGCGCTTCCCGTGGGATCGTCAGTACAAGCAGGCATTAGAGAACAAAGGGTATGGGGTGTTTTCCACGATTCGTACGCCGGATCGTGAATCGTTGTTCAAGTGGGTTGGGCCGATTGCCGTGAGCGACTGGGTGTTGCTGGCCAAGGCTGATAGCAGCATTACGTTGAACAGCCTGGATCAGGCCGGTGCCTACAAAATCGGCGGTTATCGCAATGATGCGATTTCACAGTTTCTGATCGACCGTGGCGTGACGGTACAAACCAGCCTGCAGGACAAGGAAAACCTCAACAAGCTGGAGAAGGGCGTGATCGACCTGTGGGCCACCGATGAAGTCGGCGGGCGCTACATGGCTAAGCAGTCGCCACTGGGTGCGCTCAAGGTGGTACATCGCTTTAACAGTGCTGACCTCTACTTGGCGCTGAATAAAGAGACACCCGATGATGTGGTGCAGAAGTTGCAAAAAGCGTTGGACGATATGCGCGCTCAAGGTGGATTGACCGCTATCAAAGACGGTTATCTTTAACCCGCTGCTGTCGATCCCCTCGGCAAACCTGGGCTGGGCTTAGCCGGACGTGCTGGGTATGCTTGCATGCTCAGCCCAACTATCGATGTGAGACATCATGTTTAAACACTTACTAGCCGCCCTTGCCGGCACAGTTATGGTGCTTGCGGGCAGTGCTCGGGCCGAAATTGACCCGAACTACCGCATGGTTCTACTGACCGAGAATTTCCCGCCTTACAACATGGCGATCAACGGCAAGAACTTCGCTCAGGAAGACAATATTGACGGCATTGCCGTGGACATCATCCGTGAGATGTTCAAACGTGCCGGCATCCAATACAACATGACTCTGCGTTTCCCTTGGGATCGCATCTACAAGCTGGCGCTGGAAAAGCCTGGCTATGGCGTGTTTGTTGCGGCGCGTTTGCCGGAGCGTGAGGCGCTGTTCAAGTGGGTTGGCCCGATTGGTCCGGATGACTGGGTGCTGCTCGGCAAGGCCGATAGCAGTATTACGCTGAACAGCCTGGACGACGCCAAACAGTACAAGGTTGGCGCTTACAAGGGCGACGCGATTGCCGAGCACTTGGTGGAAAAAGGTCTGGAGCCGATTACCGCTCTGCGCGACACGGAAAACGCCAAGAAACTGATGGCCGGTCAGATTGATCTGTGGGCTACCGGCGACCCCGCCGGTCGCTACCTGGCCAAGCAGGAAGGCATCTCCGGGCTGAAAACCATTCTGCGTTTCGATAGTGCAGAGTTGTATCTGGCGCTGAATAAAGAAGTGCCGGATGAAGTTGTGCAGAAGCTGCAAGCCGAGCTGGACAAGATGCGCAGCGAAGGTTTTGTCGACGATATTCTGAACAACTACCTGTAATACGCAAAACCAGTGGGCCGGTCACAAACCGGCCCGCGGCCATGGATGGTTGACGCCACGTACCATACGTCGCCGGGCACCCGCCCGAGCAAGGATGCCGCTAGCCATAATCACAATTCATGCGAGCGGAATGACCTATGTTGAAAACCCTGAAAGCCAGCCTGTTGTTCGGGCTTGTTCTGAGTGCCTGTGCTGCCCGTGCAGAGCTTCCAGCCGATTACAAAGTGGTGTTGCTGACCGAGAACTTCCCGCCGTTCAACATGGCGGTGGATGACAAGAACTTTGCCCGTGATGACGGTATCGACGGCATCAGTGCCGAGATTGTCCGTGCGATGTTCAAGCGTGCCGGCATCAACTACACGCTGACCCTGCGCTTCCCTTGGGACCGCTTGTACCGCCTGACCCTGGACAAACCCAACTACGGCCTGTTCTCCACCACGTTCACTGCTGAACGTCAGCCTCTGTTCAAGTGGGTGGGGCCATTGGCTAAAACCGGTTGGGTACTGCTGGCGGCTCCAGGTAATAACGTCAGTGTCGCTAGCCTCAAAGATGCAGCGCAGTATCAAATTGGTGCCTACAAAAATGACGCGGTTAGCCAGCATCTGGAAAGCCAGGGGCTGAGTCCGGTCAATGCGCTGCGTGATCAGGAGAACATCAAGAAGCTGCTCAGCGGCAAGATCGACCTGTGGGCTACCACTGATCCCGTGGGACGCTACCTGGCCAAGCAGGAAGGTGTCAGCGGCCTGAATACCGCGCTGCGCTTTAACGAGGCTGAGCTGTACCTGGCGCTTAACAAGGACACCCCGGATGAGGTGGTGCAGCGTCTGCAGAAAGCATTGGATGAACTGCGCGCCGAAGGCTTTATTGATGAGATGACCAATAACTACCTGTAGTCTCAGGCGTTATTAAAAAGCCCGACCTTGATTACTCAAGGTCGGGCTTTTTTAGTGCTGTGCCTCTACAGCTGAAGCCTAGTCGCCGCGGGTGACGCTCAGGCCCTTGAGCAGGTTGAGGGCTTGGCTGAGCTGGTAGTCGTCATCCTGTGGGCGTGCCGGTGCGCTGGTCTTGCCTTTGCTTGGCTTATCGGCGCCGCCGTTGCCATTGCCCAGGTGACCTTGCAGGTCGGCTTCCTTGATGGTTTCGTCGCCCTGTTCGCGGGTCAGCTTGGCGCGCGCCACTTCGATGTCCGGCACGATGCCTTGAGCCTGAATCGAGCGGCCGTTAGGCGTGAAGTACAACGCCGTGGTGAGCTTAAGGGCGCGATCATTGTTCAGTGGCAGCACGGTCTGTACCGAGCCCTTGCCGAAGCTATCAGTACCCATCAGCACGCCACGCTTGTGATCCTGCAGGGCGCCAGCGACGATTTCGGAGGCCGAGGCGCTGCCGCCGTTGATCAGCACGACCAGGGGCACGCCTTCGCTGGCGTCGGCCGGGTCGGCATTGAAGCGCAGTTCGGAGTTGGCGATGCGTCCTTCGGTGTAGACGATCAGGCCTTTCTTGAGGAAGTGATCGGTGACTTCCACGGCTGCCTGCAGCACGCCGCCAGGGTTGTTACGCAAGTCGAGCACCAGACCGCGCAGCTTCTTGCCGTTTTCCTTGCGCAGTTTGGCCAGGGCCTTGCCGACTTCTTCGCCGCTGTTGACCTGGAACTGGGTGATGCGTATGTAGCCGTAGCCATCGTCAAGCAGCTGGCTCTTCACGCTCCTGACCTTGATCACGGCGCGTGTCAGTTCAACATCGAAGGGCTTGCCGCCTTCACGCACCAAGGTCAGTTCGATGTCACTGCCAGCTTTGCCGCGCATCTTCTCCACGGCTTCCATCAGCGATAGGCCCTTGGTTGGCTGGCCGTCGATCTTCACGATCAGGTCGCCTGGCTGGATGCCGGCCGCAGAGGCAGGGGTGTCATCAATCGGCGAGACCACCTTGAGGAAGCCATCCTCGGTGCCGAGCTCAATGCCCAGTCCGCCGAATTCGCCGCTGGTGCTCTCCTGCAAGTCGCGGAAGGCTTCCGGCTCCAGGTAGGCCGAGTGCGGGTCAAGGTTGCTGAGCATGCCCTTGATCGCGTTTTCCAGCAGGGTCTTGTCGCTGACCGGCTCGACATAGGCGGACTTGATGCGATCCATCACCTCGGCAAAGGTGCGCAGGTCGTCCAGCGGCAGTGGCGCGCTGTCGTTGGCGGTGGCCGGTGCTTCGGCTGGCGCGGCAAAGGCGGCAGTGCTACCTAGCAGGGTAACGGCCAGCGCGAGGGCGGTGAGGCGGAACAGATGCGGCATGTCGAACTTACTCCTGTCCTGAATCGGTAATCGCAACACTTATCCTTGTGCGCGGCACCATTGAGCGGGGTCGATCGGGCGGCCCTGCTGGCGAATTGCGAAATACAGTGCTGAGGTTTCCTGGCCACCGCTGTTGCCAACGGTGGCGATGGCTTCGCCAGCTTTGACCACATCCCCGGCGTCTTTGAGCAGGCTCTGGTTATGCCCGTAGAGGCTCAGGTAGCCGTTGCCATGGTCGAGAATGACCAGAAGCCCGGCTCCACGCAACCAGTCGGCAAACACCACGCGCCCGCCATGCACGGCATGCACCTGGCTGCCAGCGGAAGCGCCGATCAGCACACCGTCCCATTTGGTGCGAGCATCGCCGCCGCGGGGGGTGCCGTAGCGGGCCACTAGGCGACCATTGACCGGCCAGGGCAGTTTGCCGCGCGCTTTGGCAAATGGGCCGCCGAAGCTGGCGCCAGAACTTACCAGTGGACCTGTCGGTACGGAATTAGTGCTGTTGCGCGATTGTTCACGTTCGGCGAGCAGGGCTTGTTGGCGCGCGGCTTCAGCTTCACGGGCCTGGCGGGCAAGGGTTTCTTCGATGGTTTTCAGCACGCGGGCCAGGTTGGCTTGTTCCTGCTGGCGGGCCTTGAGCTTCTGGTCGCGCGCCGAGAATTCCTTGTTCAGCTTGGTCAGGGCCAACTGACGCTCCTTTCGTACGCTGGCGAGCTGTTCGCGGCGACCATCCAGGGCACTTTTCTGCTCCAGTAACTGGTTCTGCTGGTTGGCGATGTCCATTTCGACATTGGCCAGCTGGCGCAGGGTTTCATTGAAGGTCGCAAGTTGTTCCATGCGCGCTTCGCTGAGGTAGTCGTAGTAGGTCAGGGTGCGTGAGAACTTTTCTGGGTTCTGCTGGTTGAGGAGCAGCTTGACGTACTCCTGGCGCCCGCTCTGGTAAGCGGCGCGGGCCTGGATGCCGATCAGGCGTTGCTGTTCAAGGCGCGCGCCCTCAAGTTTTTTTTTCTCGGTACCGAGGCGCTGGATTTCCTCTTCGCTTTTTTTCAGGTCCTGCTGCAGGCCTTTGACCTGCTTCTCCAGCTGGCCCATCTCGCTTTCGGTTTTCTTCAGGTCTTTCTGCACGCCGGATTTTTCCTGCTGCAGCTTTTCCAGCAGTTGCTTCAGCTCGGCGACATCGGCGCGCGCGGCATCCAGTTGCTTCTGCGCATCGCTCTTCTCGTCGGCGATCGCAGGCGTCAGCAGGAGGGTCAGGAAAATAAGGGCGAGGGCACGAAACATGGGGCGGGCAGCACCTGAATTAAGAACGCGCCTAGTATGCCTAAAAAATGGCCGGGAGCCATGGTTAACGTCACGTTGCGACGGCCCGCAGGCCAGGCATTGCACCTGGCTGCGGGCAGTTGCTTAGTTCAGCTCAACGATGCTGGTGCCGGTCATTTCCGTGGGTACTGGCAAACCCATCAGAGTCAGCAGGGTCGGGGCTACGTCGGCCAGTACACCGCCTGAACGGATTGTCGCCGGGCGTTTGCCAACGTAGATAAAGGGCACGGGCTCGCAGGTATGTGCGGTGTGCGCCTGGCCGGTGCTTTCATCCGCCATCTGCTCGACGTTGCCGTGATCGGCGGTGATCAGCGCTTCGCCGCCGACTTTATCCAGCGCGGCGACGATGCGGCCGACGCAGCCGTCCAGGCATTCCACGGCGGCCACGGCAGCGGAAAACACGCCGGTGTGGCCGACCATGTCGCCGTTGGCGTAGTTGACGACGATCACGTCATAACGCTGGTTTTCGATGGCATCGACGATCTTGTCGGTGACTTCCGGTGCGCTCATCTGCGGCTGCAGGTCATAGGTGGCGACGTTCGGTGACGGGATCAGGATGCGCTCTTCACCGGCGAAGGGTTCTTCACGGCCGCCGGAGAAGAAGAAGGTGACGTGGGCATATTTTTCGGTTTCGGCGATGCGCAGTTGGGTCTTGCCGTTATTCGCCAGGTATTCGCCGAGCACGTTGGTCAGGGCTTCCGGCTTGTAGGCGCTGGGCGTCGGGATGCTTGCGGCGTACTGGGTGAGCATGACGAAGCCGGCCAGTTGCGGCACGCGCGTGCGCTCGAACTCTTTGAAGCCCGGCTCGACAAAGGCGCGGGTCAGTTCGCGTGCGCGGTCGGCGCGGAAGTTCATAAAGACTACGGCGTCGCCGTCTTCCATCCGCACGGGCTCGCCAATGGTGGTGGCTTTGACGAATTCATCGCTTTCGCCACGCTCGTAGGCAGCATTCAGGCCTTCCACGGCAGTAGCTGCGTTGAACTGGCCGTTACCGTCGACCAGCAACCCGTAGGCCTGCTCGACGCGGTCCCAGCGGTTGTCGCGATCCATCGCGAAATAACGGCCGCTGAGGCTGGCGATGCGGCCCTTGCCGAGTTTGGCGAAGGTGGCGTCAAGCAGTTCAATGGACGACTGTGCGCTTTTCGGTGGGGTGTCACGGCCGTCGAGGAAGGCGTGCAGGTAGATTTTTTCGGCACCGCGCTGAGCGGCGAGTTCGGCCATGGCCACCAGATGGTCCTGGTGGCTGTGCACGCCACCATCGGAGAGCAGCCCGAGGATATGCACGGCTTTGCCAGCGCTGACGGCTTTATCGACGGCAGTGGTGATGGTTGGGTTGGTGAAGAACTCGCCATCGCGAATGGCTTTGGTTACTCGGGTGAAGTCTTGATACACCACGCGGCCGGCACCGAGGTTCATGTGGCCGACCTCGGAATTGCCCATTTGCCCGTCTGGCAGGCCGACATCCATGCCTGAACCCGAGATCAGGCCGTGGGGCTGGGTGGCGCGCAGGTGGTCGTAGACCGGCGTGTTGGCGGCCATGATGGCGTTGGATTCGGGGCTGTCACTGTGGCCGAAGCCATCGAGGATGATCAGTACCAGGGGTTTGGGCGTGGCGCTCATAAAGCTGGTTCGCTCTGGGTCGATGGGCGGGAAACAAGGCTGGGCATTTTACGGCCAAGTGTGGAAAACGTCACCGCTGGGCGGGGTTTGGCCGACCTGTGCGGCTGTGTATACTGGCCGACATTTTACCGCCCCGGAACCGCACAATGCTTGCCAACTTGATTGAATTTGCCACTACCCACTATGTCCTGAGCGGTTTGTTCGCAACTCTGCTCGCGCTGCTGATCTTTACCGAAGCGCGTAAGGGCGGACAGAGCCTGAGCAGCCGCGAGCTGACTGCGCTGGTTAACAGCGAGCAAGGCGTGGTGTTGGATATTCGCGGGCAGAAGGACTTCTCCGCAGGGCATATCGTCGGCGCGCTGAATATCCCCTTTGAGAAACTCGCCAGCCGCATGGTTGAGCTGGAGAAGCATAAGGCCAAGACCCTTATCGTGGTCGACGCCATGGGCCAGCACAGCGGCGCCGTCTGCCGTGACCTGAAAAAGGCTGGCTTCACTGCGGCCAAGCTGTCTGGCGGTGTCGCCAGCTGGCGCGGTGACAATCTACCGCTGGTGAAATGAGATGCAGCCTGTCGTCATCTATTCCAGCGACTGGTGCCCGTACTGCATCCGCGCCAAGCAACTGCTGACTCATAAAGGCGTGGCCTTTAACGAGATCAAGGTTGATGGTAAGCCGGATGTGCGGGCAGAAATGACCCGCAAGGCGCGGCAGACTTCGGTGCCGCAGATCTGGATCGGCGACACCCATGTGGGTGGTTGCGATGACCTTTATGCTTTGGAGCGCGCCGGCAAGCTCGACGCGCTGCTCAAGGCTTAATTTCCTGTTTACCCGTACCTAACGACAAGAAGGCTTTGCCATGACAGAACAAGCTAGCAACGGCGCCGCTCAGGGCGAACAAAACCCGCAATTCTCCCTGCAGCGTATCTATGTACGTGACCTGTCCTTCGAAGCGCCGAAGAGCCCAGAAATCTTCCGTCAGGAGTGGGCCCCTAGCGTCGCCATGGACCTCAACACCCGTCAGAAAGCGCTGGATGGCGACTTTCACGAAGTGGTGCTGACCCTCTCGGTGACCGTGAAGACGGGCGAAGAAACCGCCTTTATCGCTGAAGTGCAGCAGGCCGGTATCTTCCTGATCAAAGGTCTGGACGCGGCTTCCATGAGCCACACCCTGGGCGCGTTCTGCCCGAATATCCTCTTCCCCTATGCCCGCGAAACCCTGGACAGCCTGGTTGTGCGTGGCTCGTTCCCGGCGCTGATGCTGGCCCCGGTGAACTTCGACGCCCTCTACGCTCAGGAGCTGCAGCGTATGCAGCAGGCTGGCGAAGCGGCAACCGCGCACTAAGGTTTGCGGCTGGAACAAAAAACGCCCTACGGGGCGTTTTTTATTGGCTCTGTTCAGCAGTCAGTGGCGCTACTGGGCGTTGGCAAACCCCTGTTGGCGCCAGGCTTCATAGACCGCCACGGCGACGGTGTTGGACAGGTTCAGGCTGCGGCAGCCTTCGCGCATCGGCAGGCGTAGGCGCTGTTCGGGCGGTAGGCTGTCGCGAATTTCCTGCGGCAGGCCGCGGCTTTCTGGCCCGAACAGAAAGGCATCGCCCGGTTGATAGCTGACTTGGTGGAACGCCTGCGAGCCCTTGGTGGTAAAGGCAAACACGCGCGGTTGGCCGATGCTCGCCAGGCAGCTGTCGAGGTCGGTGTGGCGCTGCAGGGTGGCGTATTCGTGGTAATCCAGCCCGGCGCGGCGCAGGCGTTTGTCATCCAGTTCGAAGCCCAGCGGCTCGATCAGGTGCAGGTGGCAGCCGCTGTTGGCACAGAGCCTGATAATGTTGCCGGTATTGGGCGGTATTTCCGGTTGAAAAAGGATGACGTGAAACATGCGCGGCTCCGAGCTTGAAGACGAGCAGCATTCTACAGACCCGCGCCCCCGTCCGTGGGTGCGGGTGATCGCTTCATTGGCGGTGTTTGGTTTTCTGATTGGTTTGATGATTGGCCGGCTGCTGCAGCCTGACCCGCTGTGGCTTGACCGCGTGGAGGTGACTGAACAAGGCCTTGAATTGTGGTTCAACGTCGAGCCGGTGCCGCGCGCGGAACATGCCGGTGGCGTGTTTATCCTGCGCCTGCAGAGTTTTGGTCGTCAGCAACACGGTCAGTTGCAAGTACAAGGAAAATTGGCCAATTGGCGTTTGCAGCGTGAGAGAAGGGATTTGCTACTGAGAGTGGTGGCGGCCCGTCCGTTGCGCGGCGAGTGGCGCGCTGATGAGGTGGACGGGCGTTGGCGGCTGATGGTCAGCCTGGTGGAGCAATAAAAGAGGGGAATCCCCGGCCTGCCTGTACCAAGGTCCCCAAAACTGGGATTGCTTGAGTCTATGCAGGCTGTGTGCCAGTTTTATTACGTTGGCTGCAGGGCCTGTAAATGCTGGGCTTCGGACATTTTAATGGGGGCAGGTGAGCGTGATTGGGTGGCATTCGGTGAACCGTCGCTGTGCACGTGTTCGATGCCGGTGCATTGCTCTGGCGCACTTTCGTCTATAGGTCTTTGGGTGGGCCGGCGGGACTAAGCCAATGCGCTTTGTGTTATACAGTTTGCCTGTCGGGGTGGCCTTTTGATGTCATTCATCTGCCGCGGCGTTGATCGGTACGCAGAGAGCCATGGAACATTGATCAGGCTCAGGGTCGGGTCTGAACATCTAGTCTACAGTGCGTGACAGGCTTGATTGCCTGCACTGCAACGGGTGAGGGATTGTGCAGTTGGCGTGGTTTACGAAAAAAAAGATAAAAGCCGCCAATGGTTTGCTGGGTATCGAAACCAGCCCTGAAGGTATTGCGCTGGCCCGTGTGCTGCGTGAACCTGGCCAGCCAGCGCGTCTGTTGGAATGTCAGTTCCATGAGGCTGCGAGTGCCGAGCAGCCGGCGCTGCTCAAACGCCTGGTGCATGAGCTGGGCTTTGCCGGCATGTCGGTCAACCTGCTATTGCACCCTGCTACTTACCAGATGCTGTTGCTCGACAGCCCTGATGTGCCAGCTGCCGAGCTGCGCGACGCTATGCGCTGGCGGATCAAGGAGCTGATCGCCGAGCCACTCGACAGCGTTGTCGTTGATGCTTTCAACTTGCCTGAAGATGCCTACCGTGGACGGTCGCGCATGGCCTACTGCGCTGTCCTGAACAAGGCGCGGATGCATGCCTGGAGCGACATGTGTGACGAGGCCGGATTGTGCCTGGCCAGTATCGATGTCACCGAAATGGCGTTCCGCAACCTTGGCCTGTTGGCTGGCAGCGAGGGCATGAGCCTGGCACTGCTGCGTTTGCGCTCCAGCGAAGGGCTGATCGCCGTACAGCATGGCGCTGACCTGTATATGGCGCGGCGCATCGAGCAGGGTTTGGAGCATGCGGATCAAGACTTCTCTGCCATGACCCTGGAGATCCAACGCTCCCTCGATTACTACGAAAGTCAGCTCGGCAAGGGCTACATCAACCGGCTGCTGCTGTTACCGATGAAGCGCAATGGCGCTGCAGCCCTGCAGGCACTGTCCAGCGGCCTTGCGGTCAAGCTGCAGGCGCTGGATCTGCGTGAGCTGTTTCCGGGTCAGGCCAGCGCCGAGCTGTCCGAGCAGGAGCAGGCCTACTGCATGGGCGCCGTAGGTGCAGCCCTGCGGCAGGAGGCTGGCTGATGCAGAACCTCAATCTGTTTCAGATCGAGCGCACGCAACAGCGTGGGCCGCACCGGTCGCAGATGCTGCTGGGGCTGGGCATTTTGTTGCTGCTGTGTCTGGTGCATGCCGGCTGGCAGGCTTGGCAGCTGCATCAGGGCGCGCAACTTTTGTTGGATAAACAGACGCAAGCGCAACAGGAAGAAGCCCAGCTGGAAGCGCTGCGCGGCAATTTCGTCGAGCCGCAGCTGGATGAGCGGTTACCTGAAGAGCTGACGGCTCGCGAACGCGATAACCGAGAATTGCAGCGCCTGATCGCCTACCTGCAGCTGCTCGGCAGTCAGCGTAGTGCGGGCTTTGTTGCCCCGCTGACGGCCCTGACGGAGCAACATCCGCAGACTGGCCTGTGGCTGAGTGGCATCAGTCTGAGCGAGGGTGGTCGGCAGATACGCCTGCAGGGGAGCAGTCAGGATCAGGAGCTGCTGCCGCAGTACTTGCAGCGTCTAGGGCAGAGCACGGTTTTCAGTGGTCGTGAGTTCGCCCGCTTCGACGTGCAGCGTGACGACGATGATCAGCTACTGCACTTCGACCTCTCTTCCCAGCTGAAGGATCAGGAGGCTGGTAATGAATAACTGGCTGCAGCGCTGGCACGGCATGGCCACGCGTGAGCGCTGGCTGGCCTATGGCGTCGGCCTGGGACTGCTCGGCATGCTGTATGTACTGTTGATTAGTGACCCGCTGAGCCTGCGTTTGAAGCAGCAACAGAGCAACGTGCAGCAGGCCGAGGAGCGCCGAGTTGTGGCTGTAAGCGCGCAGCAGGAATTGCAACGGCGCATCGCGGCGGATCCCAACCTGCAATACCGCAGTGCCTTGCTGGCGGCAGCCGCCAGCCGTGAGGCGTTGATTCAGCAGATTGATCAGCACACCGCCGAGCTGGTCACCCCACAGAAAATGCAGACGGTGCTGCAGGAGTTGCTGCGCAAGCAACCGCAGCTGCGTGTACTGGGCATGAGCAGTTTCACTGAGCCGGTGCAGCTGGCGCCCACCGAACCCGCTGCTGCGCCAGCGCCGGTGGACACAGCGCCGCACGCGGCAGCGGTGACGCTCTATCGGCATGGGCTGGAGCTGCAGCTGGAAGGTGGTTATTTCGACCTGCTCAACTACCTGCAGGCGGTACAGGCCAGCGGCTGGCAGCTGAACTGGGAGACTCTGGATTATCAGGTTGGTGAGGCGGGGCCGAGCAAGGCCAGTATCCGCCTGAAACTCTATACCTTGAGTCGACATGCGGGGTGGGTCGGTGTCTAGATTTCTGTTTCTTTGCCTGCTGATTAGTGGTGCCGCGCTGGCTAACCCTGGCGTCGATCCAACACAGCCGCCGCGCGACCTGTTGCCTGCCGCCGCAGCCAGTGGCGACAGCCCGCTGATATTGCAAGCCATCGTGCGTGGCGCCCAGGGCAGCCGCGCAGTGATTGGTGGACAGAACCTGCGAGTCGGCGAGCGCTATGCCGATGCTCGGGTGCTGGCCATCCATGCACAGTCCGTATTGATTGAACGCCAGGGCCAGCAACAGTTGCTGCGTCTGGCTGAACCCGTTATGCAACCGAGCCGATGATGCCCATGATCAGATTTTTGCCCAGTGTCGGCCTCTTGAGCCTGAGTTTTCTGCTTGTGGCCTGCCAGACCTTCAAGGATGGCGACGCGCAACTCTACGAGCAAAGCAGCAAGTTGCTGGACGACAGCCTCAAGCAGGCCCAGGCCGCGCCCAAAGTGATGCCGCCACTGGCCGTGCAGGCGGCGCTGATCCCGCCGTTGGGCAGTGGTTTCAGCAGCGGCCCGCGCTTTGATGTGGCGGCCAAGGACATGCCGGCGCGCGAGTTCTTCCTAAGTCTGATGGACGGCGCCGGGCAGAACCTGGTGGTGCACCCAGATGTGAGCGGCACCATCACCTTCAGCCTGCGCCGGGTCACCCTTGATGAAGTGCTGGCAGCCGTGCGCGACAGTTATGGCTATGACTTCCGCCGCACCAGCTATGGCTACCAGATTCTGCCTAATCAGGTGATTACCCGCAGTTACGACATCAACTACCTCAACCTGCAGCGCATCGGTCAGACCGATACACGGGTCAGCTCCGGGCAGGTGGAAAGCACCAATAACAACAACTCGGGCAGCGGCGCCAGCAACAGCGCCAACACCAGCGGCAACAGCAACACTGTGACCACCCTGAATGCCAGCCAGGTCAGTACCTCCAGCAATGTCGACTTCTGGAATGAAGTGCGCCAAGTGGTGGAAATGATCGTGGCCGGCGACAGCAACAGCAGCGTGATGATCAACCCGCAGGCCAGCCTGCTGGTGGTGCGCGCGCACAGCGCCGCCCAGGAGAACGTCGCGCGCTTTCTTGAACAGGCTCAGCTCAACCTGCAGCGTCAGGTGATTCTGGAAACCAAGATCCTCGAAGTGCAGCTCTCCGATGGCTTCCAGGCCGGGATCAGCTGGGATCAGCTTGGCGGCGATGTCAGCAGTAGCCTGGGCGGCGCCGCGCTGAGTGGCCCGACCGGGATCGATGGGGTATTTGGCATTGCCCTGACTCTGGGCGACTTCACCGGCTTGATCGAGCTGCTGGAAACTCAGGGTGAGGTGCGCGTGTTGTCTAGCCCGCGTATCTCTACGCTGAACAATCAGAAAGCGGTGATCAAGGTCGGGACGGACGAGTTCTTTGTCACCAACGTCTCATCCACCGGCTCCACGGCCACCGTGGGCGGGGTTACCGAGCCGACTCAGGACATCACCCTGACGCCGTTCTTCTCCGGCATCTCCCTCGACGTCACGCCGCAGATCGATCAGAACGACACCGTTACCCTGCATGTGCGGCCGACCGTCAGCCGTGTGCGTGACCAGAACAAGACCATCACCCTGGGCGAAGACAATGTCTTCAACCTGCCGCTGGCGTTGTCCACCACGCGCCAATCGGACTCCATCGTGCGCGCGCGCAGTGGCCAGGTGGTAGTGATTGGCGGCTTGCTGCAGAACAACAATGAGAACACCGATGCCAGCATTCCCTGGGCCAGCACCCTGCCGATTGTCGGCAACCTGTTCAAGCAACAGCGCAAGGCGCTGCAGCAGAGCGAGCTGGTGATTCTCATGCGGCCGCAGGTGGTCAGTGATGAGGTCTGGCTGAACGAGTTGCGCAAGAGTGCGCAAACCTTCAAGGAGCTGAGATAGGCCGATGTATGAAGCCTTCTTTGGTCTGCACGAAAAACCCTTCGCGCTGAGCCCGAATACCGGTTTTCTGGTGCAGCTGGCGCCCTATCAGGCGTGCCTCAACTTGCTGCGCGTGGCACTCGGTGAAGGCGAAGGCTTTATCAAGGTCACCGGCGAGGTGGGCACCGGTAAGACCCTGTTGTGTCGCACCTTGCTCAATGAGCTGGACGCTGAGCGCTTTCAGCTGGCCTACCTGCCTAATCCGGGTATGAGCCCGACGGGCTTGCGCCAGGCCTTGGCGCGTGAACTGGGCATTGAAGGTGTTGAAGAGCTGGATACCCAGGCGGTGCTCGAGGCATTGCATCGGCGGCTGATTGAGCTGGCCGCCGCAGGCAAAAGCACGGTGTTGCTGATTGATGAGGCCCAGGCACTGCCCACCGCCACCCTCGAAGCGTTGCGTCTGCTGACCAACCTCGAAACCGAGCGGGCCAAGCTGCTGCAGGTGGTGCTGTTTGGCCAGCCGGAGCTTGATGTAACCCTGGGCCGCCCGGAGTTCCGTCAGCTGCGTCAGCGCATTACCTTTTCCTATCAACTGCGTGCGCTGGATGTAAAAGACACCAGCCGATACCTCAATGAGCGCCTGGCGGTGGCTGGCTACCGTGGCGAGCCGCTGTTTGAAATATCGGCGGTGCGCCGTTTGGTGCAGGGTAGTGGTGGCATTCCTCGGCTGTTGAATATCCTCGCGCACAAGGCGTTGATGGCGGCGTTTGGTGAGGGCGTGCGCCAGGTGCGTGTCAGTCATGTCAAGCGCGCACAGCTGGACACTGAAGGGGCGCAACCCTTCCTGCAGCGTCGTTCGCCCTGGGTGGGCTGGGGTATGGCGGCAGGTGTGCTGTCGGTGGTTCTACTTGGCGTCTGGCCCTGGCTGGAGCAATGGCGGGAGTGGCTGCCATGAGCCTGGTCAATGACATGCTGCGCGATCTGGAAACCCGCCGCGCCGCGCCGAACGAGCGTTTGCAGCTGGATGGTCTGTACGCGGTGGATGAGCGCGCTGCTGCCTTGCGTGATCGTTATGCGCGTCTGCGCCATATCGCGATGCTGCTGGTTGCGGTGATTCTGCTCGGCGCACTGATCGCGATGGCGTATCCCCGAGTATTTAAAGGCACGCCTGAGCAGACGGTTGCCACGCTGGCCGTCGAGATGCCCGTGGCATTGCCCGCGGTACACATTCTCGATGTGCTGCCGCAGCACGATGCCCGCGGCTTGGTACTGCAGCTATTGCTGGATCGCAGCGTGGCTTACCAGCGTAACGAGGAAAGTGGGGCTGTCACGCTGCGCTTGAAGGACACCCAGCTGCCTGGCGACATACAGCAGGGGCGTGTGCAGCGTGATGGCCGCAGCCTGTCCTGGCGGGTGGAAAACAAAGAGGCGGATGTTCAGGTACTGCTGGTTGGCCTTGGCGACAGCCTGGATGTACGTGACCGCCTGGAAGTTGCCGGTGATCGCTGGATGCTCTGGGTCGAGGTGCCGCTGAATGCGCCTGTCGCTGTGGACGATACCCCCCTGGCGCTGGAAAGCCTACCTCCTGCTGAAGCCGCGCCCGCACAGGTCGAAGCGCCCATGCCGGCCTGGGTCAGCGCACCGCTGCCGGCTTCTGTGCCTGCCGCTGCGTCGCCGGCCACTCAGCCCGTTGCCCCTGCTATAACGCCGCAGGTGAAGATTGCCGCGCATCAGCCTGATGACCTGACCCTGGCGCGGCAGGCCCTGCAGGATGGCGACAACGCCCGCGCCATCAGCCTGCTGGAAGCCCTGCAGAAAACCCGCAGCCATGATCCGCAAGTGCTGCGCTGGCTGGCCCGTGCTTATCTGGCTGCTGGCGATCAGCAGCGTCTGCTCGACTGGCTCCCTGGGCAGCTTGCGCACGTGCCGGATGACAGCGAACTGCGCCTGTTGCTGGCGCGTGCGCAGCTACAGGCCGGCGATACCCGTGGCGCCGTGACGACCCTGGAACAGAGTCCACCACGCCTGGAGCAGGAACCCAATTACTTTGCTCTGCTGGCGGCCAGCTATCAGCAGACCGGGCAATGGCAGCACAGCGCCGAGTTGTATCGACGCATGCTGGCCCAGCGCCCCAACCAGGCGACCTGGCAGTTGGGCTTGGCGATTGCCCTGGAGCAGCTTGAACAACCGGCCGAAGCTGGCCGCCACTATCGTCTGGCCCTCTTGGGCTCGGACCTGGACGACAGCACTCGACGCTTCGTCAGTGAACGCGCCAAGGCGCTTGGAGGCCTTTGATGAGTCAGGATGATGTTCGCCAGCGCAAGGTGCGCCTCGGTGATCTGCTGATCCAGGCCGGCCTGATCAGCGATGCGCAGTTGCAACTGGCCTTGCAGGACCAGAAGCGTACCGGTTCCAAACTGGGGCGCACGGTGGTCGATATGGGCTTCGTCGATGAGGTGCGTCTGCTCAGCGCCTTGTCCGAGCAGATGAAGATTCCGTTTATCGACCTCAAGCATTTCAAGTTCGATCAGGAGTTGGTGCAAAAACTGCCGGAGGCCATGGCCCGGCGGTTCCGCGCGCTGGTGCTGTCACGCGAAGGCGATGGCCTGCTGGTGGGCATGTCCGACCCCCTCGATCTGTTTGCTCTGGACGAGATGGACCGCATCCTCAAGGTTCGCGTGCGTCCGGCGGTGGTCCGTGAGGCCGAGCTGCTGGCGACGCTGGATACGGTGTACCGGCGCACCAGTGAAATTGCCTCGATTGCCGGTGAGCTGGAAGGTGAACTCAAGGACAGCGACTTCGACCTGTCCAAGCTCGGTGCTGACAGCAACACCGAAGCCCCGGTTGTGCGTCTGCTGCAAACCCTGTTTGAAGATGCCGTGCAGATGAAGGCGTCCGACATCCACATCGAACCCGACGAAGGCGTGGTACGCATTCGTCAGCGCATCGACGGCGTGCTCAGCGAGCAGGTAATGAAAGAGGCGCGCGTGGCTTCTGCCCTGGTGATGCGCCTGAAGATCATGTCCGGGCTGGATATTTCCGAAAAGCGCCTGCCCCAGGATGGCCGTTTCAATATCAGGGTCAAGGGCCACAACATCGATGTGCGGGTCTCGACCATGCCCGTGCAGTACGGCGAGTCGGTGGTGATGCGTCTGCTTGATCAAACCGGCGGGGTGTCCACCCTGGAAGCCAGCGGCATGCCGCCCGACATGCTGGTGCGCTTTCGCCGCCTGCTGCAACGTCCGTTTGGCCTGGTGCTGGTGACCGGGCCGACGGGTTCGGGTAAGACCACCACGCTGTATGCCGGGCTGTCGGAGCTGAACAGCCCAGAGAAAAAGATCATCACCGTGGAAGACCCGGTGGAATACCGCCTGCCACGCATCAACCAGGTGCAGGTCAACGCCAAGATCGACCTGAGCTTTGCCCGCGTGCTGCGCGCCGCGTTGCGTCAGGATCCAGACATCGTGCTGATAGGTGAGATGCGTGACCAGGAAACCGCCGAAATCGGCCTGCGAGCGGCACTCACCGGTCACCTGGTGCTGTCGACCCTGCACACCAACGACGCCCTAACCTCGGCCATGCGCCTGATCGACATGGGGGCTGAACCCTTTCTCGTCGCCACTTCGCTGAATGCCGTATTGGCCCAGCGCCTGGTACGCCGGGTATGCGAAAACTGCATGCAGGATCACACCCCGGATGCCCGCCAACTGGTCTGGCTGGAAAGCCTCTACAAGGCTCCGCTGCTCGGGCGCAGCTTCAAGCGTGGCGCCGGGTGTCACCAGTGCCATAACACCGGTTATGCCGGCCGGGTGGGTGTCTACGAGCTGCTGGAAATGGACGACGGCATGGTCGCCGCCCTGCGCCGCAATGACCCGCAAGGCTTTGCCGAGGCCGCGCAGGCCAGCGCCAATTACCGCCCACTGGCCGCTTGCGCGCTGGATTACGCCTTGGCCGGGGTCACCAGCGTGGATGAAGTGCTGAAAGTCTGCGCCACCCTGACCGATGAAGGGGTGGCCTGATGGCGAGCATATGGCGCCAGGAGGCAGGGCGGTGAGCCTGTATCGCTTTACCGGTCGTGATGCCCAGGGCGGCAAAATCATCGGCAGCCGCGAGGCCGGTTCTGCTGACAGCCTGGCCAGTGAATTGTTGGCCGAACGCATTACCCCGCTGACCATCGAGGAGCAGGCGCAGAGCAACGACAGTGACGTGTTCGCTCAGCTCAAGGAGCGCCTGCGGCGCAAGCATGTTGACCTGGAAGAGCTGATTATCTTCTGCCGGCAGATGTACAGCCTGAGCAAAGCCGGTGTGCCGATCATCCGTGCGATTGGTGGTCTGGCCGAATCCAGCCGCAACCTTTACCTGCGCGAAGTGCTGCAGGCGGTACGCAGTGATCTGGAGGGCGGGCAGGGCATGGCCGTGGCGCTTAACGCCCATCCCAAGGTGTTCAACACCCTGTTTGTCAGCATGATCAGCGTCGGGGAAAACACCGGTCAGCTCGATCAGGCCTTTCGCCAGTTGTCGGTGTATCTGGAACTGGAGCGCGAAACCCGCAAGCGCATCAAGCAGGCCACCCGTTACCCGCTGTTCGTGCTTTCGGCCATGGCGGTGGCGCTGGTGGTGATCAACCTGTTCGTAATTCCCGCCTTCTCCAAGGTCTTTGCCCAGTTCAAGGCTGAGCTGCCCTGGGCCACGCAGATCCTGATCGGCACGTCGCAGTTCTTTCAGGATTTCTGGTGGCTGCTGGCGCTGCTGTTCGGTGGCAGTCTGTATGGTTTTTTCAAATGGATCGAGACTGATGCCGGTGCCCTGAAGTGGGACCAGATCAAACTACGCCTGCCGATTGTCGGCGGCATCTTCGAGCGGATTGCCCTGGCGCGTTTCACCCGCACCTTCGCGATGATGTACCGCGCGGGTGTGCCCTTGCTGCAGACCCTGTCGATCAACAGTGCCAGCGTGGGCAACCGCTATATCGGCCAGGCGATTCTGGCCATGCGTGAAGGCATTGAACGCGGTGAAGCCCTGACCCGCACCGCGTCTGCCAGCGGGCTGTTTACCCCGCTGGTGTTGCAGATGATGGCCGTTGGTGAGGAAACCGGCGCGCTCGACGACCTGTTTGTCGAGGTGGCGGATTTCTATGAGCAGGAAGTGGATTACGACCTCAAGCAACTGGCCGATGCCATTGAACCTATTCTGATTGTGGCCATGGGCATCATGGTGCTGGTGCTGGCGCTGGGTGTGTTTTTGCCCATGTGGGAACTGGCCTCGGCCGCCAAGGGTGGCGGTTGAAGGGCGAATACCAGCTGGCGAGCCGGATGCGCTTGGCGCGTCGGCTCGGTTGGGCGGCTACCGGCCTGATGCTGGCGGCTGTGGTGCTGGCGCTGGCCTGGCAGATCGCCCAGGTCAGCGAGCGGCGTGCGCAACAAGCCACCCGTGAGCACCTGGCCAGCAGCCTGGCGAGCCTCACGGCTGAGCAGCTGGCGCAGGACCGTTTGCTGACGCGCGGCATGTTGGTCGGTAATCCGTTCCTGTTGCTGCGCTGGCAACAGGACAACTACTGCGGCGAGCTGGCGCGTGGTGAAACGCCCACCCGTGGCTGCTGGTACTGGTTGGCTGAGCCCGGTTGGGTGCTGTACCGCTGGCGCTTCAGTGACGGATGGGCAAAAGACTCGACCGAGCTGCAGGCCTACCGGGTGCAGGCGGTTCCTCAGGCTACAGCGACAGGTGCACACTGGCGGGGCAGAGGTCTGGCCCTTGAACTTCAGGCAGTACCCCAGGCGCAAATTGCCGCGCAGGGGTTGATTGAGTAGGAGAGCGCCATGCAACACAACCGGGGTTTCACCCTGATCGAATTGGTGGTGGTCATCGTCATCCTCGGCGTGCTCGCTGCGGTGGCCTTGCCACGTTTTATCAACGTCACCAAGGATGCCCACGAAGCCGCCGTACGCGGTGCCGGCGGGGCGCTGGCCTCGGCCGTGCTGCTGGTGCGCGCGCAGTGGGAAGTCAATCGTGGCAATGGCGATGACACTACGCCCAACACCGATGTGGTCGGCTTTGGTGACGGCACGGTGGATGTAAATGCCCAGGGTTGGCCGGTCGGCACCGCCGACGTCCTCAACTGCGTGCAGGTGTGGAATGCCATCCTGCAAGGCTCGGCACCGCGCGTCGGCACGGCCTCGACCCCGGCCAACCCGGTGGATTACATCGCCTCAGCCGCCGGCGCGGTCTGCACCTACACCTACCAGCTGGATGACCTCAACGACAGCATCGTCTATGACTCCAGCAACGGCACCGTGACCACCAACTTTGATCGCACCACCCCTTAACCCCCTTTACTGCAATGAGGAAGTACCGATGAAGAAGCAACAAAGCGGTTTTACCCTGATCGAGCTGATTATGGTGATTGTGATCCTGGGCATTCTGGCGGCGTTTGCGTTGCCGAGATTTGCGGATTTGGGGTCTGATGCCCGAATTGCAACTCTTAATGGCGCCCTTGGTGCTGTGCGTTCAGCCTCAGCCATTTCCCACTCTGCATCACTAGCGCAGCCCACTGCTGCTCCAGGTGCTGGTGCAGGTGCTTGCTTAGCACTTGGTAGTGCCGCATGCGTTGATCTTGAAGGGCTCGCCATTACTATGGCAAATGGGTATCCAACTGCAGATGCAGCGGGCATTTTTGCGGCATCTCAGCTTAGTGCCGAATTTGATACCACCGGTGGTGGAGCTGCTGCTCTGGCGATTCGGCTCAGAGGTGCGCCAACGCCAGCTGACTGCTCGTTTACCTACACGGCTGCCCCAGCCAACGGGGCTCCAGTGATTGGTAATCCGGTAACAACAGGCTGCTAAGCCCATATGCGCGGCTTTACCCTGGTCGAGCTGCTGATGGTCATCGTGATCATCGGTATCCTCGCGGCTGTGGTGGGACCGCGCTTTTTTGATCGGCAGGTGTTCGATGAGCGCCTGTATTACGAGGAAGTGCTAGCCGCCGTTCGCTACGGGCAGAAGCTGGCAGTGGCTAGCGGCTGTCTGACTCAGGTCAGCCTGGGTGCTGCGGGCTACAGCGTGCGGCAGGCTGCAAGCTGCAGCAGTGGTGCCTATAGCCTGGATGTGCCAGGGCCGGATGGGCAAAGACCTTTTGCCAACAGCCAGGTACCCAGCGGCGTGAACTTGAATCCGAGTAATTTTCCTGTGGTTTTCGATTCCCTCGGTCGGCCTGTGGCAGGAGGTGCCAGCGTGGCTATCGGGTCGTTCAGCCTGGTGGTGAGCGCGGAAACCGGGATGGTGCAATGAAGCTGCAGCGCGGCATGACCCTGGTCGAGCTGGTGATCACCATTGTGGTCATCGGCATCACCGCCGCTGCACTGTACAGCGCCATGGCAGCGATTACCGGCCGTTCGGCCGATCCATTGCTGCGTCAGCAGAGCCTTTCGATAGCCGAAGCCTATCTCGAGGAAATCTTGCTGCAGGCCTATCTCGATCCTTCCAGTGGAACGGTCTGCCCGTCGGCGCCGGCGAGCCGTATCCAGTTCGACAATGTCTGTGATTACGCCGGCCTCGACGATGCCGGGGCGCGCAATGCTCAGGGTAATGCCATCGCAGCGTTAGTCGGTTATCGGGTGCAGGTCGCGATTACGCCACGGGCACTTGACGGGCTGGCCGCCAGCGATGTGCTGCATGTTGAGGTCAGTGTCCGTGATCCGGGCGGCCAGGTTTTGCGCCTGGATGGCTACAGGGCACGTTACTGATGAGCCGGTTGAAGCGAGGCATTGGGCGCTGGCGGAGTGCGCCGAGAGCGCTTGGTCGCTTGCATCGCAGCGGCGGTTTTACCCTGGTCGAACTGGTTATGGTTATCGCCCTGGCCGGCGTGGTGGCGGTGATGATCAGCACGGTGCTGTCCAACCCGCTCAGTAGTTTTGTCGACCAGAGTCGCCGCGCCGAGTTGGTCGACCAGGCTGCGGGAGCACTCAATCGCATGAGTCGGGATGTGCGCCTGGCTGTGCCCAACTCGTTACGCGTCAGCGCCGATGGCCAAGCCATGGAGCTGCTTTTAATCCATAGCGCAGCACGCTATCGGCCCAACCGCATCGGTGTAGAGGCCTTGCGCTTTAGCAGCGAAGCAGCCGGGAGCTGCGCCAGTACCACCGAGGGCGGGCTGTGCAATAGCGTGCAGGTACTGGATGCCGATCTTGACCCGAGTGGTGCGCGCTGGCTGGTTTTGTACAACACGGGGGCCGAATCGGGGGGTAATCCGGTTCCGGGCAGCAATGTGTGGGCGGCTGCTAATCCGGGAGTTATTACGCCTACCGGGGTGACCTTCGGTTTGGTGGCTTCGCCACCTGCCGGGGAGCGGCATATCAGCCTGGGTAGTCTGCCGGCTGGCGGCTTCAACTTTGCCTTTGCCTCACCTCAGCGGCGCCTGTATCTGGCCGAAACGGTGGTGGGTTACCGCTGCCAGGGTGGGCAGCTGCTGCGTTACAGCTATAACCAGTTACTTTCAAGCATCCCCAACGTGCCGCCCGCTGGCGCCAACCCGCAGCCGGTTGCTGCCCGAGTCGATTGCGCGGCCAGCCGTTTTGAGTACCAGACCGGCAGCACCCAACGCGCCGGGCTGCTGACCCTGAGTCTGAGCATCAGTCAGGACGGGGAAAACCTTCAACTGCTACAACAGGTGCATGTCGATAATGCGCCCTGATCCCTTGCTCATGCGCGCCAGCCGTGGCTTTGGCCTGGTGGCTGCGATGTTTGTGATGATCATCGTCAGTCTGGTGGTCATCGCCATGTCACGCCTGGCCTCGGTGCAGCACGGCAGTAATGCGCTGGCCATTCAGCAGGCTCGGGCCTACCAGGCGGCCAGGGCGGGCCTGGAGTGGGGGATCAGTCAGTCGGTCAATGCCGGCCTTTGTGCGTCAGGTTCGCCCAGTCTGGCTGGTAGTGGGTTGAGTGAATTCACGGTGGGTGTGGTCTGCGTTGCAAGTAATTACACCGACGCAGATGGCACGCCTATTCAGATCTTCCGTTTTACCGCCACCGCGCAAAATGGCATTCCTGGCGAACGACCGGATTATGCTTTCCGACAACTGATCGCGACGGTGGAGCGATGAAACCGATGTTGCTCAGAATCCTGACGCTACTGGTGCTGCTTCCGCTGCCTGCGCTGGCTGCGACCTATACCTTCAATACCAGTGGAGGCACAGTTGTCAGCGGCTCACCGTCCATATGCTCCGGTGCCTGGAGCCGTTCGGGCACAACCTTTACCTGCAATGGCACCCTGACAACGGCGGCCAATGATGTGCTGACAGTGTCTACGGCCACGAACATTGAGGTGGTGGCTCAGGCTGTCAGCCTGACGGCAACCACGGCTGGCGCAGGTGACCGTGCAATCAACCTGCGCGCCAGTTCCAATCAGTTCTCGGCCGCTAATTCGGTGGTCAATGGCACAGTCACTGCCAATACGGGCAGTATTTCCTTGAGTGGCGGTCGTGTCAGCGGTCTGGTGCTCAGTGGCTGCTGCACGGTTACCACTAATGGCACGGACCTGCTCGGTGGTGCGCGATCCAATTCATCGGGTATCAGCATCACTGGCGGCACCATCCAGGGCGATTTTTTCGCAGCCAACAACTCGGCAACCTTCACCGGTGTGGACATGCTTTCCGGTACGGTGAGTGGCGCCAGCACGGTGACCTTTACCAACAGCACCGTGGGGCGTCCCAGCGTATATGTGACAGTCAATTCCGTCAGTGGCGCCATTACCCTCAATAACACCACTGCTTATGGCAGTTTTACGGCGCCTGGTTATTCGACCGTAAACGTCAATAATGCAAGTTCTGTCACGGGCAGTTGTTTACCCAACTCAACACCTGGTAATGCATGCCAGGCTGGGCCATTGCTCAGTTGGTCGCTGGATGAACTGAACTGGTCGGGTGCCGCAGGGGAGGTGTTGGATGCTTCCGGCAATGATCTGCCCGGCACAGTATTCAATGGTGCTGTCACCGGCAATACCACGCCGGCCCTGCCGACCGTGAATGCCCAGGGCACCTGCCGCTACGGCAGTTTCAACACCGCTTCCAGCCAGTATGTGCAACGTGCGCACAGTGGGCTGCTGACGCTGCAGGACACCTTCAGCATCGGTATTTGGGTCCGGCCGCGAACCCTGCCAGCTTCGGGATTGATGAGCATTCTGTCCAAGGATGAAAACTATGAGTTTCACCTAAACCCGAATGGCACCGTCAACTGGTGGTGGCAGACCACAGGGCCCAGTGCCACCCGCGAGTTCAATAGCACTACGGCGCTAACACCAGGGCAGTGGAGTCATGTGCTGATTCGCCATGCTCCGGGCGACCAACGCATCTATATCAACGGCAATCTGGCAGGCCAAGCCAGCTTTACTGGCACGCCACTGGCCAATACCGACCCTCTACAGTTGGGGGCAGACCAAAGTACGGCCGGGCGTTACTTCAACGGTGAGCTGGATGAGCTGCGCATTTATAACAGTGCCTTGTCGTCGGCGGCTATTTCGGCGCTGGTAGCCGAGCGGCATCCGTGCGAGCTGGCGCTGCAATGCTTCAGTGACGATTTTGGGCGTGCCGGCTTGGGCGATGACTGGGCCGTGGCTAGCCGAGGCAGTACAGCCTTTACGCCGGTTATCAACGGCGGTCGCATGCGTTTGACCAGTAACCAGGGCAATGTGGCCACCTCATCCACCCTGCAGCGCTTGTTCCCGGCTGCCGGTAACTTTATCCAGGTTCAGTTCCGGCATTACGCCTACAACGGCAGCGGCGCGGATGGGGTGGCGGTGGTTCTCTCGGATGCGACCATTACCCCGCAACCCGGTGCCTTTGGCGGGCCGCTGGGCTATGGCACCAAAGGGACTGCTGCTACCACGGGCTTTGCGGGTGGCTGGCTGGGAGTCGGGGTTGATGAGTATGGCAACTTCTCCACTGAGGGTGGCCCGGGTGGCCCGGGGCGGCGTCTCGACTCGGTTGCGGTGCGTGGTTCCGGCTCAGGCACAACAGGTTATCGCTATATCGCCGGCACCCCTGCCAACCTCAGCCCGGGAATCGATAGCGCCGGCAGTACCACGCCTGCGCCCGGTCACCTTTACCGCATTACTGTGGATGGGCGGTTTACCGGCGCGGCGCGGCTGACGGTTGAGCGCGATAGCGGCGCCGGATTCGTTGTGCTGCCCAACCTGGATAGCATCAATGTGCTGACGGCGGCCGGGCAGGCGTCGCTGCCGGAAGATCTCTATCTGTCGCTGACCGGCTCTACTGGCGGTTCGACCAATATCCACGAGTTGGACGACCTGCAGGTCTGTGCAATCAATATCAAGCCGATTGCCGAGCAGGTCGATCACTTCGACTTCACCTATACCTCTCCAGGGCTGACCTGCAGTCCGCAGCAGGTGATTGTGCGAGCCTGCTTGAACAGTGATTGTTCGCAGCTCTATAGCGACCCTGTCAGCCTGACGTTGGCCCCTACCACAGGCTGGACTGCGCAGGCGCCGGCAAGTCTGAGTAACGGTAACTTGCTCAGTTTCTCTGGCGGCAGCGCCGTATTGCAGTTGCGGGGCAATACGGTAGGGGCGCGCACGCTCGGCGTTACAGCCTCGCAGCCGACAGCTAAGCCCAACAGTCAAACCACGTGCAGCACGGCAAATTGCCAAATCATTTTTGCGGACAGCGGCTTTCTGTTTGATGTGCCCAATCTGCTGGCCAATAAAGAGTCGGCGGATATCCAACTGCGCGCGGTGCGAAAGGACAACAGTACGCAGCTTTGCGTGCCCGCCTTCGAAGCCGGTACACGGCGTGTACAGTTCTGGTCTGGCTACAGCGACCCAGTTACGGGCACGCGGCCGGTCCAGGTCAATGGCACTGATGTGGCAGGCAGCACACCGGGCACCGGGCTTGACCTGACCTTCGGTCCGGGTGCACAGGCCACTGTGCGTGTGCGTTATACCGATGCCGGCATGATGACTCTCAACGCCAGGTACGCGCCGACGACGGGCGAAGAAGCGGGGTTGGTCATGACCGGAGTCGATCAGTTCGTCAGCAAACCCTATGGCTTGTTACTGCAGACCGATGGCGTGTGCAGCAGCGCAGATATCAGTTGCCCGGTGTTCCCCGGTGGTGTGCGTGCGGGTGACCCGTTCCAGTTGCGTATTGCTGCCGTGGGCTGGCAAAGCGATGGCGAACCACTTACCGCTGAGGCGTTGGTGGATAACTTGGTGACGCCCAATTTCCGCCTCGGCAATATCGCCCTGAGCAGCGCAGTAGTCGCCCCATCTGGCGCTGACAATGGCAGTGTGAGCCCGCCAGCGTATAGCCATGTGCTGGGGCCGCGGACTGATGTCGGCGCTGCGGTGTCCGAGGTGGGGGTATTTCGCTTGAGTGCTGCGCCGCAGGCTAGCTATTTCGGTGAAGCGGTCAGTGGTGGCAGCAGTGAGCTGACCGGACGCTTTATCCCGGCCTACCTGCAAGCTGTGGGCACTGCCAGCCTGACACCCAGTTGTGGCAGTTTCAGCTATCAGGGCCAGCCGATGAGCTTTGCCCCAAACCGTGAGCCGGTGCTGACCATCAGCGGGCGCAATCGCCAGGGTGGGGTTACCCGCAACTATGATCGGGAGGTGTTCTGGCGCCTTAATCCTCCGACCAGTGGGGTTTACAGTTCGACTCTAGGCAATGCCCTGGATACGCGCTTGCAGGTGCTGGACAGTGAGTCGGTGTCGGTGTCGGTTGCCGGTGCGGATAATGGCGATGGACTGCGAGAGTATCGCTACAGCGGTGAGCGTCTGAGTTATGTGCCGGCGATAGCGCCTGAGGCGATCGATCTACCCTTTATGGCGCGGCTCAATCAACGTTTCAGTGCCGCCAGCCTGAGCGACGCCGACGGTGCCTGCCATGGTGGTGGCACAGGCTGTACTGACTTTGCCTACGACTTTACCGACGAACCGGGTAGTGAAGTGCGTCTGGGCCGCCTGCATATCGGCAATGCCCATGGCTCCGAGTTACAGGCGCTCAGCCTGCCGGTCAACGTACAAAGTTGGCAGAACACTGCTGCGGGCAATGCTTTTATGAGCGAAGGACTGGACAACTGCAGCGCAGCCCAGCTCGGTGCAGCGACCCTGACAGACCATAGTGGCAACTTGGCAGTGGGTGACACTACTGCCAGCTTGAGTGGGCCGCTGGCGGGTGTGGGGGTGCTCAACCTGACTGCACCGGGTGCTGGCAACGATGGTTCGGTTCGGGCCAGTTTTCTGCCGGCACTGCCTCCGACCTGGCTCTACTACGATTGGCAGGGCAATGGCCGGGAAATGGCCAGAGGCCTAGCCACCTTCGGCATTTACCAGGGTTCACCGCCACTGATCTTTCGCCGCGAGTTGTATCGCTGAAACAGCAGGGCCGCCTGCGCGGCGGCTAAGGTCACTGGCGTTTTGCTCCCCTATCCCTAACCCTCTCCCCAGAGGGGCGAGGGGACTGGGCGCATCCAGCTCAGGCTAAGTGAACAGCAGGGCCGCCTGTGCGGCGGCCCTGTTTTGTTAGCCCTGAGGGTGGCGAGGCGTCAGTCGTCGCTGTCCTCGTCATCGGCGCTTTCGATGTTCATGCCCAGTTCCTTGATCTTGCGCGTCAGGGTGTTGCGGCCCCAGCCCAGCAGCATGGCGGCGTCGCGGCGGCGGCCGGCGGTGTGCTTGAGGGCGGTTTCGATCATGATCCGCTCGAAGGCCGGCACAGCGGTATCCAGCAGGCTGGACTGGCCGCGACCCAGAGCCTGGTCGGCCCACTGGCGCAGCGCCTGTTCCCAGTTGCTGACCGGCGCGCTTTCCTGCGGCTGGCTGAGCAGTTCCGGCGGCAGGTCGTCGACATGCACCTCACGGCCCGAAGCCATCACGGTGATCCAACGGCAGGTATTCTCCAGCTGGCGCACGTTGCCCGGCCACGGCAGCTGCTGCAGGTAGTCTTCGGTTTCGCTTTTCAGCAGCTTGGGCTCGACCGCCAGCTCCAGGGCGGCGCGGCTCAGGAAGTGCCGAGCTAACGTGGGGATGTCTTCGCGGCGATCCGACAGGCGTGGAATATGGATGCGGATCACGTTGAGGCGGTGGAACAGGTCTTCGCGGAACTTGCCGGCCTGTACCAGGCTTTCCAGGTTCTGGTGGGTGGCGGCGATGATGCGCACGTCCACTTTGACCGGGGTGTGGCCACCAACCCGGTAAAACTCACCGTCGGCCAGCACGCGCAGCAGACGGGTCTGGGTGTCGGCCGGCATATCGCCGATTTCATCGAGAAACAGCGTGCCGCCGTCGGCCTGCTCGAAACGGCCACGGCGCTGGTTGGCCGCACCGGTAAAGGCGCCTTTTTCGTGGCCGAACAGCTCGGACTCCATCAGGTCCTTGGGAATCGCCGCCATATTCAGCGCGATAAACGGTGAGGCAGCCCGCGGGCTGTGACGGTGCAGGGCGTGGGCGACCAGCTCCTTGCCGGTGCCGGATTCGCCGTTGATCAGTACGGTGATATTGGAGTGCGAGAGACGGCCGATGGCGCGGAACACCTCCTGCATGGCCGGCGCTTCGCCAATGATCTCCGGCGTACGTGGCTGCTCGACCGGCACGGCCAGACTCTGCTGCTCCTGCGCATGCATATTGGCGCGCTTGACCAGCGACACCGCTTCGTCGACATCGAATGGCTTGGGCAGGTACTCGAACGCGCCGCCCTGGTAGGACGCAACGGCGCTGTCCAGGTCGGAATGAGCGGTCATGATGATCACCGGCAGGCGCGGGTACAGCTCGCGGATGCGCGCCAGCAAATCCAGACCGCTGGCACCCGGCATACGAATATCGGAAATGATCACATCGGGTTGCTGACGGCTCAGGCGGCTGAGCACGCCATCGGCGCTGTCGAAGCTCTGGGTGGTCATGCCTTCCTGTTGCAGGGCTTTTTCCAGGACCCAGCGGATGGAGCGGTCGTCATCGACAATCCAGACGGTTTCACTGCGACTCATGACGAAGTTACTCCTTGTTCCAGCGGCAGGAAGATCGAGAACACGGTGTGGCCAGGATGGCTCTCGCACTCGATCAAGCCTTGGTGCTGACTGATGATGTTCTGGGTAATGGCCAGGCCCAGGCCGGTGCCGTCGGCACGCCCGCTGACCATGGGGTAGAAGATGGTTTCCTGCAGCTCGGGTGGAATGCCGGGGCCGTTGTCGATGATTTCGATCTTGGTCACCAGGCGATGACGGCAATGGCCAATGGTGAATTGGCGCAGGGCGCGGGTACGCAGGGTGATGCGGCCCAGGCGCAGATCGTTCTGCCCGGACAGCGCCTGCATGGCGTTGCGCACGATATTCAGCACCGCCTGGATCATCTGTTCGCGGTCGATCAGCACATCCGGAATGCTTGGGTCGTAATCGCGCACCAAAATGATGCTGCCCTGGCTTTCCGCTTCCACCAGACTGCCGACGCGTTCGAGCACTTCATGCACGTTGGTCAGCGCCAGGGATGGCAGCTTGTTCGAACCGAGCATACGGTCGACCAGGTTACGCAGGCGGTCGGCCTCCTCAATGATCACGTTGGTGTAATCCTTGAGGCTTTCCTCGGGCAGCTCGCGGGCGAGCAGCTGCGCGGCGCCGCGGATGCCGCCGAGTGGGTTCTTGATCTCGTGAGCCAGGCCGCGCACCAGCATTTTGGTGGTTTCCTGTTTGGACAGCTGCGCCTCTTCCTTGGTGATACGCAGCAGGCGGTCACGCGGATGCACTTCCAGCAGCAGCAGGGTTTCGCCCTTGCTGAGCACCGGTGTCACCGCATAGTCGACAGTCAGGGTCTGGCCGCTGACCGACGTTACCACCGCTTCGCGCTTGTTGAACGGGTGGGCCTGTTGGACGGCCTGGCGCAAGGCGCTCAGCGCTTCACTGGATTCGGTAAACAGCTCGCTGATGAATTGCCCGTGACTGCGTTGGCCACTGACGGCCAGGAGCATCTCCGCTGCCGGGTTCATGTACTCAAGACGCAGGTCGTCGTTGAGCAGCAGCGTGGCAGTGGTCAGGTTGTCCAGCAGCAGGCGGTGCAGTGCGTCGTTGATGATCATATGGGATGTCAGCAGACCCTTGGGTTCCGGCAATGCAGCTGGAAAATGCAAGAAGCAAACCAAAGCCCCGAAAAGAAGCGTGTTTGGCCGTGAGATGCCGGGAATTAGCTGCTTTTCAGCGCAGCCGGGTCGCGTGCGGCGACCCAAAACAGGGAGAGTATAGAAATGCCGGGCAATATGCGCACTGCTTTGGTGCGTGATGCCGGTTTAGATAAATGGAACGAAGGGAATGTCTTTCTTTTCTGGTGGTTTGTCCTTGAGCGGGCACTCCGGGCGTACGCCGTAATCGGCCTTCTTGCAGGGATTGACCATGCGCTTCTGCGCCAGGGAAATGCGCAGCATGTGGAACGGCTGAGTAGGGGTGCGTTCGATGATACGACCCTGCTGGTCGATGATTTCCACCGCCAGTTGGTGGGTGCCGCGGTCGATATTCTCCAGCGGGAATACCGGGCTAGTGCCCACTTCGCCAACCTGTACACCGTCCAGCAGCAGGCGATAACTGTGCTGGGGAAAAAGTTTTGGTTCGCTGTTGACGCTGACAATCAGGTTGCCGGCGCTGTCACGGATGGTCGCATCGGGCTGTGGCACCAGAATCCGCAGCAGGCTGTAGCGCTGGCTGGGTTCGGGTGGCGCTTCAATTACGGGCACCGTTTGCGTCTGAATGGTTGGCATCGAGTTGCTGGGTGCCAGCTCGACGCGTTCGGCATCGCCCGAGCGGGGCTTGTCGGTGAAGACGCGATTCCCTTCGGCGTCTATATAGGTGTAGACCTGCGCGAAGGCAGGCAGAGCGAGCAGCATCAGGCCGCAGAACAGCAGATTGCGCATAGTCAGGGGGCTGGCTTGGGTTTTGGTGGAGGTGGTCGCAGGGCCGGGCTGCTGGTATTGACCCGCTGCACGGTAAAAGTGGCAGTGGCGCTTTGCTGGATCGATTGCTCGCCACTGAGCACTTCCACAGCCAGGCTGTGCTCGCCACGGTCGGCATTGCTTATCTGCAGGCGCGGTACGTTGCTCGGCTGGCCGTGTGGCTTGCCGTCGAGTAGCAGGCGCAGGCGATGGTTGTTGGCCAGGCGCGGCTGAATGTCCACGCCAACGCTGAAGGTGCCGTTGTTCGCGCGCATGGCCTCATCGTCGGGGATGCCGGTCAGCTGCAATGTGCTGTACGGCGCTGCGCTGTCGACTGAATCGGGGGTGGTTGCTGCGGGCAGGCTGGGTACTGGCATCGACACACTATTGGTTTTCGGCAGTTCGACATTCTGCGTCGCCTGGCCTTCCGGTGGCTGGTCGGTGAATACCGTGTTGCCATTGGCGTCGGTGTATTTGTAGATCTGCGCACTGGCCGGCAGCGCCAGGCCCAGCAGCAGGCAGATAAGTAGAGGGCGCATGCCTGACTCTCCCTAGTAATGTGCCCCTAAGACTTGCACTGGTGAGGCGCTCTGGCAAGCGTGTTGATGGCTGGGCGTGTACCAGCGCAGAAAACTGCGGGGTGAAAGGTGGCTTGTGCCAGGCGCCAGACGCAAAAAGGCCACCCGAAGGTGGCCTCTTGTCTTGCGTGCGGGATTAGACGCTGTAGTACAGGTCGTATTCCAGCGGGTGTACGAAGGTGCGTACTTTGATTTCTTCTTCGGACTTCAGCTCGATGTAGGCATCGATGAAGTCGTCGGAGAACACGCCGCCTTTGGTCAGGAACGCACGGCCCTTGTCCAGCTCTTCCAGGGCTTCTTTCAGGCTGCCGCACACTTGTGGGATCAGCTTGCCTTCTTCTGGCGGCAGGTCGTACAGGTTCTTGTCGGCAGCATCGCCAGGGTGGATCTTGTTCTGGATACCGTCGATACCGGCCATCAGCAGTGCAGCGAAGGCCAGGTATGGGTTGGCAGCCGGATCCGGGAAGCGTGCTTCGATACGGCGAGCTTTCGGGCTGGAAACGTATGGAATACGGATCGAAGCCGAACGGTTACGCGCCGAGTAAGCCAGCATTACCGGAGCTTCGAAACCTGGGACCAGACGCTTGTAGGAGTTGGTCGACGGGTTGGTGAAGCCGTTCAGGGCCTTACCGTGCTTGATGATGCCGCCGATGAAGTACAGAGCGGTATCGGACAGGCCGGCATAGCCTTCGCCGGAGAAGGTGTTCTTGCCATCTTTGGAGATGGACATGTGTACGTGCATACCCGAACCGTTGTCACCGTACAGTGGCTTCGGCATGAAGGTCGCGGTTTTGCCATAGGCATCGGCCACGTTGTGTACGCAGTACTTCAGGGTCTGAACTTCGTCAGCCTTGGCCACCAGGGTGTTGAACTTCACACCGATTTCGTTCTGGCCGGCAGTCGCCACTTCGTGGTGGTGAACTTCGATGACCAGGCCCATTTCTTCCATGGCATTACACATGGCAGTACGGATTTCGTGGTCGTGGTCGCACGGCGGAACTGGGAAGTAGCCACCTTTAACGGCTGGGCGATGGCCCTTGTTGCCGCCTTCGATGTCAGCGTCGGTGTTCCAGGAGCCTTGTTCGGAGTAGATCTTGAACATGGAGCCGGAGATGTCGGACTTGAACTTCACTTCGTCGAAGATGAAGAACTCAGGCTCTGGGCCGACGAATACGGTGTCGCCGATGCCGGTGGTTTTCAGGAACTCTTCAGCGCGCTTGGCGATCGAGCGTGGGTCACGGTCGTAGCCCTGCATGGTGCTTGGCTCGATGATGTCGCACACGATGATCAGGGTTGGTTCTTCGGTGAACGGATCCAGTACGGCGGTTTCGTCAACCGGCAGCAGGATCATGTCGGAGGCTTCGATGCCTTTCCAGCCGTGGATGGAGGAGCCGTCGAACATTTTGCCGACTTCGAAGAATTCGTCGTCCAGCGCATCGCGTGCCGGCATGGTCACGTGGTGCTGTTTGCCCTTGGTGTCGGTGAAGCGCAGGTCAACCCACTTCACGTCGTGTTCTTTAATAAGTTGAATCGACTTCGACATGCTGTCCTCCAGGTGGATAAGGCTCGAATTGTGAGCCCTCAATAGTACGGTACGGCCGCGGCATACTCCGCCAGGGCATCCTGCCTCACAAGGGAGCAAATTGCATGCCAGTGCACAGGAATGGGTGTAAGCCCTGAAACTCAGGGCTGGCGGGGGCTGCGTGGCGCTGCTCGGGAAATATTTGCACTGTTATGGGGCGCTTCATTTGTGGCTCGCTCTTAAATGGTGCGCGTTTTAAGCGGGTGAGGATTTTTGATCAAAGCGTGAGCAATTTCCGCTATAATCCGCGCCCCTGTTTTTTCGCGGCCTCGGCACCCCCTGTTTTCATGAAACTGATCGTTAAAGTCTTCCCGGAAATCACCATTAAAAGTCGGCCGGTGCGTAAGCACTTTATCCGGCAGCTGGCGAAGAACATTCGTTCGGTATTGCGTGAGTTCGATCCACAGCTGCAGGTCAGCGGTGTGTGGGACAACCTGGAAGTCGAAACCCAGATCAGTGAGCCGAAAACCCTGCAGGCGATGATCGAGCGCTTGAGTTGCACGCCGGGCATCACCCATTTCCTGCAAGTCGATGAATACCCATTGGGTGATTTCGACGATGTGCTGGAGAAGTGCAAGCTGCACTTCGCCGATCAGCTGCCAGGAAAGATCTTCGCAGTGCGCTGCAAGCGTGCCGGCAAACACTCGTTCAGCTCCATGGATGTCGAGCGCTATGTCGGCAGCCAGTTGCGCCAGCAGTGCGGTGCGGCCGGCATCTCGCTGAAAGATCCCGACGTTATTGTGCGTATGGAAATCCGCGACCAGCGCTTATTCGTTATTCACCACCAGCACGAAGGCCTGGGCGGTTATCCGCTGGGCTCGCTGGAGCAGACCCTGGTGCTGATGAGCGGCGGTTTCGACTCTACCGTCGCCGCCTACCAGATGATGCGCCGCGGTCTGGTCACTCACTTCTGCTTCTTTAATCTAGGTGGCCGCGCCCACGAGCTGGGCGTGATGGAAGTGGCGCATTACCTCTGGCAGAAATTCGGCAGCTCGCAGCGCGTACTGTTTATCAGCGTGCCGTTTGAGGAAGTGCTGGGCGAGATTCTCGGCAAGGTCGACAACAGCCAGATGGGCGTCATCCTCAAGCGCATGATGCTGCGTGCCTCCACGCGCATGGCCGAGCGCCTGCAGATTGATGCGCTGGTCACCGGTGAGGCGATTTCTCAGGTGTCGAGCCAGACCCTGCCGAACCTCGCGGTGATCGACTCGGCCACCGATATGCTGGTGCTGCGTCCGCTGCTCGCCAGTCATAAGCAGGACATCATCGACACCGCCACGCGCATCGGCACCGCCGAGTTCGCCAAGCACATGCCGGAATACTGCGGGGTGATTTCGGTCAACCCGACCACCAAGGCGAAGAAGCTGCGCATTGAGCACGAGGAAAGCCAGTTCGACATGGCCATTCTCGAGCGCGCCCTGGAACGTGCGACCTTGCTGCCGATCGATAAAGTGATCGACGAGCTGGGCAAGGACGTGCAGATCGAGGAAGTCAGCGAAGCGCTGGCCAGCCATGTGATCATCGATATTCGTCACCCCGATGCTGCCGAGGACGAGCCGCTCGCCCTGCCCGGCGTCGAGGTCATGGCGCTGCCCTTCTATGCCCTGAACAGCAAGTTCAAAGAGCTGGATGAGGCGCGCCAGTACCTGTTGTATTGCGATAAAGGTGTGATGAGTCGTTTGCACGCCCACCACTTGCTGAGTGAGGGGCATGCCAATGTGCGCGTTTATCGTCCGGCATAAAACGCCCGGGTTGAATGGCGGCAGTATCCGCCATCGCCCTCCCGACCTACAGGCGGCGTGATTAACACGCTCGCGCCGCCTGGCAGAAATCGCAATTAGTTAATACTCGCCGCCTAGACTTAGCGGCACACCGAATCCTCTGATCGAGATACACACGTGATCGAAAATCTACGCAACATCGCCATCATTGCCCACGTTGACCATGGTAAGACCACCCTGGTAGACAAACTCCTGCGTCAGTCCGGCACCCTGGAACGTAACGAGCTCAACGACGAGCGCGTGATGGACAGCAACGACCAGGAAAAAGAGCGCGGCATTACCATTCTCGCCAAGAACACCGCGATCAACTGGAACGGCTACCACATCAACATCGTGGATACCCCCGGCCACGCCGACTTCGGTGGTGAAGTTGAGCGCGTAATGTCGATGGTTGACTCCGTGCTGCTGCTGGTTGACGCCCAAGACGGCCCGATGCCGCAAACCCGTTTCGTGACCAAGAAGGCCTTCGAAGCTGGCCTGCGTCCAATCGTGGTAATCAACAAGGTTGACCGTCCAGGCGCGCGTCCAGACTGGGTTCTGGACCAGATTTTCGACCTGTTCGACAACCTCGGTGCCACCGAAGAGCAGCTGGACTTCAAAGTCGTCTACGCCTCGGCCCTGAACGGCATCGCCGGTCTGGATCACACCGACATGGCTGAAGACATGACCCCGCTGTACCAGTCCATCGTTGACAACGTGCCGTCCCCGGCTGTTGACGTTGATGGTCCGTTCCAGATGCAAATCTCCGCACTGGACTACAACAGCTTCCTCGGCATCATCGGCGTTGGCCGTATCGCCCGTGGTCGCGTCAAGCCGAACACTCCAGTGATCGCCATCGACGCCGACGGCAAGAAGCGCAACGGTCGTATCCTCAAGCTGATGGGTCACCACGGCTTGCACCGCATTGACGTTGAAGAAGCAACCGCCGGTGACATCGTTTGCGTCAGCGGCATGGACCAGCTGTTCATCTCCGACACCCTGTGCGACATCAACCACGTTGAAGCGATGAAGCCGCTGACCGTTGACGAGCCAACCGTCTCCATGACCTTCCAGGTCAACGACTCGCCGTTCTGCGGTAAAGAAGGCAAGTTCGTTACCAGCCGCAACATCAAAGAGCGTCTGGACAAAGAGCTGCTGTACAACGTGGCCCTGCGTGTTGAAGAAGGCGACAGCGCCGACAAGTTCAAAGTCTCCGGCCGTGGTGAGCTGCACCTCTCGGTACTGATCGAAACCATGCGTCGCGAAGGCTTCGAAATGGGTGTAGGTCGTCCAGAAGTGATCATCCGCGTTGTGGATGGCGTGAAGCAGGAACCGTTCGAAAACGTCACCATCGACACCCCGGAAGAATCCCAGGGCAAGGTCATGGAAGAGATGGGCCTGCGTAAGGGCGACCTGACCAACATGGTGCCGGATGGCAAAGGCCGTGTTCGTCTGGAATACAACATCCCTGCTCGCGGTCTGATCGGCTTCCGTAACCAGTTCCTGACCCTGACCAACGGTGCTGGCATCCTGACCTCGATCTTCGATCGCTACGACACCATGAAGTCCGGTGACATGTCCGGTCGTCAGAACGGTGTTCTGGTATCGGTAGAAACTGGCAAGGCACTGACCTACTCCCTGGAAACCCTGCAGGCGCGCGGCAAGCTGTTCGTTGAGCACGGCCAGGAAATCTACAACGGTCAGATCGTCGGCCTGAACAGCCGCGACAACGACATGGGCGTAAACCCAACCAAAGGCAAGAAGCTCGACAACATGCGTGCTTCCGGCAAAGACGAAACCATCGCCCTGGTTCCACCTGTCCGCTTCACCCTGGAGCAGGCGCTGGAATTCATCCAGGACGACGAGCTGTGCGAAGTTACGCCGAAGTCGATTCGTCTGCGTAAGAAGATCCTCGACGAAGGCGAGCGCACCCGCGCTGCCAAAAAAGCCAAGAACTGATAACAGTTCTAGCTAACTGAAAAGCCCCCGCCGGCGCGAGCCTGCGGGGGCTTTTTTATTGGGCTGTCGTCGCGTGCGGCCACTTTTGGGTAATCCCTGTGCGACGATTAAATAATGCTCTCAACGATTTTTATGTCTGGCATTTAGCTGTGCTGCTTCTCAATCGTGGGCGCCTTGTGTAAGGTTCGCCGCGACAGCAACCGGCGGTCAGAAGTTCAGGATGAACGGCTGGTTCTGTGAGGTGGGTCACGTGCTGTGCGGGTGATGGCAACTCGCCATGTGTTCTAATGCGCGCCGCATTTTCCTCTGTTAATTCGCTATTCAAAGGATTGAAGGCATGTCCCTTCGTAGTAAACCTTTATGGCCTGCCATCCCTGGCGGTCACCCTGCGGGCCATCGCTGTGCAACGTTAAAAATGGCTTCCGGCCATTTTTTGGCCGTTTGGCTGATGTGTATCCTTTTTCCCGCTGTATCGCTGGCGCAAACGCCAGGTGATCGGGACCTTATCCGCGAGCGTCAGGAGCGTCTGCTGCAAGAGCAGGAGCGCCGCCTGGATGAGTTGCGCCAATTGCCTGGCAAGGTCGAGCAACTACCCGCGCAACCAGTTGCTGAAGACGAACGCTGCTTTGCCATCGAGCAGATCAATCTGGTCGGCACCACGCTGCTCAGTCCAGCTGATCAGGCCGCTATTCTCAAACCTTACAGCGGCCAATGCTTGGGCGTTGGTCAGCTCAATCAGCTGCTTAAGGACATCACCAATCACTACCTCGGTCGTGGTTATGTCACCACGCGCGCCTACCTGCCGCAGCAAGACCTGGCCAGCGGTACGCTGCAGGTCACGGTAGTCGAGGGCCAACTGGAAGGCTTGAACAGCTCGGAGTTGGCCTCTGATCGTGAGCTGGCCATGAGCTTTCCTGGTGCAACCGAGCGCGTGCTGAATTTGCGCGAGTTGGAGCAACTGGTCGAGCAGCTCAACCGTTTGCCGTCGCGTCAGGCACAGCTGGAACTGGTGCCTGGTGAGCAGGTTGGTGGTAGCCGTGTGCAGCTGCAAGGTCAGCGCAGCAAGCCGTGGCGCGTCAGCCTGGCGCGGCATAACGATGGCCAGTTGAGTACCGGTGAGCAGCAGTGGGGGCTGGGTTTGGATTGGGATAGCCCGTTGGGTCTAGCCGACCAGCTGAGCCTACGTGCCGGTCGCGATGCCGTCAGCGACAGTTACCGCCATTCGCATAACCAGAGCCTCAACTACAGCCTGCCGTATGGCTGGTGGACCTTCAATTACAGCTACAGCCAGAGCTACTACCGCACCGAAAGCGAAGCCAACGGTTTTGCCTTTGATCAGGATGGCGAGAGCAAAACCCACGCTTTGCGTGCTGAACGTGTTCTGCACCGCGACAGCCTGAGCAAAACCGCCGCCAGCCTGGGCGTCAGTCACCTGCGCAGCAACAACTTTATCCTCGGCAACCTGATCGATGTCTCCAGCCAGCGTCTGTCCGAAGCACAGTTGGGCTTTAACCATGGCCGACGTATTGGCAATGCCTTCGTCAACGCCGACCTCGGCTGGCAACACGGCACCGGCGCATTTGATGCGCAGCGCAGCGGCAGCCCACAAAGCGGTCAGCCGGTGGCGCGGTACAACAAATACAGCCTGACCCTGAGCTACCTGCAACCGTTTCAGCTGTGGGGCGAGTCGTTCAGCTTCGACAGCCTGGCCAACGGTCAGCGCAGTGAAGATGTGCTGTACAGCCCGCAACGCATCAGCGTCGGCGGCCTGAGTTCGGTGCGCGGTTTCAAGGAACAATCGCTGTCCGGCGACAGCGGCGCCTACTGGCGCAACCAAGTGCGCTGGCGCAAGGCGGTGAGTTGGCAACCGCTGCAGCCCTTTGTCAGTGAGTACGGCGTGGCATTCGCCTACGACATGGGTGTGATCAGCGGCGGGCGTTACAACCCGGACCAGCACGGTCGCCTCTCCGGCAATGCCATCGAGCTGAGTGCCCGTGGCCAGCACATGGCCGCTTCGGTGACCTTCGCCCGTTCACTGGAGCGCCCGGACGCCATCGAGCGTCAGGAGCATCCGGTGTACTTCCGGGTCGACCTGTTCTTCTGATTTTTCTGATTTCTGCTTTATAGCCCTACGGGTTGGAGTTATTACATGGACGTTCGCACGCCATTTTTCCAAAACATTGCCTGTGTCCTGATCGGGGTACTGTTCCTTAACCCGATTGTTTCTACGGCGGCCGAACTGGCGCTGGATGCCCAGGCCGGCAGCAATGCTGCGGTAACCCAGGCCGCCAATGGCGTGTCCATGGTCAATATCGCCACACCCAATGGCAGTGGCCTGTCGCACAACAAATTCACCGACTTCAACGTCAATCAGCAGGGCCTGATTCTCAACAACAGCGCCCAGGCAGTGGTGCAGACGCAGTTGGGCGGTTATGTAATGGGTAACCCCAACCTCACGGGCGGGGCGGCGAACGTCATCCTCAATGAGGTCAACGGCGGCAGCCCCAGTCAGCTCAGGGGCTACACCGAAGTGGCCGGCAAGTCCGCTGCGGTCATCGTTGCCAACCCGCATGGCATCAGCTGCGATGGCTGCGGCTTTATCAATACCCCGCGCGTGACCCTTAGCACCGGCAAACCAGTGGTAGAAGGCGGGCGTCTGGATCGCTTTGATGTCGAGGGCGGGCAGATCAGCATCGAAGGCGATGGCCTCAATGCGCGCAATGTCAGCCAGTTTGACCTGATCACCCGCAGTGCGCAGATCAACGCCGAGCTGCATGCCAACCAACTGAATGTGATTACCGGGCGTAACGATGTTGACGCCGCCAACCTCAGTGCCACCGCCAAAGCCGATGATGGCAGCGCCAAACCGCAACTGGCCATCGACAGCTCAGCGCTGGGGGGCATGTACGCCGGGGCTATTCGCCTGGTCGGTACCGAAGCCGGTGTAGGCGTAAAACTGGCCGGTGATATGGCCGCCAGTGCCGGCGATATTCAGATCGACGCCAATGGTCAGCTGAGCATGGCGCGCACTGCTGCTAGCCGTGACTTGCAGCTCAAGGCCGAGAATATCGAACTGAATGCGGACACCTTCGCTGGGCGCAATGCCGTTGTAGACGCCAGTGGCCAGACGCTGGTCAAAGAAAGCCTGGCAGCCACCCAGCAGCTAACCGTTAACGGTGGCGAACTGCTCAACCAGGGCGTGGTAGAGGCGGGCGTACGTGCCGATGGCAGCCTGAACAACACGGCCACCCTTAGCCTGCAAACCAGCACGGTGAAAAACCACGGCTCCATCACCTCCCACGGCAGCCTGAACAGTGATGTGCAGACCCTGGATAACCGCACCGGCAAGCTGCTCAGCGCCGGTGACGCAACGCTCAACGCGCAGACACTGGACAACCAGGGCGGGCGTATCGTTGCGCAGAAAAACCTCGACCTGAGCGGTAACCAGCTGAACAATCAGGGCGGTGAAGTCCTGGCCCAGCAAGCGATCAAGGTCACGGCGGCCAACCTGGATAACCAGGACGGCACCGTGGCCGGTGATGCGCTTGACCTACAACTCAGCGCGAACCTGAATAACCAGAATGGGCTGGTTGAATCCGCCAGCGATCTGCAACTGGCGGTCAATACCCTGAGCAACAACGGCGGCAAACTGCGCGCCCTGGGTGGCGAGGGCGAAAGCCGGTTTGTTCTGGGTGGCCTGCTCAATAACGATGCCGGCCTGGTTGAGGTTGGCAGTGGTGCATTTGCCCTGAGCAGCGTGGGCTTGAGCAACCTCGGCGGTACTGTGCGCCACACTGGCAATCAGGGCTTTAACCTTGATCTGGGTGACATCGGCCTCGCTGGTGGTAGTTTCAGCACGGCAGGCGAATTGACCCTGCAGGCCGATGCCTGGAGCAACAGCAGCCAGTTGCAGGCCGAGCGCTTAACCTTGGCTATTGGCGAGTTCACTCAGACTGCCAGCGGTAAATTGTTGTCCCGCCAGAGCATCGTGGCGACGGGAGATAACTGGATCAACCACGGCAGTATCGAGACCGACGGCGAGCTTGAACTTGATCTGGCTGGTAGCTACAGCGGTAACGGTTCTCTGTTGAGCCAAGGAGACCTGATTTTCACTGCCGCTAGTGCCAGCATGGGCGCTGCAGCCAAAGTACGCAGTGGTGGCCGGGCGGATTTCAGTCTGGGTTCGAGCTTCGAAAACCGTGGAGTGATCAGTGCGGCAGAGGCGCTGCTGCTGAGTGCAAGCAGCCTCAATAACTTCGGCACATTGGGGGCAGGCGCAGCATTGCTGGTGCAAGCCAACAGCATGCGCAATGAAGGTGGTCTGCTGTTCAGTGGTAGCCAGATGCAGCTACGTGGCGATAGCTTGGTTAATCAGCGCGGTGACCTGTACAGCGTCGGTAACTTCAGTTTTGCTGCCCTTGCACCGAGCGATCAAGCCGCGCGTTTCAGCAACGTATCCGGCACGCTGGAAAGCGAAGCTGATGTCAGCATCCAAGCCAAGTTGATCGAAAACATCCGCGAAAGCCTGGATATCGTCACCCGCAAGGTAGCTGTGCAATTTTATGATCGCGACTGTACCGATTGCAGCGGCGACAAGGAAAACGTGCGTTATCGCCTCCGGGAAATCGAGCGCACCGAAGGGCTCAATGTCAGCCCACAAAGCAGCCTACTTGCGGGCGGCAATCTGCTGCTAAGCAGTGATGACCTGGCCAACCACTCCAGCCTGATTTCAGCCAATGGCAATGTACAGATCGACACCACGCGCTTCGATAACAAGGGCGCGCAGACTGGCGAATACCTGATCACTCGTCGGGCTACTAGTGAGCGTGAGAAGTCGACAGGTTTTATCGTCGATGCCGTCAATGACTTCAATGCGCAGAATTGGCCAAACGCCAGTGCCAACGTTAATGCGCAACTCAACCATATTCTCAGTAAGTATCTGCCCAGCCATACAGGTCCAAGCGTCACGTTTACCCCCGATGCTGTACAGGCCTATGCCGCCATCATTCAGGCCGGTGGTGATGTCCAGATCAACGCCCCTGAGCAGCTAAACAGTGGCGTCATTCGCCCCTCATTTAGCTATGTCGCGGGCGGTAGCCGTGACCCAGGCACCAGTGCGCCTGGTACCTCGATCGCTACCGTCGTTACCCTCAATACGCAGCTGCCGCCTGATCTTGCTCAGCAGGCCGTTGACCCTTTGGCTTTGCCGGGCTTTAACCTGCCGCAAGGGCAGAATGGTCTGTTCCAGATCAACACTCAGGTGGGCCATCGCTACCTGATCGAGACCAACCCAGTCTTCGCCAGCCTGAAGAATTTTCTCAATTCCGATTACATGCTGGGCAACCTGGGCTACGACCCGCAGACCGCCCAGAAGCGTCTGGGTGATGGCTTTTACGAGCAGCGCCTGATTCGTGAAGCCGTGGTTGCTCGTACCGGTCAGCGCTACCTGGCCGGCCTGGACAGTGACGAGGCGCAGTTCCGTTACCTGATGGACAATGCCATCGCCAGTAAAGAGGCCCTTAATCTCAGCCTGGGCGTTAGCCTGACTGCCGAGCAAGTGGCGGCACTGACCCACGATCTGGTGTGGATGGAAGAGCGCGAAGTGGCCGGGCAGAAAGTGCTGGTGCCGGTACTTTATCTGGCACAAGCCGAAGGCCGTTTGGCGCCCAATGGTGCCCTTATCCAAGGGCGCGATGTTGCGTTGATCTCCGGCGGCAACCTCACTAACCAGGGCGCCCTACGCGCCAGCAACAACCTCAGCGTCACGGCCAGCACTATCAGCAACAGCGGATTGATGCAGGCCAGCGAGCGCCTGTCGCTGCTGGCTACCGATAGCATTCGCAACGCCCAGGGTGGGATTATCGCGGGTAAGGATGTCACGGCGATTGCCCTGACTGGCGATATCGTCAACGAGCGTACCGTCACCCGTCACGAATCAGGCAAGCGCGGCTATCAGCACCAGCAGGACTTCGTTGACAGCGCCGCGCGTATCGAAGCCAGTGGCGAGCTGAGCCTGAGCGCCGGTCGCGATATCCAGAATATCGGCAGTGCGCTCAAGAGCGGTGGCGATATGCAGCTGGATGCCGGGCGTGATCTGGTGATTGCTTCGGCGCAGGAGCACGACCTGACCACCCGCAAAGACCGCAAAGGCAATAGCCGCCGCGAGCAGATCACCCAGTACGGCAGTGAAGTCGAAGCTGGAGGCAATATTGAGCTGAGTGCCGAGCGCGACCTGGCAGTGATCGCCAGCCGTGTAAGCGCTGGAGAAGACCTGGTCGCAGCCGCAGGCGGTGATGTACTGATTGCTGCGGCCGCCAATGAAGACCACGACGAGTCGCACCGCAAAAGCGGCGGCAAGAAGGTCGACAAGGTAGAAAGTCATGTTAGTCAGCAAGCCGCCGAGTTGACCGCAGGTGGCAATTTGAAGGTACTGGCGGGTAACGATCTGACGGCGGTGGCCAGCAAACTCAAAGCGGGTGACGAAGCCTACCTGTATGCCGGCAACCAGCTGTCACTGCTGGCCGCGCAAAACAGCGACTACTCGTTGTACGACATGAGCAAAAAAGGTGGCTGGGGTAGTAAGGCCACCCAGCGCGACGAAGTGACCACGATCCGCAATGTTGGCACCAGCATTACTGCGGGTGGTGATTTGACCCTGGTTAGCGAAGGCGACCAACTTTATCAGCGTGCCCGCCTGGAAAGCGGTAATGACCTGACCCTGGACAGCGGTGGCAGCATCACCTTTGAGGCGGTGAAGGATCTGGATCAGGAGAGTCATGAGAAGAGCAAAAACAGCTGGGCTTGGACGTCTGCCGAGGGTAAGGGCACGACCGATGAGACCTTGCTGCAAAGCCAGTTGATCGCGAAGGGGGAGCTCGTTATCCAGGCCGTTGATGGCTTGAATATCGATATCAAGCAGGTCAATAAACAGAGCATTGACCAGACTATTAATGCGATGGTTGCCGCTGATCCGGAGCTGGCTTGGTTGACGGAGATGGAGCAGCGCGGTGATGTGGACTGGCGCCAGGTGAAGGAGGTGCATGATTCCTTCAAGTACAGCCATTCGGGATTGGGCGGCGCGGCGATGATCATCATTGCGATCATCGTGACGTACCTGACGGCGGGGGCTGCAAGCGGCGCGATAGGTTCTATGGCGGGTGCCGGGGCAGGCAGTGGCTCGGCCATGGCGGCTGCCGGCTCTTCGGCTATGGTCAGTGCGGGTACTGCTGTAGGTACCGCCAGTGCTGGTTGGGCCAACGTCGCTTTAACCGCCGTTGCCACTTCGGCAGCCAGCAATGCGGCTATTAGCACCATCAACAACCGGGGTAACTTGGGTGCGGTGGTCAAGGATGTGACCTCCAGCGACAACCTCAAAGGCTACGCCACCTCGGCCATAACCGCAGGCGTTACCGCTGGCGTGCTGGACAGTGCCTTTGGCGTAACCGGCGACAACGTCAACAAGGTCACCAAGGGCTTCGACCTGAGCAAGCCCAGTGAACTGGCCAAATTTGGTACTTACCTTGGTGCACAGGGCGCGGTTCATGCGGTGACCCAGACCGCCGTTCAAGGCGGCAGCCTTGGCGATAACCTGCAAAGCGCGCTGACCGGCCAGGTGCAGCACCTACTGCAGGCTGGTGTTTTCAATGCGGTGGGTGATTTTGCCGGCGGCAGGTGGGTGGAAGGCGTCGACTGGGCGGACGGCAGCCCGGAAAAGATCGCCCTGCATGCTGTGGTGGGTGGGTTGCTCAGCGAAGCGACCGGTGGTGACTTCAAGACCGGCGCATTGACTGCTGGTGCCAACGAGTTGCTGATCGAACAACTGTCGGGTGTGATCAAGGGCGACAAAGGTCTGGAACTGGTAGTCTCGCAAATCATCGGTGTAGCGGCGGCCACGGCGACCGGTGGCGACCCGGCCAAGGCGGCGGAGCTGGCGAAGAATGCGACGGCGTATAACAGGCAGTTGCATCCAGATGAAGTCAAGCTGATCCGCAAACAGGCTGATGATCTGGCCAAAGAAGCCGGGATTAGCCCAGCCGAAGCAGAGCGCCGCCTTGCAGAAGCAATGGCCTTCTATGTGGATAAAGACTGGCAGGAAAAGATATCTTCCAGTGGAGTCGTCTTTGATGAGGCAACTCTGAAGCATCTGGGTATGGCGCTAGCACCGCTTGCCACTCGATACGCACCACAGGATCGAGGCGATGTGCCGGTCCAAGTGGAGGGTAAAACCTACAGTGCGACAGAAACGCTTAAGCTTTTGCAGAATTACCAGCTGCATCATGCGGATTTCTATTTGTCGCTGGTCAATGCGGAGTATCTGCTAACGGCTGATCGCGAAGGTTGGGAGCAGAAGGAGTTCTATGAGCGTAACCTTAACTATCGGCAATGGAACGGGCTCGCTGATCTATCTGGTGCGCTGGAAGGCACTGGTGCCGCAGTTGGCAATGCAGTGCAGAATACTTATGAGCTAGGCCGTGATGTTGTAACCAGTCCAATATCGACCAGTGAGCGAATTGTCTTGGGACTACTGCAAAGCGCTGCCAATCCTCAAGAAGTATGGACGGCATTCAGCCAGGCAAAAGCCGATGCAGAGGCCCAGAGCTATCTATACCGTTTGCAGGGCAATCCCGAGGCAGCAGCACGGGTCGAGATGACATGGTCGACCGAGTTTGCTTTGAGTTTTGCCGCCACTAGTCGAGCAGGACAGATTGGTAAGGTCGATACAGGTCCCAAACCCGTAGAAACTACGAAGCCAGATACCTTTCCGAAACCGGAAAACTGGAAACCGTCGCCGCCTGAAAAAGTCAGCAGCATTGAAGAGCTTTTCGGGCAAACGCTTGAAAGTATCAAACTGTCACACCTTCCCAATTGGAAGACCGGCTCGCTCAAAAACGACGGCGAGCTGGGTGAGCAACTGGCCTTGCAAACACTCAACGAGAAAACCGGCCTCAATTTCAAACCTCTTCAAAACGGTAGCAACCACGGTTGCGATGGCTGCGCGGTGGCGATCAATGGCGATACGATTACCGTAGTTGTGATGGATGCGAAGTCCTCGGTGAATGGGGTGGGTGGGGCAAAAGCTCCTCTGGGGGATCCGGGGACGCGATTGGAAGGGTGGCTGCGTAATAAATCAATTGCCGACTCTGATCCTGCTTTACGGGATGCTTTGCAAGCGGCGTTGGATTCAGGAAAAGCCAAGGTTCAAGGTGTAACAGTCAAAGTCGGTGTTCCCGCCCCCGGCAAAACAGGTGTAGCAGAATTTAAGGTGGAACCATGGGTCAAGAAGTAATTCAGTGCGAGCGTTCGGGCGTAAACCCGAAATGGCCCTCCTACAAAAGTGTGCTGGGGCGTATAGCCAAGGGGCCACACGTCTCAGATGAATACGAATTGAATGGCATCCGTGAATATGTTGAGCGCGGAGATGCATTTGCGAAGCCATCAATGCCTGTGCCGAATAGTGACAACGTTACGCGTAGTAGCTCCGAATGGATGGCCGTCACACGAGCCCACAAAGTATTGGCAACCGCCCCCGATAATCCGCAATGGCTTCTGGAATTGGCCCATTGGCTGCGCTACTACCAAGTAGGAATTTGGCAGTTGTTCTTCTGGGCGGGCCAGTTCGACATTATTGCCAAAGCGGCAGGCAATGATCGACGCCGCCAAAACTACAGCATCCAAACCGCCACCAATATGATGGCGGCCATGGCGATCTTGGGCTGGAAGGATGCCGTCATCCACCAAGGCTATCTCACCCATGCGGCGCTCAACCGTGGGCATCAGTTGGTGCTTGAGTACGAAGATCAGCACCGCCGCGCCCAAGCCTTTATGCTGCGCGTGTTTGCCGACTGGGTGGGCGATGTCTCGCATCAATGGACGGCCTACGCCTACGATGAACCCATCTACGAAGCCTTGCTGGCCAACTGGCGCACCCCCAACCCCAACGACCTGATGCCCTGCCTGCTGGCCGCGTGTGACCGCCACACGTGGCAAACCGGCAAAGAGAGCCAGAAAAACTCCTATGACTTCAACCAGGACTGGCACTTGGAGCGCGTGCCGGTGGAAATCCTCTACATCCTGCGGCTGCGACAGTGGGAGGGTTTAGCCAATCCGCAGAAGATCGATCACCCGCTGATGGCTGCGCCGTTTGACCAATTGCCGTCCGAGCAGCCAATGCCTGAGTTAGATGCGTTGATGCAAGGTGTGCTTAAGCGCGCACGGGAAGACTGGCCGCAATATGACCAAGTGCTGTCGCTGGCAGCATTGAAGAGCTGAAGAAAAAGGGCGGTTGTAGGAACTGAGCACAACACGGTTACAAGTGCGGAGCTAATGGGGCGGAGTGAATAAACCTTGATCAGCTAATTGGGTTGTTGAATAAGAGAAAAGGAGAAAGATTTATTTTCCACCTGAAGTCGACTGCAATGCAGTTGGGGTGCTCAATAAGATATTTAAACTCTGGTCAGTCGGTGGTTAAAAATAAATTATTCCGACCCCTTTAACTTTAGCCCTATTGTTAATCGCTATTTTTTGTTGGCTTCTTAAGTCAAGGATCGTGTTGAGTGTTTATGAAAAAATTAGCTGCTTTGGTTTTGGCTTTTGGTCTGCAAGGGTGTGTCAAAGACATACCGCCGATGACTGATACGTCTAATGCGGCCAAGATTGTTTATACGAAAATATCTTTTGCTCCAGGTGAAAGACAATCGTTGTGGGTTTTTGATAACGCTCGATTTGAAAAAAGCGCAGGCATGGGGCGGCTAATAGAACATGGGAATTTTGCGAGGCAGTCGGCGTCGGTATATGTTCCGGCAGGCGCACGAAAGTATTTTAAAGCCACTTATCTTCTTGCGCTGTCGGCGGCATACGGCGGCTATCCTTCAGTTTCTCAATGCTCTGCAGGCATCAGTTTTATCCCTGAGGTTAATAGAAAAAAAGGGGACAGATTTATTTTCTCTGATCGTAGCTAGTCTAAAAGCTCCACGGATGGAGGGTTACTTATGCCTAGGATGGGCCGAGTCGTTTTACCGAACTACCCGCATCATGTTGTGCAGCGTGGTCATAACCGGCAGGTGGTATTTGCCGTTGCCGAAAATTATCAGCGCTATCTCGCCGACCTTCGCGAACTCAAAGATGTATTTGGCGTAAAGGTTTACGCCTACTGCTTGATGACCAATCATGTTCATCTGTTGCTGGCACCTGGTGAATCGGTCGCTGGGCTGGGGCAGTTGATGAAGGCGCTGGCGGCGCGTGCGACGCGATATCGCAATCGACTGGAGGGGCGCTCCGGCACCCTGTGGGAAAGTCGTTACAAGTCCAGCGTGGTGCAGTCGGATGCCTACCTGCTGGCCTGTTGCCGTTACATCGAGTTGAACCCGGTACGTGCGCGTATGGTGGTCGATGCGGCGGATTATCCTTGGTCAAGCTATCGAGTTCGGTTAGGTGATGTGCCAGATAGTCATTGGTTGGATGCTGATCCTTGCTTTGTTGCTTTGTTGCTTTGTTGCTTTGTTGCTTTGTTGCTTTAGGTGATACCGCCATTGAGCGGCGTCATCGGTATGAGGCGTTTATACGCCAAGCGATTCCCGCTAATGAGCTCATATTGATCCGCGCTGCTTTACAGCGTGGCCAGTTGACTGGGACGAGCCGTTTCGTGGACGAAGTAGAGCGAATTGTTGGCTTACGGATAGAAGAGCGAGGGCGGGGGCGACCAAGGAGCCATCCGGTACAATGAAACAGTCCCTTTTCAGGCCAACTTTTAAGTCTGAATTTTAAATATAACTCGAGGTTGTTTATGTTAGTGCGTTTTCTACTGGTCGCTGTGCTGGTTTCGTTAGTCGGTTGCTCTACGGTTAAACCAAAAGAGTTGGCTGGCGCTGATGCGGGTCAGCTTCAGGGCAAGACATTGGGCTATTCGCGCTATAGCGAGTTGCCAGATTTTATTGCACAAACACCGGTTAATGTGCAGTTTGGTTTGTTGGGTGTGGCGACAGCGATATCCAATGGCAACAGCATGATTCGTGATAACAAGATTGAAGATCCTGCGTTGAATATGGCCAAGCAGCTAGCGGATGAACTGGCTGCTGCACAAAAAATGACGGTGGCTCATGCCGCTGCTGCAGTTGAGTCTGCTGACCTAGATAAGGTCATCGCAGCATATCCGCAGGCTGACTATATTCTGGATATGCGTACCAGTGGGTGGAGCAGCATTTACTACGTATCCGATTTTAATAACTACAAAGTGGCTTACAGCGTGCACGCGCGGTTGATAGATCGCAAGGCGAAAACGGTGCTGGCTGAGAAGGCCTGTTCGTATACACCGATCTATGAAGACACCAACAAAGCGCCGTCTTATCGTGAGCTTAAGCAAGGTACTGGGCTTCGCTCTCAGCTGTCTCAGTCGGTTGATTACTGCTTGGCTGATGTCCGTAAAATTATGGGTTTGGATTTGCCAGCAGCACTCGCTAAAACTCCGTAGTAAGTAAGCTAATTATTAGTTCAGTGTGCGTGGCAGGCCATTTAATAATGGCTCGTTGCGGCCTGTGTTTTTCATTGGTTTGAGGTCTTATATGCTTTCTCGTTTTTTGTTTATTTCTCTGGCCGCTGCATGCCTTGCGGGTTGTGCTTTCGGTAGTAAAGTCGATTATTCCCAGATATATCCGCAAGTAGGCGCTAAGCCGGCCAAGATTATTGAGGTGGCAGTAGTAGATGAGCGGGCTTACGTCTTGAATGGCAGCAAGACCGCCAACTATGTAGGGCTGATTCGCGGCAGCTATTACATTCCCTATGACGTTAAGACCCGTAGCGGTGAGTCCCTAGCGCAGGATCTGCAGCAATCCATCATCGGTGGGATCAAGCAGGCTGGTGGCACAGCTGAGGCTGTGGCCTCACCAAGTGCACAGGCTTCCAGTACTGGCCGACAGCTGCTGACTGTGCGAATCAAAGAGTGGAAGAGCGAAGCTTTTATGGGAACGGTGCTGACCTACGTTCTGGCAGTCGATGTGTACGATGAGGCTGGCCAGCGTCTGGCGTCGTCGCCTGTTTCAGGCTCAGAGGGTGTCGGCGACTATACGGTGACGGGAAAGTCCATCTTGACGCGCCTGCTGGCCGCCGAGAGTGTGGCCTCAGCGCTGTCCGGTTCGGTTGCGGCTGTTGACGTGCCTGCGGCTGAGCTACCTGCTGCTCAGCGTGCGCCGCTACCGTTGTTCGCTCCACGTGGCGTGGGTGACGGTGTTTTCTGACCGGTGTGAAAACAAGCAGTCGTGCCCACGCGTTCACGACTGCGTTCTAGTTATCGATGTTCAATTTTCAATTGCTTGAACGTCGCGCCGCCTGCTTCGGTTTCGTAGCCGCTGTTTTCCAGGGTGTAGATGCCGGCTTTGAAATACAGCTGGTGGCTTTTCCATGCCGTGTTGAGCTTTCCCTGCCAGCGTTTGATCGCTCCGCCGGGCTCTATCAAGCCGATGGTCAGGGTGCCGTTTTTGGCCAGGTGCACTTCGTAGCTGAAGTCCTGGTTCAGCCTGACCTTGCTGGAAAGTGCGATCTTTTGTGAGTCGCTATCGGTGGGTTTGCCGCGAAAGGCGATCACCACATTGCCGTAGCCTGTTTGCGGCACATATTGGTAGCCCAGCATCAGGGGGGCGCAGAGCTCTGTTTGGTGTGTATCTGGGAGAAGGCGACCAGGCCGGTTGAGGGCACCTGGGTAATCCTGGCTGTGGCGCTGAGAATGTTGGTGGCGGTGGTGTAGGTCCAGTTACGCAACGTGCCATTGGCGAAGGTTTCGCGCATTTCGCTACGCGGGAACTCAGAGTTGGGCGTGGTCGTGCCGTTGACCGGCGCCCAGAAGCTGATCGTGCCGTCTTTCGATTGGAAGTAGTGATCCTGATAACCGCCAGCCAGCGCGGGTGTCTCAATAGTGGTCGCAGGCACGCCGACAGGGATGGTCAGGTTCCAGGTGGTGAGGTCGATCATGGTGGCTACTCCGATGGCAGAACGGCAGTCGGGGCACCTGGCATTTCCAATTACATACAGCTCCATTAGCGACGTTTGTCGCGATACCTGTCGGGTGCTTGGGCCGAGAGTATCGAGGTGTTGATCGCTCGGTAATTACCGCTCGCCATTGTTTTGTCGCCGTATTTTTGGCGGATTTTTGAGGGGCTCGTTGCGAAATCTATCTACCAGCTGTTGCGTAACGGTTTTCCCGTTTCACGCTGTGATGGGCTGTGCGATGCACTGGGTTTGTATCGGTGAGGGCATATTGCAAGGATGTGCGCGAGGTCTCGAACTGATAGCCGTTACACGTCTTTTGTCAGCCAAACGTTCCCATGCGAAACCCAATAGGCATCGGTATGCATCGTCGGGCTTCCTTCGCTTTTCTCCTCCGCTGAGGCTTTCTGCCGCGCAATACGCGATTGCTACAAAGCCAAACAAATCTGCCACTTTCTTCTTTTGCAATTCACTGCGGTGCATTTACTAAACGTTGCGGCACGTTTTTTTTACAAATATTTCAACCTAACTATTAGCGCAAATAGTTTTAGTTATACCTCGTCTTATTTCTTGCTAGTTAACTTCTGTTGTCTACTCTCCCGGTGCCTGTGTTGTGTTTGGAGATACGAGCGCTGCATAAGTTTTCATGTGTGCCTGCGTGCGTAGTTGGATGCATGGGTGTGGTGGTTTTTCTGGGGTGACATTGGGCTATTACCATCGAGGGATAAGGTGATGAAGGGGCGCACTTGTATAGCTTCTAACTTTGTAATTTTTTCCTGCTTGGGCTTGGGCGCAATAAATAATACAGGCGTTATTGCCAGTGAAATAAATCACCCGGCCTTTAATTATTCAGCGCAAGAGATACAGCGCTTGCTGCCAGCGAGCGGCGATGTGCTTTTTAGCAACGAGCTGTTTCTGTATGGGCGAGATGCCGAGGCGTTTGACCTTGCTGGTTATCTCGCGGTGCATGCGCCTCTGCTACGTGACAAGCAGGAGCTGATCGCCCACTGGAGTGGTTACTACAGTATCAATCCCAAGGTCGTACTGGCGCTTATGGAGCTCAAGAGCGGGCTGATGTCTGCGCCCAGTCAGGAGAAGTTGCAGGCACCTTTTGCAGAGTTGTCCAAAGCGAGTGGTTTTACCGGGCAGTTGCGCGATGTCTTGCAGCAGCTATCGCAACGGTTCTACGGCTTTGAGGCTTACCAGCGTAGGCAGGTACGCGCTGGCACTCAGCGATCAAGCGAGGATGCGGGGGCGCTGAATGGCGCCAGTGCAGCGCTGTTAGGGGGGCTGCAGGACGCCAATAGTGAGCCTGTGGTGCTCAAGAAAACGCCGTCGCTGCAGGCCTTTACGCAACAGTTTGCCCAGCTGTTTAGTACGCCTCCTGAACAGTTACGCAACGCTGAATCGAGTCGAGAAATGGCGCTAGCGGCTAATGCTCTGCCGCCGACCAACATGCTGCAATTACCCTGGTATCAGGGTTATTCCTGGAAATCAAACGGCGCACATTCCCACACCGGGTCGGGTTCGCCGTACTCGTCTATCGACGTGTCCTATGACTGGCCGGGATGGGGTGCGTCGACTTACAGCGTGGCGGCTGCGCATGGTGGCCGCGTCAGCGTATTGTCCCGTTGTCAGGTAAGGGTAACCAATGACAATGGTTGGGCGACCAATTATTACCATATGGATAATATTCGGGTGAGTAATGGAGAAACCATCACGGCTAATACAAAACTAGGAAACTATGCCAGTAACCGCAATACCGCACTTTGCGAAGGTGGCAGTTCAACGGGGCCGCACTTGCATTTTTCACTTTTATACAACGGTCGCTATGTTTCATTGCAGGGCGTGAATTTAGGTGCAATGCGTATTTCAGTGGGCGCCTACAATTACGATGATCAATGCAATCGTTTCAACTTCTACAACTTAAACACGCAGCGCTACCAGTGTGCGTGGAGTGCTCTGTATAACGCTGGGCCGCTGAATTAGCCGTATTGGGCGGCATGCCTTTAGGCGGCAGCCAAGAATTAAGGGAAGCGTGATTGGAAAGCCCCCGCCAACATAAGGTGGCGGGGGCTTTTTATGGGTTGTGATTTTATGTTTGCGATGGCTTAGATCCCGCTTTTGACCTTGCTCCAGATGCGCGTGCGTACGCGGTCGATCTTCAGGGGCATGGCTTCCAGGGCGTAGAGGTTGGCCATCGCGTCCTGCGGCGGGTAGACCGTGGCATCGGCTTTCAGCTTGGGGTCGACCAGGCTGTCGGCGGCGCTGTTGCCGTTAGCGTATTGCACGTGGTTGGTGATCTGCGCGATCACCTGGGGTTGCAGCAGGTAGTTCATGAATGCGTAGGCGGCCTGCTCGTTGTTGCTGTCGGCGGGCATGGTGACCATGTCGAACCAGATCGGCGTGCCTTCCTTGGGGATCACGTAGTTGATGCTGATGCCGTTGTTCGCCTCAGTGGCGCGGTTACCGGCCTGCATGATGTCGCCGGAAAAGCCCACGGCCATGCAGATATCGCCATTGGCCAGGTCGCCGACGTACTTGGACGAATGGAAATAGCGCACGTTCTGGCGCATCTCCAGCAGCAGGGCTTCGGCCTTTTGGTAGTCCTCAAGGTTCTGGCTGTGGTGCGGCAGCCCCAGGTAATGCAGGGCAATCGGTAGCAGCTCCGGGCCGTTGTCGAGAATCGCCACACCGCACTGGCTGAGCTTGGCCAGGTATTCGGGCTTGAAGATCAGGTCCCAGGAGTCGAGCGGCACGTCCTCACCGAGCACTTCACGCACCTTGGCCACGTTGTAGCCGATGCCGGTGCTGCCCCACAGGTAGGGAAAGCCGTACTGGTTGCCGGGGTCGTTGGTTTCCAGGGCTTTCATCAGGATCGGGTTGAGGTTGTTCCAGCCGGGCAGGCGGTTTTTGTCGAGTTTCTTCAGTGCGCCGCCCTGAATCTGCCGGGCCATGTAGTGGTTGGACGGGAACACCACGTCATAGCCCGAGCGCCCTGCCATCAGTTTGGCGTCGAGGGTTTCATTGCTGTCGTACACATCGTAGTGGCTGCTGATGCCACTGCTTTGCTCGAATTGCTTGAGGGTGTCGGGGGCGATGTAGTCCGTCCAGTTGTAGATGCGCACGGTTTCCGCGGCCTGGCTGATGCTGCTGAGCAGCAGCAGGGGAAGCAGTTTTTTCAGCATGGGAATACCTCATCGTTTTTATCGGTGTTGTCGAAGCGGCAGTTGAATGGGGTGGAGCAGGGCCTGCGCTGGGCCCGGTTACTTGAGGAGAACGAAGCTCTTGCGCACGGTTTCCGTGATGTCCCACACGCCGAAGGTGTTGGCTGGCAGCAACAGGGCGTCGCCAGCTTGGATCTGCATGGGCTCGCCGCCATCCGGGGTGAAGGTGCAGCGCCCGGCGATAAAGTGGCAAAACTCCTGCTGGGCGATCTGCCGGCGCCAACGCCCGGGTGTGCATTCCCAGATACCGGCGGCGACGCCGTCCGCATGCTCGATTCCCTGGCTGCTGGTGATCGCCACGGGCTCGCCGAGCGGCACGGCCACCGGCGTGGCATCGCTCAGGGGCAGGTGGGCGGTGTTCTTGAAGTGTTCGATGCTCATGAAACTCTCCGTTAACGCATGAATTTTTCCATGGTGCCGGCCAGGCTGCTGGCCAGCTGGCGCCGCCAGGGCGCGCTGTCTGGGTTGGCCAGTACGCGGTCCTCATGCACAAAGCTCTGGATGATCGCGTTGTAGCCGAGCCAGCGCAGCGGTTCCGGCTCCCAGCGCGGCAGGCGGTTGATCGGCTGGTCGCCGAGCACCCAGGGCTGGCGGGTTAGCTCGCTCTGCTGGTCGAGAATCAGGTCGGCCAGAGTGCGCCCGCCGAGGTTGCTGGCGCCCACGCCTTCGCCGCCATAACCGCCGGATAAGGCGATGCCGTTGCTGCGGTCCACCAGCATGTGCGGGCGAAAGCGCCGCGCCATGCCCAGGTTGCCGCCCCAGGCATGGGTGATGCGTACCTGCTTGAGCTGCGGGAACAGCTCGCCAAACAGATAGCGGCGCAGGTCGCGCTCGTCCTCGCTGAGGTTGAAATCGGTGCGCAGGCGGCCACCAAAGCGGTAACCACCACGGGCGCCGAATACCAAACGGTCGTCGGTGCTGCGCTGGCCGTAGGTCACCTGGCGGCTGTTCTCGCTGAAGGCCTGACCGCGCTCCAGGCCAATGTCGGCCCAAACTTCCTTGGGCAGTGGCTCGGTGGCCACCAGCAGGCTCTGTACCGGCAGCTGATGGTTGCCTAGCGGCGGCAGGCTGGCGGCGTAACCTTCCACGGCCGGGACTATCCAGTCAGCGCGTACGCTGCCAGTGGCGGTGCGCACCAGGCCGGTTTGCCAGTCGGTCACCCGGCTCTGTTCATACAGCTCGACGCCCATGGCGGTAACGCAGCGCGCCAGGCCGCGCACCAGCTTGGCGGGTTGAATGGTGGCGCAGTGCGGGGTGTAGATGGCGCCAAAGGCGTTGGCCAGCTGTAGCTGTTTGCCCAGGTCGAAGGGCGTCAGCCAGCGGTAGTCGTTTTCATCCAGACCTAGGTCGCGTAGCTCGGCCAGGTGCTGGCGCAGGCTGGTCAGCTGCTCGGGGTAGCGCGCGGCGCAATACAGCACGCCGGCTTTGCGGTAATCGCAGGCGATCTGTTCACGCTGTAGCACGCTGGAGACTTCATCGGGAATGCCGTGCAGCAGGGCATAGGCGCTTTGGCGTGCGGCGCTGGGTTGGTCGGCGAGCAGGTTGTCCTGGCCGAGCAGGTTGCCCATCAGCCAGCCGCCGTTACGCCCGGAAGCGCCGAAGCCGGCAATCTCGCCTTCGAGGATGACGATGCGCAGGTGTGGCGCCTGGCGCTTGAGGTAATAGGCGGTCCACAGGCCGGTGTAGCCGGCGCCGATGATGGCCACATCGGCGTGCAGGTCTTCGGTCAGCGCGGGGCGGGCGGTCAGCGGTTCGGTCAGCTGATCCATCCACAGGCTGAGGGAGCGCCATGGGCTCATCGTCGATCTCCGGCAGTCAATCACTATGCGATGCGCAGAGACTAGGAGGTCGATCAGGGCTTGTCTTGTGTGCGTGCCCGCAAGGAAATTTGTTTGAGGTAGGCCTTGGGCGACAAGCCGGTGTGCCGGCGGAAGCAGCTGTAGAAGGCTGAGAGCGAATTGAAGCCGGCGGCGAAGGCCAGGTCATCGATACGCTGCAGGTCGTTGCCGGCTTCCAGCCCCGCCAGCAGGTGCTGCAGGCGCTTCTGGTTGATATAGCGGTAGAAGCTCTGGCCGAGCACCTGGTTGAGCAGGTGGGAGATCTGGTTGCGGCTGTAACCGGTGGCTGCGGCGACCTGCGGCAGACTGAGTTGCGGGTCGAGGTAAGCCTGGGCGCGCTGCATGTAGTCTTCCAGGTCCTGCGCGAGCAGGCCCAGCTGGCGGGCGCTGAGGCCGAGGCGACTAAGGGCTGGGCGGGAATCACTGGCGGCGGATAGCTCGCGCTCTTCGCGCATCAGCGTGGCGTATTCATGGATGCGCCAGATCAGCCCGTCGCGCACGGTAATCGCCTCGCCGGTGCGAAACGCCAGCAAGCCGCCACTGCCGTGCAGGCTGATGCGGTACTGGATAAACGCGGTATGACCGTCGATGCGGATGCGGTCGGTGTGTTCTAGGGCTTCACCGGGCTGGCGCGGCAGGTTGTTGCGCACATACTCGCGCAGCTCGGCAAAGCCCATGCAGCGCTGCTGAAAGAAATCGTGGTACTGGATATCCGGGTGATACAGCGCCATCACCGCGTCGAGGTCGCGGTCTTTCCAGCTGTAGTGATAGCGCATCACCGTGGCGCGGGTGCGCTCGGTCTGTTGGGCGTCATCGGGGAAGTCGGCGTTGTGCATGCCTGCCAGCTTGCCCGAGGCGTCGCGGCAGCTCAATGCTGTTGCTTAGCTCTTCGGCTTGTAGGCGCAGTAGCCGGGACGTGGGCCGATCTTCGGGTGGTTGCGGCAGGTGTCCGGACGCTTTTCGTAGATGGTGCACAGGCGAGTTTTACGATCGAGGTAATAGCAGTCGTTGTTGCTCATGCGGGTCAGGGTGAAGATGCCCGACTTCTGATGAAAGCGTTCGACGATGCCGTCTTTCTGCAGGCGCTTGGCGATGTTCTTCAGCGGCTCGCTGCGTTCGAACTCATCGACCACGCCAATGCGAATCAGGTCATTCAGGCGCGCTTCAACCGGCAGCGTGCAGCAGCTGGACATGCAGCTGTGGCACATATCAGCGGTGTATTTGGCCCAGGTTTCCAGGCGGTCGAGTTCGGCGGCGGCAATCAGGTTGTTTTTCATCGAGGCAGGCATGCATCAGTGGTTCGGCGCGCGATGATAGCGGCCTGGCGACGTTTGTGAATGACTATCTGCCGGCTGGTCATCATTTGTGCGGCAGCGTCGCTCCGAGTTTCTTGTTGTGCTGTGATGCGTGCGGCATTCGTCTCTCTGGGTATGCACCGGTCGGGCTCCTATACTGCTGCGCAGTGTGCGCCGGGTGCCGGGTGCTTGGCGACAGGATGTTCGGGTTTAGCTGATATAGGAACGCGCTGCATGCAATGGATCTTCATGCTGGTGGGGTTGGTGCTCGGGGCGTTGGCGGATGAGACGCTGACGGCGTCGCTACTGGGCGCTCTGATTGGTCTGGGCCTTGGTCAGGCGCTCAAACTGCAGGGTTTGGCGCGCGAGAATGCTGCGCTGACAGCGCAGCTCAAGGCCTTTTCGCAGCGCTTCGAGCAAGGCACTGCGGCGCTGTATGAGCGCTTGCTCAAGTTGGAGCAGAGTGTCGCGCCAGCTCCTGAGGCGCCGCCAGCGCCGCAGCCGGTCAACCCTGAAGCCGAACCTGCACCTGAACCTATCGTCAGTGCCCAAGCGGCCCAGCCTGAACTGGATTGGACCCTGGATTTTGTCCTGCCCGAGCCTGCTCCTGAGCCTGTCGCGCCTATGCAGGCGGCCGAACCCGCCGCCGCGCCGATCAAGCCGCCTCCCGCTAAGCCATGGAAACCTGCCGAACCGCGTCAGCCAACGCTGCTGGAGCGAGGCTTTACTGCGGCGAAGGACTGGCTGCTGGGCGGCAATACGGTGCTGCGCGTCGGTGTGGTGCTGTTGTTTCTCGGTCTGGCCTTCCTGCTGCGCTACGCCACCGAAGGTGTGGTAGTGCCGGTGGAATTTCGCTACGCCAGTGTCGCCGCCAGTGCGGTGGCCTTGCTCGGCCTCGGTTGGTGGTTGCGTCTGCGTAACCCGAACTATGCCTTGATGCTGCAAGGCACTGGCATCGCCGTGCTGTATCTGACGGTGTTTGCCGCGATGCGCTTACACCCGCTGTTGGATCCTGGCGTGGCGCTGGGTCTGCTAGTGCTGGTCACGGTTTTTTCGGCGATTCTGGCGGTCAAGCAGAATGCCCTGGGCCTTGCGGCTGCAGCGGCGTTGGGTGGTTTCGCCGCGCCGATCCTGACCAGCACGGGCAGCGGCAATCATGTGGCGTTGTTCAGCTATTTCGCCCTGCTCAATGCCGGGATCTTTGCCATCGCCTGGTTCAAGGCCTGGCGGCTGCTCAACCTGATCGGTTTTGTCGGCACCTTCGGCATCGGCTTCGCCTGGGGCATTCGCTCCTATAAGCCAGAGCTGCTGTGGAGCACCGAGCCGTTCCTGATTCTGTTCTTCCTGATGTATGTGGCCATCGGTCTGCTGTTTGCCCGGCGCAAGCTGCGCGAAGCCTTGGATGCGCCCGAGAATCCTGATGAATTACTGCGCTGGGCGGCACGCAAAGGCGACTACATCGACGCCACCGTGCTGTTCGGTCCGCCGCTGGTGGGTTTTGGCCTGCAGTTCGCATTGGTGCAGCACATCGAGTTTGCCGCAGCCTTCAGTGCGTTGGCGCTGGGGCTTTTCTATTTAGTGCTGGCGCGGCTGCTGGTCGGTCGCACCGGTGATCGTGCCGTGTTGCTGGTGGAGACCTGCCTTGCGTTGGGCGTAGTGTTCGGCAGTTTGGCAATTCCCTTGGGCCTTGATGCGCGCTGGACTTCGGCCGCCTGGGCGGTGGAAGGCGCGGGCATCTTCTGGCTCGGCCTGCGCCAGCAACGCAGTCTGGCACGGGCATTCGCCCTGCTGCTGCAGGTGGGGGCGGCGCTGGCGTTTGTCATCGGCATGCGTGGCGGTGAACTGACCCTGCTGGACGGCGCGCCGCTGGGTGCGCTGATGCTCGGGGTGGCTTTGCTGTTCAGCTACTGGCAGTTGCGCCAGAACACTGAGCACGCCAGCAGCTGGGAGGTTAGCGGGCTGCCGCTGCTGGCCTGTGCTGGACTGGCCTTTCTCTATCTGATTGCACCACTGCTGTTTGCCTCCCAGGGCACGGCGATCAGCTGGGCGCTGGCCGGTCTGCTGACGTTGTGGCTGGGCTTGCGCCTGCAGGCACGCAGCTTTCTGTTCAGCGCCTTTGCCGTGCAATTGCTCGGCGGTGTGGTGTTTATGCTGGACATGGCCGGCAATGCGGCCACTGGTATGGGCGGCTTCTCTGCCGGCTGGCAGGGCTTGCTGACCTCGTCCTTGATCGGTTTCGGGCTGATCGCTGGCATGCTGCTGGCCGCGCGTGATCCGCAGGTGGGTAACGACCGTCGTCTGCTGCGCGGGCTGTCCGTGGTGCTGCTGGTGGGTCTTGTGTTCCTCAATCTGGCGGTGCTGTTCGTCCTGCCGTGGGCCACGGCGAGCGCGGTGTGGGGCGGCAGCGGTCTGCTGATCATCTGGCTCAGTCTGCACTTGCAGCAGCGCGCCAGCTTTATCTTCGGTCTGCTGTTGCAGGTGCTGGCAGGGCTGGTGTTCCTTGCGGTCAGCCCGCTGCTGTTTGGGCAGCTGTCGGCCGAGGGTATTCGACCACTGGCTCACGTGGATTTCTGGACGCCGTTGGTGCTCGGTGTGGCCGCGCTGGTTGGCGCTTGGCGTTTGCAGCAGCTGGCGCGGCGCGAAGCGCCCGGTGCGCTGGGTAATGTCAGCTTGCTGGGCCTGGCGCAACTGCTGCTGGTGTGGGGCGCAGCCTGGTGGGCAGTGGCGTTGAGCAGCGAAGTGCTGCGCTTTGTGATGCCTGAGTGGCAGAGCAGTGCCTTGCTTGTGGTGTTGGCGGCCAGCGTGGCCCTGGCGGCATTCCTCGCGCCGCGTACACGCTGGGCCGAACTGGCGCTGCTGTGCTGCCTGCTGACGCCGCTGGCCGGTGTGGTGCTGCTGCACGCCTGGCACCTGCACTATCACCCGGCTGCGCAGTTCGGCTGGCTGGCCTGGGCGCTGCTGTTTGCCGTGCACTTCTGGGCGTTGCGGCGTCTGGCACCACAGTTGCCGGCAGGGGCGCTGAGCGCCGCCCATGTGCTGGGCTGCTGGTTGTTGCTGGGCGTGCTGGCGCTGGAGTTGCGCTACCTGCTGTTGGCGCTGTCGGAGCATTACAACGCCTGGCGTTGGCTGGGCTGGGCGCTGCTGCCGTGTGCCTACCTCTGGCTGATGGCGCTGCCGCGTCGCTGGCCTTGGCCGGTTGCCGCTTATCCGCGCGAATACCGCGTGTTGGCGGCGGCGCCGCTGGCGCTGTTGATGCTCGGCTGGTTCTGGCTGGCCAATGTGGTCAGCGCTGGGGAGGCTGAACCGCTCGCCTATCTGCCGCTGCTCAATCCGCTGGAGCTGGGCCTGCTGTTTGCCCTTGGCGCGGTATTCGCCTGGGCGCGCCTGGGTCTGGCCGAGCTGGGTGTCGAGAGTCTGCGCAGTCAGTGGCTGATTCAGGGCGTGGCGGGCGCCTCGCTGTTCGCGTTGCTGACTGCCATGGTGATGCGCACCGCCCATCATTGGGGCGGCGTGCCTTATCAGCTGGATGCTCTGCTTGATTCGATGCTGGTGCAGGCGGGTCTGTCGATTGTCTGGACACTGATCGCGCTGCCGTTGATGGTCCTCGGCAATCGCCTTGGGCGTCGCGAGCTGTGGCTGATCGGTGCGGCGCTGATCGCGCTGGTGGTGGCCAAGCTGTTCTTTGTCGAGCTGGGTAATCGCGGTGGCCTGGAGCGCATCGTGTCGTTTATCGGGGTGGGTGTATTGCTGTTGGTGGTGGGCTATTTTGCGCCCTTGCCAGCACGCAAAGCGGATGCGGATCAGCCGCAGGAGCCAGCATGATCAGTCGTTTAATCAGCACTATGGTGCTCAGCCTGCTGTGCAGCACGTCAGCCTTGGCGCAAGAGCCGCCCGCTGACTATGCCGTGCAACTGCCGCTGAGCCTCAGTGGCGAAGGCCCCTGGTATCGCCTGGATGTGCCGATGGCGCTGCATTTCGCTGCGCGCTATGGCGATTTGCGTGACCTGCGGGTGTTTAACGCCGAAGGTCAGGCGCTTGCTTACGCCCTGGTGGCAGGGCAGGGCGAGTCGCGCGACAGCCAGCAGGAGCAGGTGGTGAAGTGGTTTCCGCTGTACGCCGAACAGGGCGACAGCGCGGCCTCGCCAAGTTTGCGGGTACAGCGCAGTACCAGCGGCACCTTGATCGAGCTGCTTGATGAGCCCGATGCAGCCGCCAAGCCGGCGCTGCTGCGCGGCTGGCTGCTGGATGCCAGCGCATTGGATGAGCCGCTGGTGCGTCTGCAGCTGGACTGGAGCAGCGGCCAGGATGGTTTTCAGCGTTTCAGCATCGAGGCCAGTGATGACCTGCAAAGCTGGCGCTCCTGGGGCAGCGGCCAGTTGGCACGTCTGTCGTTCGATGGCGAGCGTATCGAGCAACGCCAGATCGAGCTGCCAGGGCTTAAGGCGCGCTATGTGCGTCTGCTCTGGCAAAGCCCGCAACAGGCGCCGCAATTGACTGCTGCCAGCTTGCGCAGCCAGCGCAGTGACAGCATGCCGGCGCCGCTGGTGTGGTCGCAGCCGCTGGCGGCGACGCGCAGCCCGGATGGCGAATATCAGTGGCAGTTGCCCTTGGCCTTGCCCCTGGAGCGTCTGCATGTCGAACTCAGTCAGGCTAATAGCCTGGCGCCGATTCGCGTTAGCGGTCGCCATGAAGCCAAGGGCGCTTGGCAATCACTGGCGCAGGGCCTGCTCTACCGGTTGCCAGAAAATGGTGCGGAAATCCGTCAGGACGAATTGCCCTTGCCGGGTTGGCTGGTGCAGCAGTTGCGTCTGAAGGTGGATGAGCGTGGCGGCGGCTTGGGTGCCGAGCCGCCGCTGATCAAGGTCGCGGTGCGCGCCACCCAGCTGGTGTTTCTCCAGCGCGGTAGTCCGCCCTATCGGTTGGCGCTGGGGCGCAGTGGGGCCGAATCGGCAGCCCTGCCGCTGACGACCCTGATTCCTGGCTATCAGCCGCAGCGTCTGCAGCAACTGGGCATTGCCGAAGCGCAGTTGCAGGCTGAAAAACTGGCGCAGCAAGAACAGGCTGTGGTTAGCCAAGGTGATTGGAAACGCTGGGGTTTGTGGCTGGTGTTGTTGCTTGGGGTTGGTTTGTTGGCGCTGATGGCGGTCAGTCTGTTGCGTAGGCCGAAAACTGAATAGAGCCGGTCAACAGAAATAAAGCCCAGCTACCTAACGATTTTTGCAGTATGGTTGGCATCTTCAATTGATTGGCGTTTGAGGTCAGGAAGGCCCTTGCGTATTTCTACAGCGCCCCGTTTTTGGGTGGTTCTTGTGCGTTTGCCCTGCTCGCTCGGCAAGCACGCACGGTCGTTTTCCTTGGCGGTGCCCTCCCGATGAATGCCTGCGGTAATTCCGGCTGGGCGCTCAGCGGCCCGGTGATTCTCACCTGTCTGGTCTGTATCGGGGTACTGCTGCTGGCCCGCTGGGTTACGCGGCAGCGCTATTTCCCTGGGCGCGAAAGCTTTATCGTGCTGCACTTGGCGAGCCTCTGGTGGATGATTGCTGCCAGCCTGGAAATGGCCGCGCAAGGCCCACAGTGCAAGGTGTTCTGGGCCACCATGGCCTGGCCGGGGATTCTGGTGGTGCCCACCTTCTGGGCGGTCTTCCTTTGGCAATACGTCAACAGCGTGCGTCAACCGCTGCCGCTGCGCAGCACCCTGGGGTTGGCCGTGGTGCCGTTACTGATCTGGCTGATGGCCCTGAGTAACCCCTGGCACGGCCTGTTCTATGGCGCGGGTACGGCGCCACTGAGCGATGAGCCAGGCGCGCCGATTCGCTATCAGCACGGGCCGCTGTTCTACGCCGCCGCTGCTTACGTTTATCTGTTTATGGCCTTCTGCATGGGTGTAGTGCTGCGCGCGGCCATCGTCAGTTATGGCGTGCATCGGCGCCATTACCTGGCGTTTGTCTTCGTCACGGCAGTGCCCTGGGTTGCCAATATCAGTTACGTGGTGTTTGGCTGGATGCTCTTTGGCTTCGATCCGACGCCGTTCAGTTTTGCCTTTACCTTGGTGGCGTTTGCCTGGCTGATTGTCGGTGTGCGCCTGTTTGACCTGCTGCCGGTGGCCCGCCATCTGCTGCTGGATGCCCTGATAGATCCGGTGCTGGTAGTTGATGCACAGTTGCGCGTGATTGAAGCCAACCCGGCGGCATTGAAGCTCGCCAATCTGCGCAGTGGTTGGCAAGGGCGGCAGCTGGCCGACTGGCCGATTCTCGGCGCGGATTTGCAGCAGCTGCTGAGCCAGCAGGTTCAGGGCGAACATGAGCGCCTGCTGACCCTGGCCAACTCGGCGCGGTATTTCGAGGTGCGTATTCGCGCCATTGAGCGCGTGACTCATCGCGGCACGCTGATGCTGGGGCAGATGCTCTACCTGCGTGATGTCACTCAGCGCCACCTCAGCGAACTGAAGCTGGCCGAAGCCCTGGCCTTGAGTGAAGAGCGCTTGCGCACCATCACCAACCTGCATGAGCAACTGCAGGAACAGGCGCTGTGTGATCCGCTGACCGGGCTCTACAACCGGCGTTATCTGGATGAATTCTTTGCCCGTGAGCTGGCCGTGGCGCAGCGCGAGCGCACACCGATTTCCCTGGCACTGATCGACCTGGATCACTTCAAACGGCTCAACGACGAGCACGGCCACCTTGAAGGCGACGATGTGCTCAAGGGCGTGGCCCAGCACCTGCTGGAGAACCTTCGCAGCTCCGATGCGGTGTTCCGTATTGGTGGCGAAGAGTTTCTGCTGATCCTGCCGCGCGCCGATGCCCATGAAGCGCGTGCGCGCCTGGAAACCATCTGCCGTGACTTGGCCGCACACCCACTACCGACCCGTGGCGGCGCACGATACGTCACCCTGTCCGCCGGCCTTGCACTGTGGCCTGAACAGGGTCTGGTGCTCGATGAACTGCTGCAGGTGGCCGATGCCGCGCTGTATCAAGCCAAGCATGCGGGGCGTAACAGGGTCTGCAGTCTGGCCTGATGGTCCGGTAACTCCTTCCATCCAGTGCTAAAGCGCTTTCCCCGCTAAAAGGGTAAACTGCGCGCGATTTTTCTTCCTTCCCGGAGCCATCCATGTCCCGCGTTACCCTCAGCCGCTACCTGATCGAGCAGACCCGCAGCAACAATACCCCGGCCGATCTGCGTTTTCTTATCGAAGTGGTCGCGCGGGCCTGCAAGGAAATCAGCCATCAGGTATCCAAAGGTGCACTGGGCGGCGTGCTGGGCAGCATGGGCACCGAGAACGTGCAGGGCGAGGTGCAGAAGAAGCTCGACGTGATTTCCAACGAAATCCTGCTGGAAGCCAACGAGTGGGGCGGTCACCTGGCCGGTATGGCGTCGGAAGAAATGGACAACGCCTACCAGATTCCCGGCAAGTACCCGAAAGGTGCCTACCTGCTGGTATTCGACCCGCTGGACGGTTCTAGCAACATCGACGTCAACGTTTCGGTCGGCACTATCTTCTCGGTGCTGCGTTGTCCGGACCGCAATGGTGCCGAGGGTGACCTGGGTGAAGAAGCCTTCCTGCAGCCGGGCACCGAGCAGGTAGCTGCCGGTTACGCGATCTATGGCCCGCAGACCATGCTGCTGCTGACCCTTGGTGATGGCGTTAAAGGCTTTACCCTAGACCGTGAGCTGGGCAGCTTTGTGCTGACCCACGACAACATCAAGGTGCCGGAGTCGACCAAGGAATTCGCCATCAACATGTCCAACCAGCGCCACTGGGAGGCGCCGGTACAGCGCTATGTCAGCGAGTTGCTGGCGGGCGAAGAAGGCCCGCTGGGCAAGAATTACAACATGCGTTGGATTGCCTCGATGGTGGCCGACGTGCATCGCATCCTCACCCGTGGTGGCGTGTTCATGTACCCGCGCGACAGCCGTGAGCCGGAGAAGCCGGGCAAGCTGCGCCTGATGTACGAAGCCAACCCGATGTCGATGATCATCGAGCAGGCCGGCGGCGTGGCCACCAACGGCACCCAGCGCATTCTCGATATTCAGCCGACGTCCCTGCACCAGCGCGTCGCAGTCTTCCTGGGTTCCAAGGAAGAAGTGCTGCGTATCAGCGCCTATCACCGCGAGTAAGCGATGAGCGCGCCCTGGCAGCCGTTACTCGACTGGTGGTTTGGTGCGGTCGGCTGTGGTACTGGCATGACGGCTGCCCAAGTGGCAGCCAGCCGTACTGGGCTGTGGTTCGGCAAGCAAGATCGTCAGGATGATCAGGCCCGTGAGCAGTTTGGCGCGCTGGTCGAGCAGGCTCTGGGCAACCAGCTGCAAGACTGGCAGCGCGAGCCTGAAGGCTGGCTGGCAAACCTGCTGTTGCTCGATCAGCTGCCGCGCATGGTCTTTCGTGATACGCCGCGCGCCTTTGCCGGCGACCGGCTGGCGCGCCCGCTGGCTTTGCATGGCCTGGCGCAAGGCTGGGATCAGGCATTGCCGCCGATCCAGCGGGTGTTTGCCTACCTGGTGCTGGAGCATGCCGAAGACCTGCAGCTGCAGAATCAGTCCGTGCAGCTTTTTCAGGCATTGCTTGAGCAGGCTGCAAGCGCCGAGCGCGAGCTGTTTGCCGGCTATCTGGATTATGCCGAGCGCCATCAGCGAGTAATCGCGCGCTTTGGCCGCTTTCCCCATCGCAATCAGATACTCGGGCGCGCTTCCAGCGCTGAGGAATCTGCCTTTCTGCTGGAACCTGGCTCGCGCTTCTAGCATCCAAGCAGGCAAGCTCGGTATTGCTATGCCAAGCTGGTCTTGGTTCTTTCCTCAGGAGTTTCCCCATGTCTCTGCGTGTCGTCGCACTACTCGCCGGTTGCCTGTTGCTGGCCGCCTGCAACAAGATCAATCAGGACAATTACGCCCAGCTCAAGGCGGGCATGAGCAAGGATGAGGTCGAGAGCCTGCTGGGCAAACCAGGCGAGTGCGCTGGCGCGCTGGGCATGTCCAGCTGCACCTGGGGCGATGAACAGCGCTTTATCAGCGTTCAGTACGCCGGCGACAAGGTCATGATGTTCTCCGGCAAGGGCTTGAAGTGATGCGCCTGCTGGCGGTGTTGGCCGCAGCGGCGCTGCTGGTGGGGTGTGCCAATTCCGGTACGGGCGTGGTGCCGCCGAAGACTGTCGAGCAGGTCGATCTGCAGCGTTATCAAGGCACTTGGTACGAGCAGGCACGCTTACCGATGTTCTTTCAGCGCAATTGTGCGCAGTCCGAGGCGCTTTATGAGCTGCAGGAAGGCGGTACGCTTGGCGTGACCAATCGCTGCCGTACTTACGATGGCGATATGCAACAGGTGCAGGGTCAGGCCGTGGTGCAGGTGCCGGGTGAAACCAGCAAGCTCTGGGTACGTTTCGACAACTGGGCCAGCAGCCTGCTGCCAGGGTTGACCAAGGGCGAATACTGGGTGCTGTATCTGGATGACGACTACCAGGCTGCACTGGTCGGCCATCCCAATCGCAAGTACCTCTGGTTGCTGACCCGTGATCAGGACGCCAGCACGAAACACCTGGCGACGCTGCTAGAAGAAGCACGCAGTCGTGGTTATGACACCCGTGAGCTGATCTGGCGCCGCACGGCTGCCGAGATGGCTCTGCAGCGTTAACTGCGGCTTATTTCTTGGCTTTCGGGCTTTGCAGGCGGATATGCAGTTGAGTGTCCGCCGTACTGTGTTCGAATTGACTGTCACGCGGTGAGGGTTTGCCGTTGACCAGTGGCGGGTTGGTCGAGAAACCCACCGGCTCCAGCGGGATGCCGCGTCGGCCCTGGTCGAGCTGGCCGTTGCCATTGCGGTCCTGGTACAGCTGAATGGCATAGCGCCCAGGCGGTAGATCGACCAGGCGCAGCTGGCCATCGTCATTTTGTTGCTGACGCAGCGGTTGTTCGGGCCAGCGTTTCTGCTCGCCGCTCACCAGCGCCGCATGTACGGCTCCCGTGGCTTGTATGCCCTCTACTGTGACCAGGATGTCGCCAGCCTGGGCTGACGAGCCGACCAGTAGCAGCAAAAGGCCAGTCCGATAGCTGGCCTTCTTTACGGTTTGAAGAATTCTCTGTGGCATAATCCGGGCATTTCGCAGGAAGTGGCTGGCGATGCGTCAGGTCTTGATCGTTCATTTTTCGCAAACTGGCCAGCTAGACAGGTTGGCGCAGTCGGTATGCGAGCCTTTACAGCAATGCAGCGATATTCAGCTGGATTTTCTCCAGCTGCAACCCGCGCAACCTTACCCGTTTCCCTGGCCGTTTCTCGATTTTTTCCGGATTTTCCCGGAAACCGTGCTGATGCGTCCGCAGCCATTGCTGCCGTTGGCAGTGGATGCGAACAAGCGTTATGACTTGGTGATCCTCGCCTATCAGGTGTGGTTCCTCTCGCCCTCGCAGCCGATGACCGCGTTCCTTGCGTCCCCCGAGGCGGCGCAGTTGCTCAAGGGCACGCCGGTGGTGACGCTGATCGGTTGCCGCAATATGTGGCTGATGGCCCAGGAGAAGGTCAAGAACCGGCTCACTGAACTGGGCGCACGGCTGGTGGACAATATCGCCCTGACGGACGCTTGCGGCACGGCGGCGAGTTTTCTGGCGACGCCCTTGTGGTTGTTTACCGGGCGGCAGAAGCCCTACAGCTGGGTGCCTCGCGCCGGTATTGATGAGGCGGAAATGCTCGCCGCCAGCCGCTTTGGTGTGGCCATAGCCCAGCGTTTGACGGCCGATAACCTGCCAGTCGAATGCCCGATGCTCAGAGGGCTTGGTGCGGTACGAATTGATGAAAAGCTGATCGCCAGCGAGAGGGTCGGCAATCGCAGCTTCCAGTTATGGAGCCGCTTGCTGGCGGCGTTAGGCCCGCAGCAGAGTCGTCGGCGTGGCGCCGGGCTGGTGGTGTATATCGTCTTTCTGTTGTGCCTGATCGTCACCGTGGTGCCGCTCAGTGCTTTGCTTAAAAAGCTGTTGGCGCCGCTGTTAAAAGAGCGCACTCAGCGTGAGAAGGCTTACTTTGCCGGCCCGTCTGGCGAGTGAAGTGACCTGAGGAAGTCCCGTGGTACAACCTGTATTTATCAATCGCATTAGCGCCTTCCTGCCCCATGCGCCGGTCGACAACGAGCAGATGGAAGCACGCTTGGGCCTGGTCGGCGGCAAGCCTTCGCGCGCGCGCAAGCTGATCCTGCGCAGCAACGGCATTCAGCAGCGCCACTATGTCATCGACCCGCAGACTGGCGAGCCGAGCATGAGCAATGCCCAGGTCAGTGCGGCAGCGATTCGAGGTCTGCTCGGTGGTGATTTCCAGCTGGATGACCTCGATTGTCTGGTGGCCAGCAGCGCTTCGCCGGATCAGGTCATGCCTGGTCATGCGGTGATGGTGCAAGGCGAGCTGGGCAATCCGCCGTGCGAGGTGGTGTCCACCGCCGGTATCTGCCTGTGCGGCATGACCGCGCTGAAATACGCCTGGATGAGCGTGGCCAGTGGCGAAAGCCGTAACGCCGTAGCCTGCGGCTCGGAAGTCGCCTCGACCCTGATGCAGGCGAGCAATTTCAACGCCGAGTACGAAAGCCGCCTCGATGAGCTGGAAACCCACCCGGAAATTGCCTTCGAGAAGGACTTTCTACGCTGGATGCTCTCCGACGGCGCGGGTGCCGTGCTGCTCCAGGGCCAGCCGAACCGCACAGGCCTGAGCCTGCGCATCGACTGGATCGACATCTTCTCCTTTGCCGACCAGATGCCGCCGTGCATGTATGCCGGCGCGGAAATGGTCGACGGCCAGCTGCAGGGCTGGAGCCGCTATGACGGCGGCGAGCGCAACCGCCGCTCGCTGATGGCGATCAAGCAGGACGTCAAACTGCTCAACGACAACATCGTCAAATACACCGTGGAAGAGACGCTGAAGCGCATCATGGCGCGCCGCGAGCTGCAGGTTGATGCGGTGGATTATTTTCTCCCGCACTATTCCTCGGAGTTCTTCCGCGAGCGCCTGGCCGTGGGCCTGGCCAATTCGGGCTTGCCGATCCCGCAGGAGCGCTGGTTTACCAACCTGACCAGTAAAGGCAATACCGGCGCTGCGTCGATCTTTATCATGCTTGATGAGTTGTTCAATTCAGGTAGCCTGCGCAGCGGCCAGCGTTTGCTCTGCTATGTGCCGGAAAGTGGGCGCTTCTCCAGCGCCTTTATGCATCTGACAGTGGTTGGCCAGGACGGTGACAACACATGAAGCTTGATGAGGTTCCTCAGGACCACAGCTCCACTTACGGCGGCCATTGCAAGCTGGTTTATGCCGTGGATGCCAGCGGCCATTACCAGGGCGCGCAGAGCGATGGCTGGGAGCCGGAAGCTTTCGCCACTCAGCTGGCCGTAGCCGAACTGCAGGAGCAGGAAGCCGAGGCCGAAGCGGGCTGGCAGCGCGGCGAGCTGTCGCCGCTGAAGTGCCTGATGTACCGCTACCGCCTGGATGAGCCGGCGTTGGCGCAGATTACTGGGCTGTGGCAGTGGCGCATTCGTCGGCATTTCCGTCCGGCGATTTACCGCAAGCTGTCGGCAGCCATTCTGGCGCGTTATGCGGAGGCATTCGGCCTGCCCGTTGAGCAATTGATTTCTTATCAGAAGGGCATGGCATGAGCAGTTTTCAGCATCAACAGAGCGCCCACTGCGAAAGCGGGGTGATGGCCAGCCTGTTGACCCATGCCGGTTTGCCAATGAGCGAGCCGATGGCCTTCGGTCTGGCTTCGGGTCTGGCATTTGCCTACCTGCCGATCGTCAAGCTCAGCGGCATGCCGCTGATTGCCTACCGCATGCCGCCCAAGCACCTGATTAAGACCCTGAGCAAACGCCTCGGTGCGAAGCTGCATACCCGCACCTTTAGTGATCCCGAGCAGGGGCGCCGGGAGCTGGACGCCGCGCTGGACAGCGGGCGCCTGGCCGGGCTGCAAAGCTCGGTGTTCTGGCTGCCGTACTTTCCGCCGGAGATGCGCTTTCACTTCAACGCGCACAACCTGCTGGCCTATGGTCGTGAGGGCAATGACTACCTGATCAGCGATCCGGTGTTCGAAGAGCCGGTGCGCTGCGCCGCCGAAGACCTGCAGAAGGCCCGCTTTGCCAAGGGCGCATTGGCCGCCAAGGGCCTGATGTACTGGCTCGATGATGTGCCGCTGGAGCAGGACTGGAGCAAGCTGATTCGCCAGAGCGTGCTGTCCACCACGCGGATTCTCGATGGCATGCCGCTGCCATGGATCGGTATTCGCGGCATTCAGCATCTGGCGGGGCAGATCGACAAACTCGATCCGGCGCAAAGCAAATACAACCGCCTGTACCTGACCCACATCGTGCGTATGCAGGAAGAGATCGGCACTGGTGGTGCGGGGTTCCGCTTTATGTACGCGAGTTTTCTGCAGGAAGCCGGCGAGAAGCTGGGTGATGGCAACCTGCAGGACGCCTCGGCACAGCTGACTGCCATCGGCGACCACTGGCGCCAGTTCGCCTCGGCCTGCGTGCGCGCCAGCCGCAACAAGGGCGAGACACCAAACTTCGCCCCCATCGCCGACAGCCTGCGCAGCATTGCTCTACAAGAGCGCGGCTTGATGAAAGAACTGGCGGCCTGGAGCAAGCGCAAGTAGTGGCGTAGGGTGGATCGCGCTTTATCGTCCACCACCAAACGCCCGACAACCTAAGCCCTGCTGCGTTTCGTAGGATGGGTGATAACCCATCGGGTGGTGATGGGTTAAGGGCTACAGCTTGATTCGCTGTACCTCGGTGCCTGCGCTCAGTTCGCTAAAACTGTTGGCATAGGCGCCGGTTATCGCACCTTCCAGCAGCAGCGCCTGCACACAGAAATCTCCGCGCTCATCGCAAACCAGCAGCAATGCCTGCTCGATCAAGCCCTCCTGCAAATCCAGATTGGCCAGGGCCTGCAGCTGCCCCCAGACCTGCTCGCCTGCACCGATAAACAGATTCGGCCCGTCGATGTCCAGTTGCTGGGCGATATGAAAGCCGGCGGCGTTGCTCACGCTGTTCACAAACTCGAACGGCTTGGGCTGCTTGTACTGCACGCACACCGCCTCCAGCAGCGCGCCCATGGTGGCCCGCGCTGGGTGCATCGAGGCCAGGTACAGGCCGCAGTTGCTGCGCACCTGGCTTTTCAGCGGTGCGGCGGCCAGCAGGCATTGCAGAATCAGACGGTCAATACGCCGCGGCGGGTTATCCAGCCACTGGCTTAGCGCCGTTTTTAATTCTTTGTCGCTGATGCTGGCGAGGCCGTGGACTTCGCTGGCGGCTATTACCGGCATACGGTTTCCCCCGCGATGCAGCCTTGCAGAACCAAGCTTGCGTTATTGCCGCCAAAGCCGAAGAAGTTGGTCAGTAGCAGGCTGTCGGCCGCCAGGGTCTGCGGCTCTGCGCTGAATGGCAGCATGGCTTGGTTGGCGTAGCTCACAGCGGGCAGCGGGCCGCTCTGCAGGGCCTTGAGCAGTAGCAGGCTCTCACTTAAGCCGCAGGCGCCCAGGGTATGGCCGAGCCAGGGTTTAAGCAGGCTTAGGGCCGGCATCTGTTCGCCATATAGCAGGCGCATGCCGTTGCTTTCGGCTTCATCGTTGGCGCTGGTGGCGGTGCCGTGCAGTTTCACCAGGTCGATCTGCGCAGCCGCGCAGCCAGCGCTGCGCAGCGCCTGTTGCATGACCCAGTGAATATGGCTGCCATCTTCGCGGGTGGTGGTCAGGCTGCTGGTGTCGCAGGCGCTAAAGCCGCCGAGCAGCCTTGCAAGTGGTGCGTTACCCGGCTCGCTGCTGAGCAGCACGGCGGCATAGGCTTCGCCCAGCAGCAGACCGTCGCGTGCGGGGTGGAAGGGCCGATACTGGCCGCTGGGACTGGTCAGCATCAGCGCGCCGAAACCCTGCATGGCGATGGCGCTGGGCGTTTCGAAGCTCAGCACCAAGGCCCGCGCGTATTGGCCGGCGTTGATCAGCCGGGCGCCGTAGAGCAGGCCGTTGGCGGCGCTGGTGCAGGCGGTATTCAGGGTAAAGGCAGAGGCAAAACCCCAGCGCTGGCGCAGTTGGTTGGCGAGCAGATCCAGCGGCGTGGAATCTTCCGGGTGAAAGCCCTGCTGCTGGCGGGTCAGCGCTTCCAGTTCGCTGATATCCAGGCTGGTGCTGGCGACGATCAACAGGCAGTCGTCGAGTGCCTGGGGATTTGTGCCGAGGGTTTCGCTCAGCAGGCGATCCAGGCGCTCGTTCAGGTTTTCACCGGTTTTAGCGGCGTATAGATAATTGCGCGATTCATGCACTTCATGCAGCACAAAGGCTTCGCCCTGAGGCGGTTGGCCTGCCTGTAAAGCGCTGGCGGCGCTGGGCAGGTCATCACCCAGAGCGCAGTGCAGGGCGGCGCGTTGCAGATAGATCGGGGTCACTGCTGCTGCCTGATATAGGCGGCGATGCTGGCGATGCTGCCAAGGATACGCCGGCCGTCTTTCGCGCCCTCGATGCGCACACCGTAGTGCTGTTGCAGCGCCAGGGATACTTGCAGGGCGTCGAGGCTGTCCATGGCGATGCGGCTCTTGGCGCCGAACAGTGGTTCGTCATCGCTGATGCTCTGCCAGTCGATATCGTCTTCCTTGTCGCACTCGCGAATCAGCAGTTGTTTGAGTTGTTGTTCTAGTAGTGAGTGGTCCATTGCGTGCGCTGTACTCGTCGGGTGAACAGAAGCAGCCCGGCCATCCCGCACACCGCTGCAAACAGCAGCAGGCGCGCGCAGTAGGGGGCGATGTCGGCCAGTGAGCCGTGGCCCACCAGCAGGGTGAGAAAGGCGTCCAGCGCCCAGCTCATGGGGGAGATTTCCGCCAGTTGGGCCATGGCGGCGGGCATGACGCTTTTCGGCACCATGATCCCGCCAATCGCGGCCAGCAGGATATTGATGCCGCCGCCGAGCAGCAGTGCCTGTTCACTGCTACGCGCCAACGCGGCGAGCAACAGGCCCAGACTGCAGGTGGCCAGGGCCACGCTGATGGCCAGCAGCGGGTAGGCTGCGGCACTGCCCGGCAGGCTGAGGGCGGGCAGGCCAAGCAGCGGCAGCCCGTAGATGCCAATGCCGAGTAGCAGCGCGAACTGCAACAGGTTGATGGCGAAGTACGGCAGCAGCTTGCTCAACACCAGTGTGCCGAGGTTCAGCCCCAGGCAGCGCAGGCGCAGCAGGGTGCCGCTCTGCTGTTCGCGCTGAAAACCACCGGCCATGGGCAGCACGACGAAGAACATGCCGAAGATCAGCCAGGCCGGCACGCTCAGCTGGGTGGCATTGGCGCGACCGCTAAGGTCGCCGCTGGCCAGTTGCTCCTGCTCATCGATCTGGCTCTGGGTGCGCTGCTGCACCAGGTGCAGGCGCTCAGCCCGGCTGAGTTCAGCATCAACTACGCCGCTGTCTTCCAGATAGGCCAGCAGGCGGGTCTGCGCCAAGGCGATGCTCACCGCGCTGTGCAGGCGCTGGCGCGAGAGTTTGTCGAACTGTGCCGGGTAGCTCAGGCTCGGCCCCTGGTGCGGGCTGTCCAGCAAGGTAGCCGCGAAGTCCTCCGGCAGGCGCACCTGGGCCAGCGGCTCGTCGCTATGTGCGAGCAGCGTGCTGTCCGCCAGTTGCGCCTGCAAGGCATCGTGGAAGAACTGGCTGGCGTCGTCCTGCGGGGCTTGGATAATTAGGCGCAGTGCCGGTGGTTTGTCCTGCATATAGCTGGACATGGCCCCGGCCATCAGCAGTAGAAACAGAGTCGGCATGATAAACAGCACCGCCAGCGCATGGGGGTCGCGCAGCAGCAACAGCACTTCCTTGCGTGCCAATGCCACGAGCCCTGCCCAGAGCCTCATAACCGGCCCCCGTTAAGGCGCAGATAGAGCTGTTCCAGCGACGGGCGGCCGAAGCGCAGCAGGTTGGGCAGGCCATCCTGGGTGGCGACAAATTCGCTGATGGCCAGCAGCTGCTGGCTATTCAGTGCTGCGATACGCAGACCCTTGGGCAATACTTCGGCCGTTAGTTGCAGGCTCGCGAGCAGCTGGTTAAGGCCGGCAGGTGGCGCATCCGGCCATTCCAGCAGCAGGCCGTGGTCGTCGCCGAGCAGTTGGCGTTTGTCCAGGTCCAGGCGTACCTGGCCTTCATGCAGCAGCAGAATGCGCTGGGCCACCCGTTCGACCTCTTCGAGGTAGTGACTGGTGTAGATCACCGCCTTGCCGTCGGCAGTCAGCTGCTCCACGGCGGCCAGCAAGTGCTGACGACTCGCCGCATCGACGCCCACGGTGGCTTCATCGAACAGATAGAGGTCAGCCGGTTGCAGCAGGCCGATGGCAAAATTCAAACGCCGTTGCTCTCCGCCGGACAGTTGTTCGCTGCGCCGCGTCAGCTTGTCTTGCAGGGCGCAGATGTCGATGCATTGCTGCAGACGCTGGCGGCGCTCATTGCCGCGCAGGTGATACAGGTCGGCAAACAGTTCGAGGTTCTCGCCCACCTTGAGCCCGGCATAGAAGGCCAGTTGCTGCGGTACCAGACCGAGCCTGGGTTGACCCTCCCAGCGCAGCTTGCCCTGCTGCAGCGTCAGCACGCCGCTAAGCAGTGAGAGCAGGGTGGTCTTGCCGGCGCCGTTGCTGCCCAGCAAACCGAGGCATTCGCCCGCCTGCAGCTGCAGGTCGATACCCTGTAGCGCCGCGCGGTTGGCGCCTGGATAGTTGTGAACGACATTGCGCAGTTCAAGCATGAATCAGCACCAACAGCAGTTTGCCGTCGAGCAGCAGGTGTTCGTCGCTGTGGATACTGAAGGCATACAGCGCCCCGGCCGGGCTTAGCGCCTCCTGCTGGGCATTGACCTGCAGCGCGCCACTGCGCTGCCTTGGTTCATGGTGCAGCTGCAATTGCGAGAGCTTGCCAACCAGGGCCATTTCAATGGCACTGGCATCGCCGTATAAGGCACCATGCGCGGCGCACAACTGTGCGGCGGCTTCAAACAGTAGGCAAGGCGAGGCGTCGGGGCCAAAGCTCTCCAGGTAACGCCAGGCGCTCAGACCCTGGATGCTCAGTGGGTCATGCGCCAACAGGCCATCCAGCCAGAGGGCTGGGCCCTGGTGGGGCAGCAGGCTGTGCAGTTGAGTGCGATCCATTGCGGGCGGCCGAGGTAAACAGGCCGGCAGTGTAACAGAGGGGCTGCAGGTCGCGCAGCGCCTGGCTTTGACGGACTAGCGGGCGAGGTTGGAGAAGATTTTATGGCGTGGTTGCAGGGGGGGGCTTTCGGGCTGGGGACGCTGGTGCTGTTGGCGCTGTCCTGGCGTGCATTGCAGCGGCCAAAGTCCCATGGCTTCTATCGTTTTTTTGCCTGGGAGGCGATTCTCGGCTTGCTGGTGCTCAATGGCCCGGTCTGGTTTGTCGACCGCTTTGCTGCCCATCAGCTGGCGTCCTGGGCGTTGCTGTTTGCCTCTCTGCTGGTGCTGTTTCCCGGTCTCTACCAATTGCGCCGCATGGGCCGCCCGAATCAGCAGCGTCAGGATGCCGAATTGTTCGCCTTCGAACGCACTTCGCAGCTGGTGACCAGCGGCATCTTTCGCCTGATCCGTCACCCGCTGTATGCCTCGCTACTTTTATTAGCCTGGGGTGTGGCCTGCAAGCAGCCCAATGGCCTAAGCCTGGTTCTGGCGCTGCTGGCCAGCCTGGCACTCTGGCTGACCGCCAAGCGCGACGAAGCCGAGTGTAGGCAGCAGTTTGGCGAGGCGTATTGCGACTATATGCAGCGCAGCAAGATGTTTATCCCCTGGCTGTTTTAATCAGTAGCTTGGCTGTTATTGCCACTTCAGGCGCGCCAGCTTCCACTCTTCACCCTCCAGCCACCACTCCATCTCAACGATAAAGTGGCGGGCGCTGTCGGGGACCAGGCTTTCAGCGCCGACCAGGGCAACCTGGGCTTCGGTGAAACCTTTCTCGCGATAGGTTTCGTGGACGTAGCTGGCTTTGCTCAGGGCCAGCACTTCGACGTTCTTGTGGCGCATAAACAGCAGCAACATGGTGCGCTGCGCCCACTCACGGTCAAATTCGCCCTGGGCCGAGAACTGCGGGTGCAGCTGGTCAAGTACCGCGTTGTTCTTCTTCGCTTCCAGGTTGTCCTGCAGTTGTTGCACGGCTGCTTCCAGCGCGGCCTGCGGGTCATCCCGGGCGCCGCAGCCGGCGAGCAGGGTGCAAAACAGTAGGAAAGCTAAGGCAAATATCCGTGTTGGCATGCTGAACTCCTTTTTCATGGTTATGATGCCCGGCAGAGCTTAAAGCGGTTGCGCCCGTGGTTGTTCGGCGCGAGGCCTTCAACGTTACGCCGCGCATTATTCAGGTCAAGTCAGGAGCATGCCATGCAGACCTTGTATCCGGAGATTAAACCCTACGCCCGTCATGAGCTGGCGGTGCAGGCGCCGCACGTGCTGTATGTCGACGAGAGTGGTTCGCCGGATGGTTTGCCTGTGGTGTTTATTCATGGTGGCCCGGGCGCCGGCTGCGACGCGGCGAGCCGGCGCTATTTCGACCCCAACCTGTACCGTATTGTCACCTTTGATCAGCGTGGCTGCGGCCGTTCTACACCGCACGCCAGCCTGGAGAACAACACTACTCAAGCACTGATCGCTGACATGGAGCAGATCCGCGAGCACCTCGGCATAGACAAGTGGGTGCTGTTCGGCGGCTCATGGGGTTCGACCCTGGCGCTGGCTTATGCTCAGGCTCATCCGCAGCGCGTGCATGGGCTGATTCTGCGCGGCATCTTCCTGTGTCGCCCGCAGGAAATTCAGTGGTTTTACCAGGAAGGGGCGAGCCGCCTATTCCCCGATTACTGGGAAGATTACCTCGCGCCGATCCCTGCAGATGAGCGCGGTGATCTGGTACAGGCCTTCTACAAACGCCTGACCGGCCCGGATCAGATAGCCCAGATGCATGCTGCCAAAGCCTGGTCGACCTGGGAAGGGCGTACTGCCACCCTGCGCCCCAATCCTCAGGTGGTTGACCGTTTCAGTGACGCCCACCGCGCGCTGTCGATTGCCCGCATCGAATGCCATTACTTCGTCAATAACGCCTTCCTCGAAACCGATCAGCTGCTGCGCGACATGCCGAAGATTGCCCACTTGCCCGGGGTGATCGTACACGGCCGCTATGACGTGATCTGCCCGCTGGACAACGCCTGGGCGTTGCACCAGGCCTGGCCGAACAGCGAGCTGCAGATCATCCGCGATGCCGGCCATTCGGCTGCTGAAACCGGGATCACCGACGCGCTGGTGCGCGCCGCCGACGAACTGGCGCGGCGCCTACTCAACCTGTCTCCGGACGAAGCATGAAGGCACTGATTCAACGGGTGCGTGGCGCCCGAGTAGAAGTGGCGGGTGAGGTGGTTGGCGCAATTGATCAGGGCCTGCTGGCACTGGTGGGCGTCGAGCCGCAGGACACCCCAGCCAGTGTCGAGAAAATTCTGCACAAGCTGCTCAACTACCGCGTGTTCAGCGATGCCGCCGGCAAGATGAATCTGTCGCTCAGCGATAGTGGCGGCGGCCTGCTGCTGGTGTCGCAATTCACCCTGGCCGCCGACACCAAGAGCGGCCTGCGCCCAAGCTTTTCCAGTGCCGCACCACCGGCATTGGGCGCAGAGCTGTTCGACCTGCTGGTCGCCCAGGCACGCGGCAAACACCCGCAGGTCGCCACTGGCCAGTTCGGTGCCGATATGCAGGTGCATCTGGTCAATGACGGGCCGGTGACCTTTTTGCTGGAAAGCTAGCAGCCCGCTAACGCGCCAGGGCTTCGGCAACAAAGTCCAGGCGATCCTGGCCGAAGTGCATCTCCTGGCCGATGAAGAAGGTCGGTGCGCCAAACACGCCGCGCTTGATCGCTTCTTCAGTGGTGGCCTTGAGGCGTTCCTTCACCGCTTCATCGCTGACCAGTTGCTCAAACTCACTCAGGTCGAAACCCGCGCTGCTCAATACTTCTGCCACGACCTCAGGCTTGCTGAGGTTTTTCTGTTGCACCCACAGCGCTTCGAAGAGGGTTTTCACATAGTGCTCGAAGCGTTCGCTGCCCTGATAACCGGCTGCGCCGCGCATCAGAGTGAGGGTGTTGATCGGGAAATGCGGATTGAAGGCCATCGGCACGCCATAGCGGCTGGCAAAGCGTGCGAGGTCCCTGAGCATCCAGGCGCCCTTGCTTGGGATCATGACCGGCGACTGGTTGCCGGTGGCTTTGAATACGCCACCGAGCAACATCGGTCGCCAGATAAGCTGCGCGCCGGCTTCGCGGGCGATTCGCAGCACCTGGGTCCAGGCCAGGTAGCTGGCTGGGCTGCCGAAATCGAAAAAGAATTCCAGGGTTTTGCTCATTGCATGCTCCTTTGGGAGATTTTGTTATTGGGCGAGCGCGCAGTCGTTAGAACGTCTCAGACCATGGCCGCAGATCCAGCTCATGCACCCAGCAATCACGAGGCTGGCAATGGATCTGCCAGTAGGTGTCAGCGATGTGGTTGGGATTGAGAATACCGTCCTGATCCTTGAGCTGGTACAGCTGCGGAAAGGTGTCGCGGATAAACGCGGTATCGATGGCCCCGTCGATAATCGGGTGGGCGACATGAATGCCCTTGGGGCCGAGTTCGCGGGCCATGCTTTGAGCCAGCGCGCGCAAGGCGAACTTGGCGCTGGCGAAGGCAGAGAAATTTGCCCGGCCGCGCAAGGAAGCGGTGGCGCCGGTAAAGATGATCGTGCCCTGGCCACGCGGCAGCATCACTTTGGCGGCTTCACGGCCGGTGAGAAAACCGGCCAGCGCGGCCATTTCCCAAACCTTGCGGTAGACCCGCTCGGTGGTTTCGGTGATGGAAAACTGTACGTTGGCGCCGATATTGAACACCACCGCATGCAGCGGGCCGACCTCGCGTTCGATGGTGGCGAACAGCTCGACCACCTGCTCCTCGACCCGCGCATCGCAGCCAAAGGCGCGGGCAGTTCCGCCAGCCGCTTCGATCTCCGCCACCAATGGCACGAGTTTCTCGGCGTTGCGTCGTGCCACGCAGGCGACATAACCCTCGCGGGCGAAGCGTTTGGCGATGGCGCCGCCGGTGGCATCACCAGCGCCGACGACCAGAATTGTTTTGCGTTCGCTCATTGCTGTCTCCATCAGTTCTATTTTGGAACCTGGTTCGATAGTCGGTTCCATTTTGGAACCTGTCAAGCTATGGTGAGCCATTGCTGTTGGAGGTTGGCTTATGCGTTGGGAAGAACTGGAGCAACAACCCTGCTCGCTGGCCCGCACCCTGTCGGTGGTGGGGGATCGCTGGACGCTGCTGGTGCTGCGCGAGAGTTTTCTCGGTATTCGCCGCTTTGACGAGTTCGAGAAACGCCTGGGGATTACCCGCCATGTGCTCGCCGATCGCCTGAAAAAGCTGGCGGAGGCAGGGGTGCTGGACAAGGTGGCGTATCAGCAGCGGCCGTTGCGTGAGGAGTACTGCCTGAGCGCCAAGGGGCGTGATCTGTATCCGGCCATCATGGCGCTGGTGCATTGGGGCGACCGCTATATGAGCGGCGCCGAGGGTGCACCGATCCGGCACATCCACCGCAGCTGCGGGCAGCCGATGCATGGCGTACTGGTGTGTTCGGACTGTGGTGAGCCGCTGCAGCCGAGGGATGTACAGTTGGAGGAAGCGCCTGCGCTCAGGGGTCAGCTACTGCCAGCGCATTGGCATCAACTGCAGGATCAGGGTTAGAACAGGCGCGCCAGTAATGCAGTCACTGCTGTTTCCACCCGCAGAATTCGCGCGCCCAGCTGCACCGGTTGCAGGCCGGCTTCGGTGAGCTTTTCCACTTCGTAGGGAATCCAGCCGCCTTCCGGGCCGATGGCCAGCGTCACTGGTTGTTCGACTGCGCGCGGGCAGGCTGGGAAGTCGCCGGGATGGCCGACCAAGCCCACTGTGCCAGCAGCGATGCCAGGCAGCTGATCTTCGACAAAGGGCTTGAAGCGCTTCTCGATAATGACTTCCGGCAGCACGGTATCGCGGGCCTGTTCCAGGCCGAGAATCAGCTGTTCGCGAATCGCTGCGGGTTCGAGGAAAGGCGTCTGCCAGAAGCTTTTTTCCACCCGGTAGCTGTTCAGCAGAATCAGCCGAGGCACGCCCATACTGCTGACGGTTTGTAACACACGCCGCAGCATCTTCGGCCGGGGCAGGGCGAGCAGCAGGGTCAGGGGTAGTTTCTCAGGCGGCGGATGATCGAGCTCCACAGACAACTCGGCCTGCTCAGCATCCAGGCGCAGCAATTGGCCGCTGCCCATCAGGCCATTCAGGCGGCCTACGCGCAGGCTGTCGCCCGCTTCGGCGCGGTGCACGTCATGCAGGTGCTTGAGGCGACGGCCGCTGAGCAGCACGCGGTCGGCAGCGATAAAGTCGCCGTCTTCCAGCAGCAGCAGGTTCACGGTTGTGCAGCGGGTGGTTGGTCGTTGGTCGAACTGTCGCTTTCCTCTGTCGCCGCGGTTTCCTCGTCGTCACGGCGCTTGACCAGGCTGCCGCACAGCAGGCCTGCTTCAAACAGCAACCACATGGGTACGGCCAGCAGGGTTTGCGAGAACACGTCTGGCGGTGTCAGCACCATGCCAACGACGAAGCAGCCAACGATCACATAGGGCCGGCTTTTACGCAGGGTTGCGACATCGACCACGCCAACCCAGATCAGCAAAAAGGTCGCGATGGGGATTTCGAAGGCCACGCCAAAGGCGAAGAACAGGGTCAGAACGAAATCCAGGTACTGACCGATATCGGTCATCATCGCCACGCCTTCCGGGGTCACGCTGGCGAAGAAGCCGAACATGATCGGGAACACCACGAAGTAGGCGAAGGCCATTCCCGCATAGAACAGCAGGATGCTGGAGATCAGCAGCGGGACGGCAATGCGCTTCTCATGCTTGTACAGCCCCGGCGCGATAAAGCCCCAGATCTGATGCAGGATGATCGGGATGGCCAGAAATAGCGCGACCATCAGGGTCAACTTGAACGGCGTGAGAAACGGCGAGGCCACACCGGTGGCGATCATCGTTGCACCTTCCGGCAAGTAAGCGCGCAGTGGCGCGGCGACCAGTGCGTAGATGTCCTGAGAGAAATAGAACAGCCCGGCAAACAGGGCGAACACCGCTGCGACAATGCGCAGCAGGCGCGTGCGCAGTTCGGTCAGGTGGGAGACCAGGGGCATTTCCTGATCGCTGTCCGGTCGTTGGCTCATGGTTGTGGGCTTTTGTCCTGACGGGTGCTGTCGGTAGCGGCTGCCGGCTCTGCGGCGGGTGCAGCGTTGGTTGTGCTCGGTTCGCTGGTACTGCTAAGCGGCGCGCTGAGGCTTTGTTTCATCGCGTTCATTTCCCGCTCCAGCTCAAGGATCTGCTCGTTATGCAGCTGGCGGCGGATTTCATCCGCGCCGATCTCACGCTCGACCTCAGCCTTGATCGCGCTGAAGCTGCGTTTGATCCGACCGATCCACAAACCGGCCGTGCGCACTGCGCCGGGCAGGCGATCAGGCCCCAGCACCACCAGGGCGACGATGCCGACCAGCAGCAGTTCGGTAAAGCCGATATCAAACATGGCTTAGTCTTTTTTCGCCGGTTCTTCGACCTTGCGCGCCTGAGCGTCGATGGTCTGACCTTTCGGCTCGTCCACGGCCGGGGCCGGCTTCTCAGCGTCGCCGTTGTCCATCGACTTACGGAAGCCCTTGATCGCGTCGCCCAGGTCAGAACCCAGGCCCTTGAGGCGCTTGGTGCCGAACAGCATGACCACGATCAGCAGGATGATCAGGAGTTGCCAGATGCTAATGCCACCGAATCCCATAATGCGTACTCCGAAAGTGAAGGTTTAATCAGTCTTGCGAGCGTGCGGCTTTTTCCGCGTGCCCGGAGAGGCCGAAGCGCCGGTCCAACTCGTCCAATACGGCCTGGGGGTGCTGGCCGAGGGCGGCAAGCATAACCAGGCTGTGGAACCACAGGTCGGCGGTTTCATAAATCACATCGCTGCAGTCGCCGCTGACGGCTGCATCTTTGGCCGCGAGGATGGTTTCCACCGACTCCTCACCGACCTTTTCCAGAATCTTATTCAGGCCCTTGTGGTACAGGCTGGCGACATACGAGCTGTCGGCGGCAGCGCCTTTGCGCGACTCCAGCACCTCGGCCAGGCGGCTCAGGGTATCAGTCATGGCCGAGTCACTCATGGGTATGTCCTGCGCTGTAGATGGCATGCGGGTCTTTCAGCACCGCTTCGACGATTTTCCAGGTGCCGTTCTCAAACACCCGGTAAAAGCAGCTCTCGCGGCCGGTGTGGCAGGCGATACCGCCCAGCTGTTCAACCATCAGGATGATCACGTCAGCGTCGCAGTCCAGGCGCATTTCATGCAGTTTCTGCACATGCCCGGATTCTTCGCCCTTACGCCAGAGTTTGCCGCGCGAGCGTGACCAGTAGATGGCACGTTGTTCGGTGGCCGTCAGGGACAGAGCCTCACGGTTCATCCAGGCCATCATCAGCACACGGCCGGTCTTGTGGTCCTGGGCGATGGCCGGTACCAGGCCGTCGCTGTTCCAATTGATGTCGTCGAGCCAGTCAGTCATTGCAAGTTCCGCCCATCTCGGGCTGTCTGATTCAGAAAGCTAGTGTGCCAGTGCCTACCCGGTGTGGCTATCGGCGCAGCACCAGATAGAGGCCGCCCGCCAGCATTAGCCAGCTCGGCCAGGCGATCAGGCTCAGCGCCAGGCCCTGAGTAGCGGCGCCACCGATCAGCGCTGCGCCGAGCAAGCGTGCAGGCCATTGGCGGCGCGCCACGGGTTGTTCCTGGCGGCTGACCGGTTGCTGATTGAGGCGCTCCAGGGTTTCACGGGCAATTTGCGACAGGTGCGGCACCTGCTCGGCCTGCAGTTGCAGGTTGCGCAGCAGCTGCAGCGGGCTGATGCGCTCACGCATCCAGCGCTCGAGGAACGGTTGGGCGGTGTTCCACAGGTCCAGGTCGGGGTAGAGCTGGCGGCCCAGGCCTTCGATATTCAGCAGGGTTTTTTGCAGCAGCACCAGCTGCGGCTGCACTTCCATATTGAAGCGTCGCGCGGTTTGGAACAGGCGCAGCAGCACCTGGCCGAAGGAGATGTCCTTCAGCGGCTTCTCGAAAATCGGCTCGCACACCGTGCGGATCGCCGCCTCGAAATCATTGATCTTGGTTTCTGCCGGCACCCAGCCAGAGTCGATATGCAACTGCGCCACGCGACGGTAATCGCGCTTGAAGAAGGCAATCAGGTTGCGCGCCAGGTAGTCCTGATCTTCAGCGGTGAGGCTGCCGATGATGCCGCAGTCGATCGCGATGTATTGCGGGTTCCATGGCGTGCGCGTGCTGACGAAGATGTTGCCGGGGTGCATGTCGGCATGGAAGAAACTGTCGCGGAACACCTGGGTGAAGAAAATCTCCACGCCGCGTTCGGCTAGCAGTTTCATATCGGTGCGCTGATCGGCCAGGGTTTCCAGGTCGGTAACCTGAATGCCGTAGATGCGCTCCATGACCAGCACCTTCGGCCGGCAATAGTCCCAGTACACTTGCGGCACATAGAGCAGCGGCGAGCCTTCGAAGTTGCGCCGCAGCTGGCTGGCGTTGGCCGCTTCGCGCAGCAGGTCGAGTTCGTCGTAAATGGTCTTTTCGTAATCGCTGACCACTTCCACCGGGCGCAGGCGGCGCGCGTCCGCGGAGGCGCGCTCGGCCACTTTGGCCAGTAGAAACAGCCAGGCGATGTCCTGCTCAATGACCGGTTTCAAGCCTGGGCGGATGACTTTTACCACCACTTCTTCGCCGCTTTTCAGCTGCGCGGCATGCACCTGGGCGACCGAAGCCGATGCCAGCGGTTGCGTATCAAAGCGGGCAAACACTTCACCGACCTTTGCGCCCAATTGGGATTCGATCAGTGCCAGCGCTTTGGCCGGGTCGAAGGGCGGTACCTGATCCTGCAGCTTGGCCAGCTCGTCAGCGATATCAGTGGGCAACAGGTCGCGGCGGGTGGAAAGCAGTTGGCCAAACTTGATAAAGATCGGCCCCAGTTCTTCCAGCGCCAGACGCAGACGTGCGCCGCGCGACAGCAGCAGGTCGCGGCGCGGTAACCAGCGCCAGGGCAGCACATAACGCAGTAAGCGAGCCCAGAAAGGCAGCGGCAGGGCGAATAACAGGTCGTCCAGCTGGTAGCGGATGACTACGCGCTGGATACGCAACAGACGACGAACGGCAAGCAGCTTCATGCGATGGGCTTATGGCGTTGGGCGAGGCGCTCGATGCGCGCGTCGAGTCGGTCGAGGGATAGCTTGAGGTGGTCCAGTTCGGCGAAGCGCGCATCGGCTTCGCGCTGGCCGACCAGGCTGCGGGATTCTTCACTGAGGTAATCGGCCAGGTTCAGGCGCAGGCTGTCGAGCGCCTGGCTGCTCCAGTTCACCCGACTGCGCAGATGGCCACCGAGCAGCTGGCTGCCGACTGGGCCGAGCCAGCGCGACAGTTCGTATTCCCAGTCCAGCTCAAGGTCCTGAAGGATTCCGGCCAGTTCCAGCAGGGCGGCGCTGTCGCCATCCAGCGTGACGTCCGGGCTGTGCAGGATGCTGGTCTTGTCGCGGCTCACGGCCAGGCGCAACAGGCTGGCGGCGGGGGCGCGCAAGTGACAATCAGCATCGCCGGCCCATTGCGCGGCCAGTTGCAGGCCGTTGGAGCTAGGCAGAATAAACAGCTGCAGATTTGGCGCGGCGCACTCCACGGCAATCACCCGACCGCTTAAGCGCGCCAGGCGCGGCAGCGCGGTGCTGTCCATAGCCAGCACGCGATTGAGGCCGAGTTCGACGCCGGCCAGCAGCCCGGTCAGCAGCATCAGGGCTTGATGCCGCGGTGCAGGGCGACGATGCCGCCGGTCATATTGTGGAAGGTCACGCGCTCGAAACCGGCTTCAACCATCATCGCCTTGAGGGTGTCCTGATCCGGGTGCATGCGGATCGACTCGGCCAGGTAGCGGTAGCTTTCAGCGTCGTTGGTGATCAGTTTGCCGGCCAGCGGCATGAACTTGAACGAGTAGGCGTCGTAGAACTTCGACAGCAGCGGACTGGACGGTTTGGAGAATTCCAGGATCAGCAGGCGACCGCCGGGCTTGAGTACGCGCAGCATCGAGCGGATGGCATCTTCTTTATGCGTCACGTTGCGCAGGCCGAAGGCGATGGTCACCACGTCGAAATGGTTGTCCGGGAACGGCAGCTTCTCCGCATCGGCCTGGACGAAGCTGACGTTGCCGGCCACGCCCTTGTCGAGCAGGCGATCACGGCCGACGCGCAGCATCGATTCGTTGATATCGGCCAACACCACTTCGCCAGTCGGGCCGACCAGGCTGGAAAACTTGCGGGTCAGATCGCCCGTGCCGCCAGCAATATCCAGCACCCGATTGCCGCTGCGCACGCCAGACAGTTCGATGGTGAAACGCTTCCACAAGCGGTGCATGCCGCCAGACAGCACGTCGTTCATCAGGTCGTACTTGGCCGCGACCGAGTGAAAGACTTCGGCGACTTTTTCCGCCTTCTGGCTTTCCGGCACGCTCTGGAAGCCAAAGTGCGTGGTGGGTTCGCTGTCGCTGCTCTTGCGCGGATCGTTCATCGTGGCCTTTCCTAAAACACAGAGGCTGCATCTAAAGTGGCGGTCATTCTAAACCTAAAAGCCGCCCTAGGCTTCAAGCCGCGCGCGCAAGTAAAAGCCCGAAGGCGTTGCATACGTGCAGCTTGCTATAGTCTCGCGACCTAAGGTCGCAGTTAACGGGCGAGGAGAAATGCCATGGCCAAGATCACCGTAGAACGTCCCCACACCCTGGGGCGCGAAGTCGCCCGGGAAAAAGCCGAGCAACTGGCCGAGCGCCTGGCTCGCGAATATGACGTGCGTTACCGCTGGAATGGCGACACGCTGGAGTTTAAGCGCAGCGGCGCGGATGGCCGTATTGAGGTGCATGACCAGAGTGTGCGCGTTCAGCTCAGCCTGGGTCTGTTGCTGTCGGCGATGAGCGGCAGCATCAAACGCGAGATCGAAGAGGTGCTGGACAAAAATCTGCAGGCCTGAGGTTACGGCCGTTGCTGATCTCTTGCTGATCTCTTGTTGAGCGTGGCTCCTGCAATTTTCCGCATGCTTAGTATGCGGTTTCTAATTTTCATCGATACCGTGCACCTAAGCCTGCATTCCGTGGGCGTTTCCTCGAAACACTTAGAGTGAGGTGCACCATGTCGAAAGTTGCCGTTAAAAAGAAAGCCGCCGTTGAAGAAACCAGCAGCGTGCTGAGCGACGCCAAAGTCTACGCTCGCAAAATCTGGCTGGCGGGTCTGGGCGCATACGCCAAAGCCGGTCAGGAAGGTTCCGAGTACTTCAAAGAGCTCGTGAAGAGCGGCGAAGGCGTTGAAAAACAAGGCAAAAAACTGGTCAACGAACAAGTTGAAGCAGCCAACAGCCAGATCGACAGCGTTAAGAGCACTGTCACCAGCAATGTCAGCAGCGTGAAAGGCAAGTTTGAAGTGCAGCTCGACAAGATCGAGAAAGCCTTCGACAACCGTGTTGCCAGCGCCCTGAACCGCATGGGTATCCCGTCCAAGCAGGATGTTGAAGCACTCTCTGCTAAGCTGGATGAGCTGAGCGCGTTGCTCGAGCACGTCGCGCGTACCAAGTAAGGAGAGCAGGATGGCTGTCAAAAAGAAAACCGAAAAGCAAACCACTTCCTGGATCGGCGAAGTAGAAAAATACTCGCGTCAAATCTGGCTGGCTGGTTTGGGTGCCTACTCCAAGGTCAGCAAGGACGGCAACAAGCTGTTCGACACGCTGGTCAAGGACGGCGAAAAAGCTGAGAAGCAAGCCAAGACCGAAGTCGACAAGCAAGTTGGCGCAGTGAAGACCACTGTGGGTTCGAAAGTGGACACTGCCAAATCGAAAGTCGATGAAGTCAAAGACAAGGCTATTGGCAAGTGGGGCGAGCTGGAAGAAGCCTTCGACAAGCGTCTGAACAATGCCATTTCGCGTCTCGGCGTACCGAGCCGCAATGAAGTGAAAGCGCTCAACGCCAAAGTTGAAAGCCTGACCAAGCAGATCGAGCAACTGACCGGTGTTTCGGTCAAGTCGGTAAAGCCTGCGGTGAAGAAAGTAGCGGCCAAACCTGCTGCTAAGCCAGCAGCCAAACCGGCAGCTAAAGCAGCCGCCAAGCCTGCAGCGAAACCTGCTGCCAAGCCAGCCGCTAAACCGGCCGTCAAGGCTGCAGCCAAACCAGCGGCTAAACCTGCTGCCAAAGCTGCCGCTAAGCCTGCAGCCAAACCAGTGGCGAAACCTGCTGCCAAGCCAGCTGCTAAACCAGCCGCCAAGGCACCAGCCAAGCCTGCAGTCGCCAAACCAGCTGCTGCTCCGGTAGCTGCTGCACCTGCACCGGCCGCTGCGCCTGCTGCACCCGTGACACCTGCCGCCCAGTCGTAAGACGCGTAGCAGTCAACGCAAACGCCCGGCCTAGTGCCGGGCGTTTGCGTTTATCCATTCGCGTTAATCTTCCAGGTAGCGCTGCGCCAGGTGTTCGGCGGCGTAGCGCGACTCTTCTGCCAGGTGTGGAGCCACCAGCATCATCACCTGATACACCACCAGGCGACTTTCACCTTCGCGGCCGATGATGCGTTGGTAATCCAGGGAAAACAGCAGGGTCAGGGTGATCTGCTCGACCAATTGGCCCAGTGACTGGGTATCGCTTTGCAGCTGGCCATCAAGTTGCAGTTGGGCGAGCAGTTCGGCCAGCGCGCGTTTCAGGTTGTTGAGCCAGTGACGCATGCCACGTTCCAGTTTTGGCAAGCGGCTGGTCAGGTTGGACAGGTCCTGGAAGAGGAAGCGGTAGTGCGCCAGGCGTTCTACAATCAGGTGCAGAAACAGCCAGTAGTCTTCCACGTCCAGCTGTGCGTCTTCGGGCGGTGAGAGCAGCGGCGCGAGTTCCGCCTGAAAGCGCTCGAACAGGCCGAGGATCAGCGGTTCTTTGCCGTGAAAGTGGTAGTACAGATTGCCCGGGCTGATGCCCAGTTCGTTGGCGATTTCCAAGGTGGAGACATTCGGTTCGCCCTTCTGATTGAACAGCAGCAGGGCACATTCGAGGATTCTGTCGCGGGTTTTCATCCGGTCTTCTTATTCTGGCCGCGGGAAGGCTGACGATACCTGGCCGCAATGGCTTGCGGCCAGTCTGATCATGCGTGGCTGGGTGTTTTAGCGCACATGCACATAGGTGCCGGGTGCGGCTTCCATGGCCGGGTAGTTCTGGTTGCCCAGGGCCATCAGAGTGTCCTTTTGCTCGCCAGAGCGCTCCTGCATCCAGTTCAGCCATACTGGCCACCAGCTGCCCTGAACGTGCTCTGCATCGTGGTACCAAGCGCGCGGGTCGCCAGTGAGCTTGGGGTTCTCCAGGTAATTGGACTTCGGATTGCCTGGCGGGTTGAGAATGCTCTGGATATGCCCGCTGTTGGACAGGATAAAGCGCCGGTCACCGCCCAGCAGCAGGGTCGAGCGGTACACCGCATCCCAGGGGGTGATGTGGTCGTTGATCCCGGCGACGCTGAAGCTGTCGACCGTGACCTTCTGCAGATCGACCGGGGTGCCGCAAACTTCCAGGCCGCGCGGGTGAGTCAGCGGGTTGTGCTTGAAGAAGTCGATCAGGTCGCCGTGCAGAGCAGCGGGCAAACGGGTGTTGTCGTTATTCCAGTAAAGAATGTCGAAGGCCGGCGGCTGCTTGCCGAGCAGGTAGTTGTTGATCCAGTAGTTCCAGATCAGGTCGTTGGGGCGCATCCAGGCGAACACCCGTGCCATGTCGCGACCGTCTAGCACGCCCTGCTGGTAGGAGCGGCGTTTGGCGGCTTCGAGGGTTAGCTCGTCGGCAAACAGCATAGCCGGGCTGTCGATCTGGCTGTCCAGCAGGCTGACCATATAGGTGGCGCTGGCTACTTTGCGTAGCTGACGCTTGGCTTGTAGGTGGCCTTGCAGCGCGGCGATGGTCAGGCCGCCGGCGCAGGCGCCGAGCAGGTTAACGTCCTTGCTGCCGGTGATTTCGCGGCAGGCGTCGATGGCGACTTCCAGCGCTTCCACGTAGCTAGAAAGCCCCCACTCGCGGTGTCGCGGGTCAGGGTTGCGCCAGCTGACCACGAAGGTCTGCAGGCCATTCTTCAGTGCGTACTGGACGAAGCTCTTCTCGCTGGAGAGGTCGAAGATATAGAACTTGTTGATTTGCGGCGGAACGATCAGCAGCGGCTTGGCGTACTGCTTTTCGCTCATCGGCTTGTACTGGATCAGTTCCAGCAGTTCACTGCGAAACACCACGGCGCCGCTGGTGGTGGCCAGGTTACGGCCGACTTCGAAAGCGTGTTTGCTGACCTGGCTGGGCATACCGTCGTTGTTCACCAGGTCATCGAACAGATGCGTCACACCTTTGAACAGGCTGCTGCCACCACTGTTGAACAGCTCTTTGATGACTTGCGGGTTGAGCAGGGTGTTGCTGGGAGCCAGGGCGTCGCCGAGCAGGGTGGCGACAAAGCGCGCACGGGCACGGTCGTCAGCGTCCAGGTTGCTTTCGTCGATCCAACTGTTCAACTGCTTCTGGCAGGCCAGGTAGGCTTGTAGGCTGCGGCTGTAGATCGGGTTATCACGCCAGGTCGGGTCGGCGAAGCGCGGGTCCTGCGGGTTGACCTTGAACGGCTTGTCACCCAGCAGCACGCGACCGAGTTGGCCGCCCAGTGCGGCGACATGGCGGGCGCTGTGGATGGGTTGTTTGATTCCTTGCAGCGCCAGGCCGCGCAGGGTGGACAGCAGGTCGCGGCCGCGCAGACCGACCACTGCGTTTTGCGCGTTCATCGCGCTGCTGCGTACGGGCAGGGCACGTTTGGCAGGTTGGTCTCGCATTGGGCAACACTCCGTCGTCAAACCATGAGACTTGATAAGCAGCAAGGCTTATACCAATGCGCGCACATGGGCGTTCCAGACTGCCGCGCGCTAATTCTCAGGTAATACAACGTGCCCGAAAGTGGGTCAAGCGCTGTGCTTCGGCACGGCCCCGGTGCGTGCTGTTGACGTGCTCGCCCAGCTTGAGTGCGCTTAGCCGAGCGTGCGGGCTGGCGCGGGTTGCGGGTGCATGATCGCGCGCTGACGCTCTTCCTCGAGGAATTTCATGATGATCGGCGCGACGGCTTCGGCGCGGGTTACCAGGAACAGGTGGCCGTCGTCGATCACGTGCAGCTCGGAGTTGGGGATACGCCAGGCCAGCAGGCGCATATTCACCAGCGGGATCAGCGGATCGTCGTCGCCGGCCATCACCAGCGTCGGTTGGCGGATCTTGTGCAGCCAGTGGATGCTGGTCCAGCCAAGGCCGGCAAACAGCTGCCAGTAGTAGCCCATTTTGCCGCCCGAACGGACTTTACTGGCATGTGCCAGCGCCAGTTTCGGGTCGCGGCGGAATGCGCCGCCGTAGATTTCTGGAGCAATCTGCACGCCGTAGGACGGTTGCACATAACGCCGCGGGCTGGCCATGCACCAGAGCACCTTGGGTTTACCAGGCACCATCACCGCGCCGGCTGAAGTGGCCGCGAGGATCAGTTTCTTACAACGCTCCGGGTAGTCGTGGGCGAATTGCTGCGCCAGGGCGCCGCCCCAGGACACGCCAATTGCATTGACCTGACCGTAGTCGAGGTAATCGAGCATGCGTGCGGCGAGTTTGGCCAAGCCAGGAAAGCGATACGGCGTGCTGGGCGTGGAGGAACCACCAACGCCTGGCACGTCGAAGGCAATGACCTCCAGGCCGGGGTCCAGGGCGCGCACGAACGGCATGACCAGCTCCAGGTTGGCCCCGATGCCGTTGAAAATCAGCAGCGGGGTCATCTTGCCGTTGCCGGGGCGAACCGCGGTGCGGATGGTCTGGCCGTCCAGTTCGATGGTACGGAATACGAAAGGTAGCGACATGCGCAAAAGCCCTATCAATTAAAACGCTGGATCAGACCCTCCGGGTCTTTTCCAGAAACACCAGGGCTAAGCCTGGTTCGCCTCACCCGCGCCAATGAGCGGGTGGGCGAGCGACACCTCCAGTGCCGCGGGCAGTGTGCGCAGTGCGCAGGTGATCAACGTTCGTGAACGTAAGTACCGGGGGCTGCTTCGCCGGCCGGATGTTTCTTGTTGCCCAGTTGGCTCGGTGCCTTTTTCTGCGCGCCGGAGCGCTCGCCCAGCCAGACCTGCCAATGCAGCCACCAGGAATCGGCGTGCTTGGTCGAGCTGGCTTGCCAGGTTTTCGGGTCCGCGTGCATCTGGGTGTTGGTCATGTAGCGTGCTTTCGGGTTGCCCGGCGGGTTGAGAATGCTCTGAATATGCCCGCTGTTGGACAGGACGAACTCGACATTGCCACCGAACAGATTGGCCGACTTGTAGCACGACTCCCACGGCGTAATGTGGTCGGTGGTGCCGGCCACGCAGTAGAGGTCGCTGGTGACCTGCTTGAGGTCGATTGGCGTGCCGCAGACTTCCAGTGCGCCCGCGCGGATCAGCGGGTTGGACTGGAACATCTCGATAAACTCGCCATGCAGGGCAGCCGGTAGGCGCGTGGTGTCGTTGTTCCAGTAAAGGATGTCGAACACTGGCGGCTCGTTGCCGAGCAGGTAGTTGTTGACCCAGTAGTTCCAGATCAGGTCGTTGGGGCGCATCCAGGCGAACACCTTGGCCATGTCGCTGCCTTCCAGCACACCGGCCTGATAGGAACGGCGCTTGGCCAGCTCCAGGCTTTTTTCGTCGGCGAACAGCGCCACATCGGTTTCCAGACGGTTATCCAGCACGCTGACCAGCAGGGTCAGGGCATGCACCTTCTTCTCACCCAGCGCGGCGTAATGGCCCAACAGCGAGGTGGTGGTCAGGCCGCCGGAGCAGGCGCCGAGCATGTTGATGTCTTTGCTGCCGGTGACGGCGGTGACCACGTCGATGGCTTCTTTCAGCGCTTCGATATAGGTCGACAGGCCCCACTCGCGGTGTGCCTTGGTCGGGTTGCGCCAGCTCACCACGAAGGTCTGAATGCCGTTGCGCAGCAGGAAGCGCGCCACACTTTTTTCCGGCGACAGGTCGAAGACGTAGAACTTGTTGATCTGTGGCGGCACCACCAGCAGTGGGCGCTCGTGTACCTGCTCGGTGATTGGCTTGTACTGGATCAGCTCGAGCAGGTCGTTGCGGAAAATCACTGCGCCATCGGTGGTGGCCAGGCTTTTGCCGACCTCGAAGGCGTTCATGTTGACCTGGCTGGGCATGCCACCGTTGTTGACGATGTCCTGGGCCAGGTGCGACAGACCGTCGAGCAAGCTCTTGCCGCCGGTTTCAAAGAAGCGTTTAACCGCGGCCGGGTTGGCCATGCTGTTGCTGGGGGCCATGGCTTCGGTCATCAGGTTGATCACGAAGTGGCCACGGCTGGCATCCTGTTCGGACAGGTTGCTGTGTTCGACCCAGTCATGCAGCTCCTTGCGCCAGGCCAGGTAGGTTTGCAGGTAGCGGCGGTACAGCGGATTCTGGCTCCAGGCGGGATCGGCAAAGCGCCGGTCGCCATCGGCGGGGGTGAGGTCGGATTGGCCGAGCATCACGTTCTTCAGCTCCATGCTGAAGTGGGCAAGGTGTTTGGCACTGTGCAGGGGTTGCTTGAGGGCTTGCTTGAGTACGACTCGGGCGGAGCTAAGTAGGTCTTTACCGCGGATGCCGATCACCGGGTTAAGGCCCAGCGTGTTCTCGGAGGCCTGGTGTTTCAGGTCATCATTATTCTTATCTGTCATCTACAACGCTCCATTGTCCTGAGACGAAATACCGGCGTACTGCTGTGCACGGCGACACAGGGCTAAGGGCCAGGTATTGCCCGGATTACCAAGGGCGGATCGCTCCGCAATCGTCCTCGTCGCAGGGGCTGCCTGGCGCGAGAAACTTCCAACTACTTGGTTACCCGAGTTTGAGAATTTGTGCAAGCCGGCCGCGATCCAGGCCGAATGTGCGATGAGTATGCAGGTAAGGATTAGAAAATGCGCTCTAACCAGCCAGGATCAACGGGCTAGACGGGCTGCTGCGCTGCGGCAGATTGCCGCTCGGCAGGGTTGACCTGAGGAAATCACTGAAGCGCCTGAGCCAATTACTGACGGCATGTCGCTTCGGCCGTTCACAGCATTAATTTGACCACGCTTTCGCTGGGGTCACGGGACTTGCCGGCGGCGGCGAGGGTGGCGAGGTAATCGCTCCACAGTTCCGTCTGACGCAGAGACAGCTGTTCCAGATAATCCCAGGTGAACAGGCCGCTGTCGTGGCCGTCATCGAAGGTCAGTTTGAGGGCGTAGTTGCCGGCGGGCTCGATCTTGCTCAGGCCGACATGCAGCTTGCCGGTTTGCAGGATGGGTTTGCCATGACCCTGCACTTCTGCCGACGGCGAATGCACGCGCAGAAACTCGGCGGGCAGGGTGTAGTGCTCGTCCGGCCCGTAGTGCAGCTCCAGGGTTTTCGAGGCTTTGTGCAGTTTTATTGCGGTTGGGATGCGCATGCTCGCTTCCTGAATGGCGCCCTGGCCCGGAGAGCATCCGGGCCAGGGCGGGGCGCGTTACAGAATATAGCGCGACAGGTCTTCGTCCTGCGCCAACTCGCCGAGGTGGCTGTTGACGTAAGCGGCGTCGATCACGATCGGCGTGCCGTTCTGCTGGCCAGCCAGGTCGCCAGCGCTGAAAGAGACTTCCTCCAGCAGGCGTTCGAGCAGGGTGTGCAGGCGGCGCGCGCCGATGTTCTCGGTCTTTTCGTTGACCTGATAGGCAATCTCGGCGATGCGCTTGATGCCTTCGGCGACGAACTGGATGCCCAGGCCTTCGGTGTTCAGCAGTGCGGCGTATTGCTCGGTGAGCGAGGCGTGCGGCTCGGTGAGGATGCGCTCGAAATCCTGCGGGGTCAGGGCTTTCAGCTCGACACGAATCGGCAGGCGGCCTTGCAGCTCGGGCACCAGGTCGCTCGGCTTGCTCAGGTGGAACGCGCCGGAGGCGATAAACAGGATATGGTCGGTTTTCACCATGCCCAGCTTGGTGTTTACCGTGCAGCCTTCGATCAGCGGCAGCAGGTCGCGCTGCACACCTTCGCGGGACACGTCGGCGCCGCCGGTGTTGCCGCGTTTGGCCACCTTGTCGATCTCGTCGATAAACACGATGCCGTTCTGTTCCACGGCTTCCAGGGCCTGGGCCTTGAGTTCTTCCTCGTTGACCAGGCGCGCGGCTTCTTCATCGCGCACCATCTTCAGGGCTTCCTTGACCTTGAGCTTGCGGCTCTTCTTCTTGCCCTTGCCCATATTGGAAAACAGGCTTTGCAGCTGGTTGGTCATCTCTTCCATGCCCGGTGGGGTCATGATTTCGATGCCGGCTGGCGCATCGGCCACTTCGATCTCGATGTCCTTGTCATCCAGCTGACCCTCGCGCAGGCGTTTGCGGAACAGCTGGCGGGTGTTGGAATCACTGGCCGGGGCGGCTTCTTCGCTGAAACCGGTGCGGGCCGGTGGCAGCAGGGCATCGAGGATGCGCTCTTCGGCGGCATCTTCGGCGCGGTGACGGACTTTGACCATCTCCTGCTCGCGCAGCATCTTGATTGCCGCATCGGCGAGGTCACGGATGATCGACTCGACATCGCGGCCGACATAACCGACTTCGGTGAACTTGGTTGCTTCCACCTTGATAAACGGTGCATTGGCCAGCTTGGCCAGGCGGCGGGCGATCTCAGTTTTGCCGACACCAGTCGGGCCGATCATCAGGATGTTCTTGGGCGTCACTTCAGCGCGCAGCTCTACCGGCAGCTGCATGCGCCGCCAGCGGTTGCGCAGGGCAATGGCCACGGCGCGCTTGGCGTCGTCCTGGCCGATGATATGGCGGTTGAGTTCGTGAACGATCTCGCGGGGCGTCATGGACATGCGGGTTACTCCAGAAGAAGGCGCGCTTACTCGGCGCAGTCTTCTTCTTCGATAGTCAAGGTTTGGTTAGTGAAGACACAAATGGAGCCGGCAATGTTCAGCGCGGTTTCGGTGATTTCACGGGCACTCAAATCGGTTTTTTGCAGCAGGGCCATGGCCGCTGCCTGGGCGAAGCCGCCGCCAGAACCCATGGCGATCAGGCCGTGCTCGGGCTCAACCACATCACCGTTGCCGGTGATGATCAGCGAGGCGTCCTTGTTGGCCACGGCCAGCATGGCTTCCAGGCGGCTCAGCGAACGGTCGGTGCGCCAGTCTTTGGCCAGCTCGACGGCGGCGCGCACCAGATGGCCCTGGTGTTTTTCCAGCTGGCCTTCAAAGCGTTCAAACAGGGTAAAGGCGTCGGCGGTAGCGCCGGCGAAGCCGGCCAACACCTGGCCGTGGTAAAGGCGGCGAACTTTTTTCGCGTTGCCTTTCATCACGGTATTGCCGAGGGACACCTGGCCGTCGCCGCCCATGACGACTTTGCCGTTGCGGCGCACTGAAACGATGGTGGTCAAGGGGAGAGTCTCCACGCAGCGGGGCGAAAGTGCCCAATGCCGAATGAAGTGGGGGCAACGGCCGCCCGCTTCAAGCCCTGTAGCGCATGCTGTCCGACAAATAGTCGTCAGGGCACGCCGCAGGGCCTGAAATCGCGCGGTTTATTGCGCCTGGCGCTGCTGTAACAACAGATTGCTGAAGCCACTGGCGGACAGGGATTTCTGCGCCTGGCCGAGCTGTTCGCGGGTGGCGAAGGGGCCGACCAGCACGCGGTGCCAGGTTTCCTCGCGTACCGTGCCGGATTCCACCTGCACGTTTTGCCCGAGCAGAATGATTTGCGCGCGCAGGCTGTCGGCATCGTCCTTGCGGCGGAACGAGCCGGCCTGAAGGAAGAACTGCGAGCTGACCGGGCCCTTGGCCACTACTGGCGGCGGTGGCGGCACCTGGCCGTTGAGCGCGGCTTCGGCACGGGCGGCGTCGATCTTCGCGGCTTCTTCCGGGCTGACCGGTTTTTGCTCCGGCGGTACAACGGGCTCGATGCTTTGCGGCGGCAGGATCACTTCCGATTCCGGCAGCAAGGTGTAGAAGTCGTACTTGGGCTTGGCCGGCTCGCTGGTCGCGGGCTTGGCGGCTGCAGCTTTGCTGGCCTGAGTGGCGCGGGCCTGTTCGACCTTGCTGCGCTTGATCTCGTCGCGGCCCGGTTCAAGGCTGAACAGAAACACCATAAAGCCGCCGATCACCAGACCGCAGACCAGCCAGAACCAGCCCGGTACCGGTTTTTTCGCGGGCGCCTGGTAACGGCTGGCGCCGCGTTTGGCGGCGGGCTTCTTCTTCGCTGCCACTTACATGCGCTCCAGGGTTTCCAGGCCGAGCAGTTCCAGGCCTTGCTTGAGCGTGCGCGCGGTCAGGGCGGCCAGGCGCAGGCGGCTGTTGCGTACAGCCTCGTCCTCGGTGGAGAGGATCGGGCAGTTCTCGTAGAAGCTGGAGAATAGTCCGGCCAGGTCGTACAGGTAAGCGCAGAGCAGGTGCGGCTCGCCCTTGTCGGCAACGCTGGCGAGCACCTCATTGAACTGTGCGAGCTTGCCACCCAGTTCGATTTCGTGGGCGGCCTGCAGGTTGAGGCTGCCTTCGATCTCATCGAAGCCCTTGCCCAGTTTGCGGAATACGCTGGCCACGCGGGTGTAGGCGTACAGCAGATACGGCGCGGTGTTGCCCTCGAAGCTCAGCATCAGCTCGAAGTTGAAGCGGTAGTCGCTGCTGCGATGCTTGGACAGGTCGGCGTATTTCACTGCGCTGATGCCCACCGCGCGAGCGATCTGGCGCAGTTCGGCTTCGTCCAGTTCAGGGTTTTTGCCTTTGACCAGGGCGTAGGCGCGCTCTTCGGCTTCATCGAGCAGGTCGACCAGTTTTACCGTGCCACCATCGCGGGTCTTGAATGGGCGGCCATCGGCGCCGTTCATGGTGCCGAAACCCATATGCTCCAGCTGCATGCTGGCCGGGACGAAGCCAGCCAGGCGCGCGGCGGTGAAGACCATCTGGAAGTGCAGGGCCTGGCGCTGGTCGACGAAGTACAGCGCGCGGTCTGCTTTCAACACGTTGGCACGGTAGCGGGTGGCAGCCAGGTCGGTGGTGGCGTACAGGTAACCGCCGCCGGCCTTCTGCACGATCAGCGGCAGCGGGTTGCCTTCGGCGTTCTTGAACTCGTCCATAAACACGCACTGGGCGCCGTCGCTTCCGCTGAGCAGGCCCTTGGCCTTGAGGTCAGCGACCACGTTGGCCAGGTCGTCGTTGTAGGCGCTTTCACCTTTCACGTCGGCCATGGAGAGCTTCACGCCGAGGCGGTCATACAGCGCCTGGCAGTGGCTCAGGGAAATATCGTTGAAGCGGTGCCACAGGCGCAGGCACTCGGCGTCGCCGGCCTGCAGCTGCACTACCAGCTCGCGGGCACGCTCGGCGAACTCAGGGGATTCGTCGAAGCGCTTCTTCGCCGCGCGGTAGAAGCCTTCCAGGTCAGCCAGCTCGCTTTCGGCGGCCGCCGGGTTTTCCTGCATATAAGCCAGCAGCATGCCGAACTGGGTGCCCCAGTCGCCGACGTGGTTCTGCCGGATCACCTCGTCACCGAGGAACTCCAGCACCCGCGCCACGCCGTCACCGATGATGGTCGAGCGCAGGTGGCCAACGTGCATCTCTTTGGCCAGGTTGGGCGCCGACAGGTCGACCACCACGCGCTGCGCTGGGCCAGCCTTGCGCACGCCGAGCTTGGCGTCAGCCAGCAGGGCATCCAGGCGCGCGGCCAGGGCCTGGGTGTTCTGGTAGAAATTGAGGAAACCCGGGCCAGCGATCTCGACCTTGCTGATCGCCGCATCGCTCGGCAGCGCGGCAATCAGCTTCTCGGCCAGGTCGCGCGGCTTCATGCCGGCCGGCTTGGCCAGCATCATGGCGATATTGCTGGCGAAGTCGCCGTGGGTCTTGTCCTTGGTGTTCTCCACCTGAATGGCCGGGCTCAGGCCTTCCGGCAGCACGCCGTCGGCAGTGAGGCGGGTCAGGGCTTGCTGGATCAGGTGGCGAATGCTGTCTTTCATGGTCTGCTCGGTCGGCCGTGGGGGCGGCGGCGCACAAAGGCGCTGGTTGAAAACTGCGCATTATCGACGCCCTTCGCCCGCAGCTTCAAGCAGCGCGTGGTTTCTCCGGGCTAAAGGCCGCCGCTATGGGTAGCAGATCACGCCGCGCTGGGCCTCATATAAAGAAACGCCGCAGAGGCGAAACCGCTGCGGCGTCTGGGTGTGGCGCTGTAGCGTTACGCGGAACGCTGCGCCGTGCCGCGTACTGCCGCGTTGCCTGCGACGAAATACGGCGCAGTGCTGCGTGGCAGCGGGGCGCGGCCACGGATTTTGTCGGCAATCTTCTCGGCCATCATGATGGTCGGCGCATTCAGATTACCGGTGACGATCAGCGGCATGATCGACGCATCCACCACGCGCAGGCCCTGCACGCCATGCACCCGGCCCTGACCATCGACCACTGCCATCTCGTCTTCGCCCATCTTGCAGGAACACGACGGATGGTAGGCCGTTTCCGCATGTTCGCGGATAAAGGCGTCCAGTTCGGCGTCGGTCTGCAGCTCGGCGCCGGGGCTGATCTCACGTCCGCGATAAGGGTCCAGCGCGGCCTGCGCCATGATTTCGCGGGTGATGCGGATGCCGTCGCGGAACTCGCGCCAGTCCTGCTCGTGGGCCATGTAATTGAACAGGATGCTCGGGTGCTGGCGTGGGTCCTTGGACTTGATCTGAATGCGTCCACGGCTCGGCGAGCGCATGGAGCCCATATGTGCCTGGAAACCGTGCTCCTTCACCGCGTTGCTGCCGTTGTAATTAATCGCCACCGGCAGGAAGTGGTATTGGATATTCGGCCAGGCAAAGTCCGCGCTGGAGCGGATAAAACCACCGGCCTCGAACTGGTTGCTGGCGCCGATGCCCTTGCCGAGGAACAGCCAGTTGGCGCCGATCATTGGCTGGTTCCACCATTGCAGCGCCGGGTACAACGACACCGGCTGCTTGCAGGCGTATTGCAGGTACACCTCCAGGTGGTCCTGCAGGTTCTGGCCGACGCCGGGCAGGTCGTGCACCAGGGGGATATCCAGCTCACGCAGCAGCGCCGCCGGGCCGACGCCGGAGCGTTGCAGCACTTGCGGCGAAGCAATCGCGCCGCTGCACAGCAGCACTTCACGGCGCGCGTTGACGGTGATCGGCGTGTCGTTATCGCCCTGCAGATAGGCCACGCCGCTGGCGCGTTTGCCGCTGAACAGAATGCGGTCGGTCAGGGCATGAGTAACGATGGTCAGATTTGGCCGTTCGCGGGCCTGATCGAGATAGCCGCGCGCGGTGCTGGAACGCCGGCCCTTGGGCGTAACGGTACGGTCCATCGGGCCGAAGCCTTCCTGCTGGTAGCCGTTTAGGTCATCGGTGCGCGGGTAACCGGCCTGCACGCCGGCTTCGATCATGGCGTGGAACAGCGGGTTATTGCCGTTTTTCGGCGTAGTCACGCTCACTGGACCCTCGCCGCCGTGGTAGGCATTGGCGCCGATGTCGCGGGTTTCCGCCTTGCGGAAATACGGCAGGCAATCCAGGTAGCTCCAGTCTTCCAGACCTTTTTCCTCGGCCCAGCCGTCGTAATCCATGGCGTTGCCACGGATGTAGCACATGCCGTTGATCAGGGAAGAGCCGCCCAGGCCCTTGCCGCGCCCGCATTCCATGCGGCGGTTGTTCATATGCGGCTCGGGGTCGGTCAGGTAGGCCCAGTTGTAGCGCCGGCCTTGCAGCGGGAAGGCCAGGGCGGCGGGCATCTGGGTGCGGAAATCCAGGCGGTAGTCCGGGCCGCCGGCTTCCAGCAGCAGCACGCTGACGTCGGCGTCCTCGGTCAGGCGGGTGGCCAGCACGTTACCGGCCGAGCCGGCGCCGATGATGATGTAGTCGAATTCCTGGGGCATAAAAGCTCCTGTAGCCCGGATGCACTCCGGGGAAAACGCGGTGACTGTTCCCGGATTGCATCCGGGCTACGGGGCGGCGATTTTTGTGGGAGGGGCTTTAGCCGCGATACTTTTCGCGGCTAAAGCCCCTCCCACGGGCGTGATATTCAAAACACCGAGGTGTAACCGCCCAGCTCAACCTGTACCGATTTGATCCGCGTGTAGTGCGCCAGGGTGGTCAGGCCGTTTTCGCGGCCGACGCCGGACTGTTTGTAACCGCCAACTGGCATTTCTGCTGGCGACTCGCCCCAGGTGTTGATCCAGCAGATGCCGGCTTCCAGCTTGTGGATCACCCGGTGTGCGCGGTTCAGGTCGCGGGTTACCACGCCAGCGGCCAGGCCGTACTCGGTGGCGTTGGCGCGGCGGATTACTTCTTCTTCGCTGTCGTACACCAGGATGCTCATCACCGGGCCGAAGATTTCCTCGCGGACGATGGTCATGCCGTCGTTGCAGTCGGTGAATACCGTCGGCGCGACATAGGCGCCCTTGGCGTACTCGCCTTCGGTCACGCGATTGCCGCCGATCAGCAGGCGTGCGCCTTCGCTGCGGCCTTTTTCGATATAGCCGAGCACACTTTCCATATGTGCCGCGCTGACCAGTGGACCGAAGTTGGTGGCGTCATTCAGCGGATCGCCGAGGCGGATGCGCTTGACCCGCTCCAGCACCTTGGCCTCGAAGCGGGCCTGCAGCATGCGCGGTACAAACACGCGGGTGCCGTTGGTGCAGACCTGGCCGGAGCTGTAGAAGTTGGCCATCACCGCGATGTCGGCAGCGCGGTCGAGGTCGGCGTCTTCGAAAATGATCAGTGGCGATTTGCCACCCAGCTCCATGGTCACTTCCTTGAGCGACGAGCTGGAGGCGCTGGCCATGACCTTCTTGCCGGTCACGGTGCCGCCGGTAAAGGAAATCTTCTCGATGCCCGGATGCTCGGTCAGCCACTGGCCCACTTCACGGCCGCTGCCGGTGAGCACGTTGAACACGCCATCCGGCACGCCGGCAGCAGTGTAGATTTCCGCCAGTTTCAATGCACTGAGCGAGGTGACTTCGCTTGGTTTGAAGATCATCGCGTTGCCGGCAGCCAGGGCCGGGGCGGATTTCCACAGGGCGATCTGGATCGGGTAGTTCCACGCGCCGATGCCGGCGACCACGCCCAGCGGCTCGCGGCGGGTGTAGACGAAACTGGTGTCGCGCAGCGGGATCTGCTCGCCTTCGATGGCCGGGATCAGGCCGGCGTAGTACTCCAGCACGTCGGCGCCGGTGACGATATCGACGTAGCGGGTTTCGCTCAAAGGTTTGCCGGTGTCGAGGGTTTCCAGCTCGGCCAGTTCATCGTTGCGCTCGCGCAGGATATCCACGGCTTTGCGCAGGATGCGCGAACGCTGCATGGCGGTCATCGCTGCCCACACCTTCTGGCCTTCGGTGGCGCTGGCCACGGCCAGTTCCACGTCCGCCTTGCTGGCGCGCTGCACGCTGGCCAGCACTTCGCCGGTGGCCGGGTTGATGCTGTTGAAGGTTTCGCCGCTGCTGGCCGTTACATAACGGCCGCCAATAAAGAGCTGCTGTTCGTCGAAGCGGGGCATGGCGCGTTCCTCGTGTGCGGTGGGCGATGCGAGCCGCCTGGCGCAGGTCATTGGTCTAGGCAATATAGACGCAAGGCTAAATTATCTTAATTGAACGATCAATCAATAAAAACGACAGGGCGCAGTCAAACACGACACGCAGGGCGTGTAGACGTTGGTATTCGGGTTGTTTGAGGTTTTGCGCCAGTCAAGTGCTCGCCAGCCGTGCTGGCGGGGTCAGCGGGGTATGTAGGAGCGGTGGGGACAGCTAGTCATTGGCCGCGATGTTATTCGAGTTACCGCGAATCGCGGGCAAGCCCGCTCCTACAAAAGCTGAGCATTCCTACGGCAGTCCACTCAGCTAACGCCTCGGCGGAAGGTGTGCGAGGTTTACTGCGCCTTGGCCAATTGCAGATCAAGGTATTCGTATGCAATTGCAATTGCCTGGCGGGTGTCGAAGCCTTCGCCGGACAGCGCCCCGCGCAGCCACAAACCATCGATCAAGGCCGCCAGGCCACGGGCTGCGCTGCGTGCCTGCTCCTGCGGCAACACCCGACGGAATTGCCCGCACAGGTTGGAATACAGACGGTGATCGTTGACCCGCTGCAAACGCCGCAGCGCCGGCTGGTGCATGCTGGTGGCCCAGAACGCCAGCCAGGTTTTCATCGCCGGGCCGTTGACCTGGCTGTCATCGAAGTTGCCTTCAATCATCGCTCGCAGGTGTTCGCGCGGCTGGTCTGGCGGCAGGCTGGCGCGGCGTGCGCGCACGGCATCACTGAGCGCCTGCATCAGGTGGCGCATGGTGGCGTCGAGCAGACCGTTCTTGTCGCGGAAATAGTGGCTGATGATGCCGTTGGAGACCCCTGCGATCCGCGCAATATAGGCGATGCTGGCATCGCTCATGCCGACCTGATCAACCGCTTCGAGGGTGGCCGCAATCAATTGCGAGCGGCGGATCGGTTGCATTCCGACCTTGGGCATCTGCTTCTCCGTCGATGGGGGCGTCCCCGGAATGCGCGCAGTCTAGGCCGGTTATTGTTGAGCGATCAATCAAACATGACGTTCCAGGGATGACCTGTCGGTCAGGGATATGCCCCGGCGCAAAGCCGTTCGCGACTCGTTAGGCGCGCTATCGGCAGCGCTGTTGCTCGCGCCTTCACGGGCAATCAGCTCGGTGGGCGGTACGCTAAAGCGAAAATCACAATACGCCGCGCCGCCGGCGAGGGTTTGTCTGCGCTGCAGCGTCACGCCCCAGTCCGTAGCCAGACGGTAATCCAGGCTGCATGCGGCAAAGTGGGTCAGCTCCGGCGCACCCTGCTTGCGCAGGTAACTGGCCAGCGGGCACACCTGCACATCAAAGGCCACTCCAGCGACCTCGGGTAGATTGCTGCGTTGGAAAGGGCGGGTAAACACCAGGTTGAACAGCGCATCGAGCAGCCACTGAATGCGCGCCTGCAAGCGGCTGCTGCGCAGGCGCGACAGCTTGAAGGCCAGGGCGCTGGCCGGGGCGAAGATCTGCCAGTTGATCTGCTCGATCCACTCGCCGGCCTGCTGCTGGCCAATGCCGTGCTCCTGCAAGGCGCGGTAAAGCGCGTAATCCCACTGCATATAACGCAGCAGCAGATTCACCCCCGGCGAATGGCTTACCCGCGTGCGTTGCAATTCACCTTGTACTTCCAGGGTTCTGGCCCATACCGCTGCCGCCGTGGCCGCAGGCAAACACGCACTCAGCTGCGTCTGCGCCGCCCGGCGAAAGGCGGTGCGCGGGAGATAAACCAGCAGCAGGGCGAGTGGCTTCATCGGTTGTCTTGGTTCTGGCGGATTGCAGAGCGCATTAGCGAGGCTCAACGTCGGCAATCAGCGCCAGTAAATCGGTCACGCCGATATCCTGACCGGCCTGGTGCAGCAAGGTGCTGGCCTGGCCGCGATGGTGGGTCTGATGATTGAAGAAATGCAGCATCAGGCTGGCATAGGGGCGCTGCGCTGGTACGCCCTTCATATTGCCGTAGGCCAGCACATATTCCAGATCCGCTTCACTCAGCGCTGCGACCCAGTTGCTGATATGCCCATCCAGCCGGCTGCGCAAAGCTTGCAACGGCGCGAAGGTATCGAACAGCAGCTGATCCAGCGCCGTCGGCCGCTGTAAATCACTGATCGCCGCGCGCAGCTCTGTGCAGGCCGGGTGCTCGGCAAAGCGCTTGAGCCAGATGATATCGCCCACCGCAATATGGTTGAGCGTGGCGAGGATGGACGGGAAAAACGCCCCGCGATCCTCAGTCAGCGCTTGCGGCGAGAGCTGGCCGGCAGCCGCGTAGAGCTTGTCATTCATCCACGCGTTATAGCGGGCCATCAACTGGAAGTGGGCTAGCTGGGACATGCGTTTAACTCGGCAACTAAGGTTCAGTCAGGCATCGAATACCGGGCGGAAGAAGGTGCGCTCGTAGCTGAGCACACACTGGGTCTCTTCCGCATATTTAAAGGCCGCCAGGCACTCGGCGTCGGCAAAGGATTTCAGCCGGTACTGCTCGTACTCCGCCAGGCTGGGGAAGCTGAACATCGCCAGGCCGATATTGTTGGCACCTTCCGAGGGCAGAAAGTAACCGTGATGCGTACCGCCAAACTTCTCCACCAGGGCAATCCACAGCTTGCCGTAATGCTCGAATTCCTTGAGTTTGCGCGGGTCGAGCACATAGCGGATATGGCAGGTGATCATGGTGGTCCCTCAATGTTGGAATGGCTTGCTGTGCGGGTGCAGGCTGTTAGGCAAGGTAAACCTGTCGCCTTTATTTCTCTAGCGCGGGCACCAGGCGAACCAGCACCGGCAAATGATCCGAGCCCAACTGTGGGCCTACCTGGCGCGCCACCACCGCCCAATGCGGCGTGACCAGCACATGGTCGATAGGCAAGCCGAGCACGCCCTGCAAGACGGCCGGCCAGGTCGCGGCCAAGCCGCTGGCGCGGCGTAAACCCAATTGCGCCAGCCCGCTAAAGGCCGACGACCAGGGGGTGGCATTCAGGTCGCCGGCTAAAACCGTCGGTATGCCGTTGGCTGCAGCTTGCTGGGCCAGGGCCGCCAACTTGGCGTTACGCATGCTGTGATACTGCGGCGAAAGCGGCGGCATCGGGTGCAGGGCGATAATTCCGATCGGCTGGCCGTGCCATTGCAACTGCGCCTCGATATGGGCAATCCCCTGCGCATCCTCGATTACCTCGATCTGCAGCAGTGGATGGCGTGACAGCACGGCGATGCCAAAGGGGCTGTCCTGGGCAACTATGTGTTGAAAGGGGTAATTGCGTAGCGTGCGCAAGCCTTGCGCATAGGCGGGGGAAACCTCCAACAGCACCAGCACATCCGGTTTTTCCTGCTCCAACCAGGTGGCTAACCCTTGCGTGTTGCGGCTATCTAGATGGACGTTGGCACTGGCTACGGCCAACACCTGGGCCTGCGGCTCGCCAGTCGGTGCCGGCGCGGATGCCGTCAGCCAGGGCAATGGCAGCGCTAACAACAAAACGACCCAGCGCTTATCACGGCAACAAGCCAACCCGGCAAACACAACAAGCCCGAGAAAGAACAGCCACTGCCAATGGCTGGCCAGATCGATCAGCCAGACCAGCGTGCCTGCTACGCCAGCGAGAAGGTGCGAGAGCAGCGGCAGTAGCAGGCCGAGTAGGCACAGCAGCGCCAGCGTATAAATGCGTCTGGCCCAGATAGCGCTGTGGGCTGGCTTGGATCTATCTGGTTGGCGGGTTGTGGCCATATTTGATTATTCGCGCTGCCAACAACGGGTTAGGGCTCATGGCTGAAATGACCATGCTGCAGAAACTGCTTGATCTGACTGGTCACAATATCGGCACTCACCATAAACGTATGGCTGTGCGGAACAGTAATAAAGTCCTTCATCTCAGCGAGCTTGGCGCTCTCCACCGAAACCTTGCCATCGTTTGGCTTGGGCAAATCTCCAGCAAACCATGGGTCCAGACTTTCCGTGCCGGCAACTATGCCGATCTCCAGAGGGATCGATTTAAGCTGGTTGGGCGTGCTGTCGCTTTCCGTGCTGAGCTGCTGTCCGGCTGGCCCGGTGGCCAATTTGTACCACCACTGGTCTTTCTTGTTCGTCGTTACCTCACTGCCGTGGTTGGGCGGGCCGAGCATGACCACCCGCTTGGCTTCGGCAACAACGTTGTTCTGAAAATACTGCCTGACCAAGATGCCGCCCAACGAGTGGGTAACAAAGTGGATGCTCTGCGCGCCGGCTTTTTTACACTCGGCAATGCCATCCCCGACTACTGATGCCAGCTGCTGAATGTTTTGTTCAGTGGACGGGTAGCTGTTGTTGATAACGGTGTAGTGCTCTTTGGCTAACGAGTCTTCGATTGCATTCATCGAGTAGCTGGTTCGGCCCATGCCATGCAATAGCACCACGCACTCATTGGCCAGTGATGCCGGCGCGATAAACAACAAGAGATAAAGAGTGAGGCGCATGTGGATTAACTCTGCAGAAAAGTGCGCTAGAACAGCGGCTGTGGGTCTGCTATGACACTCTGGCCAGCCCTTGGCTGGCCCATTCTTCAGTGGCGGTGGGCGCGAGTTATAAAAACGGCAGCAATGAACGACAGGACATAACGGTCGAGCAGAGCACTGCCTGATTAACCGCAAAGCCCAAGCCGAAACCGCTTATGCCAGTGACAAAAGCGGCGGTACTGCTCTGTTGTGTACGCCGGCTGATCACTGCGCCGATAAGTAGTCCGATAGCCGCTCCGGGTAATGAGCATAAATGGCCGAGGCCAAGCAGGTCGTGGGTGGGCGCAGGTGTCCAGTTGGCGTAGATGTACACGCCGAATGAGAGGCAGGCTGCAGCAATGCCGCCCGTGATAAATAACGGTTTTGGCTTAACCAGCCGTGCCAGGGCGAAGGTGCCAAGGAGTACCAAGGTGTAATACCAAAGCCCCATAAAAAGCACGTCGCCCTTGATCAGGGTGAGCGCTGTAACTGCTGCAATAGCTATCGCCGTTGCGATGGCGTCCGTGCGAAATGTTCCGTTCATCTTTTGAACTCGTGAAGTGGCGGCTCAGTAGCGCTGATGGTGAGCCAAGGCCAGCGCTGCTGATAGGACGCGGCCTTTTGGGCAAAAAGGCTTGTATGCGGTGTCAGCGGGTTTGGCGTCAGGGTTCCCTTATACAAAAGCTCAAGGCCGTTTGGTGCGTAGACCTTATCGGGGTTAATGCCAACGCATGTTCCCGGTATCAGAAAGCGGTCGATGCCTTCCCTGGCGCTGCTCAGCGCTGCATAGGGATGGCCAAAATGCGCTTCATACCAAAGGTGCACCCGCGCCTGGTTGGCGACTTCCACGGTTATGCCCAGGTCTGCCAGTACGGTTTCTACATGGCGCTGCACGGCGCTTTCAGCCGCTTCGCTCAGGTCAGTAGGGTCGAAGTAGAAGAAGTCGTAATCCTTGATCTTGCTCTCCGGCGGCTGTGCAGAAAGCACATTCCACACCGTCTGAAACAGGCAGCCGGCGACTAGCCAGCCATCCGTGAGGTTCAGCGCATCCCAGCGCTCGATGATCTGTGCGTTATTGCGGTTTTGCAGTACATCGGTGCGAAACGTTGCTTGCATGCTGATCTACACAAAAGGCGGCAGGGTTATTCCGGGGTTGTTATGCCTTATACAAACCAGAATTCAACCTCATCGGTCTCGACCTCAAATACAGCGGAGTGCTCAACGTTTGCAGGTACGTGATACCACTCGCCGACGCCAACCCGGATCGTCTGGTTATTCATCGTCAGGATCAATTCGCCGCGCGTAATCACGCCATGGTTATCGGTGTCATGGGTATGCGGCGGGATGGAGGTGCCGGCAGGGTAGGAGGCAAACAGAACGGTGCTGTCTTTTGCCTCAAGCTTATAGGCGTCAAAGCGGCCATCGAATAAGGGCAGCTGTTTGATTCTGTTTGGGTATTGGCCTGGCATCTGGGCTTTCTTCCTTGTAGTCCATCACGGCGTATTGAATTTATGGTTGGGGCGCGTCTTTGGTTTCAGCGATTAAATCCGATTCCGTTGGCTCGGGAGTAACGATTGAATCTTGGCTGGCTTCAGCGGCCAGCTTTAAACGGTCGGCTTTGCTGATATAGGTGGATTTTTTCTTGGGTGCCAATTTGGCATTGGCTTTTTTGGCGTGTGCTTCGAGCAGCTGTTTGATTTTCTTGCGGCGGTTCATTTTTAGCTCGATTTAGGTGTTAAGGACGAGGCTAGTGACTCGTTTGAGTGATCAGCCGGGGGCTTAAATTGTGGTCTGTTTCCTATTGCTCTTAGATATTGCACTCCAAGTAAGCGTCAGTGGCTTTTACTAGATCTTTGATAAAACGAATTACCTTTTCCAGCTCATCGCGCTTAATAAGGTGTGCCGTAGGTGCGCCATTGTTTATTGGCTTGGACCGATGCACAGCGTCGCCGCGTTTTGAAATCCATTGATTAAGTGATGTTCTTGCTCTTTCTGGGTCATGGTTTGCCCAGTTCCAGCCTTGAGTAACATCAAGATCCAGATAGTCTGTAAATATTTTCTTTGTTTTGTCAGATGTCGGATTATGAAATTGCTTTAGTTCAAGTTGTAACTTTTTAATGATGAAATTTCCGACATAGCTACCGGAGACCGCAGCAAGGCGCTTTTGCACACCTTCGGTCACTCGATCTTCCACGTATGTTTCCCATGCTGTTAGTGCCATAACCAAACCGGCTCGTTTGAGCACCTCAGCGTTTGCTGGAGGAGGATTAGTATTAATTGAGTCGAAATGAGCAAGGAGCTCTTCCGCGTCTCTTATTCCATACTCGAATGATGTTTTGGCAAGGGACATTTTGTGATCTCTAACGATTAAGCTAGGGGGTGGCTTCAGACCATCCCGGCGAGCGGAGTGAGCGATTTCAGCGCATAGTTAGCCGACAATTTAGGTGAAGTTGGAAAGCAGGAAGTGTTCTACAAAGCCAACCATGCTGCCAGCATCTTGCGGTGTCAGTTTGTCCCAGTTCGCGTGCATAGCTTGGTTACGAATTTTTGGCATTGCCGCTAAAAGTGCTTTTTGTGGGCCGGAAATTAGGCCTTGCGATTTAAGTGAATTTACAACTTGATCCATAGTATTACCTTCAACATCTAGGCTGTTTGCTATTGCAAACCTCTTTAATGCGTCTTCTAATGCTGCTGATGCCAGAACTGTTGCAACTGTATGATGTCCTTCAGCTAGAGAGGCTTTGGCTAGTGCCACTAAGTCACCAAATAATTCTCCGGTTACGCTCTTTTCAATGTTGAATATGTAGCCGCCCTCGACGTCGCTCTTTGCACCCATAAAAATTCCACGGCATGCTTGAAGTGCTCGTTCCGGGATGTAATTATTTTGAATGGCTGACATTTCATTGTTGAACCGCGTGTAGTGCGGATTATTTGTGCCAAACACGCCGTGAAATAAACTAAGCACGCTTGCAGCCCAAGTGTAGAAAGCTTGTGTATCTGCACTGTGTGATTCACGGCCAAGGAGCGGAATGCGGGCTCCTATTGCTAAGAGTTCGTCAAAGCGCTGCTGAACTTTCACTTGAATATGTGACATGACTTTCCTTGTTGGCTAATGATTAAGCTAGGGGGCTTTAGCTCGTCCCCGCGTACATAGTGAGCGATTTGAACGCAATGTTAGAGTTATAACTTAGCGTCCTTTTTTAGCTCATCAATAATTTGAAGCCCCATGTAAATTGCTTCGTGTGCGTGAGGTTCTGAAACCTGTTGTCCATGAATTGCAGCGTTGCAAATTTTCAGAATGTAATCAAACGAACTGCGCATATGCATGTACTTTTGGTGGCTAATGGTTAGCTCCCTAAATAGCTGCCTTGCAGATAGAAATTTCTCCACCATTTTTGTTGGGTCTGGCGTGATGGTTCTTTTTCCAAGAATATTCCGGAGATTCTGCTCTAGCTCCATTCTTAGCTTGGCCAATGCGAAGTTGTAATCGCCACCTGCTTGAGCAATAAATGCCGAAACATCGTCTTCTATCGCTCCTGGTTCATCAGGTGTTTCGATTGCCGCTTCTAGATCTTCTTTGGCTTGGCGTGCTTCTTCTGGGTTCGGGTAATGTACGTTTACCGTTTGCTGTACCGTATTTGAAATGGTGTTTAGCATGCTGCTATAAACACCAAGAAACTCTCTGGTTTCAGATTTAAATTCTTTTACCTCGCCAGCAATTTTCTCAACTTCCCTTTCAAATGAAATTAGTTTTCCAATTGAAATTTTCTTGGCGATTGGGAGTAACAGGAAAAATATTGAGAAAATCAGAAGGGTTAATGCAGTGGTTCCTATGTTCTCTGTAGGAGGAAACCCTATATTTGTGAGCGCCATTGCAAGAAGTGCACAGGCCACTAGCCGGCATAGAAATGGAAAAGTATCGAATGATAGGATTTTTCCTATGGGTGGCACATAAGCCTCCTTGTAACTCTAACGTTTGGTTAAGGGGGCTTTAGCCCGTCCCAGTGAGCGAAGCGAACGGTTTGAACCGATTGTTATATTGCAATCTAATCATCAGAATGCTAAATATCAGAAGACGCCCAATGGACTTCTGATGCTTTAACTAGGTTTTTAACATCCTTGAGAATATTCGAATACTCACCAGTATCGCCATTATTCTTAAAAACAAAGCTTGGGGGGGTTAGCGATTTGCCAGCCGAGTTTCTATATAGACCTACAATGGCAATATCCTCCGTTGCAACAACGGACATGGAAACATTGAAACTAAAATATCGAATCTCTAGTAAGTTTGTTTCTGGGGAGTCTTTGTGGAACTCTTTAAAATCTTTAGTCGCATCTTTTATTTTATTTGCGTAATATCCTTTTTCTTGCTTTCCATTCCTAGTATTTAGTATTTCCTCGGATTCGGATTCAGGCGACATCAAAATAATAGTGGTTTTCCGGTTTTCTTTTTTAAATCTTTCAGAAAGCTTTCTTGAGTTATTTGTAAAGAAATTCTTCCCGTCGTTCATCGCTATGAATAGTTCCGCTGGCTCAGATAAATCCACGCCAACTGCCTCCATGTTATTTTCATAGATTATTTTTTCTAGGCCAATTTGTTCTATCTGAAGGAATTTTGGAAATTTATTGTTAATTAATTCGGTGACTTCATAGTTTGTAGTGGCGGCGGTCTTTTTGTTTGTAAAGTATGAGACAGTTAACGCCACGAAAAGAGCTGTACCTATTGTGATGGATATTTTCAGGTATGGTTCTGCAATATTGAATCCAATTGGCGCCACAACCAGTGCTAAAAAAGCGACAACACCCCATAGTGCAATATTCTTTTTTAGCATCACTAATAATGAATCATGGCTGTCTTTTTTATTCACATGTCTCTCCTATAAGTTTTGTGGAGATAAATAAATATAACGTTTGGTTAAGGGGCGGGCTTTAGCCCGTCCCAGTGAGCGAAGCGAACGGTTTGAACCACTAATTAGGTGCTGCACTACGGTTCTTCTTTCGAACGTACAGGTAAGACGCAACAACCATGAGCAACGGAATTAGTGAGGTGATATAGCTTTGTGGAATATATAGGCTGCCTAGCTCTGCGATGATTGCTTTGGCAAGACTTTGATCCGATGCTAAATCAATTGTTGCGCTTAAATGAAGTGCTGAAAATGCCACGCCCAAGAGTAGAAACCACTTTTTCCAAAGTGTTAGAGCACTTGCCACTAGCCCGGAAAGTAGCGCCACAGTCCACATATTTGATACGGGCGCGATTTTGTCAGATACCTCAGCGTTGGCGCTGCATGCGAAGAACATAAGAAAGAGTGGGATGTGGCGACGATCCATGTGGCACCTAACTATTAATTATGCGACATACCAATGTCGCGTTTATCTGTCGTATAACGCCGCTTTGCCTGCTGCAGCCTGCTTGTATCCCGCACCGTATGTCGCAAGCCAGCAGGATTAGGCGAGGGTTAGACGACCACCTGGCCATTACTCAGCCACCATGCCCCTAACCCTATCCACCCCCATCTCCCCCTGTCTAGAACATTCTTCCACCACCATTTCGCGCCCACAAAAAAGCGGGCCGTAGCCCGCTTCTATAGTGAGGTGCAGCCTTGGCTTATTTAAGCCATTCAGCGACGCGCTCTGGGTTTTTGCTGATCCAGTCTTTGGCGGCGTCTTCCGGTTTGGCGCCTTCGCGGATGGCGAGCATCACGGCGCCGACTTCTTCACCGCTCCAGGAGAATTTCTTCAGGAAGGCAGCGGCTTCTGGGGCTTTGCTGTTGATGCTGGGGTTGGCGACGGTGTCGACGTGTTCGTCATCGCCGAAGACTTTTTTCGGGTCTTCGAGGAAGCGCAGGTTCCATTTGGCGAACATCCAGTGCGGGATCCAGCCGGTGACGACGATGGCTTGTTTGTTTTTCTCGGCGCGGGTCAGGGCGGTGGCCATGGCCGGGCCGGAGCTTGGCATCAGTTTGATGTCGGTGAGGGCGTATTCCTTGATGGCTTCTTCGGTGCGGCGCATGACGCCGGCGCCGGCGTCGATGCCGGTGATTTTGCCGTCGAAGTCCTTGGCGTAGGTTTGCAGGTCGGCGATGGTTTTGGCTTGTACGTAGTCCGGCACGATCAGGCCGATTTTCGCGCCAGCGTAGTTGGTGCCAAGCACTTCGACCTTGTCTTTGAGTTTTTCAAAGTATTCGCCGTGGGTGGCGGGCAGCCAGGCGGAGAGGGTGGCGTCGAGGTCGCCGCGTGCTACGCCTTGCCACATGATGGCCGGTTCTACGGGCTTGAGTGCAACGGTGTAGCCGAGTTTGCTCTGGAGGATTTCCCCGGCGACAAAGGTGGCGGCGACGCTGTCGTCCCAACCGTTGACGTAGCCGATGTTCAGGGTGGGTTTGTCAGCCGCCATGGCGGTGCTCATGCCGATGGCCAGAGCGGCGACGCCGAGGCTTTGCAGGCAGAGGTTCTTCAGGTTTCGCATAGGTTGTGCTCCGTCAGTGAGAGTGGCAGTTCAGTGAGTTACTGGCGCGTTCTTCTTGCGGGCCTAGCTGGGTGTTACAGGTTGCGTGGTATGGCTTGCTCGGGAGGGGTTGTGTGTTGCCCCTCTCTCTAACCCTCGGCTCTGGCATCCTGCGGCGCCCTACTTCCTGCATCTATGCAGTCGTTTCCCCAGTGGGGTGAGGGGTTGATCGGTGTTGCTCAGGTGCTGCGTGTTAAATCCGGGCTGCAACAAACCCGGCGATGGCCGTGTGGCCTCGCGGGTGTGGTGCTGATTCAGGTGCTTTAACTAGCCGCGCCGCCGGCAGATCACTGGGGCGGCGCGGTGTGGCTTACATGCCGAGGTGTTTCTTCACGGCTGCAACGCCGTTCTGGCCGTCATAGGTGGTAACGCCGGCCAGCCACTGGTCGAGGATCGCCGGGTTGGCTTTGATCCAGTCGGCCGCGACTTTGGTTGGGTTCTGTTTTTCCAGAACCTTTTCCATCAGCTGGCTTTCGATTTCCACGGTGAACTGCAGGTTGTTCAGCAGTTTGCCGACGTTGGCGCAGCGCGCTTCGTAATCCGGCGGTACTACGGTGTAGACCTTGGCGGCGCCGTAGTCGGGGCCGAAGACGTCATCGCCGCCTTCCAGGTAGGTGATGTCGAACTGGGTGTTCATCGGGTGCGGTGCCCAGCCGAGGAATACGGCAGGTTCTTTCTTTTTCACCGCGCGTTGCAGCTGAACGAGCATGCCGGCTTCGCTGGACTCGACCATCTTGAATTCGCCGAGGCCGAACTGGTTGCTCTTGATCATGCCGTCGATCAGCAGGTTGCCGTCGTTACCCGGCTCGATGCCGAAGATTTTGCCGCCCAGCTGGTCCTTGAACTTGGCGATGTCGGCAAAGCTTTTCAGCCCGGCTTCTGCGGCGTAGGTCGGCACGGCGAGGGTGTATTTGGCGCCTTCAAGGTTGGCCTTGGGCAGCACTTTGACGCCGCCATCCTTTGTGAAGGGTTCAATCACAGCGTCCATCGAGGGCGCCCAGTAACCGAGGAAGACGTCGATCTGGCCGCTTTTCACCCCGGTAAAGGCGATAGGTACGGAGGCCATGATCTTGCGGGTCTGGTAGCCCAGGCCTTCGCTGAGGGTCATGGCGACACCGGTGGTGGCGGCGATGTCGGCCCAGCCAATTTCGGCGAAGCGCACCATTTTGCAACTCTCCGGCTCTTGCGCCCAGGCGCTTTGCAGCATGGCCACGGAGAGCAGGCCGACACCTGCGAGCTGTTTAATCGTTTTCATCTGCGATTCCCTGTGATGGTTAAATTTAGATTACTGGCGTTGAAGCTTGCCGCTGAACCAACTGAACAGACTGCTGCGTTTGGCGGTTTGCGGGGTACCGAAACTTTCCGTGATGCGGTCGAGAATGATCGCCAGCAACACCACGGCCATGCCGCTTTCGAAACCGAGGCCGATGTCCAGGCGCTGGATACTCGCCAGTACGTCGTTGCCCAGGCCGCCTGCGCCAACCATCGAGGCGATAATCACCATCGACAGGGCCATCATGATGGTCTGGTTGACCCCGGCCATGATCGACGGCATGGCGTTGGGCAGCTGGACTTTGAACAGTAGCTGACGCGGGGTGCAGCCGAAGGATTGGCCGGCTTCGATGATCTCTTTATTTACCTGGCGGATGCCCAGGTTGGTCAGGCGCACCGCCGGTGGCATGGCGAAGATCACTGTGGCGATGATCCCCGGCACGCGGCCGAGGCCGAAGAGCATGGCGGCGGGAATCAGGTAGACGAACGCCGGCATGGTCTGCATGAAGTCGAGAATCGGCCGGATGATGGTCGCTACCCGCTCACTGCGCGCTGCCCAGATACCCAGCGGTATGCCGAGTAGCAGGCTGATCAGCGTGGCGGAGAAGGTCAGGCCGAGGGTGACCACGGTCTGTTCCCAGAAGCCGGTGAGCACGATCAGCACAAAGGCCACGGCGGTGAAGATGGCGAACTTGTAGCCGATACGCCACAGGCCGAGGCCGACGAAGATGGCAATCAGCAGCCAGGCCGGTGGCAGCATCAGCAGCCATTCGATGCCTTCGGAAAAGCCGTTGACCACGGCGCCGATGCTGTCGAAGCCATCGCTGTAGTTGTCCAGCAGGTGCTGCACCACATCATTGACCCAGCTGCCCAGGTCGAGCTGTTTCTCACTCATGGAACTCTCCCTGCAGGCGGGTCAGCAGGCGACCTTTGCTGATGGCGCCGCTGTAGCGGCCATTGCTGTCGACCACCGGGATCGGCCCTTCGTTGTCCACCAGGCGTTCAATCACCTGGTCCAGCGGCAGGTCTTCGGGGATCGGTTTGATTGGCTTGAGCACCTGGCCGTCGAGGCCGCAGGTGGTACCACCCTCGACCAGCAGGGCGATCCGCTCCAGGCTGATGGAGCCCTGGAAGGTGTTCTGCTCGTCGACGATAAAGGCGTAGTGCTTGTCCAGCGCCTGCAGCTCCTGGCAGACCGTCTGTGCGTCCGGCGCTTTGCCGTTGTGCACGTAGATCGGCACGCTGTCGGCCATCAATTGGCCGGCGGTGAGGTAGCGGTTGGTGTCGACGGTGTTGAAGAAGTTGCGCACGTAATCGTTGGCGGGGTTGTCGATCAGCTCCTGCGGGGTGCCGACCTGAACCAGTTTGCCGCCTTCCATGATGCCGATGCGGGTGCCGATGCGCATGGCTTCTTCGATGTCGTGGGAGACAAAGATGATGGTGCGGCGATCGGTTTTCTGCAGCTCCAGCAGCACGTCCTGCATCTCGCGGCGCTTGAGCGGGTCGAGGGCGGAAAACGCCTCGTCCATGATGATCATTGACGGGTCAACCGCCAGGGCGCGGGCCAGGCCGACGCGCTGTTGCATGCCGCCGGACAGCTCATGCGGCATCTTGTGCGCAAAGGTGTCCAGGCCGACCTGCTTGAGTACCTGCATGGCGCGCTGTTCGCGCTCCTTCTTGCTCTTGCCGGCCACTTCGAGGCCGAAGGCGGCGTTGTCCAGCACGCTGCGCGAAGGCATCAGGGCGAAGGACTGGAAGACCATGCTCATGTCGCGGCGGCGCAGATCGATCAGCTCCGCCTTGGGCATCTTGGCGACGTTCTGCCCGTCGATGTAGACATTGCCGCCGCTGGGTTCAACCAGGCGGTTGATCAGACGGATCAGGGTGGATTTGCCGGAGCCGGAGAGGCCCATCAGCACGAAAATTTCACCTTCCTCGACGCTGAAAGACACGTCGCTGACGCCGATTACCGCGCCTTTTTCCGCAAGAATTCGTTCCTTGCTCCAGCCCTGTTTGAGCAGGTCGATGGCTTCTTGTGGCTCTGCGCCGAACACCTTGTAGAGGTTTTCGACGACGATTTTTCCAGACTGCATGGGATGATTCCCCTTCAGTAGACATCCAGATCAGTGCTGCGGAACCGCGCCTACGCCAGCTGGCGTACGTACGGTGATGCCGACTGTTCTTGCCTGTGTGGGTTTACTGGGTTCCGGGGTCGGGGCCGTGCCTTGCCGCGCAACACATTCAGGGTGCTCAGGCACAACCGCTGTAACGCTCCAGTTGCCTTGTGGGCAATGGACGCTATGGGGGCGTACTGTCGAGTCAACCTTGCTGTGCCGTGCTGCAAACCGCGTTCCAAACCCTCTGGCAGTGTTACGAAGTCCCATCCTTGGGTTTTACACACCTCGACCCGAGGTGCGCGTACATCCGAAATTTCTTGTTGGGCTGGCACCCATCACGTGGTGAGCCAGCGCTTATATATTCTTCGGTCCGGGGCTGTGGGCGCCCGGTCTGTCGACCCTGCTAAGGCGACAGCGACGAAATCGGCTGACTCAACGATATAGTCTTCGGCCTGTCGCAATTGTCGGTTTGCGACTCTGACGTGTTGCGCGGCGACAGACTCTTTAAAAACCATAACAGACTTTTTTGCTCGGTTGCCAAGGCTGCAAGCCACAGCGGCCGTGGTTTGCAGCGTTTCAAATGGCCACAGGCACGATGAGCTGGGGGCTGCGCGCTGTTCGAAAAAAATGACAAATTAATTTCCATCAGCGAGGTTTTCGGTGGTTTTTATTGATTGACCGTTCAGTCTTGTTACGCCCACTAGCCAGGATTCGAGTACTTCTGGATTGGCTTTCAGCCACGCCTTGGCCTCGCGTCGCGGATTGGTGTTTTTGTTGAGAATCGCCTCCATCAGGTCGTTCTCCATCTCCAGGCTGAAGCGTATGTTCTTGAGCAGCCGGCCGAGATTCGGACATTGGCTGACAAGGCCCTTGCGCACGGTTGTATAGACCGTGGCGCCACCGAGGTTGGGGCCAAAGTAGTCATCGCCGCCGCTCAGGTAGCGCATGTTCAGCTGGTTGTTCATTGGGTGGGGTTCCCAGCCGAGGAACACCGCCCATTTGTTTAGATGCTCCGCCCGTTTTACGTGCAGGATCATCTCGGACTCGCTGGATTCCACCAGTTTGAAGTCGGCGAGGCCGAAGGCGTTCTTGTCGATTATTTGCTGGATCAGCTGATTGCCACCGTTACCCGGTTCGATTCCGTAAATCTTGCCGTCGAGCTGTTGGCTGAATTTGGCGATATCGGCGAAATTCTTGAGACCGGCATCGTAGGCGGCCTTATTGACTGCCAGGGTGTACTTGGCACCCTCCAGATTGACTGTCAGCAGCTCCACCGAGCCGTCGTCCAGGTAGGGACGGATATCCTTCTCTGAGCTGGGCAGCCAGGTGTCGAGAAACACGTCGACTTCATTGTCGTGCAGCGCCTTGAAGGTCTCTGGTAGCGATAGACGCTTGAGCTGCGAGCGATAGCCCAGCTCGCTGAGTACCAGGCGAGTTACTGCGTTAGTCGTGATCAGGTCAGTCCAGCCGACGTCGGCGAAGCGAATCAGCTTGCAGCTGGGTGGGTCTGCGGCCTGCGCCATCAGGGGTGTAGCCATGGCGGCCGCCAGCAGCCAGCGTCTATAGAGTTTCATCAAGCCTCTCCCGGTTGCGGTGACAGGGCGCGCCTGGAGCAGGCGCTTCATAGGGTGTCAGGGGCAGCGGGGGACATTGCGGCTGCCGATCCATGAGCGCCGCGATCATGCCGACAGATTTCCTTCACTGCCTATGCGTGAAGTCGTAACTGGAATGCTGGTGTCGTGATTTACTGCGGTGGCGCTTGAAAAGTGTGAACCCGTAGCACGGATGAAGTCCGCAGGAATTGGGCGGCTGGCTGCGCTGGAGTGGCGATGGCCAGCGCCACACGACTGGAGCGTCACCTAACCCACCCCAGGTAAACGCCACAGGCGATCCGTCGCGTGGCTGATCAGCTGACGGATTTAGGCATGGGCAAGTCGGTGTGGGGCGACTGCGCACTGGGGAAATCCTGATCATGGCCTGCACGTAGCATCAGTGCAGGAGAGAGTCGTGGCTATCAGCGTGTTTGACTTGTTCAAGATCGGCATCGGGCCGTCCAGTTCGCATACCGTCGGGCCGATGCGCGCGGCGGCGCTGTTCAGCGGTGCATTGGCCGAGCGGCGTTTGCTGGAGCGTACGGCGCGGCTGCAGGTACGCCTGTACGGTTCGCTGTCGGCCACCGGTGTCGGCCATGGCAGCGATCGCGCGGTGATCATGGGGCTGATGGGTGAGTGGCCGGATCAGGTCGACCCGAGCAGCATCGAGCCGCGTATCGCTGAGTTATTGGCCAGCGGCCAGTTGCAGCTTGGCGGGCGTGTCAGCATCGCCTTCGACTGGGCGCGCGACATGCTGCTGCTGGATGAAAATCTGCCCTATCACCCCAACGCCATGACCCTCAGTGCGTTTGCCGCCGATGGCAGCCTGCTGCACGAGAATACCTATTACTCGGTGGGCGGCGGTTTTGTGGTGGATGCCGAGCAGGCCGCCAGCGGCCAGCTGGATCAGGATCACACCGTATTGCCCTATGACTTCAACAGCGCCGAACAGCTGTTGCAGCTGTGCAAGGAGAACGGCCTACGCGTCTCCGAATTGATGATGGCCAACGAGAAGGCCTGGCGCAGCGAGGCGGAAATTCGCAGCGGCCTGATGCGCCTGTGGCAGGCCATGCGTGAGTGCGTCGAACAGGGGCTGCAGCACGAGGGCATTCTGCCCGGAGGGCTGAATGTGAAGCGCCGCGCCGCCAAGTTGCATCGCAGCCTGCAGGAAATGAGCAAACCCAATGTGATCGGCTCCACCCTCAGCGGTATGGAGTGGGTCAACCTGTTCGCCCTGGCGGTGAATGAAGAAAACGCCGCCGGCGGGCGCATGGTCACCGCGCCGACCAATGGCGCGGCCGGGATCATCCCTGCGGTGCTGCATTACTTTGTGCGCTTCAGCCCGGCGGTCAGCGAAGCCAATGTGGTGGATTACCTGCTGGCTGCTGCCGCCATCGGCATCCTATGCAAGAAGAACGCGTCTATCTCCGGGGCTGAAGTCGGCTGCCAGGGTGAAGTCGGGTCGGCCTGCGCGATGGCGGCGGCCGGGCTGGCGGAAATTCTTGGCGCGACGCCGGAGCAGGTGGAGAACGCTGCCGAGATCGGCCTGGAACATAACCTCGGCCTGACCTGCGATCCGGTCGGCGGCTTGGTGCAGGTGCCCTGTATCGAGCGCAACGCGATTGCCGCGGTGAAGGCGATCAATGCCGCACAGATGGCCTTGCGCGGTGACGGCCAGCACTTTATCTCGCTGGACCGAGTAATCCGCACCATGCGCGACACCGGCGCGGATATGCATGACAAGTACAAGGAAACCTCGCGCGGCGGGTTGGCCGTCAGCGCTGTTGAGTGCTGATGGGCGCGTTCGAACCGCCGTGCACATTTGTGGTGCGTGGCTGTTTGGCGCTGCGGCCAAGGGCAGTGCAAGGCTGCTGAATCTGGCTTGACCGTTGGTCCGTTACCGCGCGGTTTTTACCCTGCGTAGCGGGGTGACAAAGCACCTGCCTGGCAGTGCTACCGAAATGCTCAAGCGCCCGCCGAACGGGCGTTTGCGGTCGTAATCAGGATGCTTCTGTCGCTCCTGCCAACGCCTAGTGGCACTAGCGTTGGGCCGGCCCATCTATTTTTAATTGAACGCCCAATCAATTTAGGCACGGCCTTTGCGTTGTGTTGGTAGTCGATCTGGCGTTGTGCAGTCCCAGAACCATAAAAAGAGCCACCGCATAGAGGGGCTCACTACCGTGCTTTGCTTCGCGTGAGGGTTTACCTGATGTCACAGTTCACTCAAGGGGCACAACCCCAGAGCCGTGCTCCGCAGTCCATCGGCTTTCTCCTGCTCGACAACTTCACCCTGATTTCCCTGGCGTCTGCCGTCGAGCCGCTGCGGATGGCCAACCAGCTGTCCGGCAAGGAGTTGTACCGCTGGCACACCCTCAGCCAGAGTGGCCTGCCGGTCAGTGCCAGTGATGGCCTGCAGATCACCCCCGACGCCAGCCTGGTTACGGCGCCGCGTCTGGATGCGGTGATCGTTTGCGGCGGTGTGGACATTCAGCACAGCGTTACCCGCGAGCATGTGCAGTGGCTGCAAAGTCAGGCGCGCCACGGTGCGCAACTGGGCGCGGTATGTACCGGCAGCTGGGCGCTGGCCAAGGCCGGGCTGCTTGATGGTTTTGATTGCAGCGTGCATTGGGAATGTTTGGCCTCGATGCAGGAAGCCTTCCCGCGCGCAGGTGTCAGCACTCGCCTGTTCTCGATTGACCGCAACCGCCACACCAGCTCCGGCGGCACTGCGCCGATGGACATGATGCTGCATGTGATTGGCCGTGAGCATGGCCGCGAACTGGCGGCGGCGATTTCCGAGATGTTTATCTACGAACGCATTCGCAACGAGCAGGATCACCAGCGCGTGCCGCTCAAGCACATGCTCGGCACCAACCAGCCGAAGCTGCAGGAAATCGTCGCGTTGATGGAAGCCAACCTGGAAGAACCGATCGATCTCGATCAGCTGGCGCTGTATGTCGATGTGTCGCGTCGTCAGCTGGAGCGGCTGTTCCAGAAGTACCTGCACTGCTCACCGTCGCGCTACTACCTCAAACTGCGCCTGATCCGTGCACGCCAGCTGCTCAAGCAGACCAGCATGTCGATCATCGAAGTGGCTTCTGTCTGCGGCTTTGTTTCTACTCCGCACTTTTCCAAGTGCTACCGCGAATACTTCGGCATCCCGCCGCGTGACGAACGCGCCGGCCAGCAGGGCGGCAATGTGGTGGCGCTGCTGCCCATGCCGGAAGACCTCATGCGTCCTTCGCCGTCCTCGGCCATGGCCGCGTTGACGCGGGCGCAGGGGGAGTCAACCTTTGCCAGCGTCAGGCTTTAAGCCACGGCCACTATCTCCGTAGGAGGCGCTTTAGCGGCGAGCGGTTAATCGCTTGTCGCGGCTACGACTGCATGGATGCAGGGGTAGCGCCGCGCCCGCTCCCGGCGGGCTTGCGGCATTCACCACATCCCTGTGGATTGCGGAGCAGGATGCCAGAGCCGAAAGCCCCTCCCACGGGATTGGTAGCACCAAACAAAAACGCCGCACCGGCCTTGATGGCGAGTGCGGCGTTTTGCTCTGTGCGCGGTGGTCGATAGCGGTGCTTAGTACTCGATCGCCACATCCCCCTGCGGCACGCTGCAGCAGGACAGGATATAGCCCTCGGCGACGTCTTCGTCGGTGATCCCGCCGTTGTGTTCCATGCTCACTTCGCCTGAGGTTTTCATTACCTTGCAGGTGCCGCAGATGCCCATGCCGCAGGCCTTGGGGATATGCAGACCAAGCTTGGCGGCGGCAGCGTGCACGGTTTCGCCCGGGTCGACGCGGATGCTCTTGCCGGTGCTGGTGAATGCCACCTGATGCTGCTCGGCAGCGGGTACGGCTGGCGCGTCGGCGGCTTCGGCGGCCAGTTCCTTGACCTCGGCGCGCACTTCCGGCGGCGTCGCGCCGAAAGATTCTTCGTGGTAGCGGCTCATGTCGTAGCGATTGGCTTCGAGCAGGCGCTTGACCGCGTTCATATAGGGTGTCGGGCCGCAGCAGAAGATCTCCCGCTCCAGATAATCCGGGGCAATCAGCTCCAGCATCTTCTGGTTGAGGTAGCCACGATAACCGGCCCAGGCCTCGCCCAGGCCATGCTTCTCGCAGATCACGTGCAGGCTGAAGTTGTTGATCCGCGCGGCCATATGTTCCAGCTCGCGGTGGTAGATGATGTCTTTCGGTGAGCGCGCACTGTGCACGAATACCATGTCGACATTGGCGTTGGTGTCGTAGAACCAGCGCGCCATCGACATCACCGGCGTAATACCGACGCCGCCGCTGAGGTAGAGCACCTTCTCGGCGGGAAAGTCGATGGCGTTGAACAGCCCGACCGGGCCGTGCACCGGCAGCTCGTCGCCTTCATTGAGGTTGTCGTGCAGCCAGTTGGAGACCTTGCCGCCCGGCACCCGCTTGATGGTGATGGAGAAGCTGTAGGGCACCGAAGGGGAGCTGGAAATGGTGTAGGAGCGCATCACCGGTTGGCCGTCGATCTCCAGTTCCAGGGTGACGAACTGCCCCGGTTTGAAGAAGTACAGCACCGGTTGATCGGCCATAAAGCAGAAGGTGCGCACGTCCCAGGTCTCCTGGATGACTTTGACGCAGCGCACCATATGCCGACCATTGCTCCAGGTCTGCGTGGTAACCGGGTTGAGGAAGTCGTTCGTCGTCATGGACGTCTCTCCGCACGGCCGGACATCGGCCTTATATGGGGCGGATTGTGCGTACTGGCCGGCACGCTCATTTATCTGCCAGCGACATTTACATGCTTATCGCGACCTGCCGCGCGGGCCTTGGTTTGCCGCGTCGGAAACGGATGTGGCCATGTCGCCCATAGATAAGGTTTCGCTCACGTCGAGCGCCACACTCGCAGCCAGCCGAAGCAAAAGGTCACGAGCGAATTCCGCGTTCATTCAGGCGCCATCGGCAGGCGCAGAGCGGGGCAATGACGCCACCTTGCGTAGCAACCGATCAGCCACTTTTACGGCCGTCGCACTAGACGATGAGCCATTGAGGAGTTACCGATGGACGTCACTTCCACCCTGAGCCTGGGCGATCCGCTGGAGCCCGCACGCAAGGCCGCCGCAGAGATGCTGCAGACCCGCGAGCGCACCTTTTCCCTGCCACAGCCGTTCTATAGCGATGAGCGTCTGTTCAAGATCGATATGCAGGAGATCTTCCACAAGGAATGGCTGATCGCCGGCATGACCTGCGAAATCCCAGCCAAGGGCAACTTCCTCACCCTGCAGCTCGGCGACAACCCGATCATGGTGATTCGTGGCGCCGACGGTGTGGTGCATGCGTTCCATAACGTCTGCCGTCACCGCGGCTCGCGCCTGTGCACCAGTGAAAAGGGCAAGGTGGCCAAGCTGGTCTGCCCTTATCACCAGTGGACCTACGAGCTGGATGGTCGCCTGCTGTTCGCCGGCACTGAAATGGGCGCGGATTTCGATCTCAAGGACTACAGCCTCAAGCCGGTCAACTGCAAGGTGGCGGGCGGCTACATCTTTATCTCCCTGGCGGAAAACCCGCCGGCCATCGATGACTTCCTCAGCACCCTGGCTCACTACATGGAGCCTTACGACATGGAAAACACCAAGGTGGCGGTGCAGACCACCTTGATGGAAAAAGCCAACTGGAAGCTGGTGCTGGAGAACAACCGCGAGTGCTACCACTGCAACGGTTCGCACCCGGAGCTGCTCAACACCCTGCTGGAGTGGGATGACGTCACCGACCCGCGCGCCACTCAGGCGTTCAAGGATCAGGTGGCGGAGTGCACGGGCCGTTGGGACAAGGACAACATTCCTTATGCCCACGCCAGCTTTGGCCTGCGTAACCGTATCGTGCGCATGCCGCTGCTCAAGGGCACCGTGTCGATGACCATGGACGGCAAGCCGGGCTGCAACAAGCTTATGGGCCGCATTACCGACCCGGATCTGGGTTCGATGCGCATCCTGCACCTGCCGCACTCGTGGAATCACTGCATGGGCGATCACATGATCGTCTTCACCGTGTGGCCGATCAGCGCCCAGGAAACCATGGTCACCACCAAATGGCTGGTGCACAAGGATGCTGTGGAAGGTGTTGATTACGACGTGGCCCGCCTGCGTCAGGTGTGGGACGCCACCAACGATCAGGACCGTCGCCTGGCTGAAGAAAACCAGCGCGGTATCAATTCCACCGCTTACCAGCCCGGCCCGTACTCAAAGACCTACGAGTTCGGCGTGGTCAACTTTATCGACTGGTACAGCGAGCGCGTGCTGCACAACCTCGGCGCGGCGCCGGCGCCGTATCTGCGTCAGGTCGGCGCTGAGTAAGCCGGCATGACGTTTGGCCTGTGGCTGCTGCTCGGCCTGACTGCTTACGGTCTGCTGGCCGCGCGGCGCAGGCCTGTCACCTCTGCAACACACTGAGACCCACCTCAAGGGTCACCTTGGCCCCTGCCGGATACCCCCAGGCAGGGGCTTTTTTTATTGGGCTGTTTGCCGCTGGGCGGGCTGTCGCGGGCTTTGTCGGCGACATATCCGTCTGCGACCCGGCTTTGACGCTTTCGGCAATACCCCGGTCGTTTTTGCACCGGGTCGCCCGAGCCCCCAGGGATATGCTCAGTCCAAAGCGCCAACAACGGGTTTGGCGACATCGCTAAAAGGGGACTGCCTGATGAGCCCAGCCGAATTACACGCCGACAGCATCGTTATTGACGGGCTGATCATCGCCAAGTGGAACCGCGAGCTGTTCGAGGACATGCGCAAAGGCGGCCTGACCGCCGCCAACTGCACCGTATCGGTGTGGGAAGGCTTCCAGGCCACGGTGAACAACATCGCCGCCAGCCAGAAGCTGATCCGCGAAAACAGCGACCTGGTGATGCCGGTGCGCACCACCGCTGACATCCGCACCGCCAAGGCGCAGGGCAAGACCGGCATCCTTTTCGGCTTCCAGAACGCCCATGCGTTCGAAGACCAGATCGCTTACGTCGAGGTGTTCAAGCAGCTCGGCGTGGGCATTGTGCAGATGTGCTACAACACCCAGAACCTGGTCGGCACCGGCTGCTATGAGCGTGATGGCGGGCTGTCCGGTTTTGGTCGCGAGATCGTTGCCGAGATGAACCGCGTCGGCATCATGTGCGACCTCTCGCATGTGGGCTCGAAGACCAGCGAGGAAGTCATCCTCGAATCGAAAAAACCGGTCACCTATTCCCATTGCCTGCCGTCGGGGCTGAAAGAACACCCGCGCAACAAGTCCGATGCAGAACTGAAATTTATCGCCGACCACGGCGGCTTTGTCGGCGTGACCATGTTTGCGCCGTTCCTGGCCAAGGGCATCGACTCGACCATCGACGACTACGCCGAAGCCATCGAATACGTGATGAACATCGTCGGCGAAGACGCCATCGGTATCGGTACTGACTTCACCCAGGGCCACGGCCAGGACTTCTTCGAGTACCTGACCCACGACAAGGGTTACGCCCGCCGCCTGACCAGCTTCGGCAAGATCATCAACCCGCTGGGCATCCGCACTGTCGGCGAATTCCCCAACCTCACCGAGACCCTGCTCAAACGCGGCCATTCCGAGCGCGTGGTACGCAAGATCATGGGCGAGAACTGGGTACGGGTTCTGAAAGACGTCTGGGGCGAGTGATGAATACCTCCGGAGCCTACTGCGCCCACCGATAGCTGCGTCGCGTCCTCGCGACAAGCTCGCCGTACATGCGTACTGCTCTCGCTTGTCGCTGCGGGTCTCCTTGCTCTCGGCGTGCTCGCTACGGCCCCACAGGCATTCATCGGCACCTTTCAAATACGCAAGACAACGAATTCTGGAGCACTGAACACATGGCCACCCACGCACCCGAAATGCCTATCCAGGTCGACGACGAAACCGGCGTCTGGACCACTGACGCGCTGCCGATGCTCTATGTACCGCGGCATTTCTTCGTCAACAACCACATCGGTATCGAAGAGGTACTGGGTGCTGAGGCCTATGCCGAGATTCTCTACAAGGCCGGCTACAAATCCGCCTGGCACTGGTGCGAGAAAGAGGCCGAGTGCCATGGTCTGTCCGGCGTGGCGGTGTTCGAGCATTACATGAAGCGCCTGTCGCAACGCGGCTGGGGGCTGTTCGAGATTGAAGCCATCGACCTGGCTGCCGGCACCTGCTCGGTACGCCTCAAACACTCGGCCTTTGTCTACGTCTACGGCAAGTGCGGGCGCAAGGTCGATTATATGTTCACCGGCTGGTTTGCCGGCGCCATGGATCAGATTCTTCAGGCCCAGGGCAGCGCTATTCGCACCGTGGCCGAGCAGGTCTATGGCGGTTCCGAAGAGGGCCACGACGATGGCCTGTTTGTGGTCAAGCCACGCTAAAGACAACCCTGTGTGGGAGGGGTTTTAGCCGCGACGGGCATACCGCTATCGCCGCTGAAGCGCCTCCCACAATCCTTAGTTCCGTGAGGGTGCCGTAATGGCTTTCGAAGCAATGTTCCAGCCGATCCAAATCGGCAAGCTGACCATCCGCAACCGCGTGCTCAGCACCGCGCACGCTGAGGTGTACGCCACCGACGGCGGCATGACCACCGAACGGTATGTGCAGTACTACGAAGAGAAGGCCAAGGGCGGCATCGGCCTGGCGATCTGTGGTGGCTCCTCGGTGGTGGCCATCGACAGCCCGCAGCAGTGGTGGAGTTCGGTCAACCTTTCCACCGACCGGATCATTCCGCACTTCCAGAATCTTGCCGACGCCATGCACAAGCATGGCGCCAAGATCATGATCCAGATTACCCATATGGGCCGTCGCTCGCGCTGGGACGGCTTCCACTGGCCGACCCTGATGTCGCCGTCTGGTATCCGTGAACCCGTGCACCGTGCCACCTGCAAGACCATCGAGGTCGAGGAAATCTGGCGGGTGATCGGCAACTACGCACAAGCTGCACGCCGCGCCAAAGAGGGCGGGCTGGACGGCGTCGAGCTGTCCGCCGTGCACCAGCATATGATCGACCAGTTCTGGTCGCCGCGCGTGAACAAGCGTACCGACGAATGGGGCGGCACCTTCGAGGGCCGCATGAAATTCGGTCTGGAAGTGATCAAGGCTGTGCGCAAGGAAGTCGGTGACGACTTCTGCGTCGGCATGCGCATCTGCGGTGACGAATTCCACCCGGACGGCCTGTCGCATGAGGACATGAAGCAGATCGCCGCCTATTACGACGCCACCGGCATGATCGACTTTATCGGCGTCGTCGGCTCGGGCTGCGACACTCACAACACCCTGGCCAACGTCATTCCGAACATGAGCTACCCGCCGGAGCCGTTCCTGCACCTGGCGGCCGGGATCAAGGAAGTGGTCAAGGTACCGGTGCTGCACGCACAGAACATCAAGGACCCCAATCAGGCTACGCGTATTCTCGAAGGCGGCTATGTCGACATGGTCGGCATGACCCGCGCGCACATCGCCGACCCGCACCTGATCGCCAAGATCAAGATGGGCCAGGTCGACCAGATCAAGCAGTGCGTCGGTGCCAACTACTGCATCGACCGCCAGTATCAGGGCCTGGATGTACTGTGCATCCAGAACGCCGCAACCAGCCGCGAATACATGGGCCTGCCGCATATCATCGAGAAAACCAGCGGGCCGAAGCGCAAGGTGGTGATTGTTGGTGGCGGCCCGGCCGGGATGGAAGCCGCGCGGGTGGCAGCAGAGCGCGGCCACGACGTGACCCTGTTCGAGAAGAAAGACAGCCTCGGTGGGCAGATCAGCCTGGCCGCCAAGGCCCCGCAACGCGATCAGATGGCTGGTATCACCCGCTGGTTCCAGCTGGAGCTGGCGCGCCTGAATATCGACCTGCGCCTGGGCACCGGCGCGGACGAGGCGAGCATCATGGACTTGCGCCCGGATATCGTGGTGCTGGCCAACGGTGGTCATCCGTTCCTGGAGCAGAACGAGCATTGGGGCGCGGCTGAAGGCCTGGTGGTCAGCAGCTGGGACATCCTCGATGGCTCGGTCGCCCCAGGTAACAACGTGCTGGTCTACGACACCATTTGCGAGTTCACCGGCATGTCAGTGGCCGACTTTATTGCCGAGAAGGGCGCGAAAGTTGAAATCGTCACCGACGACATCAAGCCAGGTGTGGCTATCGGCGGCACCAGCTTCCCGACCTACTACCGCAGCCTGTACCCGAAAGAAGTGATCATGACCGGCGACCTGATGCTGGAGAAGGTCTACCGCGAAGGCGACAAGCTGGTGGCGGTGCTGGAGAACGAATACACCGGCGCGAAAGAGGAGCGGGTGGTCGATCAGGTGGTGGTGGAGAACGGCGTGCGTCCGGATGAGCGCCTGTACTACGCGCTCAAGGATGGCTCACGCAACAAGGGTCAGATCGATGTGGAAGCGCTGTTTGCCATTCAGCCGCAGCCTTGTTTATCCGAGGCGGGCGACGGTTATCTGCTGTTCCGCATCGGCGACTGCGTGGCCCAGCGCAACACTCACGCGGCGATCTATGACGCGCTGCGGTTGTGCAAGGACTTCTGATCTAAACGCTGAACCGGTGTGGGAGGGGCTTTAGCCGCGACAAGGTTAAAAGCATCGCGGCTAAAGCCCCTCCCACCAGCCCCACCTTCGGGATTGAGGATGTCCTCGATGTTAAACACCCTACTCCCCATTCTGCTCTTCGCAGCCCTGGCCCTTGCGGTTATTGGTGCGGCGAAGCGCTTGCTGATGTGGCGCCGTGGCCGCCCGGCCCAGGTCGACTGGCTCGGCGGGCTGTTGGCCATGCCGCGTCGCTATATGGTTGATCTGCACCATGTGGTGGCCCGCGATAAATACATCGCCAACACCCACGTGGCCACGGCGGGCGGCTTTGTCCTGGCGGCGGTGCTAGCGATTCTGGTGCACGGCTTCGGCCTGCAGAGTCGCATTCTCGGCTTCGCCCTGCTGGCGGCGACTACGTTGATGTTTGTCGGCGCGCTGTTTGTCGCCAAACGCCGCCTCGACCCGCCATCGCGTTTGTCGAAAGGCCCGTGGATGCGTCTGCCGAAAAGCCTGCTGATGTTTGCCGGCAGCTTCTTTATCGCCACGCTTCCTGTTGCCGGTATTCTGCCGGAAGGCTTTGGCGGCTGGATTCTCGCGCTGCTGCTCACCGTTGGCGTGGCCTGGGGTGTGTCCGAGCTGTTCTTTGGCATGACCTGGGGCGGGCCGATGAAGCACGCCTTTGCCGGTGCTTTGCACCTGGCCTGGCATCGCCGCCGTGAACGCTTTGGTGGCGGCCGTTCGACCGGCCTCAAAGCGCTGAATCTGGATGACCCGAAAGCCCCGCTGGGCGTGGAAAAGCCTACCGATTTCACCTGGAACCAGTTGCTCGGCTTCGATGCCTGCGTGCAGTGCGGCAAGTGCGAGGCGGCCTGCCCGGCCTTCGCCGCCGGCCAGCCGCTGAACCCGAAGAAGCTGATTCAGGACATGGTGGTCGGCCTGGCCGGTGGCAGCGATGCCAACTTTGCCGGTTCGCCTTACCCAGGCAAAGCTATTGGCGAGCATAGCGGCGGCCCGCATCTGCCCATCGTCAATCTGAATGGCAAGGCGCTGGTCGATGCCGAAACGCTGTGGTCGTGCACCACCTGCCGCGCCTGCGTTGAGGAGTGCCCGATGATGATCGAGCACGTCGACGCCATAGTCGATATGCGCCGCCATCTCACGCTGGAAAAAGGCGCCACGCCCAACAAGGGCGCTGAGGTGCTGGACAACCTGATCGCCACCGACAACCCCGGCGGTTTCGCACCGGGTGGCCGGTTGAACTGGGCGGCGGATTTGAACCTGCCGCTAATGAGCGACAAGCAAAATGTGGATGTGCTGTTCTGGGTCGGCGACGGCGCCTTCGACATGCGCAATCAGCGCACCCTGCGCGCCTTTGTCAAAGTGCTGAAAGCCGCCAAGGTCGACTTCGCCGTGCTAGGTCTGGAAGAGCGCGATAGTGGTGACGTGGCCCGTCGTCTGGGCGATGAAGCGACCTTCCAGCTGCTGGCCAAACGCAATATCGCCACCCTGGCCAAGTACCAGTTCAAACGCATCGTCACCTGCGACCCGCACAGTTTCCATGTGCTGAAAAACGAATACGGCGAGCTGGGCGGTCGCTATTCGGTGCTGCACCACAGCACCTATATGGATGAACTGATCAGCGGCCAGAAACTCAACCTCGGGCAGCACAAAGGCGGCTCGGTCACCTATCACGACCCGTGCTACCTGGGCCGCTACAACGGAGAGTACGAAGCACCGCGCAATGTGCTGAATGCCATCGGTATTGAAGTGAAAGAGATGCAGCGTTCGGGCTTCCGTTCCCGTTGCTGCGGCGGTGGCGGGGGCGCGCCGATCACCGATATCCCAGGCAAGCAGCGGATTCCCGATATGCGCATGGTCGATATCAAGGAAACCGCCGCCGAGCTGGTCGCAGTAGGTTGCCCGCAGTGCACCGCGATGCTCGAAGGTGTGGTCGGCCAGCGCCCCGAGGTCAAGGATATTGCCGAGCTGGTGGCCGATGTATTGATCGAGGGCGTGGTCGAGGTGAAGGTGTCTGCACCCGCCCCGCGTGAAGCAGCCGAGGTAAGCCCATGAGCGACATCATCCGCCGCGACCCACGGGCCGAATGGATTGCCCGCAACCGCCTGCACCCGCTGCATGCCGCCGCACAGCCGGTGATGGCCAGCTGGCTGAGCGCCGCTGGAGTGCTGCGTAAGAACCCGCATGCCGTGGGCTTTGTCGGCCCCAACGGGATTAAACGTATCGACCGCTCCGGCGCGCAGCAAGGCGGCGCGGGCAAGCGCTCGACGGCCAGTGCCGTGGTGCAATTGCCCCTGCATGTGATCGAGCAACCGGCGTTTTATATCGCCGTGGTGCCGGATATGCTCGGCGGCCGCCTGAGCGCGCATGACAAGGACCTGCTCGGCCTGGCGCACAAGCTGGCTGGCAGTGACGGCGCGGTGGTGGCGGTGATCTTTGGTGAGCATAAGGAAAGCGCCTTTGACAGCAACGGCGTGGATCGTCTGTTGCAGTTCGCTGGTGACGATTTTGACGGCTACGCCCCGGAAGCGCGGGTGTTGGCACTCGGCGCAGTAGAACGGCAATTGTCGCCGCGCCACTGGTTGCTGCCCGACAGTCGTAGCGGTGGCGGTGAGCTGGGCCGACGCCTGGCCGCCAAGCTTGGCGAACGTCCGGCCACGCGGGTTTGGCAGGTGGCCGATGGCATGGCCAGCGGACGTGCCGGTGCCGGACGGCAAGATTTGGTGCAACAAGCGCCACGCCTGATTCTGGCCGCCGTGGAGTGCGCCGAACCGGTCAGCGAAACCCGCCATGAAGTGCGGCTGCTGGCGCTCAGTGAAGCGCTGGTCAGCCACTTGCCCCGGATTCAGGATTTGGGCGCGGTGGCGGTCGACCCGGCGCAGATCCCCATGGCCGAGGCCGAATTTATTCTCTCTGGCGGCAACGGCGTGAAGGATTGGGCGCTGTTCCATCAGGCCGCTGCGGCGCTGGGCGCCACCGAGGGTGCCTCGCGGGTGGCAGTGGACGATGGCTTTATGGGCCGCGAACGCCAGGTCGGCGCGTCCGGCATCTGGGTCACGGCGCGGGTCTATGTGGCCGTGGGGATTTCCGGGGCGATCCAGCACCTGCAAGGCATTGGCGCTTGCGACAAGGTGGTGGCGATCAACCTCGACCCGACCTGCGACATGATCAAACGCGCCGATCTGTCGGTGATCGGCGAATCCGCCGCGATTCTGCAGGCATTGATCGAGCGGGTCGCCGCCCACCGCCAGGGAGCAGAACGCGATGCGGCATGAATCTAAGCACTATTGCGCGGCGGATATGGTGGGAGGGCGTTGTTATGACTGACTTGAATATCGTCGCCCTGGTTTCGGTTGGCGCGCATCCCACCTCGGGCCGGCCACGGCGTGCAGAGCAGGACGCCCGCGCGGTCGAGCTGGGCCTGCGTCTGGCTGGTGAGCGCTTGCAGGTGCTGCATGCCGGCGATCCGCAGCAGGAGGCGCTGCGCGCTTACCTGGGCATGGGCCTTGCGCAGATCAAGATTCTCGAACAACCGGCGCATAGCGATGCGCTGCCGGTGCTGGCCGACTACCTTGCCGACTCCAGCGCGCAGCTGGTGTTGACCGGCAGCCAGGCGGAAACCGGCGAAGGCTCCGGCATGCTGCCTTACATGCTGGCGGAACAGCTCGGCTGGCCGCTGGTGGTCGGGCTGGCGGCGGTGGAACAGGTCAGCAATGGTGTGGCCCAGGTGCTGCAAGCCCTGCCGCGCGGTCAGCGCCGGCGTTTGCAGGTGCGTTTGCCGTTTGTTGCCAGCGTGGATAACGCCGCGCCCACCGCCCGCCAAAGCGCCTTCGGCCCGGCACGCCGTGGCCTGTTGACGGCCGAAGAGGTGGGGTTGGTTACCGATCCGTTGTTTGCCAGCGCCCAGCTGCAGCCGGCCAAGCCCCGGCCCAAGCGGCTCAAGGTGATCAAGGCCAAGACCGGCGCCGAACGTATGAAGGCGGCGACGGCCAAGGCATCCGGCGGTGGGGGGCAGGTGCTCAAGGATGTCTCGCCGCAAGCGGGCGCGGAGGCTATCTTCAAATTGCTGTTGGAAGAAGGCGTGCTGCGCTAGCACGCCACCAAAGGAGGAATTGACCATGATGCACGCCGACCTGATCGATCAGGAGGACCTACGCGAACGCCTGGTGGCGCTGGGGCTGTCGATTCCGCCCGGTGTCACCGCCGAGCAGGCCTGCGAGCATGCCGTCAGCGGGCTCAGCCCGGAGCGCGCGCTGGCCCTGCGCAGGTTGGTGGAGGAGTTGCTCGGTGGCAGCGCGACGCTGTTGCCGAATGTGCGCGAGGCGATCTCGCGCACCTTGCTGCCAGCGCTGGTTCCCCGTCCTTCCTGATGGCTGGTGCTGATGCAGGCGTCAGTGGCCGTCTGCATCAGCCAGCCGCCTGAGCATCTTGCTTAGCTGGCCGTCATCGCCTGGCGAATATCCCCCGCCAGCTGGCGCACTCGCGCTTCGTCGGTGTCCCAGGAGCACATAAAGCGTGCGCCGCCGGCTCCGATAAAGGTGTAGAAGCGCCAGCCCTGGCCGCGCAGGATTTCCAGCGCCGCTTCTGACATCTGCAAAAACACGCCGTTGGCCTGCACCGGGAACATCAGGCTGACCCCTGGAATATCGTTGACCAGCTCGGCGAGCAGTTGCGCGCAGCGGTTGGCGTGCTGGGCGTATTTCAGCCAGGCATCGTTCTGCAGGATGCCGACCCAGGGTGCGGACAGGTAGCGCATCTTCGAGGCCAGCTGACCTGCCTGTTTGCAGCGGTAGTCGAAGTCTTCGGCCAAGGCTTTATTGAAGAACAGGATGGCCTCACCCACGGCCATGCCGTTCTTGGTGCCGCCAAAACACAGCACGTCTACACCGGCTTTCCAGGTCAGCTCGGCCGGGCTGCAGCCAAGAGAGGCGCAGGCGTTGGAAAAGCGCGCGCCGTCCATGTGCAGGTGCAGGCCCAGTTCTCCGCACACCGCGCTGATCGCCCGGACTTCGTCGGGGCTGTAAACGGTACCGACTTCCGTGGCCTGGGTCAGGGTGACCACGCGGGGTTTTGGGTAGTGGATGTCCTGGCGCTTGAGGGCGATGTCGCGGATTGCCTCGGGCGTCAGTTTGCCGCTCTCGGTTTTCGCCAGCAGCAGTTTGGAGCCGTTGGAGAAGAACTCCGGCGCGCCGCATTCGTCGGTTTCGACGTGGGCGGTCTCCGAGCAGATCACGCTGTGGTAGCTCTGACACAACGACGCCAGGGCCAGGGAGTTGGCCGCCGTGCCGTTGAAGGCGAAGAACACTTCGCAGTCGGTTTCAAACAGGCGGCGGAAATGGTCGGCGGCGCGCGCGGTCCATTCGTCGTCGCCGTAGGCGCGTTGGTGGCCCTGATTGGCTTCGGCCATGGCTGCCCAGGCTTCCGGGCAGATACCGGAGTAGTTGTCGCTGGCGAATTGTTGCGAGAGATCGGGCATGGGAGCTTCCTTGTGGGCGCTAACGCTAAGCCGTTTGGGATGCTTCTACTGTATCTGCGGTCACGCCCGCGTGCAGATACGGGGGCGACATCCTCTGCCATACAGGCGAAGCCGCAACGCTACCTGTGCGTTTGCGACGCATGCATGTCGCAAACGCAATCCCCCGTGGCGTGCCTAGGCATCTGACCGATCAGGGCCAGTCATACCATCGGCTCACAAGGGCTCAGCCCGCTATCGACACAGATGCGCTGCCCAGGCGCCGCAGGAGATCCGCGATGTTCAGCAAGCACGACCAGATTCAAGGCTACGACGACGAATTGCTCAGCGCCATCAACGCCGAGGAGCGCCGTCAGGAGCACCATATCGAGCTGATCGCCTCGGAAAACTACACCAGCCAGCGGGTCATGGAAGCGCAGGGCAGCGGCCTGACCAACAAGTACGCCGAAGGTTATCCGGGCAAGCGTTATTACGGCGGCTGCGAGCATGTCGACGTGGTTGAACAGCTGGCGATTGACCGCGCCAAGGCGCTATTCGGTGCCGATTATGCCAACGTCCAGCCGCACTCTGGCTCGTCGGCCAACAGCGCGGTGTACCTGGCGCTGATCAATGCCGGCGACACTATTCTCGGCATGAGCCTGGCCCATGGCGGCCACCTGACCCACGGCGCCAAGGTGTCGTCCTCGGGCAAGCTGTACAACGCCGTGCAGTACGGTATCGACACCGCCACCGGGCTGATCGATTACGACGAAGTCGAGCGCCTGGCCGTTGAGTGCCAGCCGAAGATGATCGTCGCCGGTTTCTCGGCCTACTCGAAAACCCTGGATTTCCCGCGTTTCCGCGCCATTGCCGACAAAGTCGGGGCGCTGCTGTTTGTCGATATGGCCCACGTCGCCGGCCTGGTCGCCGCCGGCCTGTACCCCAACCCGATTCCCTTTGCCGATGTGGTCACCACCACCACCCACAAGACCCTGCGCGGCCCGCGTGGCGGCTTGATCCTGGCCAAGGCCAATCCTGATATCGAGAAGAAGCTCAACGCTGCCGTGTTCCCCGGCGCTCAGGGCGGCCCGTTGATGCATGTGATTGCGGCCAAGGCGGTGTGCTTCAAGGAAGCCATGGAGCCTGGCTTCAAGGACTACCAAGCGCAGGTGATCAAGAACGCCCAGGCCATGGCCAAGGTGTTTATCCAGCGCGGCTACGACGTGGTCTCCGGCGGCACCGACAACCACCTGTTCCTGGTCAGCCTGATCCGTCAGGGCCTGACCGGCAAAGACGCCGATGCCGCCCTGGGCCGCGCCGGCATCACGGTCAACAAGAACGCCGTGCCGAATGACCCGCAGTCGCCGTTCGTCACCTCGGGCCTGCGTATCGGCACCCCGGCGATTACCACGCGCGGTTTCAAGGAAGCACAGAGCATCGAGCTGGCCGGTTGGATCTGCAACATCCTCGACCACCTCGGCGATGCCGATGTTGAGGCACAGGTGGCGACTCTGGCGGCAGGTTTGTGCGCCGATTACCCGGTTTATCGCTGAACGCAATGACCCTGTAGGAGCGGGCCATGCCCGCGATTCCACGGGGTCCGCGGGCATGGCCCGCTCCTACGGTTAAGTTTTCGTATCAGGAGTACCCACTGATGCAACGTTATTCCGGCTTCGGCCTTTTCAAGCACGCGTTCAGCCACCACGAAAACTGGCAGCGCATGTGGCGCAACCCAACGCCCAAGCCGGTGTACGACGTGATCATCGTCGGCGGTGGCGGTCACGGTCTGGCCACGGCCTATTACCTGGCCAAAGAGTTCGGCGTGAAGAACGTAGCGGTGATCGAGAAGGGCTGGCTGGGCGGCGGCAACACCGCGCGCAACACCACCATCGTGCGCTCCAACTACCTGTGGGATGAGTCGGCGCATCTCTATGAGCATGCGATGAAACTGTGGGAAGGCCTGTCCCAGGACCTCAACTACAACGTCATGTTCAGCCAGCGCGGTGTCTACAACCTGTGCCACACCCTGCAGGACATGCGCGACTCCGAACGTCGCGTCAGCGCCAACCGCCTCAACGGTGTGGATGGCGAACTGCTGGATGCCAAGCAGGTGGCCGCAGAGATTCCGTACCTCGATTGCAGCAAGAACACCCGTTACCCGGTGATGGGCTCCACCGTGCAGCGCCGTGGTGGCGTGGCCCGTCACGACGCCGTGGCCTGGGGTTATGCCCGCGCTGCCGATGCCTTGGGCGTGGACCTGATTCAGCAGACCGAGGTGATCGGTTTCCGCAAGGAAAACGGCGTGTGCATCGGCGTGGAAACCAATAAGGGCTTTATCGGCGGTAAGCGCGTTGGCGTGGTCACCGCCGGTAACTCCGGGCATATGGCCGGCCTGGCGGGCTTCCGCCTGCCGCTGGAATCCCATCCGCTGCAGGCGCTGGTGTCCGAGCCGATCAAGCCGATTATCGACAGCGTGATCATGTCCAACGCCGTGCACGGCTACATCAGCCAATCGGACAAAGGCGACCTGGTGATCGGCGCCGGTATCGACGGCTACAACGGCTACGGCCAGCGCGGCTCCTACGGCACCATCGAACACACCCTGCAGGCCATCGTCGAGATGTTCCCGGTGCTCTCGCGGGTACGCATGAACCGTCAGTGGGGCGGCATCGTCGACACCTCGCCGGACGCCTGCCCGATCATTTCCAAGACCCCGGTACCCAACCTGTTCTTCAACTGCGGCTGGGGCACCGGCGGCTTCAAGGCCACCCCGGGCTCGGGTCACGTGTTCGCCGCCAGCTTGGCCAAGGGCGAGATGCACCCACTGGCCAAGCCGTTTGCGATGGATCGTTTCCACACTGGCGCACTGATCGACGAGCACGGCGCTGCTGCCGTGGCTCACTAAGAGGGCTTACCCATGTTGCATATCTTCTGCCCTCACTGCGGCGAACTGCGCTCCGAAGAGGAATTCCACGCCAAGGGCCAGGCGCATATTCCGCGCCCGCTGGACCCAGCCGCCTGCACCGATGCCGAGTGGGGCGAATACCTGTTCTTCCGCGATAACCCGCGCGGCATTCACCACGAGCTGTGGGTGCATTCCGCCGGTTGCCGCAAGTACTTCAACGCCACCCGTCACACGGTGACCTACGAAATTCTCGAAACCTACAAGATCGGCGAGAAGCCCAGCGTCACCGCTGCCGGCACTGCCGAGAAAAAGGCCATCGACCAAGGAGTAACGGCATGAGCCAGGTCAATCGTCTTGCCAGCGGCGGCCGCGTTGACCGCAGCCAGCCCCTGACATTCAGCTTCAACGGGCAGAGCTATCAAGGCTTTGCCGGCGACACCCTGGCGGCCGCCTTGCTGGCCAATGGCGTGGATATCGTCGGCCGTAGCTTCAAGTACTCGCGGCCACGCGGCATCGTTGCCGCTGGCGCGGAAGAGCCGAACGCCGTGCTGCAGATCGGCAGCACCGAAGCGGCGCAGATCCCCAACGTGCGCGCTACCCAGCAGGCGCTGTATGCCGGCCTGGTCGCCAGCAGCACCAACGGCTGGCCGAGCGTCAACACCGACCTGATGGGCATTCTCGGCAAGGTCGGCGGCAAGATGATGCCGCCGGGGTTCTACTACAAGACCTTTATGTACCCGCAGAACCTCTGGCTGACCTACGAGAAATACATCCGTAAGGCCGCCGGTCTTGGCCGTGCGCCGACTGCGGTGGACCCGGACAGCTACGACTATATGAACCAGCACTGCGACGTGCTGGTGGTCGGCGCCGGCCCGGCAGGCCTGGCCGCTGCTTTGGCTGCCGCGCGCAGCGGTGCGCGGGTGATTCTCGCAGATGAGCAGGAAGAGTTCGGCGGCAGCCTGCTCAGCACCCGCGAAACCCTCGACGGCAAACCCGCCGCCGACTGGGCCGCGCAGGTGATTGCCGAGCTGTCCGGCATGCCTGAAGTCACCCTGTTGCCGCGCTCCACGGTCAACGGTTACCACGACCACAACTTTCTCACCATTCACCAGCGCCTGACCGATCACCTCGGCGAGGTCGCGCCGATGGGCATGGTGCGTCAGCGGATGCATCGTGTACGCGCCACACGTGTGGTGCTGGCCACTGGTGCTCATGAGCGGCCGCTGGTGTACGCCAACAACGACGTGCCGGGCAATATGCTCGCCGATGCGGTGTCCACCTACGTGCGCCGTTATGGCGTGGCGCCGGGCAAGCAGCTGGTGCTGTCGACCAACAATGATTACGCCTACCGCGTGGTGCTCGACTGGCTCGACGCCGGCCTGCAGGTGGTGGCGGTGGCCGATGCCCGCAGCAACCCACGCGGCACCTGGGTGGAAGAGGCGCGCAAGCGCGGTGTGCGCATCCTTACCGGCAGCGCCGTGGTGGAAGCCGCTGGCAGCAAGCGGGTCAGCGCTGCGCGCATCTGCGCCATCGATGTGCAAAGCCACAAGGTCAGCAGCCCCGGCGAAGTGCTCGACTGCGATTTGATCGTCAGCTCCGGCGGTTACAGCCCGGTGGTACACCTGGCGTCGCACCTGGGCGGCCGGCCGACCTGGCGTGAAGATATTCTGGCCTTTGTGCCGGGCGAGGGCGGCTTCCAGAAGCGTCTGTGCGCCGGTGCAGTGAACGGTGTGTTCAGCCTTGGTGATGCCCTGGCTGATGGTTTCGAGGCGGGTGTGTCGGCGGCTGCCGAAGCCGGCTTCAAGGCGGTCTCCGCGAGCCTGCCGCAGGTCGCGCCACGCCTGGAAGAACCGTCTTTGGCGCTGTTCCAGGTGCCGCACGACAAGCCGACGGCGCGTGCGCCCAAGCAGTTTGTCGACCTGCAGAACGACGTCACCGCGGCCGGTATCGAGCTGGCGACGCGCGAGGGCTTTGAGTCGGTCGAGCACGTCAAACGCTACACCGCGCTGGGCTTTGGCACCGACCAGGGCAAGCTGGGCAATATCAACGGTCTGGCGATTGCCGCCCGCTCGCTGGGCATCAGCATCCCGCAGATGGGCACCACCATGTTCCGCCCGAACTACACGCCGGTGACCTTCGGCGCGGTTGCCGGCCGTCACTGTGGCGCGCTGTTCGAGCCCAAGCGTTACACCGCGATGCAAAGCTGGCACCTGCAAAACGGTGCCGAGTTCGAGGATGTCGGCCAGTGGAAGCGCCCGTGGTACTTCCCCAAGGCGGGCGAAGACCTGCACGCCGCCGTGGCCCGCGAATGCCTGGCCGTGCGCAACGCGGTGGGTATTCTGGATGCCTCGACCCTCGGCAAGATCGACATTCAAGGCCCGGATGCCCGCGAGTTTCTCAACCGCGTTTACACCAACGCCTGGACCAAACTGGATGTGGGCAAGGCGCGCTACGGCCTGATGTGCAAGGAAGACGGCATGGTCTTCGACGACGGCGTGACCGCCTGCCTGGCCGACAATCACTTCCTGATGACCACCACCACCGGCGGTGCTGCACGTGTGATGGAATGGCTGGAAATCTACCACCAGACCGAGTGGCCGGAGCTGAAGGTGTACTTCACCTCGGTCACCGATCATTGGGCGACCATGACCCTGTCTGGCCCCAACAGCCGCAAGCTGCTGGCCGAGGTCACTGACATCGATCTGGACAATGATGCCTTCCCCTTTATGACCTGGAAGGAAGGCCTGGTCGGCGGTGTGCCGGCGCGGGTGTTCCGCATCTCCTTCACCGGTGAGCTGAGTTACGAAGTCAACGTGCAGGCCGACTACGCACTGGGCGTGTGGGAAAAAATCATCGAAGCCGGCAAGAAACATGGCCTGACGCCTTACGGCACCGAGACCATGCACGTACTGCGTGCTGAGAAGGGCTTCATCATCGTCGGTCAGGACACCGACGGCTCGGTCACCCCAGACGACCTCAATATGGGTTGGTGCGTAGGGCGAACCAAGCCGTTCTCGTGGATCGGCTGGCGCGGCATGAACCGCGAAGACAGCCTGCGCGAAGACCGCAAGCAATTGGTCGGGCTCAAACCCGTCGACCCGAACAAGGTGCTGCCGGAAGGCGCGCAACTGGTGTTCGACCCGAAACAGACCATCCCGATGCAGATGGTCGGCCATGTCACCTCCAGCTACATGAGCGCGGCTCTGGGCTATTCCTTCGCCATGGGTGTGGTCAAGGGCGGCCTCAAGCGTATGGGTGAGCGGGTGTTTGCACCGCTCGCCGATGGCAGCCTGATCGAAGCCGAAATCGTCAGCTCCGTGTTCTATGACCCGAAAGGGGATCGCCAGAATGTCTAATTTGATCAACGTTTATCAACAACGCCCGGCTGCGGCACATGCCGAGTCGCCGCTGTTCCACGCCGGCCTTGAACAGCTGGCGGGTAAAGGTTCGGCCAGCGCCGGGGTGACCGTGCGCGAGAAGAAGCTGCTCGGGCACCTGACCCTGCGTGGCGACGCCAAAGACCCGGCGTTTGCCGGCGGTGTACATAAGGCCCTGGGCCTGGAACTGCCGGTGGCACTGACCCTAGTGGCGGCCGGCGACACCTCGCTGCAATGGCTGGCGCCGGATGAGTGGCTGCTGATTGTGCCGAGCGGCAGCGAGTTCGCGGTCGAGCAGAAGCTGCGTGAAGCTTTGGACGGCCAGCATATTTCGATCGTCAACGTCAGTGGCGGGCAGACCCTGCTGGAACTGAGCGGGCCGAAGGTGCGTGAAGTGCTGATGAAGTCCACCAGCTATGACGTGCATCCAAGCAACTTCCCGGTGGGCAAGGCGGTGGGCACCCACTTCGCCAAGTCGCAACTGGTGATCCGCCACACCGGCGAAGACACCTGGGAACTGCTGATTCGCCGCAGTTTCTCCGATTACTTCTGGCTGTGGCTGCAGGACGCCAGCGCCGAGTATGGCCTGGCCATCAAGCCCTGAGTTGTAGGGTGGACGACGCGTTTTCGTCCACCAGAGGCCCGCAAAGGTGGATGGATAAAGCGCCATCCACCCTACGCCCAGATGGCAACAAACATCCTGTGGGAGGGGCTTTAGCCGCGACTGCTTTTCGCGGCTAAAGCGGAATGCCGCCCAGCCCCTCCCACGAGTTCTAACGAGGGCCCAATTATGAGCCGCACCCCAGACACCTGGATTCTCACTGCCCACTGCCCGAGTGTGCTCGGCACGGTGGATGCGGTGACGCGCTTTCTGTTCGAGCAGCGCTGCTACGTCACGGAGCACCATTCCTTCGATGATCGGCTGTCGGCGCGCTTCTTTATCCGTGTGGAGTTCCGCCAGCCGGATGACTTTGACGAGCAGGCCTTTCGTGCTGGCCTGAACGATCGCTTGAGCATATTCGGCATGCAGGTCGAACTGACCCCGCCGGGTTACCGCGCCAAGGTGGTGCTGATGGTCAGCAAGGCCGACCATTGCCTGAACGACCTGCTCTATCGCCAGCGTATCGGCCACCTGGCCATGGACGTGGTGGCGGTGGTGTCTAACCATCCAGACCTGGAACCGCTGGCGCGCTGGCACGACATTCCCTATTACCACTTCCCGCTCGACCCGAAAGACAAGCCGGCGCAGGAGCGCAAGGTGCTGCAGGTGATCGAGGACACGGGCGCCGAGCTGGTGGTGCTCGCCCGCTATATGCAGGTGCTCTCACCTGAGCTGTGCCGCCAGCTGGATGGCTGGGCGATCAATATCCACCATTCGCTGCTGCCCGGTTTCAAGGGCGCCAAGCCCTATCACCAGGCCTACGAGAAGGGCGTCAAGCTGGTCGGCGCCACTGCCCACTACATCAACAACGACCTCGACGAGGGGCCGATCATCACCCAGGGCGTAGAGCCAGTTGACCATGCCCACTACCCCGAAGACCTGATCGCCAAGGGCCGTGACATCGAGTGCCAGACCCTGGCCAAGGCCATCGGCTATCACCTTGAGCGTCGCGTCTTTCTCAATGACGGCCGCACGGTGGTGCTGCACGCCTGAACCGCAGTTTCTGAAATCTTCACTATGGGTGGACTGACCGACTGCCAAATCCTCGGGCCACCCGGCAACAGACTTAAACGCTCCAGTACAAGGCCGCGCGACCGTTGGCTGCGCCTTTGTATTCACAACAAGAAAGGAGAAATACGTATGTCTGGTAATCGTGGCGTCGTCTATCTCGGCGCTGGCAAGGTCGAAGTGCAGAAAATCGACTATCCGAAAATGCAGGACCCGCGCGGTCGCAAGATCGAACACGGGGTCATCCTGCGTGTGGTTTCCACCAATATCTGTGGTTCCGACCAGCACATGGTGCGTGGCCGTACCACGGCGCAAACCGGCCTGGTGCTGGGCCACGAGATCACCGGTGAGGTGATCGAGAAGGGCCGCGACGTGGAGAACCTGAAGATTGGTGATCTGGTCTCGGTGCCGTTCAACGTTGCTTGCGGTCGCTGCCGTTCGTGCAAGGAACAGCACACCGGTGTGTGTCTGTCGGTCAACCCGGCACGTGCCGGCGGTGCTTACGGTTATGTCGACATGGGCGACTGGACTGGTGGCCAGGCTGAGTACGCGATGGTGCCGTACGCCGATTTCAACCTGCTGAAGCTGCCGGACCGCGACCGTGCCATGGAGAAGATCCGCGACCTGACGTGTCTGTCCGACATCCTGCCCACCGGCTACCACGGCGCCGTGACGGCCGGCGTTGGCCCTGGCAGCAGCGTGTATATCGCCGGTGCTGGCCCTGTGGGTTTGGCGGCCGCCGCCTCGGCCCGTTTGCTCGGCGCTGCCGTGGTGATCGTGGGCGATGTTAATCCGGTGCGTCTGGCCCATGCCAAGGCTCAGGGCTTCGAGATTGCCGACCTGTCTCAGGACACTCCGCTGCACGAGCAGATCGCCGCGCTGCTGGGCGAGCCGGAAGTGGATTGCGCGGTGGATGCGGTGGGCTTCGAGGCCCGTGGCCATGGTCACGCAGGCGTGCAACACGAAGCGCCGGCCACAGTGCTCAACTCGCTGATGGGCGTGGTGCGGGTGGCCGGCAAGATCGGTATTCCTGGTCTGTATGTCACCGAAGATCCGGGCGCGGTGGATGCGGCGGCGAAGATTGGCTCCCTGAGCATTCGCTTTGGCCTCGGCTGGGCCAAGTCGCACAGTTTCCATACCGGCCAGACCCCGGTTATGAAGTACAACCGCCAGCTGATGCAGGCGATCATGTGGGACCGTATCAATATCGCCGAAGTGGTGGGCGTACAGGTCATCAGCCTGGACGACGCACCGCGCGGTTACGGCGAGTTCGATGCCGGCGTGCCGAAGAAATTCGTTATCGACCCGCACAAGATGTTCAGCGCCGCCTGATTGCCCTCAGGGATGCAGGCGGGCAGTCAGATTGCCCGCCTGTCGTTGTATGCACGGGTCCTCAACCGAGGCGCCTGCTCGCTTTCTGCCTGCCTTCTGCTCCGTCCATATAGAACCTGAAAAGTGGCTAAAGTAAGTGCACGGCACGGCTGCTCAGTGCCCACTTTCCAGGGCAGGATCTTATGCGGGCGATATGCGTCACTCTCTGTTGGCTTTGGATCAGCGGCCTGGCGTGGGCTTCGGACTGGTACCCCGTGGAGGTACTGGCCGATGGCGTATCGCAGCAGTACCAGCCGTTGTCGCAAGCGGCCAAACCCTGGCGGGTGTGCGCATTGTTGCCGCATGGCAAGGATCGCTACTGGTGGGGTGTGGCCTGGGGCCTGGATGAGGAGGCCGCGCGCCAAGGTGTGCGGCTAGGCATCTATGAGGCCGGGGGCTATGAAAATCCACAGGTGCAAGCGCAGCAATTGCGCACCTGTCAGCAGCGCAATGCCGATGCCTATGTGATTGCGGCGATCGATGCCCTGGCTCTCTGTGAGCCTATCGCTCAGTTGGTCGAACAGGGCAAGCCGGTTATCGATCTGGTCAATGGCATCGACTGTCCGGGGCTGAGCGCCAGCTCCAGCGTGGATTTTGCCGATATGACCGGCGCTGCTCTGGCCTATATCGATGACCATCGCTCGTCGGGGCCTTTCAGCCTGGGCTGGTTACCCGGGCCGCAAGGCGCTGGTTGGGTTCTGGATTCAGAAAAGAAGCTGCGCCAGGCCGAACAGAACAAACCGATGACCGTGCAACACGGTGGCTATGGCCCGGTGGATCGCGCCAGTCAGGCGCAACTGGTGCGCGAGCTGCTCAGGCAGCATCCGCGCCTCGACTTCCTGCTGGGCAATGCTGAAGCTGCCGGCTTTGCCGCGCAGCTGGTGCAGACCTCAGGGCAGAACTACCAGGCGCGGGTTCTGGCCACCTACACCACCGAACGAATTGTCGAGCAGATTCGTGATGGGTTTATTGTTGCCGCGCCCACCGACTCCCCGGTGCTGCAGGCGCGGATTGCCGTGGACCTGGCGGTGCGCGCGCTGGAAGGTCGCGCACATGCGCGGCGGGTCAGTCCGGTGATCGAGATGCTCGACCAGACCAGTCTGGAGCTGTTCGATATCAGCCGTCTGATGCCGCCGCCGGAGCACTGGATGATTCGCCGTGAGCTGCCGCAGTAGTTGAGCGGCAGCGGTGCCTGGTCAACCGGGCTGTTCGCCGCGAATCTGCGCTATCCGCGCATCCTTGTCTTGCCACATCGTCGTAACCCAGTGCTGCACAAACTGGCGGAATACCGGGTCGTTTTCGTAGTCACCCTGCCACAGTGCCGGGTCCAGTTCGCGGGTCTGGATATCGACGATCACCTTGTCCACCTGGCCACTGATCAGCTCCCAGAAGCCGGGCACATGCGTGCCTGGATAAACCACCGTCACATCCAGCACTTTATCCAGCTGCTCACCCAGCGCCGCCAGAACAAAGGCCACGCCACCGGCCTTGGGCTTGAGCAGATACTGATAGGGCGAGCCTTGCTGCGCCTGTTTGGCTGGGGTGCAGCGGGTACCTTCGAGGTAGTTGACCACGGTCACCGGCAAATCCTTGAACTTGTCACAGGCGCGCTTGGTGATCTCCAGATCCTGGCCCTTGAGCTCGGGGTGCTTGGTCAGAAACGCCTTGGAATAGCGGCGCATAAAGGGGTAATCCAGCGCCCAGAACGCCAGGCCGAGGAAGGGCACCCAGATCAGCTGCTGTTTTAGGAAGAATTTGAAGTAGGGCGTCTTGCGGTTGAAGGCCTGTACCAGCGCAGGAATATCGACCCATGACTGGTGGTTACTGATCACCAGGTAGGAGGTGCTCTGACGCAGGTCCGCACTGCCGCGAATATCCCAGTGCACCGGTAGCAGCGTGGCGAAAATCAGCTTGTTGAGCTCTGCCCAGGTTTCTGCCACCCACATCACCCCGCGCGAGCTGGCCGTTTTCAGCGCCTTGCCGGGCAGGACGAACTTGCCGAGGGCGATTAGCAGCAGCGGGCCGATCAGGATCAGCGTGTTGAGTAGCAGCAGAATAATGACGCTAAGACCGGTCAACAGGCGGCGCATGGCAACTCCTTCGGTGCGCTTGAGCGGCAATGATAAGCAGTCGTGCCAAGGCTTCCAAGCCGCTAATCTGCGACCGATGTCCTATGGCCATTAGTTGCTCCAAGTCAGCATAATGCTGGCGATTGTTCATCTACGCTTGTCTGACAATCGCCGGGTTAATTCCTCATCCGAGTGCAATCCATGTTGAAGTGCATCGCTGTGGCCGACGTACGTGTCGGTATGTATATCCACGAGTTCTGTGGCGCATGGATGGACCACCCCTTCTGGAAATCCAAGTTTCTTCTCAACTCTGAAAAAGACCTGCAGCGTATCAAGGCCAGCAGCATTGGCGAGCTGTGGATTGATGTCAGCAAGGGCCTGGATGTCGAGGTCGGTACCGTCAGTGTCAGCCCCGAAGAGGTCGCCGCCGAAGCCGAAGCCGCCCTTCTGGCTGCGGTACAGAGCCCGCCAGTCAACCTGGCGGTGTCGATGGAGGATGAGGTGCGGCGTGCGGCCAAGCTCTGCGAGCGTTCCAAAGCTGCGGTGGTCAGCATGTTTGGCGATGCGCGCATGGGCCAGGCCTTGCAGTTCGAGCAGGCCGGGGAGTTGGTCGAGGAGATTTCCGACTCGATCATGCGTCATCCCAATGCGCTGATCAGCCTGGCGCGGCTAAAAAATGCCGATGAATACACCTATATGCATTCGGTGGCGGTCTGCGCCTTGATGATTGCCCTAGCGCGTAATCTGGGCTTGAACGAAAGCCAGGTACGCGAGGCCGGGCTGGCCGGGCTGCTGCATGACATCGGCAAGATGGCGATTCCAAATGATGTACTGAACAAACCCGGCAAGCTGACCGACAACGAGTTCGCTACGGTGCGCAATCACCCCGAAGCCGGTTCACGCATGTTGATTGATAGCAAACAGGTCAGCGCGCTGGTGCTGGACGTGTGCCTGCATCATCACGAAAAGGTCGACGGTACGGGCTACCCGCATCGTCTGGAAGGCGAGCAGATCAGCCTGTATGCGCGCATGGGCGCGGTCTGCGACGTGTATGACGCGATTACCTCGGACCGCCCCTACAAGCGTGGCTGGGACCCTGCCGAGTCGATCCGCAAGATGGCTGAATGGAAAGGCCATTTCGACCCTGTGGTGTTCCAGGCCTTTGTCAAAACCGTGGGTATCTACCCGGTGGGTTCACTGGTGCGTCTGGAGAGTGGGCGCATCGGTGTGGTTTTGGAGCAGCAAGCCAAATCCCTGCTTATGCCCAGGGTCAAGGTGTTCTTCTCGGCCAGATCGAAAACCCCGATCCCGCAGGAAATCCTCGACCTGAGCAAGCTGGTTGGGCGCGACAAGATTGTCAGTCGCGAATCTGCCGAAGAGTGGGGCTTCCGCAATGTCGAGGAACTCTGGAGCGGTATTTCCCGCTAGGTTTTCGACCGCTAGCGCTGCTCGCGACCGGGTAACGGGCTGTGGTCCGGTCACTCATCTATGCTCATTACACATTACCGCCTGCAGGCGCGCTGCTTGGGCGTGCTTCTTGCTTGAAGTTTTGCTTTGGCGCGCCCCTGAAGTTGGCGCGCTCAACAGGTTGAGGTGTGTATGGCTGGAGTACTCAAACCGGGTGTGCGGTTACTGGAACGTTTCAGTTTCGCGCGCAAGTTTCAGTTGGTGTTTGTCTTGTTCGCCCTGCCGCTGGGCTTTTCTCTGTGGGTGATCTGCAGCAATTATCAGGATCGACTCAATTCCATCGACAACGAACTGGAAGGCATCAGTGCCCTGCAGGGTATGGCTGGCGTGCAGCAGGAGCTGATTGAGCAACGCACGTTGCTGTCACGCTGGAAGGGCACCGAGAAAGCCGCCGAAGCACTGCTGCGTGAACACGCCAATGGTCTTGGTCCCGCTCTGCAAGCACTGGAGCAGCCGCTTCAATCCGCGTTGTTGAGTGATCAGGCGCGCCAGCACTTGCAGAGTCTCAGCGCCGGCCAGGCCGAGCTGAGTGTCGATGTACTGGGTAAGCTGGCCTTGCCTGATGCCCTCGAACGTTACCAAAAGAACCTGTTGAGCCTGCTGGCCCTGCGCGAGCAGGTAGCCACCGACAGCGGGTTGATCCTTGATCCGCAGCTCGACACCTACCTGATGATGGAGCAGCTGACCTACACCTTGCCGCGTCTGCTCGAACAATTGGGCAGCTTTACCAGCCAGGGTTATGGCGCGGTGGTGTCGCAGCACTTCACCTTGCAGAGCCGGGTGCTGATCCGCGATCTGCGCCGTAGCCTGGATGAGTCGCGCAGCCAGCTGCTCAAGGCCCAGGCCACGCTCAAGCTGGAGGCACCGCGTGCCATGCGCCAGTTGCAGGGGCCCTATGATGAGGCACTGCAGGGTTACGAAGCCTTTCTCGCGGGCATTGACCGCGACATGTTCGAGGCCAGCCCCATGGCCCTGACCCCAGAGCAGTTTGTGCAACGCACCGATGCCCTGCAGGGCCAATTGCTCGGTCTGCAGGCAGCGTTGTACCAGCAGTTTTCAGCCAGCCTAGGTGATTACCGGCGCAAAGCCCTGAGCGCGATGATCGAAGTGGTCAGCGTGTTCAGCCTGCTGACCCTGCTGGCGCTGTATGTATTGTTCTGCCTCAACGCGTCGATACGTCGTAGCACCGCGGGCATCATTGAGGCCGCCGAAGGTCTGCGCGATGGTGATCTGCGTGTACGCATGCAGGTGCATGGCGAGGACGACCTGGCGAGTATCGCCATGGCGTTGAATACCGCCGTCAGCCAGTTGCGCGAGTCCATGCAGGGGGTCAATCAGCAGAGCCAGCAACTAGGCGGCACCGTGCAGATGCTCAACGGCGAGGCGCGCAATGCCCTGGAGTCGGTGGAGCAGCAGCAGGCGCAGATGAGCCAGATTGCCGCTGCCGCCACCGAAATGGCTGCCACCGCGCAAAGCGTGGCGCAGAGCTGCGAGCAGGCTGCGGTGGAAGCCAGTCAGACCCGTGAGATTGCCAACCAGAGTAACCAGCGCAGTGCGCGTACCAGTGAAAGCATGCGCCAGCTCAGCAGTCGCCTGGGTGACAGCGCCACCACGCTGCAACAGTTACGCAGCCAGACCGAGCAGATCACCCGCGTGGTGGACGTAATCAAGGGCATCGCCGAGCAGACGAACCTGCTCGCGCTCAACGCCGCCATCGAAGCCGCCCGCGCCGGCGATCAAGGCCGCGGCTTTGCCGTGGTGGCCGACGAAGTACGTTCGCTGTCGCAACGCACGCAGAACTCCACGGCGGAAATCGCCGAAACCGTGGCCAACCTGCATCGCGTGGTCGGCCAGTCTGTCACCCAGATGGAAGACGCCGTGCGCCAGGCCGAAGGCGATGTCGGCAGTGTGCTGGCCATGGGCGAAGACCTGAATGCCATCGTCGAATCGGTGCAACTTGTCACTGACCGCCTGGCGCAGATCGCCACAGCCGCCGAGCAGCAGGCGGCTACTGCCGATGAAGTCAGCGGCAATATCCAGCAGGTCGATCACGCGGCCAGTGCCCTGCTTGAAAGCGCTCAGGGGGTGAGCAACGCCGCTGAACAGTTGCGCCAGGGCAGCCAGGTGTTGGAGCAGAATACCGCGCGCTTCAAGCTCGACTGAGGGTCTGTCTATGATCTGCTGCGCGTCGGCCCTGCTGCGTTAAAAACAGGCTGGTGCGCCAGCCCGGTCGGAAGCCACTTGTGGCTAACGCGCTTCAGCGTGATCCCGAAGGGGCGAGTGAAGCGAGTAATGCTCATGTACAAAATTACACTCGCGTGCGAGCCCAGTCCGCTTCCTCGCTTGTTTTGACCAGCCGGAGGCTGTTACTAACGCAGCGCCTTGCAGGACTCTAGCTCGCAGATCTTTAAAAGGTTCTAAGGCTACGGCCTGTTTATAGGAGCAGGCCGCGCCCTTGACGCTGGCAGCGGCCTGCCGCAGGCTCCTCGCCGAGTTGCCACGAGCAGGACGCCCATGCCGCATATTCTGATTGTCGAAGACGAAGCCTCCATCGCCGATACCCTGATCTTCGCCCTGCAGAGCGAAGGTTTTACCACCACCTGGCTGAGCCTGGCCGAGCAGGCGCTGGCCGAACAGCAGCGCAGCCCGGCGGACCTGCTGATTCTCGATGTCGGCCTGCCGGATATCAGCGGCTTCGAGGCCTGCAAGCGGCTGCGGCGCTTCTCCGAGGTGCCGGTGATTTTTCTCACCGCGCGCAGCGAGGAGATTGATCGTGTGGTCGGTCTGGAAATCGGTGCTGACGATTACGTGGTCAAACCCTTTAGCCCGCGGGAAGTGGCGGCGCGGGTCAAGGCCATTCTCAAACGCATGGCCCCGCGTGAAGCTGTTGCTGTGGCGACGGCTCAGGGGCCTTTTCAGGTGGACAACGAGCGGGTGCAGATTCACTACCACGGCCAGTTGCTGAGCCTGACTCGCCACGAATTCCGTCTGCTGCAAAGCCTGCTGGCGCAGCCCGAGCGGGTGTTCTCCCGCGAGCAGTTGCTCGACGGCCTGGGCGTGGCTGCCGATGTCGGTTACGAACGCACCATCGATAGCCATATCAAAAGCCTGCGTGCCAAACTGCGCCAGGTGGCCGCTGAGGCTGAGCCGATTCAGACCCATCGCGGCCTGGGTTACAGCTACTCGCCGAGGCACGCCTGATGCCCTTGGGGATTCGCATCTTTCTGGTGTACTTCCTGTTTGTCGGGCTGGCCGGCTGGTTCGTACTGAGCACGGTGATGGACGAAATCCGCCCTGGCGTGCGCCAGAGCACCGAGGAAACCCTGGTCGACACCGCCAACCTGCTGGCCGAGATATTGCGTGATGAGGTCAAGGCTGGGCGCCTGCAACAAAGCCGCCTGCCCGCCTTGTTGCAAGCCTACGGCCAGCGCCAGCCTAAGGCGCAGATCTGGGGCGTGGAGAAAACCCAGGTCAACCACCGCATCTATGTCACCGACGCCAAGGGCATTGTCCTGCTCGACTCCAGCGGCGCGGCGGTGGGCCAGGATTACTCGCGCTGGAACGATGTACTGCGCACCCTGCGCGGCGAGTACGGCGCGCGCTCGACCAAGGAAGACCCAAACGATCCCGATTCCTCGGTGATGTACGTGGCCGCGCCGATTATGGACGGCGCGCAGATTATCGGTGTGGTCTCGGTGGCCAAGCCCAATCGCACCCTGCAGCCCTATATCGAACGCTCCGAACAGCGTCTGGCCTGGCTCGGCGGCGGGCTGATCGTGCTCGGTCTGCTGATCGGCGCGCTGTTGTCCTGGTGGCTCAGCGGCGCTTTGCGCAAGCTGACCCGCTATGCCCAGGCGGTCAGTGCCGGGCAACGTGCCGAGCTGCCCAGCGTGCGCGGCGGTGAGCTGGCGCAACTGGCCGAAGCTATCGAGCGCATGCGCACCGAGCTGGAAGGCAAGGCTTATGTCGAACGCTATGTGCACACCCTGACTCATGAGTTGAAAAGCCCACTGGCGGCGATTCGTGGCGCGGCGGAATTGCTCGATGGCGATATGCCGGCACCGCAACGCCAGCGCTTTGTCGCCAATATTGAACAGGAAAGCGCGCGCATGCAGCAACTGATTGAACGTCTGCTGCACCTGGCCCAGGTCGAACAGCGCCAGGGCCTGGAAGAGCAGGTGGCGGTGCCTTTGCGCGCGCTGGTCGACTCGCTGTTGCAGGCGCAGATGGCGCGTATCGAAGCCGCCGGCCTGCAGATTGAAAACCATATCGGCGCTGAATTAAGCGCGCGTGGTGAGGCCTTTTTGCTGCGTCAGGCGTTGGCCAATCTGCTGGATAACGCCCTGGATTTCACCCCGCCAGGTGGGCTGATCCGCTTTAACGCCGAGGCCCGTTCCGGGCAGGTCGAGCTGCGTCTGTTCAACCAGGGCGAGGCGATTCCCGATTACGCCCTGGCGCGCCTGAGTGAGCGTTTCTACTCCCTGCCGCGCCCCGGTAGCGGGCGTAAGAGCACCGGTTTGGGGCTGAATTTTGTCGAGGAAGTGATGCAGCTGCACGGCGGTGCATTGCACATCGGCAATGTCGAGGGCGGGGTAGAGGCGCGGCTCGGTCTGCCGCTATTTCAGGGCAACTGAAACGCTGCTTGGCACCGACCTTGCTGGCCTGCAATGGTTGCGCTGAACCCGCGCAGATGCTCTGATCGGGTCATCGGGTTGGCCCGCAACGGCCGCCTCGCGCACTATCCTCAATGCCAATAAGAAACAGAGCAGGAGCCCTGCATGAAAACAGTTGCCGAGATCCTTCGCGCCAAGCCACAGGCCGCCGTATACAGCGTCACTCCTAGCACTTCGGTGCTGGATGCAATCAAGTTGATGGCCGATAAAGGCATTGGTGCCTTGGTGGTGTTGGATGACAAAGGCCGCCTGGCCGGCATCGTCAGCGAGCGTGACTACGCGCGCAAAGTTGCACTGCTGGAGCGCTCCGCATTCAGTGCGATGATCAGCGAAATTATGACAGCAGATGTCATAACCGTCGGCCTGCGCGACACCTCGCAGCACTGCATGCAACTGATGACCGACCGCCATCTGCGCCATCTACCCGTATTGGCCGAAGGCGAGTTGATCGGCCTGCTGTCGATTGGTGACCTAGTCAAACATACCATCGCCGAACAGGCCAGCCTGATCCAGCAGCTGGAGCAGTACATTCGCGGCGAGTAAGGCCGCGTAGTGCCGTTAGCTCGCTTCGCGGCGCTGCGGCTGATCCTGATGCAGAAAGCGCGTGTAGATATCCCGCGGCGGTGCCAGTTGCAGTTGCGCCATGATCCGGCCCACTGCGCCGCGGTGGTAGCCGCCGTGGGTGACGATATGCGCGAGCATTTCCTCGCGGCTCATGCAGCCGGCATCACCATCGACGAAATTGAAGCTCAGACGCTCGGCCAACTGCTCGGCGCTTAGCCCCGCAACATAATCCAGATACCAGCGATCAGTGTCCTGCACCGCCTGATGCAGCGCATCCAGCGTGGGCGTTTCCGGGGTGTTGGTGGCGTTGTAGCTGTGGTTGATACCTTGCAAGTTGGCGACAAAGATCCGCTCGACCACGTGGATGTGATTGAGGATGCGCAAGGCGGCGTGCAGCTCGCTTTGCTGGGTAATGGGGTCAAGACGTTGCAGCTCAGCAAAGAGCTCCTGGTTGGCCCAGGCCTTGTACTGCAGCAGTGAGGTTAACAAGCTGGCGGTGCTCATAAAGGGCCTTCAATACGCGGGTTGGCTAAACAGGCTGATGGGTTGGTTACGGCTCGACCGGTGGATAGTGCTGTGCGCTTTGGGCGTGGCGCGCATACTGGCGGTTCAATAACTCTCAGGTGACGATTATGACCCTTGCCCTTACTCCACTGATTTCGCTGATCGCCGGTATTCTGATTCTGGTGATGCCGCGTTTGCTGAACTACATCGTGGCGATTTATCTGATTGTGATTGGTCTGGTCGGCATCTTCGGCACCGGCAATTTCAATCTGAGCTTTTAAGCGTTGAGCAGCCTCGGTTTTTCGGGGCTGCTCCGTCCCATCAGGCTGTAGTTGAGGCGCTATCCTGTTGCGCTTTGCTACCTGTATCGAGGGCCTTGAGCACCAGATACAGCAGCGGTCCGACTGATACAAAGATCGCAGTCAGAGCAAAGAATGGCAGCAGGTAGGCCAGCGACTTGCCCCGTGCGCGGCCGTCGCGGTACATCCAGATGCAGGCCAGTGCCGCGAGGATGTAGAGGTCGATCACCACTTGGGCGGTATCGGCGCTGGACATCAGCTGCATACCGAATTGCAGCAGCGATTGCTCCGCATGCAACATCACATAAAGCGTGTAGGCGCTGAACGCCAGCAAGGTGATCAGGGGCAGTGCGAGCTTTTTCATGGTGTCGTCCTTGGGTCGTTTTAAGTCGAAGCGTATGCGCTTTATGGCGTTATCACTCGGCCGCTCGAGTTGCTGAGGTACTGAGCTGTACTGCCGCCATCACGGCTTCAGCGTTCTCCAGCAGGCAGGAGTAATGCGCTTGCTCGGCGGAACGGATCACCGCGCTGGCCGTGCGCAGATGCTCCTGTAGATACATGGACATGGCAATGGGCGCCCAGTTATCCGCTTCGCCATGCCACAGGCTTACCGCCGCCGTGACGTTATCCAGCTCTGCAGCCCAGGGTTCGACATAGAGTTTTACGTCGCGCATATAGCCGCTAGTCCCATGTTTGAAACACGCGCGCTGAATATCCGCCAGCCATGCCTGGGTGTCGGCCTGGCGCAGCAGTTCGGGGTCTTTACCGCCAGCACCGGCGAACAGCAGGTTCAGCAACAGGCGTGGGCTGATCTTCACCAACAGCGCCTGATACCAGGCAAAGGCCCGGAACAGGCGCGGATAATGCTGCGCCCAAAGGAAGGTATAACGCCCCGCGCCCATGCCGACGCTATTGCTGGGAATTTCCAGCGGTGCGGCAGCCGATAACAGGTACACCGCAGCCACCCGCTCACCCAATAGTGCGGCGACCCGCAGCGCCAGGCAGGCGCCGATGGAAAAACCAAGCAGGCGAATCGGCTGGCCCGCCGAGCGATCACTGATCTGTTGCGCGAGCTGTTGCAGATAGGCCGCGCTGCTGAGTTCGCTCGGCAGATTGCGCTCCACCACCAGCAGCTTGATGCCATGCGCCAATGCCGCCTGGTGCAGCATCGCCGCCTCAACCGCCGCGCCCGGTACGCCATGGAAATAAAACAGTGGCTGCCCATCGGGACAGCCGTATGCAGTTGGATTCACGCCTTGTCCCCTAGTGTCAGCCGTTATGGTTAAACCGCATCTTCTTGTCGTAAGCAATGTGGCCTTGTGGCGTTACTCGCTAAACCGAGGTTCGCAGCGCACTTCGGACTTCACCGAGTTGGCGATAAAGCACTCCTCGTGGGCCTGGTGGTGCATCTGCTCAATCTGTTCGCGGCTGGGCATGCGCTCGCCAGAGAAGCTGACCGCAGGGCGCAGGGTGACCTGAGCGATAAACAGCTTGCCGGCAGCATTTTCCCGCATCAGCCCGCTGGCGCTGTCGCGGTAATCATCGACGCAGAAGCGACGCTTGGCGGCGATGGAGAGAAACCAGAGCATATGGCAGCTGGCGAGCGAGGCGACAAAGGCCTCTTCGGGGTCGACGGCGCTTGCATCCGACATCGGCAGCGGCACTACATGGGGTGAGGACGAGCCGGCGACCTCCAAACCACCATCAAAACGCAGCAGATGTTTGCGGCTGTAACGGTTGCCGAGAAAGTCCTGCTCACCGCGTTGCCAGATCACCTCAGCGACATATTCCGTCACGTCATTCTCCTGATGCAGTTGGGTTGAGGCTTACCACCAGCCGTTATCGTTAAGCAGCGTCTTCTTGTAGTAATCGATATTGGCACGCGTGGCGAATACCGCGCTGATACCGTAGCCCAGCGCATTGGCGATTTTGCTGTAGCCGAGATAGTCCAGACCGATGCCGAGGATGATCACTACCGCTGCGCAGACGATGAACAGTGCCAGACCCTTTTTCCACATGCCCTTGATGGCGTAGTAGATCGGCCCGAAGAAGAACGCCAGAAAGTTGAAGCTGAAGGCCTTGCGCCGCTCCTCGGCGGGAAGCTCCTTGAACTTGGACATCTTGATGCCGCCGGCATGGTGGATCGCGCTAAAGCGCTGCTTCCATTTATCCGAGATAGGTAGCGCGGCGATCTGTTCGTCAGACACCTGTGATTCTGCGTCGACGATGCTGGCTTGCGGGGTTGCGTAGGGGTTGTGCTGGGTCATGGCCGTTCATCCTTAATTGGCGATCAGCGGCACGCTACGCATTTCTTTAAATACTGTCCATTTGCGCCCTGGCGGTTTGTGTTGTTGCGCGATTATTTCTGCCTGACCGAGTGACCTCGGCCGATAAAGATCCCGGGGCAGCTGCCTGCCCCGGGATCAGGCGAATTACTCGTAGCGCCAGTAAAGGGTCACACCGGAGAAGCTGGAATAGCCCCGGACACCGATATGCCAGGTGCCGGCGGCTGGGTTTTCCTGGGTGCAGGTTTCCTGGTTGCCGTCGAGGTAGGGGCGGCAGGTCCATTGGCTGGTGCTGGGTTGGCTGCCCAGGCGGGTGAAAAGGTCGGCATCACCCGTGCCGCCGCTGATTCTTACCGTCAGACGCTGGGCGCCGCTTGGTACGACCACGTTGTAACGCACCCAGGCGTCCCGCGCGCCGGAGAGATTGGGGTAGGTCTGTTCTTCGCCATTGCCGCCACCTGTGGCATCACAGCCGCGTTGGGCGATCAGGTCGCTGGCCCGTTTGGCTTTGACAATACCGTAGCCGTAGTAGGGGTCGCGGCCTGCAGTGCCACGGTCTTCGGCGGTGCTGTTGACCACCTTGCGAATCTGCGCTGGGGTGCACTGGCGGTGCTGACTCCACACCAGGGCGTAGACTGCTGACACATGCGGTGTGGCCATCGATGTGCCGTTGTAGTTCGCATAGTTGTTGCCAGGCAAGGTGGAGCGCACGCCAACGCCGGGCGCGGCGACTTCTACCTGGTTGTTGTATTGCGAGAACGAGGCATGATTGCCGCTGCTGTCGACCGCCGCGACCGATACCACCGAGTCGTAGGAGGCGGGGTAGGAGAGGGTGCTCGTGCCACTGTTGCCGGCAGCTGCGACGACCAGCACACCATTCTGGTAAGCCGCATCCATGGCATTGCGCTCGGTTACCGACGAGGCGCCGCCGCCCAGGCTCATGCTGATCACCGTCGAGCCAGCCGCGCGGCACTGCTGGATGGCCATCACCAGATCAGAGCCATAGGCCCAGCTGCCACTGTTATTGAACACTTTGACGATATGCAGGCCGAGGTTGCCCGATGGGCTGACGCCGACCACGCCCAGATCGTTGCCACCCAGTGCGGCGATGGTGCCGGCAACGTGGGTGCCGTGGCCGTCGCCATCTTCGTACCAGTTGCCGCTGTCGACGCTGCCATAGCCGTCGTTACCGGTGATGCCGGCTGATGGCAGATCCTGATGGCCGAGGTCGTAACCGGAGTCGACGATGCACACTTTCATATTGGAAATGGCGTTATCCGGTAGCAGGTCGGCCTGCACCATGGGAATGCCATAGGGCACTTGTTCGGCCATCAGGTAACGGCGTGGGTCGAGCTCGATATAGTCGATGGCCGGGTTGGCTTGCAGCTGTTTGAGTTGTGCCGGGCTGAGGTGCGCCACGCTGGCGGCCTGGCTGTCCAGGTGCATCAGCGGTTGTACCTGTGCCTGGCTAAGCAGGCGCTGGGCGGCGCGGCTTTCGAACTGGCCGGCGCTCAGGGGGTGCGGCTGGTTGGACTGACTCATTGGTGAAGGCGTCAGCTCCTTGTATTTGATGATGTAGCGCGGTGACTGCTGATCATCGACGGCGATCTGCGCCTGGGCCGCGAAGCTGGGTTTTTCGTCGGCTTGGGCGTAAGCCCAGCCTGCGCTGAGCAACAGCAGTAAGGCAGTGGTGCGTTGGAATCCTTGCATGGTTATCTCCCAATTGTGTGCCGCGTAGTGCAGCTGCAAAAACCCTAGGAGACTGTGCCGAAAAGCCAAGGCCGTTCGTCGCTTTTTATTGAAAAATAATCAATTAAATCAAATACTTAAATCGATAGCGTGCCGCCCATTCAGATGCCGAGAAGGGGTAGTGAAGCGCACTGTTTGCTAGCTGTCTCCGAGCGCCGCTATACCGGCTCGGGGTCAGTGTTGTGATGCGCACAACGCGGGGTGAGTGCCTATACGTCAGTGCCTGGGCATACCTGCGGCTCCACAAAGACATACGCCAAGGCGCAGTGCATGCGCCTGTGTCGTACGTGTGTTCAGGGGGATGGGGTGTCCGCGCCGGCCAAACAGCCCGGCGGGCGCGGCGCTTATCTCAGTCGGCTATCCAGGCGTCTTGCCAATGGCTACCGATGCCGGGCTCGAACTGGGTCGAGGCGGCTGACCATTGCGTGCAATAGCCACTCTGAGGAAAGGGACGACACTGATACAGCTGTCCCGTCTTGGGTTGCAGCACCCGGGTGCCGGCCGTGTAACTGCGCAGACCGTCCGGGAAGGTGAAGTCGTAGCTGGCGCTGCCATCGTCTGCGACGAACATCATGTCGAAGGTTTTCTGCAGTACTTGCTCGCTACCAGCGACCTTGCCACTGACCACCAGTTGGTGATGGCCGGGTACAGGGCTGTCGACATTGATGCTCAAGGGCTGGCTGCCGTTGGCCAGTTCGGTTGCGGCAAAGCCTTTGGCGTTGCCGTCGTGGTCATAGACGTAGCTGCTGATCTGTAGCGCCCCCACGGCGGTGACGTTGAACTCGAGGCGCAGCTGGCCGCCACGGATGCGATAGCTGGGCTGCAGACCATCGACCAGCAGGTCGTGGTCCGGCGCAGGGGCCTTGTCGATCTGCACCTCGATGCGCTGGATGCCGCTGTCGGCGCGGGCAAACAGGCTGTTCTGGCCGTACACCGGCGAGATGGCACCGTCGCTGCCGCGCTGACCGGCCTTGAGCTGGCTCTGCTGCTGGTTGATGCGGCTGGCCAGCAGATAGGTCCACTGGTTGCGTGGGCCCTGTTCGCTGGTTTCAATCTGCAGGCGGGTCTGCAAGTCGCTGCGCTCGCCGCTGGCATCGAATACCCGGGTCATCGCCTGGTCGCCGACGTGCAGATCCACCGAGGGGTAGAGCATGCCTTTGGCTTGCCAGGCGGATGGATCGGGTGGCGTTGTCACATCGCCGAACTGCACATCCATCACGTTGTAGAAACTCATCGGCGTATCACCCACCTCCCACACCCCGAGGATCACCTGGTAACCCTCGCGCGGCGGTACATCGCAGTTATGGGTGACCTCCTGTGGCGGCTGTTGCATGCCGCCATCGACTACGCAGAACGGCACCAGCTCGAACGCGGCGCGGTTTAACGGCTGATTGGCCAGCCAGTCGGGGCGGGTGATGTAGTAGCGCCAGTTGCGTGTGGCGTGGTTGGCGGTAAAGCGCCAGGTGAAGTTCGTTAGGCCTGCGGTGATTGGGCGCTTGGCCCAGCGGCTGACGGTCTGTTCATTGAGGGGGGAGAACTGTGCCAGGCCGGCACTGGCAATCTGCCCATCGGCGGGGCCGTTTTGCGGGAAGCCGGAGTAGCCTTCGAGGCTTTGCGGTTCCCATTGCACGGCGCCGCATTGGCTGTTTTCACCCAGCTTGCACAGATAGCCGCGTGCTTCAGGTTGTTTGATATAGCCGTGGGCGAATACGTTGCTGCTACCGAGCATTAATAGTGCGCTGGCCGCGCAAGTCCATTGGCGCTTATTCATGACTGTCCCTTATCAGATTGGATAAATCTTGTTGAAGCCGCTACCAGTCGCCTTGTGAGCAACAAGTGAGTTAGCACTTTAGTGCAGAAAAATCTGGCTTCCAGTGGAATGGACGAACGGTCGCTGGTGTCTGCCGCCGAAGTCACTTGCACGTTGTGGCAGATCGATCTCCACACACTCTCCATCTGCCCTCCATAAAGCCACCATTTGCGCCGCCCAGACTCTGCCTACCTAAACCGTATCGGAGAGTTTCACCATGAGCCGCATTCTGGGTTTCAAGCTGGGCGCTATTGCCCTGCTGATTTTGTTATTGCTGGTCCCGCTATCGATGATCGGCGGGCTGGTGAGTGAGCGGCAGTATCAGCGCGCCGAGGTGCTGCAGGACATTGCGCGCAGTTCCAGCTACCGCCAGCAACTCACCGGGCCGATTCTGGTGATGCCTTACACCAAGGTGTGGAACCAGTGGAAAACCCACGCCAAGACCGGCGAGCGTTACCTGGAAGAGCAAAAGAGCCGCGGCCGTCTGTACTTCCTGCCGGAGCGCTTTGTGCTTAATGGCCATGTCTCCACCGAGGAGCGTGCGCGCGGCATCTACAAGGCGCTGCTGTACCGCAGCGACAACCAGATCAGTGGCGCATTCAAGCTGCCGGCGCGTCTGGGGCTGGGTGATGAGCTGGGGCTGTACCAGTTCGACCGGCCCTTCCTCTCGGTCGGCATCAGCGATATCCGTGGCATCAGCAATGACCTGCAGCTGCGCTTCAACGGCATGAACCTGAGCTTTGCCCCCGGTAGCGCCGAGGAGCGTTTCGGCGCCGGTGTGCATGCCCCGCTGCCGGCACTGGATACCCAGGGCGGGCAGACTCTGGAGTTCGCTTTCGATCTGAAATTGCAGGGCACCGAGCAGCTGAGCATCACCCCGGTAGGCCGTGACAGCCGGGTCGAGCTGACCTCCGGCTGGCCGCATCCGAGCTTTGTCGGCGAGTACCTGCCGAGCAGCCGTGAAGTGTCAGACAAGGGCTTCAAGGCGCACTGGCAGACCAGCTTCTTCGCCACCAACCTGGAAGAGGCGCTGGCCGACTGTGTACGCGGTGACAGCTGTAATGCGCTGACCGCCCGCAACTTCGGTGTGAGCTTTGTCGACCCGGTGGACCAGTACTTGAAGACCGAGCGGGCGATCAAATACGCGCTGCTGTTTATCGGCCTGACCTTTGCCGTGTTCTTCCTCTTTGAAGTGCTCAAACGTATGGCTGTGCACCCGGTGCAGTACGCCCTGGTGGGCATGTCGCTGGCACTGTTCTACCTGTTGTTGCTGTCGCTGTCCGAGCACCTGAGTTTTGCCCTGGCCTACGGTATTGCCGCGACCGCCTGTGTGCTGCTGATCGGCTTCTACGTCAGTTACGTGCTGCACAGCGCCCTGCGCGGGGTGGGCTTCGGCGCCCTGCTGGCGCTGCTCTACGGCATGTTGTTCGGTTTGCTCGGGGCTGAGGACTACGCCCTGCTGATGGGCTCGGTGCTGGTGTTCGGTGTGCTCGCCGGGGTGATGGTGCTGACCCGCAAACTCGACTGGTACGGCGTCGGTCGCTTGCCGCTGGTCAGCCCAGCCAGTCCAGCCAGCGACCTTTGAGGAATAACGGCGCAGGCCCCGCCTGCGCCGCTCTTTTACCTGTGCGGGAGTCGAACATGATGCGTTTATTGCTGCAGTTATCTGCTTGTTTCGCCCTGGGGTTGGCGGTGGCCTTTATGGTGCTGCTGGGCCTGATGTTCTGTGGCCAGTTTGACCTGATCAAAGGCTTGCAGTTGACCGGACAACCCCTGGCGCAATTGAGCCTGGTGCTATTGCCAGAAACCTTCTGGGAGAGCCTGACTGGCCTGTCCAACGCCGCGCAGAACCGCGAGGTGCAGTCCTTTCTCAGCCTGTGCACGGCGCTTGGCCAGGTGGGCCTGCTGCTGGCGTTTGGTTTTTTTCGTCTGTGGTATGTGCGATGAGCGGGCATATCGGTTTACGCGAAGAGTCGCGTGCCGGGCATCTGCTGGCGCGGCGGATTGCGCGGTTGTTCCGTGACGCCCAGCATGGGCCTTGTGACGCGTCGGGTTTAGACTGGCCGCTGGATTATCAAAAGGAGCTCAGGGATGAACCGCATAACTTTCGCCGCAGCACTGTGTTGCTTGTTAATGGTGGGCTCGGCGCGAGCCGATGACTGTCAACAACACTTACCTGCATTGCTCGAGCAGGCATACCCAGGCCATGTACAAGGTCAACTGCTGGGTGACGAGCGAGGTACTTATCGGATCAGTACCGAGCTGAGCATCTGCAAGGTCTGGCCGGCGCGCCCGCACCTGACCTTGTTAGCGGCATCGCTGGTGCGTGCCGAGGATGATGGATATGGCTACAGTGATCTTGAGGTACTAGTGCTGGACACTGCCAGCCAGGCTATTGTCGCGCGCCATGTTGAGCCGAACCTGCTGGACTGGGATGCGATATTTGTCGATGGATTGGAATTCGATACCGCTCCCTATCGTTTGCGCGAGGGCGATTTAGCTTTCGGTATCCGCATCAAACGTCGAAATATGTCGCGCCCCAATCCCTTCTATGAAACCTCGCTGAGTCTCTATGAGCTGCAGTCGCAGCGTCTGCGCCCGGTGCTGAGCGAGCTGGTGATTGATCGCTCGGGGGGAGAGTGGGATACCCATTGCGCAGGAGAGTTCAGTGATACCAAGGGCCTGCTGATCATCACCGAACGTCCGGGGAACATGGGTTATCACGACTTGCTGCTTAAGCAGAGCCGAGTCGAACGCCGCGTGGCTGAGGTGGCCGGGGAATGTGAAACGGTAGAAGAAAGCACGCGCCGAGTGCAGTTTCGCATCGAGTACGACGAGCAGCGTTACCTTCTACCAATCGAGTTTTCACCCGTCTAAAGGGGCGTGAAACCGCTTCGATATTGCGCAGCAGGGGGTACCCATGCTGCTCATAGCGTGCCCGCAACAGGCATGTACCTGCCTTACTCTTAGAACAAAGTTATTCCCGCTTTTTGGGGGGCTTTCCGGTGTAGTTCCAAGTGCCTGTTAAAGCGATAAAAAACGCTGCACTTATGGTGGTGTAAGACGGCTAATACCAATGTCTATCTGTCGGCCATAGTGGCCTGCTGCTAGCTTGAAGGTGCATGAGAATAACAATAACCGGAGGAGTTTATGACTTCTGATCAAGCTAACGCTGCAGCGTACTGGAAGGCGAATGTTCGGCTGATTACCTGGAGCCTGATTGTCTGGGCCCTGGTGTCTTACGGCTTCGCCATACTTCTTCGACCGATGCTGGCAGGTATTTCTGTCGGCGGTACCGACCTTGGCTTCTGGTTCGCCCAGCAAGGTTCGATCATCACCTTTATCGGGATCATTTTCTTCTACGCCTGGAAAATGAACAAACTCGATAAACAATTCGGTGTCGAGGAATAATCCATGAGCCAGTTTGTAATCAATATGCTGTTTGTGGGCGCTTCCTTCGCGCTCTACTTCGGCATCGCTGTCTGGGCACGTGCCGGCTCGACCAAGGAATTCTACGTCGCCGGCGGTGGTGTTCATCCCGTGACCAACGGTATGGCAACTGCAGCTGACTGGATGTCTGCGGCGTCGTTTATTTCCATGGCGGGCCTGATCGCTGCCGGTGGTTATGCCAACTCTACCTTCCTGATGGGCTGGACCGGTGGCTATGTGCTGCTCGCCATGCTGCTGGCGCCGTACCTGCGCAAATTCGGCAAGTTCACTGTGCCGGATTTTATCGGTGATCGCTTCTACAGCAACGGTGCACGTCTGGCTGCAGTGGTCTGCCTGATCATCATCTGCGTGACCTACGTGATCGGTCAGATGGCCGGTGCGGGCGTGGCGTTCTCGCGCTTCCTCGAAGTGAGCAACTCCACCGGTATCTGGATCGCGGCTGGCGTGGTGTTCTGCTACGCGGTGTTCGGCGGGATGAAGGGCATTACCTATACCCAGGTTGCCCAGTACGTGGTGTTGATCATTGCTTACACCATTCCGGCGGTATTCATCTCCCTGCAACTGACGGGCAATCCGATTCCGATGTTCGGCATGTTCAGCGAGCACACTGAGTCAGGCGTGCCGCTGCTGCAGAAACTCAATGAAGTCGTTGCGGGTCTGGGCTTTACCGATTACACCGCAGATGTCACCAACAAGCTGAACATGGTGCTGTTTACCATGTCGCTGATGATTGGTACGGCCGGTCTGCCGCACGTAATCATTCGCTTCTTCACCGTGCCGAAAGTCGCTGACGCACGTTGGTCGGCTGGCTGGACCCTGATCTTTATCGCCCTGCTGTACCTCACTGCTCCGGCTGTGGCGTCCATGGCACGTTTGAACCTGATGACCACCATCTATCCGCAGGGTGTCGAAGCGCCAGCGCTGGCGTATGAAGAGCGTCCTGAGTGGGTGAAGAACTGGGAAAAAACCGGTCTGATCACTTGGGAAGACAAGAACAGCGATGGTCGTGTTCAGCTGTACAACGATGCTGCTCCAGCCTTCACCCCAACTGCTGAAACCCGTGGCTGGAAAGGCAATGAGTTGACCGTTAACAACGACATTCTGGTACTGGCTAACCCGGAAATCGCCAACCTGCCGGGCTGGGTTATTGGCCTAATTGCAGCGGGTGCCATTGCCGCCGCGTTGTCGACGGCTGCCGGTTTGCTGCTGGCTATTTCCTCAGCCGTGAGTCATGACCTGATCAAGACGCTGATAAATCCGAAGATCAGCGAGAAGAACGAAATGCGCGCGGCGCGGATCTCCATGGCCATCGCGATCCTGTTGGCCACCTGGCTGGGGCTCAATCCGCCCGGCTTTGCGGCGCAGGTGGTGGCGCTGGCCTTCGGTATAGCCGCGGCCACGCTGTTCCCGGCGCTGATGATGGGGATCTTCTCCAAGCGGGTAAACGACAAGGGCGCGATTGCCGGCATGCTGGTCGGCCTGGTGTTCACCGTCGTTTACATCTTCCTGTACCTGGGTTGGTTCTTCATCCCTGGCACGGCGACCTTCGCCAACACTCCGGATAACTGGATGTTCGGCATCTCGCCGCTGTCCATTGGCACTGTGGGTGCTCTGATCAACTTCGCGGTTGCCTACGCCGTGTCGCTTGCGACCGTTGCGCCGCCGAAGGAGATTCAGGAGCTGGTGGAAAGCGTACGTACTCCCAAAGGTGCTGGTGGCGCGTTGAGCCACTGAGCATAATCCCCCGGATCATGTTTGATCAGGGTCTTACCAGCGGGCCTCCTTAGGAGGCCCGTTTTATTTCCAGCTATCCATGGCGCCCACACGTGGGTGCGTCGCGGCGCAACGTTACCAATTGCGCCAGGCTTTTATTATCGGGAGTCATTCAATGCTGTGGACAATACTTGCCATCGTGGTGTCAGGGCTGGGGGCGGCTGGTATTGCCATGCTGCTGCGCAAACTGACGCGCAACCGCTTGCCGAAGTGGATCATTCCGGCGTTTGGCGGTTTGGGCATGTTGAGCTACCAGATTTACTACGAGTATTCCTGGTTCGAGCACCAGCTGCAGCGTCAGCCAGCAGAGTCGGTGCTGGTAGCCAGCGAAAACGGCGAGGTGTTCTGGCGACCCTGGACGTTTTACTGGCCGATGACCACGGCGTTCACCGTGCTCGACAGCAAAAGCGTGCAGCGCCAGGACACCGAGGGTGGCGTGATCAGCGCCTTTAACCTGTACCGCTTCGAGAAGCAGCACATCGACCATGTCAGCCATCAGGCGCATTTGCTCAATTGCAGCACGGCAGAGCTGCTGCCCTTGGATGTAGAGAAAAAGCCGCTGCTGGATCAGTTGAAGGTCGTCGCTAAAGAGGATGTGCTCTACCGACAGGTTTGCCAGTAGCACCGCTGCATCGTCAATTCCCCTTGCTAATCATCGGCTAGCCCTGGCTTCGTTCAGGGCTAAGGGCGCCGGGTTTGGCTGCGCTGCAGCAACGGCAAGCAGCCAAGTAGGGCCGGTAAGCCGAGGCCAAGCCAGGCCACGGCATCCCAGCCGCCATCACCGAGCAGTGCACTGATCAGACCGATGGCGCTAAGCAGACTAATCAGCAGCGGCAGGGCGAAGGTCGATTGGCGCCAGTTCATGCTGTTGCCTCCGCGCGCTCACGTTGTACGGCTGGAGTGCGCCGGCGTACCCACCAGAGGTATAGGCCGCTGCCGAGCACGATAATGGTCAGCACATCCAGCACCGCCCAGAGCACTTTCATCGGCATGCCGCCGTAGTCGCCAAAGTGCAGCGGTTGCGACATCGACAGCGCATCCATATACCAGGGCCGCTGACCGATGGCGGTGACTTGCAGACTGCGCGCATCGATCAGCACCGGTGTCCACAGGTGCGCGGTGAGGTGCGTATTGCCCTTCATAAACACGCTGTAGTGATGCTCGCTGGAGAAGCGCGTGCCGGGGAAGGCGATAAAGTCCGGCTGCATCCCCGGCGTGGCTTGCGCGGCAATCGTCAGCACCTGATTGACTGGTGCACGCTCGGTTAACGGCGGCGCGTCGCGGTAAGGTGCGACCATCGCGGCCAGGGCTTCGGTGCGCCAGGCGCTGATTAGCAGATCGGCGCAGGCGCTGATCACCCCGGTCACGCCCACCACCAGCGCCCAGGTCAGGGTGACGATGCCGATCAGGTTGTGCAGGTCGAGCCAGCGTGTGCGGGTGGATTTCTCATGGCGCACTTCGGCGAATTTCAGCCGGCGCATAAACGGTGCGTAGAGCACCACGCCGGAGATGATCGCCACCACGAACAGTACGCCCATAAACGCCAGCAACAGCTTGCCCGGCAAACCGGCGAACATGTCCACGTGCAAACGCAGAATGACCATCAGCAGGCCGCCATTGGCCGCCGGCATTTCAACCGCCTCGCCGCTGCGGGCATCGAGCATAAAGGTGTGCGAAGAGTTCGGTTCGGTGCCAGCGGTGGCGGCGGTAATCGCCACCACGCCGTTGGGCTCGTCGTCCTCGAAGCCGAAGTACTGCACCACTTCGCCCGGTCGATGACGCTCGGCCGCTTCGACCAGCTGCTGCAGGCTTAGGTGTGGTGTGTCGGCGGGCAACTCGCGCAGCTCTGGCGCCTCACCGAGCAGGTGCTCCAGCTCGTGGTGGAAGATCAGCGGCAGCCCGGTGAGGGCCAGCATCAGCAGAAACAGGGTGCAGATCAGGCTGGTCCAGGTGTGCACGGCAGACCAGCGGCGGATGGTGGTGGCTTTCATCGGCATATCCAGAAATGCCTACGCCGCCCGGTATGGCGGCGCAGGGTTGCGACGGTGGTGCTTACCAGGCGTAGTTGAGGCTGGCGGTCACGCGGCGAGAATCGCCGGCATAGCAGTAAAAACCGTCGCAGGTGGCCAGGTATTCCTTGTCGAACAGGTTGCTGGCGTTAAGTGCCACGCTGGCGCCATTCAGGCTGCTGTCGAGGTGGCCGAGGTCGTAACGCACGGCGGCGTCGTAGACGGTGTAAGCGCTGGAATGGCCATCTGATGTGTCACGCACAAAGCCGATGCTGCCGACAGAAATGTTGTCGGTAGCGCTGACGTAGCGCGCGCCGAAGCCAACACCAAAGCCGGCCAGCGGACCTGCGGTCCAGTCATAGTCGGCCCAGATTGCCGCTTGATGCTCGGGGGTCAGCGGCAGCGCGCGGTTCTTGTCGCGAGGATCACCGACTTTGGTCATCTTGCTGTTGGCGTAGGTGTAAGAGGCGGTCAGCGTGAAGTTTGCGGTCACGTTGCCGATCGCTTCCAGCTCGAAACCACGAACTTGCACTTCCTCCAGGGGCTGGGTGGCCCCCAACGTGTTGGTGCTGACGATGTTCTGCCGTTTCAGGTCATAAGCCGCAGCGGTGAACAGCATGTCGCTGCCAGGCGGCTGATACTTGATCCCCAGTTCATACTGTTTGCCTGTGCTCGGCTGGAATGCTTTGCCTTCACTGCCACCCGCTTCTGCCTGAAAGGATTCGGCGTAGGAAATGTATGGGGTGAAGCCGGAATCGAACACGTAGCTCAGTGCTGCGTTACCGCTGAACTGGCTGTCGCGACGGCTGTCTTGGGCATCGTTGGCGTTGTAGAACACCGAGTCGGTATCCAGTTTGTCCCAGCGGCCGCCCAGGGTCAGACGCCAGGCGTCGAGAGCCATCTGATCCTGCAGATAGAGGCCGGTGCTTGTGCGCTTCTGGTTGTAGTTCTGAAAAGCCGTGTAGGCGACACCGCTGAAGTCTTGGCCGTAAATCGGGCGAATGATGTTGCTGCTGGGAGCCGTGCCGTACAGCCAGCGGTAATCGGTGTTGACGCGCAGATAGTCGACGCCGAGCAACAGTGTGTGGCCGATTGCGTCCGTGTTGAAATCAGCCTGGAAGTTGTTGTCCACAGCGAAGTGGCTGATGTTTTCGTCGTAAACGTTAGCACCACGCGCCACCGTGCCGTCATCGGCCACCGCAGTGGCCCAGCCGCCAGCGGTGATGATCTGGTTATCCAGTTCGAGCTTGCTATAGCGCAGGTTCTGATTGAACTGCCAGATGTCGTTGATGCGGTGCTCGAAGGCGTAACCCAGTGCGTAGAACGTCTTGTCGTAGAACTCCCAGTCAGGGTCGCCAAGGTTCTTGTTGTAGTCGACCTTGCCAGCTGGGGTGCTCAGCCGGGTGCCTTGCAGCGGCAGGAACTGGCTGGTGCCGCCGGTATCGTCACGGTTGAACTGGCCGAGGAAGGTCAGTTTGCTGTCGTCGGCAATGTTCCACGTCAGGCTGGGCGCGAGGTTGAAACGCTGGTCGTCCATGTGCTCGATAACGGTGCCACTGTCACGGCCAGTACCGCTGAGACGGTAGAGGAAGCGACCTTCATCGTCGATCTTGCCGGTGCTATCGAAGCTGATCTGCTTGTGGTTGTAGTTACCGACTTGCACCTGTACTTCATGGCTGCTTTCGGCCTGCGGGCGGCGGCTGACGGCATCCACCAGGCCGCCTGGCGGGGTCTGGCCATACACGGCCGAGGCCGGGCCGCGCAGTACGGCGACGCGTTCCAGGTTCCAGGTTTCCAGCTTGGCCATGGTGTAGCTGCCCTTGGGCAGTGGCAGGCCGTCGAGCATCTGGATGGGCTCGAAACCGCGAATCTTCATCCAGTCGGCGCGGCTGTCGCTGCCATAACTGCTGGCAACCACGCCAGGCATGTAGCGCACGGCATCATCCAGGTTCTGCACCTGGCGGTCCTGCATCTGCTCGCGGGTGGCCACCGAGATCGAGCGCGGTGCTTCCAGCAGGGGTGTGTCGGTCTTGCTACCGGCCGCGGTGCGTGAGGCCAGGTAGCCGGGCGCAGGGCCCCAGGCGCTTTCCACATTCTGTGCGGCGGTCACTGTAACGTCCGGCAAGGCCACAGCGGCTTGCGGCACGGGCGCCAGGCTGTAGCTGCCGGCGCTGTTCTGTTGTAGCTGCAGGCCGCTGCCTTGCAGCGCCTGGTGCAGGGCGTCGAGGGCGTCGTAATCACCTGTCACCGGGGCCGATTGCTTGCCTGCGGTCAGCGCCGGGTCGATGCTCAGGACGATGCCGGCCTGGCTGGCGATCTGCGTCAGGGTGCTGGCCAGGGGCGCAGCCGGCAGCTGGTAGCTATCCGCCAGGGCTGGTGTGCAGACGCTGGCGAGGCTGATGGCAGCCGCCAGCAGGCCGGGGCGAAACAGGGGCAGGGCGCGGGTCATTACGAAACTCTCCTAAGCGGGAATGCATCTCAATGACCTGTTGCCGAAGCAGAATGGAAAAGTGACAGGGCTGTTTGAAATTATTTTTTAGCGAGATTTTAAGGCGCTGCTGTCGATCCTTAACTGGGCGCCGGTTCTTTGTGGGAGGGGGGTGTCCGTCTTTTTTAGGCGGCCGCTTACTGCGCAGTAGGTACAACCTTGGCCCACCAGTTGCCAACGCGTTCGATTTTCACCGGCAAACTCGGCGGTAGTGCGGCCAGGGCCTTGTCGCTGTCGTGCAGGGGGAAGCTGCCGCTGATGCGCAGGTCGACCAGGCTCGGGTCGAGGCCCAGGTAGCCGCTGCGGTATTCGCCGAGGGCGTTGAGCAGGTCTTCCAGGCGCAGGTTGTCGGCCACCAGCATGCCGTGGCTCCAGGCCGCCGCGCTGAGTGGCGCAGGCAGCACGCTGCCAAGGCGCTGGCGTTGCATCAGCACTTGTTCGCCGCTGTGGATAATCCGTTCGCTGCTGCCTTCGGCCGGTTGTGCGGCGACGGCCGACTGCAGCACGGTCAGGCGTGTGCTGGTGCCTTCGCGGCGCACCAGAAAGCGTGTGCCGAGGGCGCGCAGGCTGCCGTGCTCAGTCAGCACCACAAAGGGGCGCGAGTCGCCGTGCGCGGTCTGCACGAGGATTTCACCGCTGTGCAGGCGCACCGCGCGCTGACTGTCGCTGAATTCGATGTCCACGGCGCTGGCGCTGTTCAGGCGCACCAGGCTGTGGTCGCTGAGCAGCAGTTCGCGCTGTTCGCCACGGCCAGTGTGTTCGTCGGCCAGGTAATCGCCAAGCGGGCGTTGCTGCGCCAACAGGCCGAGCGCCAGGGCGCTGCTCAGCAGCAGGCCGAGTGCGGTGCCGCCCACACGCCGTAGACCTTTGCTGCGTGCACTGTGCAGCAAGGCTTGCCGCGCCGGCGCTGCGGCGGCCGAAGCCAGGCGGATATCCAGGCCATTGAGCTGCTGCCAGACCCGCGCATGTTCGGGATGCGCCGCCAGCCATGCGGCGAACGCATGCTGTTGTTCCGCGCTGACCGTGCCTGAGTCCAGGCACAGTTGCCATTCGATGGCGGCATCCAGCACCTGGGCCGATACCGCGCTCATTGCGGCTCTCCGTACAGGGCGATGTAGCACTGGCGCAGCCCCTGAGCCAGATACTGGCGCACGCGAGAGACGGAAACGCCGAGGCGCTCGGCGATTTCCGCGTGGCCCATACCATCCAGACGGTTATGCAGAAAGGCAGCGCGGGCGTTGCTTGACAGCTGGCCGAGCAGGCGGTCGATCTCGCGCAGTGCGTCCAGGGCCAGCGCCTGTTCTTCGGCGCTGGGTTGCACGTCGTGCGGTTGCTGGCCGAGTTCTTCGAGGTAAGCCCGTTCCAGCGCGCTGCGGCGGAAGTGATCGATCAGCAGTCCCTTGGCGATGGTGGTCAGCAGCGCGCGCGGCTCGCGGGCCTGGTCCAGATCGCTGCGCCCGAGCAGGCGGACAAAGGTGTCCTGACTGAGGTCTTCGGCGCGTTCCGGGCTGTACAGGCTTTTGCGCAGCCAGCCGAGCAGCCAGTCACGGTGATCGCGATAGAACAGGCCGACAACTTGCTGGTGGGTGGAATCGCCGGCCGACACGCGGACCTCGCAATAGTAGATAGGAAACAAATCAAGAATTATTCGCATATGATGACAGCGCCGCCCCCTGCGCTGCAATCAGCCGATGCGCTGCCGCGATGGGTGGTTGCGCGTGCCCTGCCAGCGCCATGACATAGATGCAGATCAATAGCCGCTGACCGTCCGCGCGCTAGAGTGGCCGGCCTTGTTGGCTGAGCGTTTTATCCATGGCACCGACTCCGCGTTACCCCGAGCTGCTCTCGCCAGCCGGCACCCTGAAGAATATGCGCTATGCCTTCGCCTACGGCGCCGATGCGGTGTACGCCGGGCAGCCGCGCTACAGCCTGCGAGTGCGCAACAACGAGTTCGACCACGCCAACCTTGAGGCGGGCATTCGCGAGGCCCATGCCCAGGGAAAGCAATTCTATGTGGTGGTCAATATCGCGCCACATAACGCCAAGCTGAAGACCTTCCTGCGCGATCTGCTGCCGGTGGTGCTGATGGGGCCGGATGCGCTGATCATGTCCGACCCCGGTTTGATCATGCTGGTGCGTGAGCACTTCCCGCAGATGCCGATTCACCTGTCGGTGCAGGCCAATGCGGTGAACTGGGCCAGCGTGCAGTTCTGGAAGCAGCAGGGCCTCTCACGGGTGATCCTGTCGCGCGAGCTGTCGTTGGAGGAAATTGGCGAAATCCGCAGTGAAGTGCCGGGCATGGAGCTGGAAGTCTTCGTCCATGGCGCCTTGTGCATGGCCTATTCCGGGCGCTGCCTGCTGTCGGGCTATATCAACAAGCGTGACCCCAATCAGGGCAGCTGTACCAATGCCTGCCGCTGGCAATACGCCGCCAAGCCAGCGGTCGAGAGCGAATTGGGCGATGTGGTACAACTGGTCGAGCCGACTCTGGGCTTGGGCGCGCCGACCGAACAGCTGTTTCTGCTGGAAGACGCCAGCCGCCCTGGCGAGCAGATGGCCGCCTTCGAGGACGAACACGGCACCTACATCATGAACTCCAAGGACCTGCGCGCGGTGCAGCATGTCGAGCGCCTGGTGCGTATGGGCGTGCATTCGTTGAAGATCGAAGGGCGCACCAAGTCCCACTACTATGTGGCGCGCACCGCTCAGGTGTACCGCAAGGCGATTGATGATGCGCTGGCGGGCAAACCCTTCGACAAGAGCCTGATGGACACTCTGGAATCGCTCGCCCATCGCGGTTACACCGAGGGTTTTCTGCGCCGCCATGTGCACGATGAATATCAGAACTACGAGCGTGGCAGCTCGGTGTCGGATCAGCAGCAGTTTGTCGGTGAGCTGACCGGCGAGCGCCGTGGTGAGCTGGCCGAGGTGCGGGTAAAAAACCGCTTTGCTGTCGGCGATGGCCTGGAGCTGATGACGCCCCAGGGTAATCTGCGCTTTACCCTAGAACAGCTGGAGAACCCTCAAGGCCAGGCAGTAGCAGTTGCGCCCGGCGACGGCCATGTGCTGTATCTGCCGGTGCCGCCCGAGGTGCAGCTGCAATACGCTCTGCTGATGCGCGATTTGTAGACGCAACCCTTACATCGAGTGCGCGCGTTGGCGGCGGCGGCTGTTGAGTTGCTGCAGCAGTGCCGGCAGGTTGTCGAGCTGCTGCTGGCGCGCCTTGCTGAACAGAATCAGCGCCAGCTCGGCAGTCACTAAGGCATCAGCACTGGCATGGTGACGTTGCTGCACCTGCAGACCGAAATGCTGCGTCCAGTCGTCCAGCCCGGCGTGGGGCAGTTTGGCTTTGGGGCACAGAAGCGGGGCGATTTCGGCAACGTCAAAGAAAGCGTGCTGCAAGCGGTAGCCCAGGCTTTGCTTGAGCGCGCGAGCGAGCATGCGCTGGTCGAACTCGGCGTGGAAGGCTAGCAGCGGACTGTCGCCGACAAATTCCATAAAGCTCAGCAGGGCTTCTGCTGGATCCTCGCCATTGGCGATCTCATTGGGTGCGATGCCGTGGATCAGGGTGCTGGCGCTGGCCTGATGACCGTCGCGTTGCAGGGTGCATTCGAATTGCTGGCTAAGGTCGATGGCGCCGTTTTCGATCACTACCGCGCCGATCGACAGCACCTGATCGCGGCGCATATTCAGCCCGCTGGTTTCCAGATCGAGAATCACGAAGCGCTGTTGCTGCAGTGGGCGTTCATCCAATGCGCAGGGTTCGGCCAGTTGGCTGCGCCGCTCCAGCTGCAGTTGGGTCAGGGCCGGGCCGCGGCCGCTAAACCAGGTGAACTTGCTCATAGTTGGTACCTCACTGCCAGGCTGCTCTGTAGCCGCTGCGCCTGGCGGAAAGATTCACGCAGGATGCGCCGGTCGAGGTGGTTGAGGTTATCGGGATCGACGCGGTTGGAATAGGGCTGGCCATTGCGAGCCTGCAGCTGGTGCTGTTGCATGCGGGCCTGCTGAATGTAGTGGTAGGCCTCTTCATAAGCTGCGCCATCCTGGGCTTCGATCACTCCGTGCTGAATCAGTGCGCGCAGGCGTTCGAGGGTGTTGCAGGCCGGCACGCCATGAGCCAGGGCGAGCAGGCGGGCGCCGTCAACGAAGGGCGTCAGGCCTTGGACTTTGAGGTCCAGGGTGTCCTTTTCAGCCCCAGTGCGCGCCACCACGAAGTCGCGGAACATGCCGACGGGTGGCCGCTGGCGTAAAGCGTTTTCGGCCAGCATGCGCTGGAACAGGCTATTGCCAGCCACCTGCAGCAACAACCCCTGGCGCAGCTGCTCGCAGCCCTCAGTCTCGCCCCATACGGCGCGCAGATCGAAATAGATGCTCGAAGCCAGCAGGTTCTCCGGGGTGGCTTCTTGCACAAAGCTGCTGAAACGGCGTGACCACTCCTGACGCGACAGGCACAGCTCGGGGTTGCCGGCCATGATATTGCCCTTGCACAGGGTAAAGCCGCACTGCGCCAGACGCTGGTTGATCTCCTGGGCCAGCGGCAGCAGACGCGCGCGAATGGCGGCGGCCTCGGCTGCGTCAGCGGCTTCGAAGAGAATGCCGTTGTCCTGATCGGTATGCAGAGTTTGTTCGCTGCGCCCCTCGCTGCCGAATACCAGCCAGGTAAACGGCACGCCAGGGTCGCCCAGGTCTTCCAGAGTCAGCTCGATCACTCGGCAGACGGTGTGATCGTTGAGCAGGGTGATCAGCTGGGTGATCTGCGTCGAACTGGCGCCGTGGGCGAGCATGCTGTCGACCAGTTGCCGCACATCGCTGCGCAGCGCCGCCAGGGTCTCCACTCGCCCGGCATGGCGAATGGTGCGCGCCAGGTGCACCAGGTCGACGCGCTGCAGGCTGAACAGATCGCGCTCGGAAATTACCCCGCACAGCTGGCCATGCTCAACCAGGCAGACGTGGGCAATATGCCGTTCGGTCATGGCCAGCGCCGCATCGAAGGCGCTGGCATCCGGCGGCAGGTGGAAGGGTGATTGGGTCATCAGGCGGTCGATGGGCTGCGTCAGGTCGACGCCATCGGCCACCACGCGGCGCAGGTCGCGCAGGGTGAAGATGCCTAGCGGCTTCAGTTTGGGGTCAGCGATCACGATGCTGCCGACCTGCTGCTCGTGCATCAGCTTGACCGCATCGCGCAGCGGCATGTCCGGGGCGCAACTGATCGGGGTGCGCATGGCCAGTTGGCCGAGGCGGGTGTCGAGGGAATATTGCGCGCCGAGGGTTTCCACCGCGCGCATTTGCACCTGCTGATTGACCTGGTCGAGCAGGCTGCTGACCCCGCGCAGGGCAAAGTCGCGCAGGGGGTTGGACAGCGAGAACAGCTTGATAAATGCCGGCTTGTTCAGCAGCAGGCAGAAGGTGTCCTCAGCGGCCAGGTGTTCGGTGCGGGTGGCGCGTTCGCCGATCAGTGCGGCCAACGGGAAGCATTCGCCGGTGGTGATCTCGAAGGTGGTTTCCGTGCCGCGTCGCGCCGAATGCGGGCGCTCGCCATGCACGCGGCCCTGCTTGACGATGTAGAAGTGCTCAACCGGGCCGTCGGTCGGCTTGATGATGGTTTCGCCTTCGCCATAAAAGCGCAGCTGACAGTTCTCCACCAGATACGCCAGGTGGGCGGTGTCCATTTGGTTGAACGGCGGGAATTTCTGCAGAAAGGCCATGGTGCCATGGATGTTCTGCAGCACCGCCGTCTTGCCTGCCTGAGCAATTGCGTCCGGTGTACTCATGGGCGGCCTCACAGTTTTTTGAGTATCCATGGTCGGCTGGTGCGGCCGCCTGCGCCATTGGACGTAAGTCTAGATACCGTTTATCCCAGTAGCGTCAAAAAAACTTTCTTCATCAGATCAGTGACTTATGAATCTGTCTGAGTTGCTGCTGGCGTTTCGTCAGTAAGGCGTCAGAAAAATGCTTTTGCTGTGGCATAATGCGCGCCGATGTCAAAAAAATGCCTTTGCACAGCCTGTGCCTTGTTGTAACCCAGTCAATACAGGGACGTAGTCCGTGACCTTAGATGTAAAGACCAGCCGCGTAGTGGTAAGCGCGACTCGCCGCTTGATTTGTGAAAAAACCAGCCTGTTGTGTTCCGCCTTGTTGTTCAGCGCCTGGGTGCAGGGCCAGCCGGCCTATGACGCCCTGCTCGAGCGTGCGCGTAGCGGTGACTACCAGCCGGCCTTGAGTTTTTTGCGCGCGCAGCAGGCCAACTGGCAATCGCCGCGTTACCTGAATGATCACCTGCTGATTGCCGGCTGGGCCGGTGAGGACGCAGAAGTGGTTGCGCTGTATGAGCAGCAGGCAAGCGCACAGATGCTGTCGGCCGATGCCCTGGCCGTTGTCGCGCGTGCTTACCGCAACCTGCGCCAGTGGCCGGCCGCCCTGGCGGTTTATCAGCAGGGGTTGGCGCGCTTTGCCGAGCACCAGGGGCTGCTGCTCGGCCAGGTCATGACCCTGGCCGATGCCGGGCAACACGCTGCGGCGATTGCTCAGGGCCAGGCGCTGGTGAATCAGGCCACGGAGGATGCCGAACGCCGCCTGGTGCTCGGCTATGCCTACCTGAGCGCGGGTCAGCGCTATGCCGCGCTGCATGAAATCGACCGCGCCCATGATCTGGCTCCGGGGCGCGCCGATGTGGCGCGCGAGTACCTGCTGAGCCTGCAGCGTGCCGGCTTGCCACAGCAGGCCCTGGCCCTGAATCAGCGCTACTCGGGCCTGCTGGACGCGGCCCAGGTGCGTCAGTTGCAGGGCGATGTGCTCGCTGAGCAGGTGCGTCTGGCGGACATGGCCACGCGCAGCGAAGGCGAGCGCTTTCAGATCGCCGACCGCGCCCTGGCCGAGGCCGAGCAGTTATTGCAGCGTTGGGCCGAGCAGCCCGAGGCCGAGGCGGACAGCCGGCGCGTGCGCATCGACCGCCTGGGGGCGTTGCATGCACGGGTGCGGATGCGCGAGGTGCTGGCGCAGTACCAGCAGTTGCAAACTGAACAGGTCGAGCTGCCAGGCTATGCACTGCGTTGGGTGGCCTCCGCCATGCTCTATCTGCGTCAGCCCGAGCAGGCTGCCGAACTCTACCGCCAGGTCCTGGCCGGTGAAGACGACAAGCACCCGGAGTGGTTGGAAGATCAGCGCAGCCTGTTTTACGCCCTGGTGGAAAGCGAACAGCTGGACGCCGCGCAGCAACAGGCCGAGCAGTTGGCTGCGCAGCAGCCGCCACGCCTGTACCTGCTCGGCAACCCCGAGGCGGAACCCAATGCACGCTGGCTGGAAGCTCAGGCGTTGCGTGCCACTGCCTACCTGCAGGTGAATGACACCCCCGCCGCTGAGCAGGCCTACGCGCAACTGGCCGACAATGCGCCGAACAACAGTGCGCTGCGCACCGCGCGCGCCGGCCTGTACCTGGCGCGTGGCTGGCCGCGGCGCGCCGAGGATGAGTTGAAAGTGGTGGAAAGTACCGCCCCGCGCAACCTTGCCCTGGAGGTCGAGCAGGGCCTTGCGGCACTGGAGCTGCAGGAATGGCGACAGCTGGATCTGCTCGCCGATGATGTGATCCAGCGCTACCCGGAGAGTCTGCAGGCGCAACGGCTGCAGCGCTTGCGCCAGGTGCATCATATGGCTGAGCTGCAAGTCTCCGGCTACCGTGGTCTGGGCTCGGGTAGCAGTGTCTCCGGCGGCCATGACCTGGGCATCGACACCACCCTGTACAGCGCGCCCTTGCAGGATGACTGGCGGCTGTTTGTCGGCGGCGGTTATGCCACTGGTGATTTCGAGGAAGGGCGCGGCCAGCACCGCTGGATGCGCACCGGTGCCGAATGGCGGGTACGCAACCACACCGTCGAGGCCGAGATGTCGCGTCATGACTTCGGGCATGGCAGCTCGCTGGGGTTGCGCCTGAGCGGTAGCCACGATATCGACGATCACTGGCAGTACGGCTGGTCGGCGCAGCATCTTTCCAGCGATACGCCGTTGCGTGCGTTGAATGCCGATATCACGGCCGACAGCCTGAGTGGCTACCTGCGCTGGCGCGGTGATGAGCGACGCGAGTGGCGTGCGTCGGTCAATACCGCGCATTTCAGTGATGGCAACAACCGCTATGGCCTGCTGCTTGATGGCAGCCAGCGCTTCTACACCGCACCGACCTGGCAGGCCGACCTGGGCCTGGAACTGGGCGTAAGCGGCAACAGTGGCTCGGATGAAGTGCCGTACTTCAATCCCGAGGCCGAGTTCAGTGTGCTGCCTAGCGTAAAGCTGTCGCACACCCTGTATCGGCGTTACCAGACGGTCTGGAGTCAGCAGGCTGAACTGGGCGCGGGCAGCAACAGCCAGCGCGGCTACGGTACCGATGCCGTCGGCCTGATCAGTTACGGCCAGCGTCTGCGTTTCGCCGATCGCTTCGACGGCGGCCTGGCCATCTCCGCCCTGAGCCGCGCCTACGACGGTGAGCGCGAGCAGGAAGTGCGCGTGCTGTTCGACGTCAATTACCGCTTTTAAGGATTTCCCCCATGGGCTTTTTTTCCCGCTGCGGCCTGCTCGGGCTGGTCGCTTTGTTGCTCGGCGCTTGCGCCGTTTCCGCTCCGCCCTTCACTCCGCCGCAGCAGCGTATGCAGGCGGCAGGTGAAAGCCCGTGGCCGCAGGGCAAGGTGCTGGCGCTGGCCTATCACGACGTCGAGGATGCCGATGCCAGTCAGGCCTATATGTCGGTGCGCTCCGCCAACCTGATCGAACAGCTGGCCTGGCTCAAGGCCAACGGTTACCAGGCGGTGTCGGTGGATCAACTGCTGGCGGCCCGTCAGGGTGGCCCGGCGCTGCCGGATAAAGCCGTGCTGTTGAGTTTTGATGACGGTTACAGCAGCTTTTACACCCGCGTTCTGCCGATCCTCAAGGCCTATCAGTGGCCTGCCGTACTGGCCCCGGTGGGCGTCTGGATGGACACGCCGGCCGATCGTCCGGTGGATTTCGGCGGCCTGCCAGTGGCGCGTGAGCGTTTTGTAACCTGGGCGCAAATCCATGAAATTGCCGCCAGCGGTTTGGTGGAGATTGCTGCGCACACGGATGCGCTGCACTACGGCGCCTTGGCCAACCCCCAGGGTAATGTGCAGCCGGCCGCCGTGACGCGTTTGTACGACCCGCAGCAGAAACGCTATGAGAGCGACGCCGAGTACAGCGCGCGCATCGGCCAGGATGTGGCGCGCATCAGCGCCAAGATCGAGGCTGCCAGCGGCCGTGCGCCGCGCGTCTGGGTCTGGCCTTATGGTGCGGCCAGCGGCACGGCGTTAAAGATCGTCGGTGACAATGGCTACGAGCTGGCGCTGACCCTGGAAGATGGCCTGAGCGCCTTCGCCAGCCTGCAGCAGGGGCCGCGCTTTCTGCTCAATGGCGACCCGGACACCAGTCGCTTTGCCGCCGCTATCAGCGCGGTGGAAGAAGCAGAGCTGATGCGCGTGGCGCATGTTGACCTGGATTATGTCTACGACGCCGACCCACAGCAGATGGATGCCAACCTCGGCAAACTGGTGCAGCGGATTGCCGATCTGCGCATTACCACGGTGTTTCTGCAGGCCTATGCCGACCCCGAGGGCGATGGTCTGGTCAAGTCGCTGTACTTCCCCAACCGTCACCTGCCGGTGCGCGCCGACCTGTTCAACCGCATGGCCTGGCAGCTGCGCACCCGCGCCAAGGTCGAAGTGTTCGCCTGGATGCCGGTGCTCAGTTTTGACCTGGCTGCCAGCCTGCCACGGGTGCAGCGCTGGTCGGCGGATGGCGCGCCTGCGGTGGATGCCGAGCAGTACCGCCGCCTGTCGCCGTTCGATCCGATGGTGCGCCAGCAGATCGGCGAGATTTATGAAGACTTGGCGCGGCACGCCAACTTCTTCGGCGTGCTCTACCACGACGATGCACTGCTGTCGGATTTCGAAGATGCCAGCCCGGCGGCATTGGCGGCTTATCGCGCCGCTGGCCTGCCGGGTGATATCGCCCTGCTGCGTGGTGACGAGGACACCCTGCAACGCTGGACGCGCTTCAAGAGCCGCTACCTGATCGACTTTACCAACGAGCTGACGGCCAAGGTCCGTTCCATTCGTGGGCCGCAGGTGAAGACGGCGCGCAACATGTACGCCCAGCCGATCATCAACCCCTACAGCGAAACCTGGTTCGCGCAGAACCTCGACGACTTCCTCGCCAGCTACGACTGGACCGCGCCGATGGCCATGCCCTTTATGGAAGGCGTCGAGCAGGCGCAGGCCGATGCCTGGCTGGACAACCTGGTGCAGCAGATTGCTAAGCGCCCCGGCGCGTTGCAGCGCACGGTGTTCGAGTTGCAGGCGCGTGATTGGCGCAGTGGCAGTGCCGGACCGATCGACAGCCAGCTGCTTGCCCAGTGGATGCGCCGCCTGCAATGGAATGGCGTGCGCAACTACGGCTACTACCCCGACGACTTCATCAATGACCAGCCGCGTGTGCAGAGCATTCGTCCGGCGTTCTCCAATGCCTGGTATCCGTTGCCATGATTGATCGTATCTATGCCCTGCTGATTCTGCTGCTGGTGCTTGGCGCGCCGGTGGGCGTGGCGCTGAGCCTGACCGGAGATGTGCTGCTGGACTTCGTATTTTTCTACCCGCTGTTTATGTCAGCGCTGTGGATCACCGGTGGCTGTTATTTCTGGCTGCACTGGGAGCGCCACTGGCCCTGGTCCAATACCGGCGAGGTGATGCCGCCGGAACTGGCCGGCGAGCCGTTGGTGTCGATCCTGATCCCGTGCTTCAACGAAGGCGAGCACGCGCGTGAAACCATCGGCGCGGCGTTGGCACAACGCTATTCGTCGATTGAAGTGATCGCCATCAATGACGGCTCCAGCGACAACACCGGCGCCGTGCTCGACCAGCTGGCTGCCGAAGAGCCGCGTCTGCGCGTGCTGCACCTGGCGCAGAACCAGGGCAAGGCAGTGGCCCTGCGTATGGGTGCGCTGGCGGCGCGTAGCGAGTATCTGGTGTGCATCGACGGCGATGCCCTGCTGGATCAGGACGCTGCCGCCTATCTGGTGGCGCCGCTGATCGACAACCCACGGGTGGGCGCGGTGACCGGCAATCCGCGCATCCGCACCCGCTCGACCCTGGTCGGGCGCATCCAGGTCGGTGAGTTCTCTTCGATCATCGGCCTGATCAAGCGCACTCAGCGGGTCTACGGCCGGGTATTTACCGTCTCCGGGGTAATCGCCGCGTTTCGCCGCAGCGCGCTGGATCGCATCGGCTACTGGAGCGCCGACATGATCACCGAAGACATCGACGTCAGCTGGAAGCTGCAACTCGATCACTGGTCAATCTTCTACGAGCCACGTGCACTGTGCTGGATTCTGATGCCGGAAACCCTGCGCGGTTTGTGGAAGCAACGCCTGCGCTGGGCCCAGGGTGGTGCCGAAGTGCTGCTGAAAAACGTCGGCAGCATCTGGGTCTGGCGCTTTCGCTACATGTGGCCGCTGCTGATCGAGTTCTGCCTGTCGGCTGCCTGGGCCTTCACTTTTGCCCTGTCGATTCTGCTCTGGCTGACGGGTCAAGTGGTTGAGCTGCCGGCCAACCTGCAAGTCACTAGCATGATGCCGCCGGCCTTTACCGGGCTGGTGCTGGCCTGCGTGTGCCTGGTGCAGTTCAGCCTCAGCCTGCTGATCGAGCGCCGCTATGAAGAGGGATTGGCCCGCTCGCTGTTCTGGATCATCTGGTACCCGCTGGCGTTCTGGATGCTCACCCTATTTACCACCCTGGTCAGCTTTCCCAAGGTCATGCTCAAGCGCCGCCAGCAACGCGCGCGCTGGGTCAGCCCGGATCGTGGCATCAAACGGAGTGCCTCATGAGTCTGCTGATTCGTACGCAACAAAAATGGCTACCGCGCAGCATTGACGCCCTGCTGACGCTGATTGCTTGGGTAGGGTTCGGTTATCTGCTGGTGCAGGGGGTAGCTGCGGTAATCGCCAACGATCAGCAGGGTCCACGGTTGTCGCTGGGGACGGAATTTCTGCTGACCCTGGACACCCTGCTGATCTATTTGCTGGTGGCGCTGCTGATCGGCGCCGTGCTCCTGGTCTGGGCCAAATACAACGAGCAGCGCGCCAGCGGCTATGAGCGCCGCGGGCGCATGCCGGATGTGTGTGAGGTGGGCCTGTCAGAGAATTTCCAGGTGTCGCTGGCGATTCTCGACTGTCTGCAGAACCAGCAGGTGCTGATCCTGCACAATCATGAGCATGGCGCGTTGGCGGCCATCGAGTTTCCCGGGACGGCGTTGCGTCTGCCGGTACTGGCTAGCGATAAGTTACTTGAGCAGTTGCACGATGATGAGCGCGAAACCAAAGGTGTGCAGTTGAGCTAACCAGATTCTGCCAATAAAAAACCGCCCCGAAGGGCGGTTTTTTATGCGACTGCAGCTGCCGGTTACAGGCCGTTGGCGGCTTTGAACTCGCGGCGGCGGCGGTGCAGGACTGGCTCGGTGTAGCCGTTCGGCTGCTTGGCGCCTTCGACCACCAGTTCCAGGGCAGCCTGGAAGGCGATGTTGCTGTCGAAGTTCGGTGCCAGCGGACGGTACAGCGGGTCAGCGGCGTTCTGACGGTCAACCACCGGCGCCATGCGCTTGAGGCTGGCGACGATCTGCTCTTCAGTGGCGATGCCATGACGCAGCCAGTTGGCCAGCAGTTGGCTGGAGATGCGCAGGGTGGCGCGGTCTTCCATCAGGCCAACGTCGTTGATGTCCGGTACCTTGGAGCAGCCGACGCCTTGGTCGATCCAGCGCACTACATAACCGAGGATGCCCTGGGCGTTGTTGTCCAGTTCGTTCTGGATCTCCTCGGCCGACCAGTTGGTGTCCTTGGCCAGCGGGATGCTCAGGATGTCGTCCAGCGAGGCGCGCTCGCGCTTGGCCAGCTCGGCCTGGCGGGCGAACACGTCGACCTTGTGGTAGTGCAGCGCGTGCAGGGTGGCGGCAGTCGGCGATGGAACCCAGGCGGTGTTGGCACCGGCCAGTGGGTGCATGACTTTCTGCTCGACCATCGCGGCCATCAGGTCGGGCATGGCCCACATGCCTTTACCGATCTGCGCACGACCTTGCAGGCCAGTGGCCAGGCCGATATCGACGTTCCAGTTTTCGTAGGCGCTGATCCACTTCTCGGCTTTCATGGCGGCCTTACGCACTACGGCGCCGGCTTCCATGGAGGTGTGGATTTCGTCGCCGGTACGGTCGAGGAAGCCGGTGTTGATGAATACCACGCGCTCGCTGGCGGCCTTGATGCAGGCTTTCAGGTTGACGGTGGTACGGCGCTCTTCGTCCATGATGCCGACTTTCAGGGTGTTGCGAGTCAAGCCGAGGACGTCTTCAACGCGACCGAAGATTTCGGTGGTGAAGGCGACTTCTTCCGGGCCGTGCATTTTCGGCTTAACGATATAAACCGAACCGGTGCGGGTGTTCTTACGGCTGGTGTTGCCATTCAGGTTGTGGATGGCGATCAGGCTGGTGAACAGCGCGTCCTGGATGCCTTCCGGAATCTCGTTGCCCTGGGCATCGAGAATCGCCGGGTTGGTCATCAGGTGACCGACGTTGCGCACGAACAGCAGGCTGCGGCCGTGCAGGGTCAGCTCGCTACCGTCGGCCTTGGTGTAGACGCGGTCCGGGTTCATGGTGCGGGTGAAGGTCTGGCCACCTTTGGCGACTTCTTCTGCCAGATCGCCCTTCATCAGCCCGAGCCAGTTCTTGTAGACCACGACCTTGTCGTCGGCATCGACGGCAGCAACCGAGTCTTCGCAGTCCATGATGGTGGTCAGGGCCGCTTCCATCAGCACGTCTTTGACGCCGGCGGTGTCGGTGCTGCCGATCGGGCTGGAGGCGTCGATCTGGATTTCGAAGTGCAGGCCGTTGTGCTTGAGCAGGACGGCAACAGGCGCGTCAGCTGCGCCCTGGAAACCAACCAGTTGTGCGTCGTCACGCAGGCCGCTGTTGCTGCCGCCTTTGAGGCTGACAACCAGCTTGCCGGCTTCGATGCGGTAACCGGTGGAATCGACATGGGAGCCAGCAGCCAGCGGCGCGGCTTCATCGAGGAAGGCGCGAGCGAAGGCGATTACCTTGTCGCCACGCACCTTGTTGTAGCCGCGGCCTTTCTCGGCGCCGCCTTCTTCGCTGATCACGTCGGTGCCGTACAGTGCGTCGTACAGCGAGCCCCAGCGGGCGTTGGAGGCGTTCAGGGCGAAGCGCGCGTTCATCACCGGTACGACCAGCTGCGGGCCGGCCAGGCGGGCGATTTCTTCGTCGACGTTCTGTGTGGTGGCCTGGAAGTCCGCCGGTTCTGGCAGCAGGTAGCCGATTTCCTCAAGGAAGGCTTTATAGGCAGCGGCGTCATGGGCCTGGCCTGCGCGGGCCTGGTGCCAGCCGTCGATCTGCGCCTGAATCGCATCGCGTTTGGCGAGCAGCGCACGGTTTTTCGGGGCCAGGTCATTGATGACCGCTTCGGCACCCGCCCAGAACTTATCGGCAGCAATGCCGGTACCGGGGATGGCTTCGTTGTTCACGAAGTCGAACAGCACTTTGGCAACCTGCAGGCTGCCTACTTGAACGCGTTCAGTCATCACTTGCCTCACTCTGCTCAGCTCTACTCAATAGCCGCGTCGGACATGGGAAATACGTCATGTAGTCCGAGGCGCGGCATACTACATCAAGATCCGGGGAAAATCAGTGGGTGCGCGTCGCTCTGCGACCAAGAAGTGCTTTGCAGTCACTGTGTGTGGCGTATTGTCGCGGTAAACTTTGAATATTGTTTCATAAAAGTTAAAAAACAGTACACAGTTTATTGCGCATGTTTCTCGATCTACTGCTATAGGCGCGCCTGCCTATACTGCTGCTCCACCGTTTATGGAATGTGATCACCATGCATATACAGGCAGCCACTGCTGTGGATCTGGATGAACTGGCCGAGCTGTTTGGCGCGTATCTGCGCTTCTATGAGGTGCCCAAGCCTCAGTCGCAGGTGCGGGACTTTCTCGCCGCGCGCCTGCGCAACAAGGATTCGACCATCCTGCTGGCGCGAGATAATCAAGGTGTGGCGCAAGGCTTCGTCCAGCTCTATGCCTTTTTCTCTTCGTTGGCACTGCAGCCAGCCTGGCTGCTGAGTGACCTGTACGTCAGCGAGCAGGTGCGCCGCCAGGGTGTTGGCGAGGCGCTGATGAACGCCGCTCGCGCTCATGCCGAGTCCACCGGAGCCTGCGGTTTGCAGTTGGAGACGGCAAAGAGCAATCTGCCAGGACAAGCCCTCTACGAACGCTTGGGTTATGTGCGTGACGAGGTGTTTTTTACCTATTGGCTGGCGCTCAAATAAGCCTCGTATAAGGAGTTGTTTATGGATCATCTGGTATTGACGGTTATTGCCCAGGACCAGCCGGGGCTGGTCGAACGCATCGCCCAGTGCATCAGCGAGCACGGCGGTAACTGGCTGGAAAGCCGCATGTCACGCATGGCCGGACAGTTCGCCGGGATCCTGCGGGTGGATGTGCCGCTGGACGCGCATTCCGGCCTGGTCACGGCGCTGGAGGAATTGCAGGCCCATGGCATTCGTGTGCAGATCGCCGCAGGCGGCACCGAGCCGGTAACGGTTTGGCAGGCCATTCGCTTGGAGCTGGTGGGCAATGATCGTCCGGGCATCGTGCGCGATATCACCCGCCTGCTCAGCAGCCATGGGGTCAACCTGGAAAGCCTGAACACCGAAGTGGTGCCTGCGCCCATGAGCGGCGAGCTGCTGTTCCAGGCCCAGGCCGTGCTGGGTGTGCCGCAGAGCCTAAGCCTGGAGCAGTTGCAGACGCACCTGGAAACCCTGGCTGATGATCTGATGGTGGAGCTGAAGCTGCAGGTCGAAGACTAGCAGGCCGTTGAAACTACCTGCGTTGGCAATCCGGCGTTAAAAACAGGCTCGGCAAGCCGCTTGCGGCTAACGCGCTTTAGCGCGGCCCGGAGGGCAAGTGAAACGAGTAATGCTCATTTGCACCAGCAATCTCGCGTGCGAGCTCAGTCCGCTTCCTCGCCGTTTTGACCAGCCGGAGGCTGTTACTGGCGTAGCGCCTTGTCTTGCCTGCCTCGCCTACGTTTCAACAGCCAGCTAGAGCCGCTGTTTATCCACGATCCATGTGGATAACTCTGTGCGTAGCATGAGGAGCCCCGGAGCACTGCCTAGTGCCCCGGGGCTTTTTGCTAAGTGCTTATTTTTTAAGCACTTAGCAACTTGTTGTGCACAAAGGCCGGGGATGCTTCTGTGGATAAGCCGGGGGCAACTGGCTGCAGACCAGCTGCCTCGGGCGTTACAGAGTGCTGGTTGTTTTTTAGTCAAGTTGGCGTTTACGTAGACTTAGCCAGGCATCCACGCTGTAGATCGCCAGCCCCGTCCAGATGCAGATAAAGGCCAGCAGCTTGCTCGGGTCGAAATGCTCCCCGAACAGGAAGATCGCCTGCAGCAACACCAGTGTGGGAGCCAGGTACTGCAGGAAGCCCAGGGTGGTGTAGGGCAGGTGGCGAGCGGCGGCGTTGAAGCACACCAGCGGCACCAGAGTAATTGGGCCGGCGGCGATCAGCCAGAGCGCTTCCGGGGTGCTCCAGAAATCAGCCTGGGTGCTCATCGCAGCTGGGTGCAGGATTAACCAGCCGAGCGCCAGCGGGAGCAGTAGCCAGGTTTCCACCACCAGGCCGGGCAGGGCAGCCACCGGCGCTTGCTTGCGAATCAGCCCGTAGAAACCGAAGGTCAGCGCCAGTACCAGGGACACCCAGGGAATGCTGCCCACCTGCCACAGCTGCTGCAGCACACCCAGCGCTGCCAGGGCCACGGCCAGCCACTGCAGACGTCGCAAACGCTCGCCGAGGATCAGCATGCCCAGCAGCACGTTGACCAGCGGGTTGATGTAATAGCCCAGGCTGGCTTCGAGCATGCGCTCGTTATTTACCGCCCACACATACACCAGCCAGTTGCTGGCGATCAGCACACCGCTCAAGGCCAGTACGGCAAAGCGTTTGGGATTGTTGAGCAGCTCGCGTAGCCAGCCGGGGTGCTTCCACACCAGTAGCAACAGCGCGCCGAACAGCGCGGACCAGAGTGCGCGATGAACGATGATTTCCAGCGCTGGCACGCTCTGGATGGCTTTGAAATAGAGCGGGAACAGGCCCCAGATGATGTAGGCGGTCAGGCCGAGAATATACCCGCGACGCGGGTTGGCGGTGGCCATGCTGGGTCCTTGCTTAGGCTGCTAACGAGAGGGTTGCGATTCTAGTCGGCGTGGCAGGGACTTGTCTGGCCGTTCAACTTTGTTATTAACGCCACATGACTAATTAGCGTAAGCCTGGCTTTACAGGGCCTTGGCAACTGTTATGGCGTGTGGTCGTGCAACTCGGCTGTCGCGCTCTCCAGTTGCAGCGCCCCGCTGTAGCTGAGCAGGTTGCCAAGCAGGGGCAGACTGAAGCCGACGTAGAAGTGATAGCGGCCATTTTCAATACGTTTGTAGGCCTCGGTACGTGGCAGTAGCCATAGTGGAATGCGCACTCCGTGCAGCCAGGCCTTGAGCGGCCGCCAGTACCAGCCGCCTTGGCGAATATCTACCGCCAAGGCCAGTGTCAGTGCCCCGGTGGACTCCAGCCAGTAACCATCTGGCCAACTGCCACTGGGCTGAAAGCGTGAGTAGAGCACGGCGGAGTTGGCGAAGCAGCGGTTCCAGTGCAGGCAGTCATCTGTACCATGGATATCCACTTGAAATGCCACAGGTGTGTGCTCTGTTGGAATGCCCAAACGTGTCGCCAGGCGTGTCCCGACGATTCCGGCAAGATCGCGACCTAGTTGCAGATCGACCTGTCCATGCAGCTTGCCGCCCTGCTGGTGTAGCTGTTGCAGCAAAGGATTTAGTTGAACAAAGCCCGGACCAAACCAGCGTTCGACGATGGACATAGAGAACTCCTTTCTCGATTAGAGGTGTTGCCGGTTTAGAACAGCTTGAGCGGTTCTTCATCCAACGCCGACAGCTGCTCGCGCAGGATCAGTATCTGATCGCCCCAGTAACGCTCGCTGCCGAACCAGGGGAAGCTCATGGGGAAGGCCGGGTCGTCCCAGCGCCGTGCCAGCCAGGCGCTGTAATGCATCAGGCGCAGGGTGCGCAGGCCTTCGATCAGCGGCAGTTCACGCGGGTTGAAATCGTGAAACTCCTGATAGCCGTCCATCAACTCCGACAGTTGGCCGAGGCGTTCGTGGCGGTCGCCAGCCAACATCATCCACAAATCCTGCACTGCGGGGCCCATACGGCAGTCGTCGAGGTCGACCATATGGAAGGTCTCGTCGCGGCACAGCAGGTTGCCGGGGTGGCAGTCGCCATGCAGACGAATCGCCTGTACCGGGTAAGCGGCGAACAGCGCATCCAGACGCTTGAGCAAGTCGCGGGCCACCGATTCGTAGGCCGGCAGCAGGCTGCGTGGAATAAAGTTGCCATCGAGCAGGGTGGCCAGCGATGCATGGCCGAAGTTGCTTACCTGCAAGGCCTCACGGTGGGCAAACGGCTTGAGTGATCCGACCGCATGCAGGCGGCCGAGCAGTTGGCCGAGGCGATACAGTTGGTCGAGGTTGCCGGGCTCCGGCGCGCGGCCGCCACGGCGTGGGAACAGGGCGAAGCGAAAGCCCTGGTAACTGAACAGGGTTTCGCCGTCGCGTACCAGCGGCGCAACCACCGGTACTTCGCACTCGGCCAGCTCGAAGGTGAAGCTGTGCTCTTCGCGAATTGCTTCATCGGTCCAGCGATCAGGACGGTAGAACTTGGCGATCAGCGGCGTCTCGTCCTCGATGCCAACCTGATAGACGCGATTTTCATAGCTGTTCAGCGCCAGTACGCGGGCGTCGCTGAGGTAGCCGATGCTCTCCACGGCATCCAGCACCAGGTCGGGTGTGAGTGCGGCAAATGGATGGGACATGGGTAACTCCAGCAGGTGGGCCGCAAAGTGTAACCCTTAACCGCCGTTAGCCGCTCAGTCGCCAGGTTTCGGTGTGCGCGCCAGGCAGTAGACATCAACCCGCGCCGCGCCGGCCTTCTTTAATAGATGCGCCAGACTTTCGGCGGTTGCACCGGTGGTCAGCACATCATCGACCAGTGCCACATGCAGGCCGCTGACTGCACTGTTCGGCGCCAAGGCGAATGCTTTTCGCAGGTTGCGTTTACGGGTGGCCGCATCCAGCTGCTGTTGCGCCGGTGTGTCGATCACCCTCTGCAGCCAGTGTGCCTCTTGCGGCAGTTGTAGGCTGGCGCTCAGCCATTCAGCAAGCAGGCCGGCCTGGTTAAAACCGCGCTGACGTTGGCGTTTGTCCGCCAGGGGCACGGGCAGCAGCAGGTCGGGGCGCGGCAACCCTTCATCGAAAGCATGTTGCAGGTGGTGTGACAAAAGCTCACCGAGCAGACGTCCCAATGGCCACTTGGCCTGATGCTTGAACCGGGTAATCAGGCTGTCGATGGGGAAGGCGTAGCGCCAGGGCACTTCGACTTTGCTAAAACTCGGCGGCTTCTTCAGGCAGGCCCCGCATACCAAGCCTTGGCTGGGCAGCGGCAGAGCGCAGACCTGGCAATGCCCGCCAAGCCAGGGCAGCTCGGCTTCGCAGCTGGTGCAGATGGCCAGCGCGGCGTCTGCGGCTTCATCGCAGAGTAGGCAGGTTTGCTTGCTTTTTAACCAGTTGTAAACCGGGTGCTGTGAGTTGGGTTGACAGCGCATACGCCTTCCATAACTATGCCGAACATCCGTGTCGCGTCCGCTGAATCTAGCAGGACGCCGCCAACAATAAGGAATTACCGATGAGCGCCACTACCGCCGCCAACCTGCGTCACGACTGGACTCTTAGTGAGGTCAAGGCGCTCTTCGAGCAACCGTTCAACGACCTGCTGTTCCAGGCGCAGACCGTGCATCGCGCGCATTTCGACCAGAACCGCGTGCAGGTCTCGACCCTGCTGTCGATCAAGACCGGCGCCTGCCCGGAAGACTGCAAGTACTGCCCGCAGTCCGGCCACTACAACACCGGCCTGGAAAAGGAAAAGCTGCTGGAAGTGCAGAAAGTGCTGGAGGCCGCCGCCGAGGCCAAGGCCATTGGCTCCACCCGTTTCTGTATGGGCGCGGCGTGGAAGCACCCGTCGGCCAAAGACATGCCCTACGTGCTGAAAATGGTCGAGGGCGTTAAAGCGCTGGGCCTGGAAACCTGCATGACCCTGGGCAAGCTGGATAAAGAACAGACCCAGGCCCTGGCCGCTGCCGGCCTCGACTACTACAACCATAACCTCGACACCTCGCCGGAGTTCTACGGCAACATCATCACCACCCGCACTTACGCCGACCGCCTGGAAACCCTGGCCTATGTGCGTGATTCGGGGATGAAGATCTGCTCCGGTGGCATCCTCGGCATGGGCGAGTCGCTGGATGACCGCGCTGGCCTGTTGATTCAGCTGGCCAACCTGCCGGAGCACCCGGAGTCGGTGCCGATCAACATGCTGGTGAAAGTCAAAGGCACGCCGCTGGCTGATGAGCAGGATGTCGATCCGTTCGACTTTATCCGCATGCTCGCCGTGGCGCGGATCATGATGCCGCAGTCGCATGTGCGCCTGTCCGCTGGCCGCGAGGCGATGAATGAGCAGATGCAGGCCCTGGCGTTCTTCGCCGGCGCCAACTCGATTTTCTACGGTGAAAAACTGCTGACCACCGCCAACCCGCAAGCCAATCAGGATATGCAGCTGTTCGCCCGCCTCGGCATCAAGCCGGAAGAGCGCGAAGAGCATGCCGATGAAGTGCATCAGGCGGCCATTGAGCAGGCCCTGGTCGAACAGCGTGATTCCAAGCTGTTCTATAACGCCGCTTCGGCCTAAACCGCTGTTTATGCAGAAGCCTGTTTGCGGCGGTTCGGCCTCTCGGTGATCGCCGCAGATCGCTGATGGATCGGGTCTTCGCAAACGGGCATCTGCCAGGTCTGCCTATGCCTTTCGACTTATCCGCTCGCCTCGCCGAGCGCCGTACCGCCAACCTCTATCGTCAGCGCCCGCTGCTGGAATCACCGCAGGGGCCGCTGGTGCAGGTCGATGGCCGGCAATTGCTGGCCTTCTGTTCCAATGATTACCTCGGCCTGGCCAATCACCCGCAGGTGATCGAAGCCTGGCGCGCCGGGGCAGAGAAATGGGGAGTGGGCGGCGGCGCCTCGCATCTGGTGATCGGCCACAGCACACCGCATCACCAGCTCGAAGAAGCGTTGGCCGAGTTCACCGGGCGCCCTCGCGCGCTGCTGTTTTCCACCGGCTATATGGCCAACCTCGGTGCGGTCACCGCCCTGGTCGGACAGGGCGATAGCGTGCTGGAGGATCGGCTTAACCACGCCTCCCTGCTGGATGCCGGCCTGCTTAGCGGCGCGCGGTTTTCCCGTTACCTGCATAACGATGGCGTCAGTCTGGCCAATCGTTTGCGCAAGGTGAGCGGTAATACCCTGATCGTCACCGACGGTGTGTTCAGCATGGACGGTGATCTGGCCGATATGCCGTCGCTGTGTGCTGAGGCGCGCCGCGCGGGTGCCTGGGTGATGGTCGATGATGCCCACGGTTTCGGCCCGTTGGGCACCACCGGCGGTGGGATTGTCGAGCACTTCGGCCTGGGCCTGGACGATGTACAGGTGCTGGTTGGCACCCTGGGCAAGGCCTTCGGCACGGCCGGTGCGTTTGTCGCAGGTAGCGACGATCTAATCGAAGCCCTGGTGCAGTTCGCCCGCTCCTATATCTACACCACCAGCCAGCCGCCGGCGCTGGCCTGCGCCACCCTGAAAAGCCTGGAATTGCTGCGCAGCGAGCATTGGCGGCGTGAACACCTGAATGCCCTGATCAAGCGTTTCCGCGAAGGTGCGCAGGCCATTGGTCTGGAGCTGATGGACAGCGCCACGCCGATTCAGCCGATCCTGATCGGCGACAGTGGTCGCGCTCTGCAGCTGTCGCAGATGCTGCGCGAGCGTGGTTTGCTGGTCACCGCGATTCGTCCGCCCACCGTACCAGCGGGTAGCGCGCGGCTGCGCGTCACCTTGTCCGCAGCGCACAGCCTGGAACAGCTGGAGCTGCTGCTGGAGGCTTTGGCTGAATGCTGGCCGCTGCTGACGAGCGAGGCGGCCGTGCATGCGTGATCGACTGATTCTGCTACCCGGCTGGGGTCTGGGCACGGCGCCCTTGCAGCCGCTGGTCGAGGCCTTGCGTGGTATTGATCCGCGTCTGCATGTCGACATCGAGCCGTTGCCGATGCTGGGGTCCAGCGATCCGGCCGAGTGGCTGGATGAACTGGATGCCACCCTGCCTCAGGACACCTGGCTCGGCGGCTGGTCCCTAGGCGGCATGCTTGCCGCTGAGTTGGCGGCACGCCGTGGCGAACGCTGCAGCGGCTTGCTGACTCTGGCCAGCAACTTGCGTTTTGTTGCCGAACCAGGCTGGCCTGCGGCTATGCCCGCCGAGACCTTTGATGCGTTCCGCCAGGGCTGCGCCGTTGATGCGTCCACCACCCTGAAGCGTTTTACCCTGCTTTGCGCCCAAGGCGCGGTGGATGCTCGCGGCCTGTCGCGGCAGTTGCTCGGTGCCGCTCCGTTGGCGCAGTCCGCGACTCTGCTGGCCGGGCTGGATTTACTGGCGAACCTGGATGCGCGGGCGGCGCTGCAGGCCTTTGTCGGCCCGCAGTTGCATCTGTTTGCCGGCGCCGATGCGCTGGTCCCAGCCGGCGCCGCGCAGGCCTTGCTGGAGCTGTTGCCGGATGTCGAAGTCGGCCTGATTGATAACGCCAGCCACGCCTTTGCCCTGGAACGTCCGCATGAAGTTGCCGCGGCGATTCAGGCCTTTCTGCATGAGGCCTGTGATGACTGATCTGGCCCATGACCCACTCGGCGGCCTGCCGGATAAACGTCAGGTGGCGGCGTCGTTTTCCCGCGCAGCGCAGAGCTACGACAGTGTGGCGGCTCTGCAGCGCAACGTGGGCCTGCAGCTGCTGGCGCAGTTGCCGGCGGCGATCAGCCCGACGCGTTGGCTCGATCTGGGGTGCGGCACCGGCTATTTCAGCCGTGCGCTGAGCGAGCGTTTTCCGCTCAGTCAGGGCGTGGCTGTGGATATCGCCGAAGGCATGCTGCAGCACGCTCGGCCGTTGGGTGGCGCGCAGCATTTTATTGCCGGCGATGCCGAGCGCCTGCCGTTGCGCGAGGCGTCCTGCGACCTGCTGTTTTCCAGCCTGGCGCTGCAATGGTGCGCGGATTTTTCTGCGGTGCTCAGTGAGGCCGCACGGCTGCTGCGACCAGGTGGCGTGCTGGCGTTCAGCAGCCTGTGTGTCGGCACCCTGCAGGAGCTGCGCGACAGTTGGCAGGCGGTGGATGGCTTTGTCCACGTCAACCGCTTCCGCCGCTTTGAAGATTATCAGCGCCTGTGTGATGACAGCGGGCTGGCGCTGCTCAGCCTGCAAACCATGCCGGAAACCCTTTACTACCCTGATGTACGCAGCCTGACCCATGAGCTGAAAGCTCTGGGCGCGCACAACCTCAATCCAGGACGGCCCGGCGGTTTAACCGGACGGGCGCGCATGCTGGCATTGCTTAACGCCTATGAGCAGTTCCGTCAGCCACAAGGCCTGCCAGCGACCTATCAGGTGGTCTACGGCGTATTGCGCAAGGGTTGAGATAAGCCCCGCTTGCCCAGAGTTACTTCAGAACGTAGCCAATACCCCTCGTCAGAGATCGCTATGAGCCAAGCATTTTTCGTTACAGGCACCGACACCGAAATCGGCAAAACCACCATCGCCGCCGGGCTGCTGCACGCGGCACGAATGGCCGGGCTGTCGACTGCTGCGGCCAAACCGGTGGCATCCGGCTGTGTGCGCACAGCGGATGGTCTGCGCAACGACGACGCGCTGGCATTGCTCGGTGAATGCACCCTGACGCTGCGCTATGACGAGGTCAATCCGCTAGCCTTCGAGCCGGCGATTGCCCCGCATCTGGCGGCGCGCGAGGCAGGTGTATTGCTGGATGTTGCCGCGTTGCAGGGGCCGGTGCAGGCGATTCTAGACAAGCAGGCAGACTTTACCCTGGTCGAAGGGGCGGGCGGCTGGCGGGTGCCGTTGGCCGGGGATGCGGCGCTTTCTGATCTGGCGATTGCCCTGCAGTTACCGGTGATTCTGGTGGTCGGCGTGCGCCTGGGCTGCATCAATCAGGCGCTGCTCAGCGTCGAGGCCATCCTGCGTGACGGCCTGCCGTTGGCGGGCTGGGTGGCCAATCTAGTCGATCCGCACACCTCGCGGCTTGAGGACAATCTGGCAACCCTAGCCGAGCGTCTGCCGGCGCCTTGCTTGGGTTATCTGCCGCGCCTGGCCGAAGCTACGCCGGCTGCGGTTTCCGGCTATCTCAATCTCGATCTATTGCACCGCGCGCTATAAGCAGGCCAAGTGCCATAGCCTTTTGCTTGTACGTTTTTCGAGCAAATTCTGCTTCAATTGAAGCTGTTAGTGGTTTGCCATAGCGGGAGCTTGGGCATGGAAATTTCTGGAAGCGCCTTCAACTCGGGCATCAGCACCATTCAGTCCGGCCAGCGCCGGGTCGATCAGGCTGCGGCGGATATCGCCAGTAATGCGGTTACCCAGCCACAACAGCCGACCTCCACGCCGCCGGCCAATCAGGTCAACCCTGCGCCGAGTTCGGCCGAGCAGACACGTCCCGATCTGGCGGAAAGCCTGGTGGCCCTGCGCCAAGGTCAGAATGAGGCTGAAGCGGGTGCCAAGGTGGTGAAAACCGCCGATGAAGTGCTCGGTACCCTGATCGATACAACGGCCTGAGTCGCCCGCCCCGAGCGTACTCATGCCTGGCAATGAGGCAGCACTTGCGGGGCGAGGAGTCATTGCATGCAGATTGGCGGCGCAACGTCTTATCCTGCGCCTGCAGCAACTCTACTGCCGGCTCGGCCTCTTGCGTCCTATGTTTCCCCTGATGTGTCCCCCGATATCACTCGCGCCGCTCAGGCGCCGATAACCGCTGCCCAGCCATTGGCCGATGAGCAATCGGCCTCGTCGCGTGAAGAGGCGGACAAACCTGCCGACTCCTCGGCCAATCCCGATAAAGCCAAGAGCCGCGAAGGCGAAGCCAGCCCTCAGCAGCAACGTCTTGAGCAGCTGGAAATCGCCAAGTTGGTCAGCCGTGATCAGGAGGTGCGCACCCACGAGCAGGCGCATGCGGCCGTCGGTGGCCGCTATGCCGGTGCTCCGAGCTACACCTATGAGCGCGGCCCGGATGGTAAGCGCTACGCGGTGGGCGGTGAGGTGAGCATCGACACCAGTCCGATCCCGAATGACCCCGAAGCCACCCTGCGCAAGATGGAAGTTGTCATCCGGGCTGCACTGGCGCCCGCTGAGCCCTCTGCGCAGGATCGGCAAGTGGCCGCGCAAGCGCAGTTACAGATGGCCGAGGCCCGTGTCGAGCTGGCGCAACAGCAGCGCAGTGAGGTGGAGGCCGCCAGCGAAGCGCGTGCCGAGCAGCGTGAAAAAGAGGACGAAGAGACGCCTGAGGATGAGGAAAAATCCACTACGGCTGTCCAGCAGGATTTGCCTCCACCACCTAGTCTTGATTTGTACAGGCAGCTCAGCGGTTTGCAGACGCCGGCCCCGGTTGTCGATCTGGTGGCCTGAACGGCGCTTGGGGTGCTTGACATTAAATAGGCATAAACGTATGTTTCAAACGCTTGTTTGATTAGCTCGATTGCCAAGGGGCAGTCGAGCGCCGGGATTGCTCCCGAAAACGACCGAATATCCGGTCACCTACACACTAAGAATCCACCGCAGAGGTTAACCGCTATGCCTGATTACAAGGCCCCCTTGCGTGATATCCGTTTCGTACGCGACGAACTGCTCGGCTACGAAGCGCATTATCAGAGCCTGCCTGGCTGCCAGGACGCTACTCCGGACATGGTCGACGCCATCCTTGAAGAAGGCGCCAAGTTCTGTGAGCAAGTGCTGTCGCCACTGAATCGTGTAGGTGACACCGAAGGTTGCACCTGGTCCCCAGAAGGCGTGAAAACCCCTACTGGTTTTAAAGAGGCCTATCAGCAGTATGTTGAAGGCGGCTGGCCGAGCCTGGCGCACGACGTTGATCATGGCGGTCAAGGTCTGCCTGAGTCGCTGGGTCTGGTACTGAGCGAAATGGTCGGTTCTTCCAACTGGTCGTGGGGCATGTACCCAGGTCTGTCGCACGGCGCGATGAACACCATCTCCGAGCACGGCACCGACGAGCAGAAGCACACCTACCTGACCAAGCTGGTATCCGGCGAGTGGACTGGCACCATGTGCCTGACCGAGCCGCATTGCGGCACCGACCTGGGCATGCTGCGTACCAAGGCCGAGCCTCAGGCTGACGGTTCGTACAAGGTTTCCGGTACCAAGATCTTTATCTCCGCTGGCGAACACGACATGGCCGATAACATCGTCCACATCGTGCTGGCCCGCCTGCCCGACGCGCCGCAAGGCACCAAAGGCATCTCGCTGTTTATCGTGCCGAAATTCTCGGTCAACGCTGACGGCTCTGTTGGCGCACGTAATGCCGTTTCCTGTGGCTCGATTGAGCACAAGATGGGTATCCACGGTAACGCCACCTGCGTGATGAACTTTGACGGCGCCACCGGTTACCTGATCGGCCCAGCCAACAAAGGCCTGAACTGCATGTTCACCTTTATGAACACGGCGCGTCTGGGTACTGCTCTGCAAGGTCTGGCCCACGCCGAAGTCGGCTTCCAGGGCGGCCTGAAGTACGCTCGCGAGCGTCTGCAGATGCGTTCTTTGACTGGCCCGAAAGCGCCGGACAAAGCCGCTGACCCGATCATCGTCCACCCGGACGTGCGTCGCATGCTGCTGACCATGAAAGCCTTCGCTGAAGGTAATCGTGCGATGGTGTACTTCACTGCCAAGCAAGTGGACATCGTCAAATACAGCAAAGATGAAGCGGAGAAGAAAGCTGCAGACGAGCTGCTGGCCTTCCTGACGCCAATCGCCAAAGCCTTCATGACCGAAGTCGGCTTCGAAGCCGCCAACCACGGCATGCAGATCTACGGTGGCCACGGCTTTATCGCCGAGTGGGGCATGGAGCAGAACGTTCGCGACTGCCGTATTTCCATGATGTACGAAGGCACCACCGGCATTCAGGCCCTCGACCTGCTGGGTCGCAAGATCCTGATGACCCAGGGCGGTGCGCTGAAGAACTTCACCAAGATCGTGCACAAGTTCTGCCAGACCAACGAGTCCAACGACGCCATCAAAGGTCTCGTCGAGCCGTTGGCCAAGCTGAACAAAGAGTGGGGCGATATCACCATGAAGATCGGCATGGCCGCGATGAAAGATCGCGAAGAAGTCGGTGCCGCTTCGGTGGATTACCTGATGTACTCCGGCTACGCCTGCCTGGCTTACTTCTGGGCCGACATGGCGCGTCTGGCTGCCGAGAAGCTGGCTGCTGGTGCTGAAGACGAGGCTTTCTACAAGGCCAAGCTGCAGACTGCCAACTTCTACTTCGCACGCATCCTGCCGCGTACCCGTGCGCACGTTGAAGCCATGCTGTCTGGCGCCAACAACCTGATGGACATGGCCGAAGAAGACTTCGCGCTGGGCTACTAAGCCGCCGTCCTGTAAGGTCAAAGAAACCGCCACCCTTCGGGGTGGCGGTTTTTTTATGCCTGTTATTTAGGCGGCATGCGGCACAGTCGGCAGCTTGTCGATTTGCCTGTCAGGTTCCGTGCGCAACGTGCGCGTTACAGGCAAACTGCGCGGCGTTGTCCACTTTTTATCGCTGTGTGGAGCCCGTCTTGTCGCGTCTTGCTGCTGTGCGCTTCAGTCATTTTCTGCCTTCGCTGCTGCTTCTGTTTGGCGGCTTGCTGGTGGCGCGGCTGGCGGTGTTGAGCGAGTTTTTCACTTCGTTGTTCAATGTGCTGCCGACCCTGCTGCTGTTGCTTGGTGGGGCGTTCTGCCTGGTCTATGGCCGCCAGCGTGAGGTGTTTCTGCTGTTGGCGCTGTACCTCGGCTACTTCCTGCTCGATACCCAGGTTGATCATTTCCGTGCCACGGGGCAGGTACGCAGTGATGCGGCGCTGATCTTTCATCTGTGCAGCCTGTTGCTGCCACTGCTCTATAGCCTGTATGCCGCCTGGCAGGAACGTACTCATCTGCTGCAGGATCTGATTGCCCGGGCCGCTGTTCTGCTGGCAGTCGTTGCGGTGGCGGTGGGTCTGGCGCAGCGCTTTCCGGAAGCGCTGCTGCACTGGTTGTCGCGGGTGCGCTGGCCGGCGCTGCAGGTCGAATGGTTGGCGCTGGTGCAGTTGGCCTACCCGGTATTTATCCTCGGCCTGATTCTGCTAGTGGTGCAGTACCTGCGTGCGCCACGGCCGTTGCATGCCGCGCAGTTGCTGGGGCTGTGCGGCCTGCTGTGGATGCTGCCGAATACCTTTATTTTGCCCAATGCACTGAATGTGATGAGCAGCCAGATTATGCTGATTCTGGTCGCTGCCGTGGCGCACGAGGCCTATCAGATGGCCTTTCGCGACGAGCTCACCGGCCTGCCGGGGCGCCGCGCTTTGAATGAGCGCCTGCAGCGTCTGGGTCGCAGTTATGTGATCGCCATGGCCGACGTTGATCACTTCAAGAAATTCAACGACACCCATGGTCACGATGTTGGCGATCAGGTGCTGCGCCTGGTCGCCGCCCAGCTGCGCAAGATCGGCGGCGGGGGCAAGGCCTACCGTTATGGAGGTGAGGAGTTCACCCTGGTGTTCCCCGGCAAGACGCTTGACGAATGCCTGCCGCACCTTGAAGTGGTGCGCCAGGCCATCGAGGCCTACCGCATCCAGCTACGCGACAAACAGCAGCGCCCGCAGGACGACAAGCAGGGGCGGGCGCGGCGTGCTGGCAGCGCGGCCAATCAGGTGTCGGTGACCGTCAGCATGGGCGTGGCCGAGCGCGGGCTGGAGCAGCGCAGCCCGGAAGAGGTACTCAAGGCCGCCGACCAGGCGTTGTATAACGCCAAGAGCGCTGGGCGTAACTGTGTGCGCAGTCATGGTCAGCGGCGCGGTGCAGTCAAGCTGGAAGCTTCGCGCAACTGAGGCTGCCGGCTAATGGCAGTGTATTCAGCATCTGCACTGTGATTGTTGCGGCGCAGCATGGGCCTTAGCGTAGAGCACTAATCCACGCTCTAGCTGACGGAGATGCCAGCATGCCCGAGTACAAAGCCCCCCTGCGCGATATGCACTTTCTGATCGACGAGGTCTTCGACTTTCACGCCGGCTACGCCGCGATGGGCGCCAGCGATGCCACACCGGATATGGTCAGCGCAATCCTCGCCGAGGGTGCGAAGTTCTGCGAGCAGGTACTGGCCCCACTGAATCGCTCCGGTGATGAAGAAGAATGCCAGATCAACGACGGCGTGGTGACCACACCCAAGGGCTTCAAGGAAGCCTTTACCCAATACGTCGAGGGCGGCTGGAACGGCCTGGCGGCGGACCCGGCTTACGGCGGTCAGGGGCTGCCGCATTCCCTCGGGCTGCTGATCGGCGAAATGGTCGGCGCCAGCAACACCTCTTGGGGCATGTACCCCGGCCTGACCCACGGCGCGATGTCGGCGATCCACGCCCACGGCACTGAGGAGCAGAAGCAGACCTACCTGAGCAAGCTCACCGAAGGCAGCTGGACCGGCACCATGTGCCTGACCGAGGCGCACTGCGGCACCGACCTCGGCCTGATCAAGACCCGCGCCGTGCCCCAGGCCGATGGCAGCTATGCCGTGACCGGCAGCAAGATCTTTATCTCCGCCGGCGAGCACGATATGAGCGAGAACATCGTGCACCTAGTGCTGGCCAAGCTGCCCGATGCGCCGGCTGGCACCAAGGGCATCTCGCTGTTTATTGTGCCCAAGTTCCTGCCTAACGCTGAAGGTCAGGCAGGGGAGCGCAATGGCGTCAGCTGCGGCTCGATCGAGCACAAGATGGGTATCAAGGCCTCGGCCACCTGCGTGATGAACTTCGACAGCGCTACGGGCTACCTGATCGGCGAGGCCAACAAGGGCCTCAACTGCATGTTCACCATGATGAACCATGCACGCCTGGGCACTGGCATGCAGGGGCTGTGTCTGGGGGAAACCAGCTTCCAGGGCGCGATCAAGTACGCCACTGAGCGCCTGCAGATGCGCGCGCTGACCGGGCCGAAGGCGCCGGATAAAGCTGCCGACCCGATCATCGTGCATCCCGATGTGCGGCGCATGCTGCTGACCATGAAAGCGTTCAACGAAGGCAACCGCGCCCTGGCCTATTTCACCGCGCAGCTGATTGACCAGGCGCACCGCGGCGGCAGCGCCGAACAGCGTGAAGAGGCAGAGAACCTGCTGGCCTTCCTCACGCCGATCTGCAAAGCCTTTATGACCGAGACCGGCCTGGAGGTGACCAACCACGGTATGCAGGTGTTCGGCGGCCATGGGTTTATCCGCGAGTGGGGCATGGAGCAGTTGGTGCGCGACTGCCGCATTGCACCTATCTATGAAGGCACCAACGGCATCCAGGCCCTCGATCTGCTTGGGCGCAAGGTGCTCGGCAGCCAGGGCAAGCTGCTGCGCGGCTTTACCAAGATCGTCCACAAGTTCTGTGAGGCCCAGGCCGAGCATCCGCAGCTCAAGGGTTATGTCGCTCAGCTGGCGACGCTGAATCAGCAGTGGGGCACGCTGACCCAGAAGATCGGCATGGCCGCGATGAAGAACCCGGACGAAGTCGGCGCGGCGTCGATGGATTACCTGATGTATTCCGGTTACGTCATCCTGGCGTACTTCTGGCTGCGCATGGCCCTGGTTGCCGAGCAGAAGCTGGCGGCGGGCGCGGGTGATGCCGCGTTCTACCAGGCCAAGCTGGCGACCTGTGAGTTCTACTTCAAACGCCTGTTGCCGCGTACCGCCCCCCATCTGGCCGGTGCCGAGGCGGGTAGTGAGTGCCTGATGCGTTTGCCGGCTGAACATTTCGCCCTCTGACCAGCGGTTGTAACCCTGACAAAGCCCGCCACCCGGCGGGCTTTGTCGTTATTCAGGTATCAGGTGGCCTAGCAAACGACTGGTGACTTGTTGGTCACTACGCGACGCTATGTGTCTAAAAAGTTGTTCGGTTAGACTCCATGCACATCTTTACACCTGCTGCTTCGTCCGAGGATTTGCCCCATGGCTGACTACAAAGCTCCCCTGCGCGATATGCGCTTCGTGCTCAATGAAGTGTTTGAAGTTTCCAAGCTGTGGGCCCAGTTGCCGGCCCTGGCTGAAGTGGTCGATGAAGACACGGCTGCGGCGATTCTCGAAGAAGCCGGCAAGGTCACCGGCGGCGTGATCGCCCCGCTGAACCGCAGCGGCGACGAAGAAGGCTGTTCCTGGGCCAACGGTTCGGTGAAAACCCCAGCCGGCTTCCCAGATGCCTACAAAACCTACGCCGAAGGCGGCTGGGTGGGCGTCGGTGGTGACCCGGTATTTGGCGGCATGGGCATGCCCAAGGTGATCTCGGCTCAGGTCGAGGAAATGGTCAACTCGGCCAACCTGTCGTTCGGTCTGTACCCGATGTTGACCGCCGGCGCCTGCTTGTCGATCAACGCCCACGCCAGCGAAGAGCTGAAAGAGAAATACCTGCCGAACATGTACTCCGGTGTCTGGGCCGGTTCCATGTGCCTGACCGAGCCGCATGCCGGCACCGACCTGGGCATCATTCGCACCAAGGCCGAGCCGCAAGCTGACGGCAGTTTCAAGATCAGCGGTACCAAGATCTTTATCACTGGCGGTGAGCACGACCTGACCGAGAACATCATCCACCTGGTACTGGCCAAGCTGCCGGACGCACCGGCTGGCCCGAAAGGCATCTCGCTGTTCTTGGTGCCGAAAGTCATGGTCAATGCCGACGGTTCGCTGGGTGAGAAGAACTCGCTGTCCTGCGGCTCCATCGAACACAAGATGGGCATCAAGGCCTCGGCCACCTGCGTGATGAACTTCGACGGCGCCACCGGCTGGATCGTCGATGCGCCGAACAAGGGCCTGGCCGCTATGTTCACCATGATGAACTACGAGCGTCTGGGCGTTGGCATCCAGGGTCTGTCCCTGGGTGAGCGCAGCTACCAGAACGCCGTGGAATATGCCCGCGACCGTATCCAGAGCCGCGCGCCGACTGGCCCGGTGGCCAAGGACAAAGCTGCCGATCCGATCATCGTGCACCCGGACGTGCGCCGCATGCTGCTGACCATGAAAGCGCTGAACGAGGGCGGCCGCGCCTTCTCCAGCTACGTGGCCATGCAGCTGGACACTGCCAAGTTCAGCGAAGACGCCGCCACCCGCAAACGCGCGGAAGAGCTGGTTGCCCTGCTGACGCCGGTAGCCAAGGCCTTCCTCACCGATATGGCGCTGGAAACCACCACCCATGGCCAGCAGATCTTCGGCGGCCACGGCTATATCCGTGAGTGGGGCCAGGAGCAGTTGATCCGCGACTGCCGCATCACTCAGATCTACGAAGGCACCAACGGTATCCAGGCGCTCGATCTGGTCGGCCGTAAAGTGGTCGGCAGCGGCGGCGCGTTCTACAAACACTTCGCTGAAGAGATCAAAGCTTTCACCGACAGCGCCGACGCCTCGCTGGCCGAGTTCGTCAACCCGCTGAAAGATGCCATCGCCAACCTGGAACTGATGACCAGCGACCTGCTGGAACGCGCCAAGGCCAACCCGAACGAAGTCGGTGCCGCCTCGGTCGAGTACCTGCAGGTGTTCGGCTACACCGCCTACGCCTACATGTGGGCCCTGATGGCACGCACCGCGCTGGCCAAGCAGGATCAGGACGAGTTCTACGTGAGTAAACTGGGCACCGCGCGCTTCTTCTTCGCCCGCCTGCTGCCGCGTATCCACTCGCTGACTGCATCGGTTAAAGCCGGTAGTGAGAGTCTGTATCTGCTCGACGCCGCGCAGTTCTAACGGCGTTTGCTGTAAAGCAAAGCCCCGGCCAAGTGCCGGGGCTTTTGCGTTTAAGGGCTGGATTTTTCTGGCGCTAAAGCCAGTTGTCGCCTAGCCGATCAATGGCCTCCTGCCCGGCGCTGGTCGGCTCCAGTCGCGCCAGGTAGAGGCCGCTGCGGCCTTGGTTGGTCAGCCGCCAGGGGCCGGCTTCGTTTTGCACCAGCAAGCCTTGCCCGACGCTCAGGCTAATGGGGGCGTTGTCGGCCCTGGCGCACGTCAGGCCTGCGCCGCTGCAGCAGTAGATAAACAGCACGGCGCTGCTGCCGAGCCACTGCTGGCCCTGCAGCTCGCGGTAGTGCAGGCGGTGCTGCCAGCGGCTGCGACGGCTCATCAGATTGAAGTCCTGCACCGGACCATCCAGCAGTTTGGTCTGCACATCCAGCTCGCCGGGAAAGGCCACCACCGGGGTGTGGCTATCGAGCTCAAGGCTGACCTGCTCGGGCAGATTCAGGCGCAGGCCCGCGCCGCTGAGCAGGCCCAGGCTGCGGTCGATGCCGGGGTAATGAGAGAAGGGGCCGGCGCTATCCACCCGCGCACTGCTGATACGCCAGTCGAAATCGTCCAGGCCCGCGTCCGGCGGTGCGATGGCCAGTTCCAGGGTTACGCCCTTGCCATTCTTCCACGGCAGTTGGCGGGCGGTGCTGCTGTCGATAATTCGGATGCTCACGGTCATTACTCGTGTTGATCGTTTGTTTATGTATATACATTAAAGGTTTGCCGCTGTACAAATTCGCGGTGAGTCGAGCGCGACAGTTCGTCTGCTGTGATGCGGGCTGTTGCATAGCCTGCGCTGCCTGTCTCAGCTGTTTCTAGCGTTTCGCTCTAGAGCTGTCAGGTTCGCGTTGCAGCGCTATATTGCTTTCAGAGTGACGAACGGGGTTGACGACTGCAAAGGCGAATTTTATTGTATATACATATTATTCGAGGAGAGTCCCATGCCCACGTCCGCCCCGCATCTGCTTTGGCGCGAGCTCTGCCTCTTTGATGGCCTGACAACGCTGGCTGAGCCGATCAATCTGCTGGTGGCGGATGGCAAGGTCGCGGGGTTGTGGTCAACCAGCACGTTTCCTGAAGCGATGGCAGCAGGCGCGGTTGAGGCCGGTCGTGGTGGGGTGATGACTCCGGGGCTGGTGGATTGCCACACGCACTTGGTATACGCCGGCAGCCGTGCAGCTGAGTTCGAGCAGCGCCTCGAAGGTGCCAGCTATGCCGAGATCGCCAAGGCCGGCGGCGGTATTCTCAGTACCGTGCGCGCCACCCGTGCTGCCAGCGAGGACGAGCTGCTGGCGCAGAGTCTGCCGCGTTTGCAGGCGCTGCTGGACGACGGTGTGACCACCCTGGAAATCAAATCCGGTTACGGCCTGAGCACCGCTGATGAATTGAAGATGCTGCGCGTCGCCCGTCGCCTGGGTGAGTTGCTGCCGCTGCGCATCACCACTACCTTGCTCGGCGCCCATGCCTTGCCGCCGGAGTTCGCCGGCGACAGCGACGGCTATATCGCCCTGGTGTGCAACGAGATGATCCCGGCGGCTGTTGCCGAAGGCCTGGTCGATGCGGTGGATGTGTTCTGCGAAAACATCGCCTTTAGTCCGGTGCAGTGCGAGTTGGTGTTCCAGGCTGCGCAACGCCACGGCCTGCCGATCAAGGTGCACGCCGAACAGCTGTCCAATCAGGGTGCGAGCGCCCTGGCCGCGCGTTATCAGGGCCTGTCGGCCGACCATATCGAGTTTCTCGACGAGGCCGGGGTGCAGGCCATGGCCGCCGCCGGCACCGTGGCCACCCTGTTGCCGGGGGCCTTTTACACCCTGCGTGAAACCCAGTTGCCGCCCATCGCGCTGCTGCGTCAGTACAACGTGCCGATGGCCCTGGCCAGCGATGCCAACCCCGGCACTTCGCCGATCTGTTTTCCGACCCTGACCCTTAATCAGGCCTGCACCCTGTTCCGTTTAACCCCGCGCGAAGCCCTGGCCGGTATGACCGCCCACGCTGCCCGCGCCCTTGGCCGCCCGGACCTGGGCCGAGTCGAGGTCGGCGCCCCTGCCGATCTGTGCCTGTGGGATGTGCAGCAACCCGCCGAGCTGGCTTATGCAGTACAGCCGGGCCGGCTGCGTCAGCGCATCTTCAACGGCGCCATTAGTTACCGCAAAGAGGCCAATCGCCATGCACGCTGATCGCAACTCCATGGACCTCTGGCAAGGCCGCGTCGACCCGGAAGCCGACAGCCCGCGCTGGCACCAACGCATTCAGCCGCTGACTCCGGACAGCCAGCCCGGCGTCGCCTTGCTCGGTTTCGCCAGCGACGAAGGTGTGCGGCGCAATCATGGTCGCGTTGGCGCTGTGAATGGGCCGCTGGTCATGCGCAAGGCGTTGGCCAACCTGGCTTGGCATCGCCAGGGCCCGGCCTATGATGCCGGTGATGTGCTGTGCGCCGATGGCGATCTGGAAAGCGCCCAGGCGCGCCTAGCTCATAACGTCTGCGCACTGCTGGATGCCGGGCATCTGCCGGTCGTTCTAGGTGGAGGTCACGAGGTGGCTTTCGGCAGCTGGCAGGGCATCGCTGAGCACTTAGCTGGCGGCACGCCTCGCATTGGCATTATCAATTTCGACGCGCATTTCGACCTGCGCGACCCGGCCCATGCCCATTCCTCCGGCACGCCGTTCGCGCAGATCGCCGAGCAGTGCGCCGCCCGTGGCTGGCCGTTCGCCTATGCCTGCCTCGGCGTCAGCCGCGCCAGCAACACCCGCGCTTTGTTCCAGCGCGCCGCCGAATTGAACGTGCTGGTACGCGAAGACCGCGAGATTCGCGAAGGCAGTTTGCCGTCGCTTAGTGCCGAGTTACAGGCCTTTATCGCCGGTTGCGACGCGATCTACCTGACCATCGATATCGACGTGCTGCCTGCCTGCGAAGCCCCCGGCGTCAGCGCCCCGGCAGCGCGTGGCGTGCCGCTGGCGCTGCTTGAACCGCTGCTGGAAACCGTGCGCGACAGCGGCAAGTTGCGCCTGGCTGATCTGGCCGAACTTAACCCCGAATACGACATCGACGCGCGCACCGCCAAGGTTGCGGCGCGGCTGATCCACCTGTTGACCCTGACCGGCTAAACGCTATTTGGCCACTTCCCTGACAACAATAAATACAGAGGAATGCACAGATGACACCCTTCACCCCGCACCGCCAAGGCGGCAGCCCAGCACTCCGTTTGTCGCGTGTGGAGAGCTGTCATGTCTGAACAGCTCACGGCATTCGCCAGCGTGTCCAAAGGCCGTGCCTTGGCGCGATTGCTTGGCTATAGCCTGATCGGTCTGCTGATCTTCTTTGTGCCGTTCGAAATCAGCGGCCGCTCGACCATCCTCCTCGATCATGCTGCTACGGCCTTACAGAGCCATGCACGGCCGCTGGTGATCACTATTGCCATGCTGTTTATGCTCTACGGCGCGCTGCAGCCCTGGTTCAGCGGCAGCTGGCGCGGCGACCTGACGCGCATCGTATTCAGCGTGCTCAAGGTGTTCGGTCTGCTGATCGGCGTGGCCTATCTGCTGCGGGTCGGGCCTGAGGCGCTGTATCAGCCGGGCATGTTGCCGTTTCTGTTCGACAAACTGGTGCTCAGCCTGGCGCTGATCGTGCCGCTGGGGGCGCTGGCTCTGGTATTTCTGATCGGCTTCGGCCTGCTCGAACTGGTCGGCGTGCTGATGCAGCCGGTGATGCGACCGATCTGGCGTACGCCGGGCAAGTCGGCCATCGATGCGGTGGCCTCGTTCGTGGGCAGCTACTCGGTGGGTTTGTTGATCACCGACCGCATGTACCAGCAGGGCCACTACAGCGTGCGTGAGGCAGCGATTATCGCCACCGGTTTCTCCACCGTGTCGGCGCCTTTTATGGTGATCATCGCCAAGACCCTCGGCCTGATGGACATCTGGAACCTGTATTTCTGGAGCGCGATGCTGGTGACCTTTGCCGTTACCGCCGTCAGCGCGCGCATCTACCCGCTGTCACGTCTGCCCACTGAAAACCGTCCCGAGCCGCAGTTGCAAGCAGGCGAAGGCCGTATCGGCAGCGCCTGGCGTGCCGGGCTGAGCCAGGCGACCAATGCGCCCTCGCTGCTCCGCACTTTGCGCGAGACCTTTGTCGATGGCCTGCGCATGACTGCAGCCATCCTGCCGAGCATTCTAGCCGTCGGCCTGCTTGGCTTGCTCGCCGCCAAATACACCCCGCTGTTCGATGCCCTGGGCGTGCTGTTCTACCCGCTGACCTGGCTGTTTGGCCTGAATGAGCCGATGCAGGTGGCCCGCGCCATTTCTTCCGGTCTGGCGGAGATGTTCCTGCCAGCCATGTTGCTGAAAGACGCCGACGTGCTGGTCAAGTTTGTCACCGCCATCGTTTCGGTGAGTAGCGTGTTGTTTCTCTCGGCCTCGATTCCCTGCGTGCTGGCCACGCGAATTCCCCTGCGTCTGCGCGACCTGTTGCTGGTTTGGCTGCAGCGCACGTTCTTAAGCCTGTTGTTCAGCATTCCGCTGGGCTACCTGGCGCTCTACATGGGCTGGCTGTAAGCCGCCCGCATCTAACGATTTGTTGATAAGGAGCCTCTTATGAGCCTTTTCCGTGACACCGAAATCCGCGCCGCCCGTGGCACCACGCTGACCGCCAAGAGCTGGCTGACCGAAGCGCCGCTGCGCATGCTGATGAACAACCTCGATCCGGAAGTGGCCGAGAACCCCAAGGAGCTGGTGGTGTATGGCGGCATCGGCCGCGCCGCGCGCAACTGGGAGTGCTACGACAAGATCGTCGAAGTGCTGACCCGCCTGGAAGACAACCAGACTCTGCTGATTCAATCCGGCAAGCCGGTCGGGGTGTTCGAAACCCACAAGGACGCGCCGCGCGTGCTGTTGGCCAACTCCAACCTGGTGCCGCATTGGGCCACCTGGGAGCACTTCAACGAGCTGGATGCCAAGGGCCTGGCCATGTACGGCCAGATGACCGCCGGCAGCTGGATCTATATCGGCAGCCAGGGCATCGTTCAGGGTACCTATGAAACCTTTGTCGAGGCCGGTCGCCAGCATTACGGCGGTAACCTCAAGGGCCGTTGGGTACTGACTGCCGGCCTCGGCGGCATGGGCGGCGCGCAGCCACTAGCGGCGACCCTGGCCGGTGCCTGCTCGCTGAATATCGAGTGTCAGCAATCGCGTATCGATTTCCGCCTGAAGACCCGTTATGTCGACGAGCAGGCCAGCGATCTGGACGATGCCCTGGCGCGTATCGATAAGTACACTGGTGAAGGCAAGGCCATCTCCATCGCCCTCTGCGGCAACGCCGCCGAGATACTCCCGGAGCTAGTGCGCCGTGGCGTGCGCCCGGATATGGTCACTGACCAGACCAGCGCCCACGACCCGCGCCACGGCTACCTGCCGGCCGGCTGGAGCTGGGACGAATACGTGGCCCGCGGCAAAACCGAGGAGGCCGTGGTGGTTAAGGCCGCCAAGCAGTCCATGGCCGTGCACGTGCGCGCCATGCTGGCTTTCCAGCAGATGGGCGTGCCGACCTTCGACTACGGCAACAATATCCGCCAGATGGCCTTGCAGGAGGGCGTCGACAACGCCTTCGACTTCCCCGGTTTCGTCCCGGCCTATATCCGTCCGCTGTTCTGCCAGGGTATCGGCCCGTTCCGCTGGGTAGCGCTGTCCGGCGACCCTGAGGACATCTACAAGACCGACGCCAAGGTCAAGGAACTGATCCCGGACGACGCCCACCTGCACAACTGGCTGGACATGGCCCGCGAGCGCATCAGCTTCCAGGGCCTGCCGGCGCGTATCTGCTGGGTTGGCCTGAAGGACCGCGCGCGTCTGGCTCAGGCTTTCAACGACATGGTCGCCAGCGGTGAGCTGAAAGCGCCGATCGTGATCGGCCGCGACCATCTCGATTCTGGCTCGGTGGCCAGTCCCAACCGTGAAACCGAAGCCATGCAGGACGGCTCCGACGCCGTATCCGACTGGCCGCTGCTCAACGCCTTGCTGAATACCGCAGGCGGCGCGACCTGGGTGTCGCTGCACCACGGTGGCGGCGTCGGCATGGGCTACTCGCAGCATTCCGGGGTGGTCATAGTGGCCGACGGTACGCCAGAAGCCCGTGCTCGTCTCGGCCGCGTGCTGCGTAACGATCCTGGCACCGGGGTGATGCGCCACGCCGATGCCGGCTATCAAATTGCTGTCGATTGCGCCAAGGAGCAGAGCCTCGATCTGCCTATGATTGGCGCAACCCAAGGAGCCCATGCATGAGCCTGTTCACCCTATACCCCGGCCAGTTGACCCTGGCCCAATTGCGCGCCGCCTACCAGGCACCCCTGCGCGTGAGCCTGGCTGCGTCGGCCTACCCGGCTATCGAAGCCAGTGTGGCTTGCGTCAACGGCATCATTGCCGAAGGTCGTACCGCTTACGGCATCAACACCGGTTTCGGCCTGCTGGCCTCGACCCGCATCGCCAATGATGATCTGGAAAAACTCCAGCGTTCGCTGGTGTTGTCGCATGCCGCCGGCATCGGTGCGCCGCTGGATGACGCCATGGTGCGGCTGATCATGCTGCTCAAGGTCAACAGCCTGGCGCGCGGCTTCTCCGGTATTCGCCGGCAGGTGATCGAGGCGCTGATCGCGCTGATCAATGCCGAGGTCTATCCGCATATTCCGCTCAAGGGCTCGGTCGGTGCCTCCGGCGACCTGGCTCCGCTGGCGCATATGTCGCTGGTGCTGCTCGGTGAAAGCCAGGCGCGCTACAAGGGGCAATGGCTGCCGGCAACCGAGGCGCTGGCCATCGCCGGTCTGCAGCCGATGACCCTGGCGGCCAAGGAAGGTTTGGCGCTGCTCAATGGCACCCAGGTGTCCACCGCCTACGCTCTGCGCGGGTTGTTCGAGGCAGAGGATCTGTTTGCTGCGGCCACCGTCTGCGGCGGCCTGACTGTCGAGGCTGCTTTGGGCTCACGTGCGCCCTTTGATGCGCGAATTCATGCCGCCCGCGGGCAGCGTGGACAGATCGACGCGGCGGCGGTCTATCGTCATCTGCTCGGTGACAGCAGTGAAGTCGGTCGCTCCCATGAGGCTTGCGACAAAGTGCAGGACCCGTACTCGCTGCGCTGCCAGCCGCAGGTCATGGGCGCCTGCCTGACTCAACTGCGTCAGGCTGCCGAGGTGCTGGCGGTGGAAGCCAACGCGGTGTCGGATAACCCGCTGGTATTCGCCGCCGAAGGCGAGGTGATTTCCGGCGGTAACTTCCATGCTGAGCCAGTGGCCATGGCCGCTGACAATATTGCCCTGGCCATTGCCGAGATCGGTGCGCTGAGCGAGCGTCGCACCTCGCTGATGATGGACAAACACATGTCGCAATTGCCGCCGTTCCTGGTGGCCAATGGCGGGGTCAACTCCGGCTTTATGATCGCTCAGGTCACCGCTGCCGCCCTGGCCAGCGAGAACAAGGCGCTGGCCCATCCGCACAGCGTCGACAGCCTGCCAACCTCGGCGAATCAGGAAGACCATGTGTCCATGGCTCCGGCCGCCGGCAAACGTCTGTGGGAAATGGCCGCCAACACCCGTGGTGTACTGGCCATCGAATGGCTGGGCGCCTGCCAGGGCCTGGACTTCCGCGAAGGGCTGAAAAGCTCGCCACTCCTCGAACAGGCGCGTCAGGCCCTGCGCGCGCAGGTGCCGTATTACGTGGAAGACCGCTTCTTCGCTCCGGATATCGAGGCCGCCAATGCCCTGCTCGCCGATCGCGTGCTGACCCCGTTGTTGCCGAGCGGGGTATTGCCGTCGCTGGCGTAGCCCGGATGAAATCCGGGAACACTGGTGCGGATCTGCCCCGGATTGCATCCGGGCTACGTCGGGTATTGCGCAGTGGCTAGGGTGGACAACGCGAAGCTTGTCCACCGGCTTAGCGTGTTGCAATGGTGAGCAAGCAAAGCGTTGCCCACCCTACGTTGCGGCTTGTTGACGCGCTATTATCCGCGCACCGGGACCACCCCAAGGAGCCGCTGTGAGCAGTACAACCCCGCGCTACAAGGCGATTGAAGCGTTCCTGCTGGAGCGCATCCACAGCGGCGCTTATCCGGTTAATCATCAGATTCCGCCGGAAGAGCAGCTGGCGCGGGATTTTGGGGTCAGCCGGATGACGGCCAACAAGGCCATCCGCGACCTGGTGCAGAAGGGTTACCTGCTGCGCCAGGCTGGCCTGGGCACCTTTGTCACCGACCGCAAAGCCGAATCATCGCTGCATGAAGTGCTGAACATCGCCAACGAAGTGCGCGGCCGTGGGCATGCCTACAGCAACGACATCATTCGCTGTGAAGCGCTGGCGGCGGATGATGAGGTGGCTTTGCGGCTGGGTCTGCGCCTGGGCGCCGAGGTGTTTCACAGCATTCTGGTGCACCGCGAGGATGGTGTGCCGATCCAGCTGGAAGACCGTTTCGTCAATCCGCGCTGGGTGCCGCATTACCTGGGCAGTGATTTCTCTCGGCATACACCCAACGAGGTGTTGGTCAGCAGCTGCCCGATTTCCGATGTCGAGCATGTGGTCGAGGCGGTGCTGGTCGATCAGCAGGTAGCCGACTGGCTGGCTATCGAAGTAACCGCGCCGTGCCTGAGTGTGATCCGCCGAACCTGGTCCGATGAGCATCTGATCAGCTACGCCCGGCTGATCCATCCGGGCGATCGCTATAAGCTGCGTTCCTCGCACAAGCCGCGCCGCTAAACCCGATCAGTTGTTGATCTGTTGCTCGACCAGTTCGGGGTTATCGATAAAGCGGTTACGGGTGCCTTGCAGGCTGGCGACTTTGTCGTTGCGCGCCTTTTCTTCGGCGTCCGGCGGGTCCATCTGGTGCCACTGCTTGTACATCTGCACCTGGCCGACGATAGGCAGGTCGTACTCGGCATGCATATAGAAGATCGCCCGAGCCACATTGCCCTTGGCCTCGTCGCGCGGCTCGACCAGCTGGAAGCTGGTTTTCATGTCGCAGCCGATATCGGCGAACTTGCTCGGTACGCTGTCATCCAGATCGCCGAACTGCGCATTGCGCCGCACCAGCTCGACACGGGTTAGCGCCGGGTAAAGGTTGTGCAGGTCGGAGGCCATATAGACGTAGCGCGGATTCATGATCCCGCACTGGCGGTCAGTGACGCAGCGCAGCGCGCTTTTCAGCTGTTTGCTGCTGTAGATCGCGCTGGCCTTGAGCTGGCCGCTTTCTTCAGCGAACTCTTTACCGCAGTACAGTGTGCTGCCGCCCTGGCCGTAAAGTTGGCTCCAGAACAGTTGCACGGCGGCTTTGGGATCGGAAAGCTGGTTCTGCCCGTTGGCCAGGGTGGGTAGGCTGATGCTGGCTGCCAGGCAGCCGATGGCAATAAGCAATGAGCGCATGTGTGGCCCCAGTGACCGCCGTTGACGGGGTCTGTTGTTTTTGTAAGACAAGATCGAGTCTAACAAGACCTGTGTCACAAAATAAAGCCGAGCGTTTGCTCGGTTTTACTTGCCAAGGCGCTTTGTAGGCTATGGCTTACACGGCGTGCCGCAGATCGCCACTATGCCGAGTACCGGCCGGCGACTAATCTGCTGCCCATGGACGTCGCGCAGGAAGCGCACTTTAGCAACAAGGATACGTGGGACAGCTGCCAGGACGGCAAGCAGATCAAGGATGTCAGCAAACAGTCTGCAAAGACCCCGCAATGCGGGGTTTTCTTTTTTATGGCTTGCCATCCATGGCAGCCACCCTTTGGGCCATCGCTGCACGATGTTAAAAATTGCTCCAGGCAATTTTTTATGGCATTCGCCAAACCGCAGAACCCTTCTCGACCTACCGAACCTATTGCGTGACCACGCTGAATACCGCGCTCGCCCGAGCAATCCGCACCGACTCAACCACAACGTAGCAATTGGCAAACGCCAGGCTTTTGCCGACCTTCTGCACATCGCTTTCGATGGTTATCCAGTCGCCGAGTTTGGCGGTGCCGGCGTAGTCGATAGTCAGGCTGGTGGTGACTATGGGCGTGGGCGGTTCCTCGGCGAAAGCGCTGTTATAGCCCAGGGCCACATCGGCCAGGCTGCTGAGTACACCGCCATGCACCAAGCCGCGCGCATTGCAGTGTTTCTCCTCGGCGCGCAGACCAATCACCAGGCCCGTGGCGTTGCGCTGGTTGTAGATCGGCCCGAGCAAATCAAGGAAAGGGCTGCTTCTGAATAGCGGGCTAAAGCCTGCGGGGACCATGCTCATCAGCGAAACCTCCTTTGATCGGGGTTGTTCAGGCGGCCTGGCGCGGCGCCTGTAACTCAGCAAACCAGTTCAACGTTTCATCCCACAACGACTGCGCCGCTGGGCGGAAGTAGCCCATATGGCCAATGGCGCCGATGCTGGCGGCTGAATCGATGGTGCGCGCCTGATAGGGCGCGGCGCTGTAAGCCGCCATAAAGGCATCGCGCGAGGCGGGCGGGGCCCACAGGTCGTCCAGGGCATTGGCGGCAATGATCGGCGTGCTGACCTGAGCGAAACGCTCGGCGAGGCCTGGCATCTGCGGGTCCTCGAAGAAGTATCTCGGGTAGCGGCACCAGCGTTTCCACTGTTTGTACACGCCCAGCGGCAAATCTTCGCCCATGCCCAGCTTGCTCCAGGCCAGATAGCCTTTGTAACTGGTCATCAATGGGCCAATCAGCCGCCACATAGTCAGCACGCGCAGCTGCTCGGCCTTGGGCATCCAGCCGTGCCAACCGGCACCGGTGCCGAAGGTGTAGAAACCCTGGACCTGATCATGGTTGGGCAGCAGGCCAAAGGCATGCCCGCCAAAGGAATGGCCAACCATATACAGCGGTCGTTGTGGATGACGGTGCTGGTCGACGGCTGCAGCCAGATCGAGGTGCGCCCAGTCCAGATAATCCATGGCAAAGCCGCGCAGGCTGGCCGGTTTCGATTGGCCGATACCGCGGTAATCGAGGGTCAGGGTGCTGTAGCCGCGCTGCGCCGCGTACTCGGCAAAGCGTCGGTAGAAACCCTGGGGCACGCCTGTGGCGCCGGCAATCACCAGCTGTGCGACCGGCTCCGGGGCGTGATACAGCGTGGCGGTCAGCGGATAACCGTCGAGTGCTGGCAGCTGCACAGTTTCACTAAGAATGGCTGGGGTATTCATGGGCGGACTCCTCCCGGAAACTGTTCGCGGGTCAGGTTGAACAGGGCAGTGGCGGCGCGCTTCAGCGGCTCGCTGCTACCGGCCACGCGGGCTTGCAGCAGCCCGCCTTCATACAGCGCGACAAACAGCGCGGCGAGGTTATCCGCCTGCTCGCTGGGGTAGCCGTAGGCATGCAGTTGCTGGCTCAGCGCCTGGCGCACGGCGGCAAAACTGCGCTGCAGGGCTGCACGAATTTCCACATCTTCCGGGCCGCTTTCCAGGGCGATGGTGGCCAGCGGGCAACCGCGTTCGAACTTGCTGTTCTCTAACTGCTGCAGCGCGCCTTGCAACCAGTTATGCAGCGCCTTGAGCGGATCGGTTTGCTGAGCGAAAAGCTGGCTGAACAGGCTGTCGATATGACGGCTGATATGGTCGATAGCCGCCACCGCCAGCTCGTTCTTACCGCCAGGGAAGTGGTGATAGAGGCTGCCCTTTGGCGCGCCGGCAATTTCCAATAGCTCACTCAGGCCAACGCCATGCAGCCCCTTGCGTTGCAGGGAGTCGGCCATGGCGTGAATCAGCTTGTCGCGGGTCGAGATCTTTTTCATAGGCTGAATATATAGACCGGTCGGTCTATTTGCCAAGGTTTTTTCCTCCATAGCCAGCGGGTATGACGCGGTATCAGTTGGCTTTACCGCCAGTGCAGTCCCTGGCCTGTTGCCAGGGTGCGTCGGTGAGCATTCGCTGTGGCGCTTTTCCGCTACCATCTGCTTCTCTCCCGCATGCGATAAGGATTTCCCCCATGTCCATTTCCACGCTGATTTTCCTGGCGGTTGTCGCCGCGCTGATCTTTTACGTGATTGGCATCTACAACCAGCTGGTGGCCCTGCGTAACCGCTTTCAGAACGCCTTTGCGCAGATCGAGGTGCAGCTCAAGCGTCGCTATGACCTGATTCCTAATCTGGTGGAAACCGCCAAGGGCTATATGGCCCATGAGCGCGAAACCCTGGAGGCGGTGATTGCCGCACGCAATAACGCGGTAACCGGGCTCAAGGCTGCAGCGGCGCAGCCTGGCAATGCGCAGAGCATGGCGCAGCTGGGCGGTGCGGAAGGGTTGCTCAATAGCGCTCTGGGTCGCCTGAACGTGACGCTTGAGGCTTATCCCGACCTCAAGGCCTCGGCGAATATGCAGCAGCTCAGTGAAGAGCTGAGCAGCACCGAGAACAAGGTGGCCTTCGCCCGCCAGGCCTTCAACGATGCGGTGATGGCTTACAACACCTACAAGCAGGCATTCCCGCCAGTATTGCTGGCCGCCAGCTTTGGCCACGCTCAGGACGCCAGCCTGCTGGAGTTCGCCGACAGCGCGGCGATTCAGGAAGCGCCGAAGGTGTCGTTCTAAGTTAAGGGCTCGGCACGATGAATTTCTTCGAGCAACAGGATCGCGCCCGGCGTAACAGCGGGCGTCTGCTGATTCTGATGGCGTTGGCGGTGCTTAGTCTGATCACTCTGACCAGTCTGGTGCTGGGGCTGGTCTGGCAGCTCTTTGGTCAGAGTCACAGCTCACTGTGGCTGGCCAGTGATACGCCGAACAGCGTATTGCCCAGTTGGCCGCTGGTGGGTTGCGTCGCACTGGCGGTGATCGGCGTGGTGCTGTTGGGCAGTCTGTACAAACAGCTGCAGCTGAGCCGTGGCGGCCAAGCGATTGCCGAGCGGTTGGGTGGGCGCTTGATCAACCTGTCGCCACAGAACCTTGAAGAGCGCCGGCTGCTCAACGTGGTGGAGGAAATGGCCCTGGCTTCGGGTACCTCTGTGCCGCCTGTGTATGTGCTCGATGATGCCGGGATCAACGCCTTTGCTGCCGGCCTGACGCCGCAGGATGCGGTAATCGGGATAACCCGCGGCGCGATCTGCCAGCTCAGTCGCGATGAATTGCAGGGCGTGATTGCCCATGAATTCAGCCATATTTTCCATGGCGATATGCGCCTCAATACGCGCCTGGTGTCGGTGCTGCACGGCATTCTGCTGCTGGGGCTGATTGGCGGTTTTCTGCTGCGCAGCAGCGGGCGCGGTAGTCGTTCCAGCCGCGATAACTCGGTGGCGATCGTGCTCGCCATCGGCGTCACGCTATGGGTGCTGGGGTATGCCGGGACCTTTTTTGGCAACCTGATCAAGGCCGCCGTGAGCCGCCAGCGCGAGTTTCTCGCTGATGCTTCGGCAGTGCAGTACACCCGCAACCCCGACAGCATCGCCGGAGCCTTGAAGAAGATCGGCGGCAACCTGTATAGCTCGCAGCTGCAGGCCGGGCATGCCGCCGAATTCAGCCATATGTATTTTGCCGCCGGCATCAGCCAGGCGCTGGACGGCATGCTGGCCACCCATCCGCCCCTGGATCAGCGCATCCGCCGCATCACTCCCGGCTGGGATGGCCGTTATCCGCATGTGGCGGAAATCAGCGCGGCAACGCCGGCGGTGGCGGCCAGCGATTCAGCTGTGGAGATGCATGATCTGAGTGCTTTTGCACCGGGCTTGAGCGCGGCCTCTGCGAGTGAGGCGATTGGTGCCATTGGTGATCCGCAGGCAACCCATCTGCTGGCCGTGCGCAGCACCCTGGCGCATCTGGATCTTGCCCTGAGCGAGGCAGCGCACAGTTGCAGCGGCGCCCAGGCGTTGCTCTATGGCCTGCTGCTCGACCCCATCGAGACGCAAGCTGTGCAGCAATTACAGCTGTTGCAGCCGCGTATCGCCGTTGAGGTTGCCGCGCAGCTTGAGCCGCTGCGCGAGCCGCTGCGTCAGCTGGCACCGGGTATGCGTTTGCCGCTGCTGGACCTGGCCATGCCCGCCCTCAAGCAACTGGCGGCCGATCAGTTCGCCACGCTCAAGGCCAATCTGGCTCTGCTGATCCGCGCCGATGGCCGGGTTGCCTTGCTGGAATGGACGCTGCTGCGCATTGTCGAGCGCAATGTCGAAGGCGCGCACGCACAGACCAGCCGCTACCAGCTGCCGGAACTGGCGGCTGAAACCTGCGTGGTGCTGTCACTGCTGGCCCGTGCCGGTGGAGTGGATGAGTCAGCCGCGCAACTCGCGTTCAAGCATGCCAGCAGTGAGCTGCCGTTCCCGCTCGAGCAACTGCTGCCGGCCAGCGCCAGTAATTTATCGGCGCTTGAACCTGCGCTGCGGCGTTTGAGCTTGCTCTGGCCGTTGCAGAAACCACAGTTGCTCAAGGCCATGGCGCGCTGCATTGAGCATGACGGCACGATCAACGCCGCCGAGGCCGAGCTGATGCGCGCCGTAGCGGATATTCTCGATTGCCCGATGCCGCCTTTGCTGGCAGCGCGCGGCTGACCGTCTGGCAGCGCCGCTTGACCCTGCGGCGCTGCGGGTAGACTGTAAAATGGCGGCGCGCTGTCATGCTCTGGTCATCAAACCGGGCAATTCTGAACCTGCGCAATGGAATGCGCGGTCACTGTATCGCCGGCAAATAACAACCACCTTCAGGGCGTTCGCCCCTTCATTGCACTGCCTCCTGACCCCCGTCACGCCGTTGTTGAGCGGCAAGGAGAGAGCCATGAACCTGTTGCAACCTGTTATCGCCGGGCTGTTTGATCCGCATCTACAGCTCGAAGCCGAGCCTGATGCACTTGAGGCTGACCTGCGCGGCGCTACCATCCACGCGGAAATCGTCCACACCATCGCCGCCATCGACCAACTGACGGCACACTGGCAGCAGCCACCGGAACCGCCGCAGTTACGCTAAGCAGTCCCGCGCCAGGCGGTATGTCTATCGCCTGGCGCTTTAGCTATCCGCCGTCGCAAAAGCCTGCATCAGATCCTCACGAAACGCCCGCAGCGCATCACTGGGATGCTGGCCGCGATGGCTGGCCAGGAGAAACTGCACCTCAAAACCCAGCTCCTCGGCGAGCAATGCGTGCAGGCAGCCACTGGCCAACCAGGGGGCGGCGATATGTTCGGGCAGGTAGCCGATATGCCGGCCGGAGAGGATAAATGCCAGCGCGCCGTCGAGTTGCTCTGTCTGTGCCGAGCTGGGTGAGCTTTGAAACGGCTCGCGTACCTGTACAAAGCGGTAGGGGTGCTGCACCCGGTCGGCCTGCTGCAGGTCTGCCAGGCTGATCTGCGCGCGCCTGAACAGCGCATGCCCTTTGGCGCAGAACAGCACCTGGCGCTCACGAAACAGCGGCTGATAATCCAGCGCGGTCTGGTTGCCGGAGAAATAGCCGATGGCCAGGTGCAACTGGTCCTGCAGCAGACGGCGTTCCAGCTCGGCGGGCATGGCGGTCAGCAGTTCGATCTGCACCGCTTGGTTGCGCCCACGAAAGCGGTTAATGGCCTCGGCCACCTGCTCCAGCACATGGGGCGCCAGGCCTTCGGACAGGCCAATGCGCAGCTTGCCCAGGAGCTTGTCGGCCATGCCCTGGGCTTCGCCCTTGAAGGTATCGATGGCGCTGAACAATTTGCGTGTGGCGCTGAGCACCTGTTCGCCCTTGGGCGTCAGGCGAAAGCCGCCCTTGCCGCGCTCGCACAGGCGAAAGCCCAGACGGGTTTCCAGCTTGGCCATCTGCGTGCTGATGGTCGACTGGCCAATCCCCAGCTCGCCCTGGGCGGCACTGAAGCCGCCGCACTCTACCACGGTGACAAACAGGCGCAGTAGCTGCAGGTCAAGATCGCGTAACTGGCTGAGCATGCCGGCTCCAAACATTGCTGGTGGTCGATGTGCCAGTAGATCACTTGGTTTTTCTTCAATGCAACTCGCCTAGCGGGTCATCTTCTTTACAAACACCACGACAAACAGCGCCATGGTAAAGCTGCCGGCAAATGCCTCGAACGCCGCAATCGGGCGGGCCATGCCGTGGGGCGTGATGTCGCCGTAGCCGAGGGTGGTGAAGGTCACCACGCTGAAGTAGAGGCAGTCGCCGAGGTCATCCAGGTTAGCCAGCCAGCCGCGTTCCAGAGCCAGGCCCAGGGTTTGTCCGGCGTGCTGAACGCCGACCAGAAAGTACAGCAGGCCGCAGAAAACGATCAGCGCGATGGAGAACAGCACGACGTTGAGCGGCTTTTCGCCGTAGCCGCTGAACAAGTCGACCAGCCAGGACAGCAGGCGTCTGCCGCTATAGCGCGGCAGTTGCCGGCGGCGCATGACCATTTCGCGGTGGAAGAACATGCCGGCCTGTTCGAACAGCCCGGCTTTCTCCAGGTGTAGGCGCAGGTTGCGGTAGGTTTCCTCGGCTTCTTCAAAGCAGCGGCGGGCGGCGTCGCTATCGCCAAGGCGTTGGTGCGCGCTGCCCTGGCGTTCCTGGCGCAGGCGCCGATCCCAGATCACGTTGTCCAGGCGCGCGCCGTCGAGTTGCACGCCCAACAGGTTGCAGTCGCGCAGGTCACAGCAATGCAGGTTGGCGCCGCGCAGATCAGCTTTCATCAGCGAGCTGCCGCGCAGGTCAAGGCCAAACAGGTGGGCTTTCTGCAGGTCGGCGCGGTACAGGTCGCTATCGCGCAAGTCGTAGCCCGTGCGCTGGTGGTGGTTGACTAGGTCGATGCCGGCTAGCTGTGCGTACTTGAGCTGAAAACCGCGCATCGGGGCGCCACTTTGCGCGCGCTGGTGCAGGGCGGCGCAGAGCCCTTCGGCGTCACGTTTGTCCTGGTCGGCATCAAGCCAGAAGCGTTCATCGACCTGCAGCTCGCTCATCGCGCCGCTCTCTTGGGTGGTCTAGCAAGACTAGTCGGCTGCCGGCGCAGCGGGCGCGTTCATCCGCTTAAACATTGATAGATGGCAATGTCAGCGTAGGCCACTTCATATTTATTCAAAGCAAACCGCGCGGCAGGATGACGTCAGCCCACTAACCGCCGATGAGGTTGTTCGTCATGCGTTCGCTCATGCCCCTGTTACTGCTGTGTTGCGCCTTCGCCGCTCAGGCCGAAGAGAAAGCCCTGAACCTGTACAGCTGGTCCGCCTACCTGCCGGAGCAAGCCCTGCAACGCTTCAAGGATGAAACCGGGATCACGGTCAAATACGACATCTTCGACAGTGCCGAAGCCCTGGACAGCAAACTGCTCACCGGCGGCAGCGGTTATGACGTCGTCTTCCCGGCCTCCAGCGGCCTGGCGCGGGCGATTCAGGCCAAGGCCGTGCAACCGCTGGACCGCACGCAACTGCCGCATCTGCAGAATCTTGACCCGGCGCTGCTGGGCAAGCTCGCCAGTGCCGACCACGGTAATCAGTACGGCCTGCCGTACACCTGGGGCACGGTTGGCGTGGGTTTCAACCGCCAGGCGTTAGAGCAGCGTTTGCCCGGCGTGCCGCTGAATAGCCTGGACCTGCTGTTCAAGCCCGAGTACGCCAGCAAGCTCAAGGACTGCGGCATCGCGGTGATCGACTCGCCGCAGGAAGTGATCAGCATCGTCCTCAACTACCTCGGCAAAGACCCCTACAGCAGCGAGCGTGCCGATCTCGATGCAGTGGCGCAGCTGCTCACCCAGCTGCAACCCAACCTGCGTTACGTCGGCGCCGGCCGGCATATCAATGACCTGGCCAAGGGCGAAATCTGCCTGGCGCTGACCTACAACGGCGACGCCTACATGGCCGCGGCCAACGCGGCTGAGGCCAAGCAGCCGTTCGAGGTGCAGTACCGCATCCCGCGTGAAGGCACGCTGCTGTGGTTCGACACCATGGCCATTCCGGCCGATGCGCCGCACCCCAAGGCCGCCCACGCCTTTATCGATTACATGCTGCGCCCTGAGGCCATCGCCGAGCTGACCAACAGCGTGTTTTTCGCCAACGCCAACCAGGCCGCCACGGCGCTGGTCGACCCGGCGATTAGCGGCGATGCCGATATCTACCCCGGTGAAGCGGTGCGCGCCCGCCTGTTTGCCGAGCAATTGATGCCGCTGCGCCAACAGCGTGAGCGCACGCGCATCTGGACCACTTTCCGCAGTCAGTATTGAGGACAAGGCAATGGAAGCATTCAACGGCAACGACCTGGCCTTCACCCGCGACAGCCTCTACGGCACCTTCTCCGAGCCGACCTACGCCGGCGTCACCAGCTTTATGCGCCGGCGTTACAGCCGCGACCTAGCCGGCGTTGATCTGGTGGTCAGCGGCGTGCCCTTTGACACCGCCACCACCAACCGCCCCGGTACCCGCTTCGGCCCGCGCGCGATTCGCGCGGCCTCGATCACCAGCGCCTGGGAGCGGCATTACCCCTGGGAGTTCGACCCCTTCGACCACCTGGCGGTGATCGACTACGGCGACTGCAATTTCGATCACGCCCTGCCGCACAAGATTCCGGCGGCCATCGAGGCGCATGCCGAGCATATCGTCCAGGCCGGTTGCGCCATGCTCACCCTGGGCGGCGACCACTTCATCAGCTACCCGCTGCTCAAGGCTCATGCGCGTAAACACGGCGCGCTGTCATTGGTGCACTTCGATGCGCACAGCGATACCTGGCCGGATCTCGACGACAGCGAGCAAGGCGTCAGCCACGGCACCATGTTCTATCACGCCGCTCGCGAAGGGCTGGTCGATCCATCGCGCTCGGTGCAGATTGGCCTGCGTACCACCAATGACGACGTGATGGGCTTTCAGGTGCTGGATGCACGCCAGGTGCACCGCAGCACGCCGGAGCAGATCGCCGCGCAGATCCGCGCGCGGGTCGGTGATAACCCGGTGTACCTGACCTTTGATATCGACTGCCTCGACCCAGCCTTTGCCCCCGGCACCGGCACGCCGGTATGCGGTGGCCTGACTACCCATCAGGCGCTGGAAATTCTCCGTGGCCTGCGCGGGATCAATCTGGTGGGCATGGATGTGGTGGAAGTTTCGCCGCCTTACGATCACGCGGAAGTCACCGCTCTGGCCGGGGCCACCGTGGCGATGGAGTTGGTGTGTTTGTATGCCGCGCGGCATAAGTTGGGCGAAAAAACCTAGGGTAGAAATCGCTGTGTATGTCCACCCTTGGTATTCGTCTCGGCTACCCACGGTGGACCGGTGAGGCGTGATCCACCCCCAAGGTGTACAGCAAAATCCGGGCAAAAAAACGGGCCCAGCGGGCCCGTAAACTCACACTCAAATGTTAATCAGCGTTCAGTTGCTCGCTCAGGCCGATCGGCGGCGGCAGAAACAGCCGCGCATCCATCAGCTGCGGCGTACGCACGATGGGGGTGAAGTCCATGCGGTCGAGGATGTCGCGCTGGATATCCACCCCCGGCGCCACTTCGATCAGCTCCAGACCGTCCAGGGTCAGGCGGAACACGCAGCGTTCGGTGACATACAGCACCGGCTGGCCGCGTTCGGCGGCTTGGTGGCCGGCGAAGGTGCGGTGCTCGACTTCGGCGACGAACTTGCACAGCTCGCCATCCTTGATGATGCGCAGCTGGCCGTCCTCGATGCCGATATCCTGCGCCCCGGCGCTGAAGGTGCCGAGGAACACCACCTGCTTGGCGTTCTGGCTGATATTGATAAAACCGCCCGCTCCGGCCAGGCGTGAGCCGAACTTGGACACGTTGAGGTTGCCCGCCGCATCGGCCTGGGCCAGGCCGAGAAACGCAATATCCAGGCCGCCACCGTCGTAGAAATCGAACTGATAAGGTTGGTCGAGCAGCGCGCTGTGATTGCTCGCCGCGCCAAAATCCAGCCCCGAGGCGGGGATGCCGCCGATCACCCCGGGTTCGGCGGTCAGGGTCAGGCGCTCGATCACGCCTTCTTCGGCCGCAACCCCGGCCACACCTTCCGGCATGCCGATGCCCAGGTTGACCACCGCACCGGCTTTCAGCTCCAGTGCCGCGCGGCGGGCGATCAGTTTGCGCACATCCAGAGGCATGGCTTTCAGGCTGTCCATCGGCACCCGGGTTTCGCCGGCGAAGGCCGGGTTGTAGGCGGTGGCGAAGGTTTGCTGGTGGTTTACCGGCTCGGCCAGCACCACGCAGTCCACCAGAATCCCAGGGATCTTCACCTCGCGGGCATTCAACGAGCCGCGTTCGACAATGCGCTCAACTTGGGCAATCACCACCCCGCCCGAGTTGCGTGCGGCCATGGCGATGGCCAGGCTCTCGATGGTCAGCGCCTCGCGCTCGAAGCTCAGGTTGCCGTCGGCATCGCTGCTGGTGGCGCGCACCACCGCCACGTGAATGGGGAATGTCGGGTAGAACAGGTAGTCCTCGCCATCGATGGGCATTAGCCGCACCAGCTCGGTGGTGGTGCGCGCATTGAGCTTGCCGCCGCCGTGGCGCGGGTCGACATAGGTGCCCAAACCAACCCGCGACAGCTGCCCCGGCTTGCCGGCGGCGATATCGCGAAACAGCTGGGAGATCACCCCCTGCGGCAGGTTGTAGGCTTCGATGCGGTTATCCACCGCGAGCTTCTGCAGTCCTGGCACCAAGCCCCAGTGGCCGCCGATTACCCGCCGCACCAGGCCTTCATGAGCCAGGTGGTTAAGGCCGCGGCCCTTGCCATCCCCTTGGCCGGCGGCATACACCAGAGTCAGGTCGCGTGGAGCCTGTTCAGCAAGAAAGCGTTGCTCCAGGGCGATGGCGATCTGCTCGGCGAAACCGATGCCGACAAAGCCGCCGGTGGCCAGGTTGGCGTTATCCGGGATGCGCGCCACAGCGGCGGCGGCAGTCATGATCTTGCTCATAGCGGGTACTCGAAAGCGATTGAACAACATTGAGTACAGGCGGCATGGCGCACAGGAGCGCCATGCCAGGCCCGTCAGAAACTACCGAACAGCGTGCCCAGGGTGATGACGACCACCAGCGCCACCATCGGGAAAGCCACGGTGTTAACGAAGATAAATTTGTACGACTCACGGTGCGTGAGTTTGCAGATCGCCAGCAGCGAGATCACCGCGCCGTTGTGCGGCAGGGTGTCCATGCAGCCAGAGGCCATCGCCGCGACGCGGTGCAGCAGCTCGGGGCTGATGCCGGCGGCGTTGGCCATGGTCAGGTACTGCTCGCCGAGGGTCTTCAGCGCAATCGACATACCGCCAGACGCCGAACCGGTGATGCCGGCGAGGATGTTTACCGCCACCGCTTCGGAGATCAGCGGGTTATCGGAGACGCCCAGCACCAGGTCGCGAATGATCACAAAACCGGCCAGCGAGGCGATCACCGTGCCGTAACCCACTTCAGCAGCGGTGTTGAGGATGGGCAGCATGGAGCCGAAGGCGCCATCGTTGACGCTCTTTTTCAGGTCCATCCAGCGCTGCCAGTGCATGGCGATCAACAGCAGGATGGCCGCACTGAGGGCGACGATGATCGACCAGATACCGATCAGCGATTTGGCATCTTGCAGGCCGCCGAATTCCGGCTTGGCCAGGTAGCTGGTGTCGATGCTCGGCAGAATCTGCTTGGCCATCAGGAAGTTCAGGCCGATCACCACGAAGATCGGGAGCAGAGCCAGCCAGAAGCCGGGGATCGTGCGCTGGTCCTCGACGACCGGGTCATCGCGGTGCTCGCCGTAGCCTTCACCGGCAGCCATCAGCTTGCGCGACTGCGCGGTAAGCCACCAGGTACCGAGGCCGAACATGATCAGCCCGGCGATTACGCCCAGGCCCGGCGCAGCAAAGGCGTCGGTGCCGAAAAACGGGTTGGGGATGGCGTTCTGAATTGCCGGCGTGCCGGGCAGGGCGGTCATGGTGAAAGTAAACGAGCCGAGGGCGATGGCACCGGGGATCAGGCGCTTGGGAATGCCCGCTTCACGGAACAGCGCTGCGCCAATCGGGTACACCGCAAAGGCCACCACGAACAGCGACACGCCGCCGTAGGTGAGGATGCCGCACGCCAGCACAATGGCCAGGATCGCCCGCTCGCTGCCGACTTTGGCGACGATGCCCTGGGCGATGGCGCGGGCCGATCCCGAGTCGTCCATCAACTTGCCGAACAGCGCGCCCAGCAGAAACAGCGGAAAGAACTGGATCACGTAGCCGCCCATGGCCTTCATAAACACTTGGGTGTAGGTGGGCAGCAGCAGGTGAATGTCACCGGCAAACAGCAAGGCCAGCAACGCGAGCAGAGGGGCGAGGATCAGCACGTTGATGCCGCGGTAGGCGAGGTACATCAACAATGCGAGGGAAATCAGAATACCGAGGGTACCCATGGCTGGTTCCTTTTGTTGTTGTTTTAAGCACCGCTCTATGGCGACGCTGATGAGCTTGCTCGTTAAGCCAGGCAGCGAGACAAAGCGTTGAGCAGACTAGAGCGAAAGCTGTGCCAGACGGGGCTACGACTTTGGTCTAGGTGGGTGAAAGGCTTGTGGTTGAGGGGTTGCGTGGGGGTTTAGGAGGTTTGGCGGGGTTGTCGGAGGAGAAGGGTGTGTCTTTATTTCTGGAATTAGTCCATGGAGCTGGACGGTTGAGTTGGCTTTAGGTCCAGAATTTTGGATTTTTTACACCTGTAGGAGCGTTCGTATATTCCGTAGCCCGGATGAAATCCGGGAAATGCTCGGTTGTGCGGTACTTCCCGGATTACATCCGGGCTACAACTCTGACACGAGCATGGATCGTGGGAGGGGCTTTAGCCGCGACAACAGCGGTTAAAAGCTCGCCGCTAAAGCGCCTCCCACAGCACACGCACGGCTGGCTTTGCTTGTGTAGGAGCGGGCTTGCCCGCGATCTCTTGCTGACTCAAAAGCATCGCGGCCAAGGCCGCTCCTACGGGGAATTGCGTTCGCTTTAGGCGGCAGTGAGCTTGGCTTAGTCGTGCTTACCCAACCCATGCAGTGCCAGCTTGGCGTACAGCCCTGCGCGGGAAATCCCCAGGCGTTGCGCAGCCTGTTGGCGGTTGCCGGCTGTAGCCTGAAGGGCGTCGATCAGCGCCTGGCGTTCGGCCCGTGCCAGTTGCTCCGCCAATGTTTGCGTCACGCTGGTCGCTGGCTGCGGCGCAATGCTGTGCGCTGCGGGCGTTACCGGGTCGACCAGCAACGCCCGCACGGTTTGCGCATCCAGGCGCCCGTCGACATCCAATTGGGCGCGCTCCAGCAGGTTGCGCAGCTCGCGCACATTGCCACGCCAGGGCTGCGCGCTCAGCAGGGCGAGGGCGTCATCGCTGACTTCCAGCGGGGCCTGCGTCGAGCGGTTGGCAATATCGTCGAGCAGATGCTCCAGCAACGCCGGAATATCCTCGCGGCGCTCACGCAGCGGCGGCACGCGCAGGGCCAGCACGTTAAGGCGGTAGTAGAGGTCGTCACGGAACTGCCCGGCGGCGACCTTGGCTTCCAGATCGATATGTGTCGCTGCTATCACCCGTACATTCAACGGTTTGACCTGATTGGAGCCCAGCGGCTCGACCTCCTGCTCCTGCAAGACGCGCAGCAACTTGGCCTGCAACGGCAGCGGTAGATCGCCGATTTCATCGAGAAACAACGTGCCGCCGTTGGCCACCTCGAACTTGCCGATACGCGCCTTGCGATCCGCGCCGGTAAAGGCGCCGGGCGCGGTGCCGAACAGCTCGGCCTCGACCAGGGTTTCCGGGATGGCCGCGACGTTGACCGCGACAAACGGCCCGTTGGCCCGTGGCGACAGGTTGTGGATGCCCTGGGCCAGCAGCTCCTTGCCTGTGCCGGTTTCGCCGCGCAGCAGCACCGTGGCGTCTAGTTGTGCGGCGCGGCGAGCTTGGCGTTTGACTTCGCTGGCTGCGCTGCTGGCGCCGATAAACCCAGCAATGGTGTAACGCGCGCGGCGCGCCTTGGCCAATTCGTGCTGGGTGGCGACCAGCTGGTTCTGCAGGGTATTGAATTTGGCCATCAGCGGCTTGAGGTGACGGGCGCGGTCGAACAGCACAAAGCCCAGCGCGCCGACCAGGGTGCCGTCCTCATCGCGCAACGGAATACGGGTGACCACAAAGTGTTCGCTGCCGAAGGCCATCAGGTCGAGCATGCTCGGCTGGCCGCTTTCCACCACTTCGCGCAAGCGGCTGGCTGGCAGCACGTCTTCGATCTCTTTGCCGAGTACGCTGCGCGGGTCGCTGATGCCAACCTTTTCGGCGTACTTGTCGTTGATCCAGACAATCCGCGCCTGGCGGTTGACCGCGATGGTGCCCTCGCATTGCGCGTTTAGGTGGTCGAACAACAGCGGCATGGCCACGGCGCGGAAGCGCTCGGGCGAAACACCAATGATCAGGCCGTGTTGGTCGAGGTCGTCGCGGGCAATGGCCATGGGCGCAGTACATCCAGAATCAGGTGCGGCCGATTATGGGTGGCGCTGCGCGCAGGGGGCAACCGGCGGCGATCTGCACTCCGCCGGTAAGTGTCGAGCGCCATGTGCGCGATCAGCCGCAGATCTGCGTCACCGCGCCTGCAGCAGGTAATGACGCTTCTTGCCCAGGCTTAGCCGTCGACCCAGCTGCCAGGCTTGCAACGGCTGGTCCGGATTGCCCTGGCGTTCGCCATCCAGCAGCAAGCCGCCGCCGGCTGCCAGGCGGCGTACTGCGCTGCGTGAGGGCTGCAAGTTATGGCGCAGCAGCAGGTCGGTGAGGCTGAGACCGCCGGCCAGATCTTCCGCGCTAACGCTTAGCTGCGGTAGTTCGGCATGCGTATCCTGCGCCGTGAACAGCGCCAGAGCTGTGGCTTCGGCCTCGCGTGCAGCCTGCTCGCCATGGGCCAGGGCGGTGGCGGCGTTGGCCAGGATGATTTTCGCCTGGTTCAGCTCGGCGCCGGCAAGGGCGCTCAAGCTCGCTACCTCATCCAGCGCTAGTTCGCTAAACAGGGCGAGAAAGCGCCCCACATCAGCGTCATCGCAATTGCGCCAGAACTGCCAGAAGTCATACGGCGAGAGCTTGTCGCCATTCAGCCATACCGCGCCTGCCGCCGATTTGCCCATCTTGCGCCCGTCACGGGTGGTCAGCAGCGGCATGGTCAGGCCGAACAGCGGCTGGCAGCCCTGGCGCCGGCCCAATTCCACGCCATTGATGATATTGGCCCACTGGTCGGCACCACCCAGTTGCAGGGTGCAATTATGCCGGCGCGCTAGTTCGGTGAAGTCGTGGGCCTGCAGCAGGGTGTAGCCGAACTCCTGAAAGCTCAGCGAATGCTCACGCTCCAGACGGTTGCGCACGGCATCGAAGGTCAGCAGGCGGTTGATGGAAAAGTGCCGGCCGACCTGGTCGAGAAACTGCAGGTAGCCGATACCGTCCAGCCAGTCGGCGTTGTCCACCACCAGGCCGTCGCTGGGGCCATCGCCCAGCTGGATGTAGCGGGCAAAGCAGCCGGTAATCCCGGCGATGTTGTGCTGAATCTGTGCTTCCGTCAGCACCGGCCGGCTGCTGTCGCGAAAGCTTGGGTCGCCGATGCGTGTGGTGGCTCCGCCGATCAGCAGGATCGGTTTGTGCCCGGCGCGTTGCAGGTGGCGCATCAGCATCAAGGCTTGCAAATGGCCGACGTGCAGGCTGTCCGCCGTAGCATCGAAGCCGAGGTAAAAGGTGATCGGGCCCTGGCTGAGCGCCAGGCGCAGGCCATCGAGGTCGGTGCTCTGGTGGATAAAGCCACGAGCAGCGAGCTGGTCGAGCAGATCAAGGGTGTTACTGGGCATACGTGTCTCCTGGTTAAGGCAAAAGCCTGAGGAGACTGGAGTGGGGGTGTGCTATCCGGGCCGCCTCAGGCGGATCGGACATGCAACAACGCATCTACCGCCTGGTGAGAGGGGGCAGGGCGTAATAAAACGCGGAAATTGGGCAGATGTGTCTGTGCATGGGGCGGCACTTTAAGGGCTTTGGCGGGCAAGTCAACCGCACGTGATCGGCGGTTCGCACGCTGCCTATCTGGTCAAGGCCCAGGCAGTTGAGGCACAGTGAGCCATCAAACCGCCATCCATGCAGTGCCGGGCCATGTTTTTTCGACCGCGAACCAAACCGGGCAGTGACAGCAACGCCGCCGTCGACGACTTGCAGGATGTCGGCCAGCGTTCGTTGATCCGCATGATCTTTGCCAGTACCGGGCTGACCCTCGGGGTGTTCTGCGCGCTGCAATTTATGGCCGGCAACTACCTGTTTGCCAGTTTCGAGCTGGTTGCCACCGCAACGTTGCTGTGGGGCGCCTGGCGGATTGTCCGGGTGCGCAACCTATTGCCCTGGATCTACCTCTACCTGCTGCCGACCTTCAGCTTTCTGCTGTACATCATCGTTATCCCCAACGCCTCGAAAACCGCCTTTGTTTGGGTCTACAGCATTCCCGTGCTGTCCTACCTGCTGCTCGGACTCAAGCGCGGCAGCTTGCTGTCACTGCCTTTTGTGATCGGCGCTTGCCTGTTGTACCTGTACACCTACCCGGTTCAGCGCGATGCCGAAAGCCTGATCGACCTGGGTAACGCGGTGTTTTGCGGTGTGATGATTCTGGTCTTCGTCTACCTCTATGAAGCCCGCCGCGCCACCGCCTATCAGCAGCTGCAACATATGGCCCGTACCGATGCGCTGACCGGTGTGGCCAGCCGCGGCAGCTTCCAGCAAAGCCTGGAGCAAAGCATCCGCGAGGCGCAGCGCAGCCAGGCCAAACTGGTGCTGGTGGTACTGGATATCGACTATTTCAAGGCGGTGAATGACCAGTACGGCCACGATGCTGGCGACCAAGCCCTGCGCCATATCTGCAACAGCCTCAGCCAGCGCCTGCGCGCCACCGACACCTTGGGGCGCCTGGGTGGTGAAGAGTTCGGTCTGCTGCTGCGCAATACCGATGGTCAGGGCGCCGAGTCGCTGGTGGAAGGTCTGCGCGTGCAGCTGTGCAGCCAGCCGATGCGTTATGGCGATCAGGACATTGCGCTGTCTGCAACTTTCGGCCTGGCCGAATGGCCCGTCGATGGCAGCACCGCCGAGCAGCTTTATCGCTGCGCTGATCAGCGCCTGTATCGCGGTAAGGAGCTGGGCCGCAATCGCCTGGTCGGTCGGCACAGTGCCGAGGCTGAGTCCGGCTGCGAGTAATGCGGCTGCATGCTAATCGTCCGTAGTGCCTCTGCTACGGCGTCTACACTCAACTCGGCCCATCGATAAACCACAGTGTTGGTAAACCCTCGGGCGACTTCCTTGGCGAAGCAACGGGTCACTCAGGGACTTTTCATGACCGCCCTTTCTGCCTTTTTCAAGCAGGTTATCAAGCTCTGGCACTCACCCGATTTGACCCTGATCGGTCAGCGCCGCGAGCGCCGCATGCGCATGCTCGCCAGCCTGGTACTGCTGCTGGTCGGTAGCTTCTGGGGGCTGTTCTTCAGCCTGCGTGGCGAGTGGGGCATCGTCCTGATGGACTTGTTGATGATCCTTTGTGGCCTCGGTGTATTTACCCTGACCCTGCGCAACCGCGTGCGCCTGGCCAATCTGTTGCTGTTCGGCGTAATCATCCTGGTGATCGTCGGCACCAGCTTGTTGATGGACCCACATACCGCCGCCGCACCGCGCGCGACCCACCTGTATCTGCTGCCAATTGCCGTGGCGGCGTTGATGGCCTTTCGCGATGAACGGATGTGGCTGCGCTACGGCGTTGCACTGTTCTGCCTGGGCCTGTTCATTGTGCTGGCCTCTTCATCCTGGAGCCCGACCAGCGCCTATCACCTGCCGGATGAAGTACGGGTGAGCGGCTCCTGGGTGCAGAGCGTGGCGGCCATGCTGATGTTGTTTGCCCTGCTGCACATCTTGCAAAGCGATGCGGCCGAGCGCTCGATGCTCGACCGTGACCTACACGCCGCACTGAGTGAGCAGCAGTTTGTGCTGCACTACCAACCGCAACTGCACAGTAGCGGCAAAGTCACCGGTGCCGAAGTGCTGATCCGCTGGCAGCACCCGCAACGCGGACTGGTGCCGCCAGTCGAGTTCATTGACCATGCCGAGAAAACCGGGCTGATCATCCCGATTGGCCAATGGGTGCTGGAACAGGCCTTTACCCAGTTGCGCGCCTGGAAGGACGACCCGCTGTATCGAGACATCAGCCTGGCGGTCAACATCAGTCAGAAGCAATTTCGCCAGGCCAATTTTGTCACTGACATGCTCGGACTGATCGAAACCTACGGCATCGACACACGTCGGCTCGAACTGGAGTTGACCGAAACTCTTATCGTCCACGACATCGACGACCTGATGCGCAAAATGGCCGTACTGGTCGAGCGCGGCGTGCGCTTCTCCCTGGATGACTTCGGCACCGGCTTCTCCTCCCTCAGCCACCTCAAGCGCCTGCCCCTCAACACCCTGAAAATCGACCGCTCATTTGTCAGCGACCTGCTTACCGACAGCAACAGCCAAGCCATCGTGCGCACTGTCATCGCCCTGGCGCAAAGCATGGGCATGACGGTGATCGCCGAAGGCGTGGAAACCGAAGCGCAGCAGCAGTTTTTGCTGAGTAACGGCTGCATGCAGTTTCAGGGCTATCTATTCAGCAAGCCGCTGCCATTGGGAGCGTTTACTGTGTTTGTGGAAACGCAGAATGGTTAAGGAGAAAACGCAAAAAGCCGCGCAATGCGCGGCTTTTTATTTGGTGGGCCCACACGGACTCGAACCGTGGACCAAAGGATTATGAGTTGCCTAGAAACGCTGCAAACCCAGTGTAATCGTGAGTAGCTTAGCGCAGGTAAACCATCAGGCATCGTCTGTGTCGGGCTTATAGAAAAGATCCCAACTACTCTGATGTTTGACCCGTGGGTCTACGCCATAAACGGGCGACACTGGGAGGCCGAGAGACTTTCTCTCCTCCAACTGTCGCTCCCAAGGCCGGTCGGTGCCCAGTACTCTCCCAAGATGCTCAGCGCGCGAGTCTTCTCGGCTTTTCCAAACACCGAGAAGCTCCTGGTACTCATCGCTGGCTGCCAATCGATAAGCCACTTCAACCAGATCACTTCCAACCCAATGCGCCAAGGGAAGAGTCCGCTCTACTGCAGCAAGACGTTCCTCATCACTCTCCAGATCTACATCACCCTCTTCATACAAGCGCTTTGCCAGTGCAATGGCTTTGCTGAAATAGTTATCCGCGCCAGGCTGCTCCGCATGAAGAAACTCAGGGAAAGTCAGTGCTGTAAGTGGCGCCACATGGCCATTAGCAGCATCGGTCACACCTGTGACCAGCCAGAACGCGTACTTCGGCCACAAGTGGGCTATCGACTCGATCATGGCGGAAGTCGGCTTCTGCTTGCGCGAGAAAGCGCTGCGCCATCTTGCAGACGGAATATCCGTTAGCTGGGACAGCTTCTCCCAGAAACCACGGCCAGCGTATTGCGGCTGGCTCCACAGGCTGAGCAACGCAGAGAAAGCCCCTTCATGCCCTTTCAGGCCCTCAAGGTCAGCAGGAGACATTTGCTCCTTCAAAATCAAAATGACGCGATCTTCGATTGTACTTGACATCCTGACCCTTCGATCATAAAAAGAACTAAATGTCTAAAATACGGACATTTAGTATTTTTTAAGGACTCTTACGCCTCTTTGCGTAATGACCTCAGTGTATCGCAAGCCATTTGAGGAGTCGCCCGATGACAATCGAAGAAACCCTCCTGAACCGCTACGGCGGCTCTCCACTACTCTCCCTCCAACAGTTAGCAGAGGTTCTACATCGCAGCAAAGATGGCCTAAGGGTATCCCTAAGCGGAGACAGCGAGTTGTCTGCCGAGCTACGTCGGTGCAAAGTCAAAATCGGCCGCAGGGTCTACTTCAAAACATCTGCAGTAGCTCGTGTCATTGAAGAAGCCTGACCGTTATGAGCATAAAGGCCATGAACTGGGCATGGGAGCAGCCGCTTCCGCCCGTTCCGAAGCTAATTCTCATGGCGCTCGCTGATAACGCAGACGATCACGGCTACTGCTGGCCGAAGATGAAGACGATAGCAGCCAAGTGCAGCACTTCGGAACGCACCATTCAGCGCACCATCAAGACCCTGCTAACCGCAGGGATGCTGAAGAAAGACGCTCGATTCGATGCCAACGGCCGGCAGGTTTCTAATGGCTACACCCTCGTACTAAGCTACCCCGACAAATTGTCACCCCCAGCTGAAGACAGAGCTAGGGAGGGTGACACCCATGTCACCCCGGGGGTGACACAGCTATGTCGGGGGGAGGGTGACAAAGCTATGTCACCCCTAGAACCACCATATGAACCTTCATATGAATCATCAGTACAGCGCACGGCACAATTGACGCAACTGAACGCAGCGGAGAAGCAAAAGGTCTCCCAACTGATCCGTTCGATTCCCGCTGATCAACAGGAAGCAATTACTGCTCAACTGCTGAATGCTCTGACCAAGGGAGCCATCAGGTCCTCCCCGTCACGCTGGTTGAAGGCAGTTATTCACCGAACAGGTCGCGTCAGACATCCTCAGAATGCGTCACAGCGCTCGGAAGCAGACTATGTAGAGCGCCTGATTCAAGGCGGAATATCAACTGAGGATGCCCAGCACATTGCCCAACAGACCTTTAGTCGACGTATAGTCAGCAGAGCAGGACATCGCAAGTGCCCCCTAAGCACTCAACAAGCCGACAATAGCGTTTGGCTAAAGGGATTTGCCAAAATTGACTAGCCCGCCGTAAATCACACAGAGTTTTTGCTGACGCGGGAGATGGATCAGTGAATCGCCCTAGGTTTGTGGATGAATCCCAAGTCGAATATTGCCCCTATACTCAGCATGGGCTACTTATAGCCGGATAGCGACGGCTCACTCCAGGCCGTCGCTATAAATGCAAACAGTCGAATCGGAGAAGTAGTCTAAAAGACTTTCAATTATTTTCGACTTCGACGCTAGGATTTTTCTGTATATCAATAGTCTCGACGGATGGCGACTGGCTTGCGGATGCAAATCCTCCCCCCGTGTCAAATTTGGCCAATTCTCCCGCTATGTAAAATGAGTTTGGACTGGAGAGCACGAGCTCTTTATTACTTATCCATCGTACGTTCACTCCAGCACCTAGCTCACCATTTATTGACTGTAGCGCACCATCCTTTAGCTTGGCACTTAACTCGGCGCCAACATCGGTATCAAACGAGAGCTTTGCTTCAAAGCCCGAGACCAGAATCGCTCGATACATTACTAATCGTCCTGGCTTGGACATTTCATCTTTTTCTGGAGATGCTGGAGGTAGAGCTTTAACAGCCTGCTCAAACCCTACCTCTTCAATTAAAACTGTATTTAACTTTGAAACCTTAACCTCTACACTCTTTGCTTTTGAAAACTCGGTTTTTAAGTCCGCTGAGAGAGGTGCAACACTCGAAGCAAAGTCAACGACTGCACCACCAGATAGTTTAGTCGATGAACTTCCTTGACAATCAAATTCACTTCCATTCTTAACCCAGTTACTACTACCCGGGATCTTACTTGAGTCTAATCTTAACCTGTAGCCTCCGCCATCAGTGGCCTCGCGCCAAACCGACCCTGGACCGATTGAGTTAGAAACACCAAAGAAAAGAATTTTCTTCCCATTCAGGTCGCTATACGCGCAGTTCTTAGCAACGTCCGCCCATGCGTTCTTAGCATTATGCTTACACCCGACCACAACGGCTAACAGCGACAACATGGCTACCGTAACAATACTCTTTTTAACCTTCATGATTTGATCCTTTCAGTTTTCAAAAAGCTTTTTGATATCGAGACCATACTGATCACCACTAGCCCCACCCTGCCGTGATTTTTTTACTATTTCTCGTAATTTATGCCCTTTATCTGGTGCATCATAAATAGAAAATTCCTGAGGAGGTATATATGCTAACTTTGCTGCAAAAAGCCAAGCTACCCGAGGTGCTGCGAAGCTTGTGCCACATATGCTGTCACTAACATAACCATTGAACGAAATAGCTAGCGGGTCCACACTCCTTGACCCCACGATACTAGAGCGACATTGGAGACTGCCATCGCGAGCGGTATTCATGACTGCAACCACATCTTGGTTGCTTACGGATCTCACAGCAAACCACCTTTCTTCGGCTGCAGCATTGTCGGCGCACTCACATTCCTTACTGTAAGCGAGATTCGGACGGCAACTTTTGCAGTTGTTTAGCGAAGAGTTTCCAGCAGCAGACACAAGTATCCCTTGATTAAAATCAAAGTGCGTAAACTTGTGCTCCCTCTTACGTGTCGTCCATGAGAAATTGACCACATATGGATTCCCACTGGCTACAGCATAGAGATCAGCGAATACTAGAGCCGATTCAATGATTGCTTTATCAGTACTGAGATCTTTTACACCAATATCTTGCTTTAGTCTTTTTACAATATCTCTTGCAATTTTCCTTTTGGCTTTCACCTCTTTATCAGGAACGGGGTCGCCTCTAGCGCCGAGCATAAAATCATCAATAAGCCTAAGAACTACCAACTCTTCAAGCATCGCCTTCGAGTACACCTGAGCTGTAGAAAGAGGTATATAAACCACTCTTACTCTTTGATCATCCCACACCCTACTTGGCTCTAGCTCTACAAGAGTAGCCAGCGACTTGTGTATTGAACGGGCGTGAAAAGCCTCTTTTGGATAATCTGTAAAAACCCTAGACTGACTCGAAGGATGTTGCAGCGCCACGGGATAATTAAATCTTTTCTTAATCATCTCTAACGCTTCAGAAACAAATTTTCTAGAATCATAAAATGCTTCGTCATTCGGCCAACCGTCATCAAGCACAATCAACACCGGCTTTAATTTTGGCTGCCCTGAGAGCTTGGATTTAATTATCATTCTTTCTTCAGCAGAAAGAAACGGGATAGACTGATAATCCTCAGCAAGACTCTCAGACTCCATATTAACTGAAATAACTTGTGCCTGAACCTCTTCGTATGACTGATCTAACTCAATGCCACCGAGATGATCCTTATAATCTTTCGGCAGCCATAAGTGTTCTATGACAAGTGGAGATCCATCACGCCCATCCCCAGAGACCACTGGCTTTTCTGTAAAAGCCTGAGTCACAGGGTTAAAGGCATCAAAGGAGGTGACCTTACTTAAACTAGGGTACATGCTACCTTTGGGGATTTTATTATACTTATTAAGTAAATTAGGCTCCGAAAGCGCCATCCGCGGAAGGGCGGGTATCTTAATCACAGCACCAGCCTTTAAATTTTCTGGAGCGCCCAAATCATTTAATTCAACTATTTTCTCTTCAATTGCCGCATATGCTTGTAGAGAGTTTTTTTGTCCAAACCCATATTCCCTCAGCACCACTTTCGATAGCGCATCTTGCTCCGAAATAGTAATTTCTCGAGCGATATTAGACTGGAGGGCTTCTTTAAGGTTAAGGGACGGGCGAAGCTTTATGTCTGGCCAAGTTTCTTCACTGCCTTGAGTACCAGCAGCATCTGGTCTAGACACGACGCTCTCTGGCGTGAAATACCTTGCGTCAATCACACGTCTAACAAGAACATAATCATCCGGCGGCTGACTTATCGACTCCTCGAGCGCAGCAGATGATACCGTCGAAAAAGTGCAAGCTGCGACTAATGAAAGTGCTACTCTAAGTACAGTTAATAATTTTTTTAAGTTTTTGAGGCGGCTCATTTAATTGTGCCCTCCGTGGTCGCGTTTCCTATCAAAAACCTCGCTTTAAAAATCACCATAGTTGAGTTAAATGAGAACGCAAGCCAGATGCCGGCAAATGGCTAGCATGGCAGAGAACGCTTGTCCGCCACCGCCCAGGCCAGAGGCGTGATATGCAGGCCGATGGTCAGAGGACACCTTTGTGACCGCCGCTGATTCCACAGGCAATTCTCGCGGCTCTCAATCTTCAGCGCATTTAGCTCTGCCTGCGTCTGCCGTAGTCGCAAACGCCGCGCTGCTAAAGCTCGACCAGTTCATCGAGCAACAAGTGGTACCGCTGTATTACGGTCGTTATGTAGACGACATTCTGCTGGTCATGGAAAACGCCAGCGACATCAAAACTACCGAGCAGTTTTGGGAGTGGATCTTCAGTCGCGACGGCGGCAAGGATCTGCTCAAAAAAGATAAACGTAGCATCCTGTTCAAGCCTGACTATCTCAAAAAAGACCGTATCGCTTTTGAAAACAGCAAAAACAAGCTGTTCATCCTTGCGGGCTCTGCAGGCACCGCTCTGGTCAACGCCATTTCCGAACAGATCAACCAGCGTGCCAGCGAATGGCGCGCGTTACCCGACCTGCCGAATTCGCCAAACACCGTGGCAACGGATCTGCTCAAAGCTACCAACCTTGCCGGTGAGCAAGCAGACAATCTGCGCAAAACAGATTCCCTAACGCTACACCGTGCTGGCTTTGCTCTAAGCCTTCGCAACTACGAAGCCTTCGAGCGCGATATCCCCCCTGAGGATTGGCAAGCGCACCGCCATGCTTTTTTCGCTGCCGTCATCGAGCATCTGCTGACCCCGGTTAAGTTCTTCGAACTAGCTCAATACCTGCCACGCATCATTCGCATGGCTACCGCCTGTGAAGATTATGAGTACCTAAACAAGATCATCAATGCGCTGGGCGGCCTGATAAACAAAGTCGAAAACGACTGCACCCTGACGATCAAAAGCCTAGATGCTGCCAAAGTGCCGGCTGAAGCGCGGCAATTATGGAAACAATCCATCTGGGAAGTTACAGCGCAGAGCATCGTTTCAGCGTTCCCTTCTATCACGAGCTAAGCCCGGGCTTTATGCTCGACGACAGTTTCATCAAGTTAGCCAAAATTGAACTGAGCGAATCGCAGTCAAAACTAAACCGCCTTTTCATCTCCGCCTTGTTGGCCTGGGCGCAAGAAACACTCCTGAAAAAAGGTTTACCCGTCGGTTTCTGGATTTCACGCGGGCCGCTGTTGGAGTTTTGCCAGCCCTCAAAGCGAGTGGCTTTCACAATTTTGTCGATCTGCTCGACCACATCACCAATCAGTTTCGGCGTAGTTTCCGGGCGGGTTTCCAGGAAGAGCTTGGTCAGCGCTTGCTTGTTGTCATCCTCCGTCACCACCTTCTCGCCGGTTTCGCGGTCATAGACCACTACCATGGCTTTCATCTTTTTCGGCTGCACATGGCTGGTGAAGTGCGCAGCAATATCGGCGCTGATGGCCTCCATGCGCTTCGGTGCCTTGAGCATCACCGCCAGCTTGCCGGCACGTTTGGACAGCCGCAGTGCTCTTTGCAGATCAGCATTTTTCTTCAGCATCTGTGCGGTGTCTTGATCGGCCCTGCTCCATGCAGAGCGATACTTGTTCAGGCACTCAATAGCTGCGGGCCTGCTATTCGGGCAAAGTTGATCCAGGATATGATCAATGAAGTCTGGAGTCAGTCGTAGCGGCAAGTAGTAGAGCGAGCCCCCAGCTTCCTGTGTCTCCTCAACACGGAGTTCGTCCCCAAACTCTGTAATGGCAAGGTCTGCCAGGGACGTTTGTGCACCGAACAACTGGAGCAGTGATTTCAGTTCCACGCGGAGTTGCAGGGATTCCATGTTCATCTTGAGCTGAAGCTTGCCGCCTGTGGGTGTGGTTTGTGTCGTGGTGATCATGGGCTTCTCCAGTAATTTGAAAATTTGATTTGTGTTTATTGACAGCGGTGTGTGGGAGGTGGTAGCGAAACAAGGTAATGCTATGCCATCACGATATGTCGCGTCAAAGGTGGCTTGATACTTCCTTTTCTGAGCGCGATAGATGAGCTACGAAAAGGTGTTGGGCGAGGTAGTCAGAGACGTGAGGCTTCGGGCTGGCCTCACGCATGAAGCTTGTGCTGAAGTCGTCAACGCTACCCACTTACGCCAGATCGAGAAGGGGCTGGCCGCGGTCAGAATTGACACGCTGGTAGCCCTATGTGGAGTGCTGGGTGTTTCACCAAGCCAATTGCTTTTGGTTGCTGAGGCGCGTTCGGCTGGTCAGGCGGTTGAGGAGCACCTTAGCGCGAACAACAAGCAAATTCGGTTGCTTCTGGAGGCGGGGCGTTTCGAGCCTGTCACCTCAAAAGATGCAGCGAGAGGAATTCGTGGCCAGAAGGCTGATGCGACCCGCGATGAGACTCGTCGATTGCAGGTTGAAGGCCTCTCGAAAGCTGATATCGCGCGTCAGTTAGGCGTCACGGTGAGGACAGTCGAGCGTTATTGGGTCAAGCCAGTCACTCAGAAGTGACTAGGCGGCATCTACATTGGGTTTCACGTCTTATACGACATCGTCCGTGTGTTGTGGCGTGAGCGTGCGACAGCTCCAGTGAGTCGCAGATTTGGTGCGACACAACTCACTGCATGTCGCGCTTCCTGCAATACGCAGGCTCTTTCTCCGGCCTGAGCGCCTAATCCCGTACCCGTTGGGGACGTAGCACAAGCCAATTGGGGTGCTGCCTGGGTGTCGATCTGCGAGCTAAAGCGCTCGTTGCGTTCCAAAGCAGCAAAAATGAAACGGTACGCAAAACGGTACGCAAATTTTTTATCTGGCCCATAAACGACAAAAGGCCAGCACGATGGCTGACCTAAGTCGTTGTTTTATATGGTGGGCCCACACGGACTCGAACCGTGGACCAAAGGATTATGAGTCCTCTGCTCTAACCAACTGAGCTATGGGCCCTCAGAGGCGGGCGGATTATACCGGTGCCTTCTCGGCAGCGCCAACCGAATGGCGCGGGGTGAGGAAGTTTTGTGCGAAGGCGTCCGCATGGATGGCGCGGCTGATGACAAAGCCCTGGATTTGCTCGCAGCCTTCGGTGGCGAGAAACAGTTCCTGGGCTTTGGTTTCCACCCCTTCGGCGATCACGGTCAGTTGCATGCTGCGGCCGAGAGCGATGATGGCGCGCACGATGGCGACGTCGTTGCTGTCATTGGGCAAGCCGCGCACGAAGGATTGGTCAATTTTCAGGGTGTCGACCGGCAGGCGCTTGAGGTAGCTGAGCGAGGAGTAGCCGGTGCCAAAGTCGTCGATGGCCAGTTGGATGCCCAGGCCTTTTAGTTGATGCAGCAGGTTCAGGGCTTCTTCGGCCTGGTTCATGATGAAGCTTTCGGTGATTTCCAGTTGCAGCAGTTCCGGGGCCAGGTTGTGGTCTTCCAGCAGGCTGGAGATGCGCACCAGCAGGTGCGGCTGGCGCAGTTGCACGCCGGTCAGGTTGACCGAAAGCGGGCCGAACGGTGCGTGCTGTTGTTGCCATTGCTGCATTTGCCAGCAGGCCTGGCGCAGTACCCAGTCGCCAAGGGCGATGATCAGGCCGGTTTCTTCGGCCAGGGGAATAAAGCGATCCGGTGGGATTTCACCGAATAACGGGTGATGCCAGCGCACCAGTGCCTCGGCGCCAATCAGGCGGTTGTTGCTGAGGCTGCGCTTGGGTTGGTAGTAGAGCTGCAGTTGTTCCAGTTCGATGGCGCGGCGTAGTTCGCGCTCCAGGGCCATGCGTTCGGTGGCTTGGAAGGTCAGGTCGCGGGTGTACAGCTCGACGCGGTTACGCCCGCGAGCCTTGGAGCGGTACATGGCGGCATCGGCATTTTTTACCAGAGTGGCGACATCATCGCCGTCATCCGGGTAGCGGCTGATACCGATGCTGGCGCTGATAAACAGCTCCTGTTCGTCGAACCGGAAGGGCAGGCTGAAGCAGTCGAGCAGCTTGTGCGCTACTAGCTCGGCATCGTCGTTATGTTGCAGGCCGGGCAGCAGGATGATGAATTCATCACCGCCGAGGCGGGCCACGGTGTCGATATCGCGCAGGTGAGCTTTCAGGCGTTCGGCAATGCTCTTGAGTAGTTCGTCGCCGACCGGGTGGCCGAGGCTGTCGTTGATGTGTTTGAAGCGGTCCAGGTCGATAAACAGGACGGCGCCCATGCGTTTGTCGATGTGCGCGTCTTCGAGGGCGGCGCGCAGGCGGGCCTCGAACAGCATGCGGTTGGGTAGGCCGGTAAGCGGGTCGTGATGGGCCTGGTGGTCGAGGCTGGCCTGGGCGTGCTTGAGTGAGCTGATATCGGCGAAGACGCCGACAAAATGGGTGATCTGCTGATCGCTGTCGCGCACGGCGCTGATGGTTAGCCACTCCGGGTAGAGTTCGCCGCTCTTGCGCTTGTTCCATATCTCGCCTTGCCAGTGCCCGGAGGCACTGAGGTTGTGCCACATGGCGGCGTAGAACGCACTGTCGTGGTTGCCTGAGGCGAGCAGGCGTGGCGACTGGCCGAGGGCTTCGGCTTCGCTGTAGCCGGTGATGGTGGTGAAGGCGCGGTTGACTGCGGTGATGCGCTGCTGCAGGTCGGTGATCATCACGCCTTCGGCGGTGCTTTCGAAAACGGTGGCGGCCTGCTTGAGGTTTTCCTGCATCTGTTCGCGCTCGGTAATGTCGCGCGCGATGGTCAGCATACAGGTGTCGCCTTCGATGGGGATCGGTTGCACCGACATCTCGCAGGTGCGCAGCGAGCCGTTGCGGGTGCGAATCAGGGCGCGGAAGTCGCGCACTGAGCCGTGTTGTTGCACATGTTCGAACATCCGGGTGCGGTCTTCCGGGTCGGCCCAGATGCCCAGTTGCAGGGTCGAGCTGTCGGTCGCTTCATTGACGCTGTAGCCGGTGATACGGCTGAAGCCTTCATTGACGTCCAGCAGCTGGCCGTCGCTCAAACGGGTAATCAGCAGGCCGTCGGGAGAGGCGTGGAAGGCCTTGGCGAATTTATCTTCGGAGAGTTTCAGGCGTTGCTGAGTGTCCTTCAGCTCACTGATATCGCGTACCGCCACGACCAGGGTGCTGCTGTCATCCAGGGTGACCTTCTGCGCGGAAATCAGCGCGGTGAACTGGTTGCCGTCACGCCGGCGGAACGTGCCTTCGATGTTGTGTGCGTTGCCTTTGCGCAGCATTTCCAGGATGCGTGGGCCGATGCCTTGTTCCATCCACAGGTTCAGCTCCGAGCTGGTATGGCCGATGGCTTCGGCGGCGCTGATGCCGAACTGTTGCTCGAAGGTGTTGTTGACCGCCAGCAGGCGGCCGTCGTGCAGGTTGAGCAGGGCGATGATGTCTGGGCAGCTGTGGAATACCGAGGCGAATTTCTGTTCTGACAGGGCCAGCGCCTGCTCGGTGTGCTTGGTTTCGGTGATGTCGATCAGCAGGCCGCGCAGCATCTGGCTGTCATCCTGCGGCGACAGCGTGATGATGTCGCGTACCCAGACTTCGCGGCCGTCGGCGGCGAGCATACGGTAATCCAGGCTGTGGTCGCGCCCGGCTTGGGTTTCACTGCGGCAATAGTCGAGGGTGCGGCGTGCGTCGTCGGGGTGCAGGATGCGCTCGATAAAACCGGGTTGTAGCCAGTCTTTAACCGGATAGCCAAGCAGCTTCTCTGCCTGGGGCGCGACGTAGGTGTAGCGAAAGTCGCTGGGGTCCATCTGCCATGCAACGGCGTTGAGGCTTTCCACCAGGCCACGGTAGTGCTGCTCGCTATTACGCAGCTCGCCTTCCAGTAGGGCGCGGTTGTGCATTTCACTGCGCAGGCGATGGTTGATGCGCAGGATGCTGAAGATGATCAGCAGGGCTGCCAGCAGACCAGGCAGGCCAAACAACAGCAGGCTGCGCCAGAACGGGCGCTCGTCAAGCGGGTCGCCCACCCAGCGTTGCTGGATGTCGGCTATTTCGCTGGGGGTGAGTTCGGCTAGCAGCTTGTCGAGAATGCCTGCCAGGATCGCTTGATCCTTGGGCACGGCCATGGCCAGTTGGTAGCGATACGGCGTTTGGCCGCTGATGACAATGCCGTCGAGCTTGAGCTGGCGTATGTGCCAGACGCTGGAAGCAAGGTCACCGACCATCACGTCGGCTTGCCCGGAGGCCAGGGCTTGCAGGGCGGCGGCTACACTTGGGCGTGCCCAGAGGCGCAGCTCGGGATGCTTTTCGCGCAGCAGTTCGTGGGTTGCGTAGCTGTCGACGACGGCCACGCGTAGCCCTTGCAGCTCACGCAATCTGCGCGGTTGCGGACCTTGTTCCTGGCTCAGGATGACAATCGGGAAATCGAGATAGGGGCGGGTGAAGGTCAGGTACTGCTGGCGTTCCGGGGTGGCCATCAGGCTGGGCAGCAGATGCAGCTTGCCGGTTCTGGCGTCGGCCAGCACTTCGCTCCAGTTCTGTGCCGGGGCCGGGCGCAGAGTGATCGGCAGGCGTTGCTCGATCAGTCGCACATAGTCGGCGGCGAGGCCCTGATACTGCTCGTCGTTGTCGATAAACTCGTAAGGTGGCCAGTCGCGGTCAACGCCGAGGCTCAGTTGCGGATTCTCGGCCAGCCATAGTTGCTCGGCGGGCGTCAGCTCAAGGCTGAGGGCGGGCACGGTCCAGCACGCCAGACACAACAGGAGGGTGGCTGCAACACGCGGCATGAGTTGACTCGTTCGCTGGGCAATTGGGAAAAGTGTAGACCCGCCTGGCAGGCCTTGGTAGTTGCCCAGAATGCAAAACCCCCGGCAGGGCCGGGGGTTCTGGTATTACTCGTCGAGGAAGGAGCGCAGGTGCTCGCTTCTCGTCGGGTGGCGCAGCTTGCGCAGCGCCTTGGCTTCGATCTGACGAATCCGCTCGCGGGTTACATCGAACTGCTTACCAACTTCCTCAAGGGTGTGGTCGGTATTCATGTCGATGCCGAAGCGCATGCGCAGTACCTTGGCTTCACGCGCGGTGAGGCCGGAGAGTACTTCGCGAGTCGCTTCTTTGAGGCTCTCAACGGTGGCAACATCGATTGGCGACTGCATGGTCGAGTCTTCGATGAAGTCGCCCAGATGGGAGTCTTCGTCATCACCGATCGGGGTTTCCATGGAGATCGGTTCTTTAGCGATCTTGAGTACCTTGCGGATCTTGTCCTCAGGCATCTCCATGCGCTCACCCAGCTCTTCCGGGGTCGGTTCGCGACCCATTTCCTGCAACATCTGCCGGGAAATACGGTTGAGCTTGTTGATCGTCTCGATCATGTGCACCGGAATACGGATGGTGCGCGCCTGGTCGGCGATCGAGCGAGTGATCGCCTGACGGATCCACCAGGTTGCATAGGTCGAGAACTTATAGCCGCGACGGTATTCGAACTTGTCCACCGCCTTCATCAGGCCGATGTTGCCTTCCTGGATCAGGTCGAGGAACTGCAGACCACGGTTGGTGTACTTCTTGGCAATCGAGATCACCAGACGCAGGTTCGCTTCAACCATCTCTTTCTTCGCACGACGGGCCTTGGCCTCGCCGATCGACATGCGACGGTTGATGTCCTTGATTTCAGCCAGGGTCAGCTCGCACTCGGCTTCCAGGGCGGACAGCTTTTGCTGGCAACGCTGGATGTCGCCTTGCAGGTTGCCGATGGCTTCGGCGTACTTGGCTTTGCCTTTGGCCAGGCCAGCAGACCACTCGACGTCGATTTCATTGCCTGGGAACAGGCGCAGGAAATCGGCGCGCGGCATACGTGCATCACGTACGCAGAGTTGCATGATGGCGCGTTCCTGGGCGCGCAGGCGCTCCAGGGAGCTGCGTACACGCACAACCAGAGCATCGTACTGTTTAGGTACCAGCTTGATCGGCATGAACAACTCGGCCATTTCTTTCAGCGCGGCAATGCCTTGCTTACTGTTGCGGCCGTGCTTTTTCAGGGCTTTCTTGGCGAGTTCAAGGGCGTCGCCAATCGCGGTGAAGCGGCGCAGGGCCTCTTCTGGGTCCGGACCGCCGTCGCCTTCCTCTTCCTCGTCATCGCTGGCTTCGGCGTCGTCGTCGTCAGTTTCTTCGGCGGCATCGCCGTCTTTAACTGGAACAGGCGCAGCCGCTTCCGCGGGAACAATGCCATCATCCGGATCGATATAGCCGCTGAGAACCTCAACCAGGCGGCCACCATCGGTGGTCACACGGTTGTACTCGGCCAGAATGCTGTCGACAGTGCCGGGGAAATGAGCGATAGCGCCCATCACTTCACGGATGCCTTCCTCGATGCGTTTGGCGATTTCGATCTCGCCTTCGCGGGTCAGCAATTCCACGGTGCCCATTTCACGCATGTACATGCGCACTGGGTCCGTCGTGCGGCCGATATCGGTCTCCACCGCTGCCAGCGCGGCAGCGGCTTCTTCAGCAGCTGCCTCGTCGGTATCGGCGTCGGCCAACATAAGGGCGTCCGCATCCGGAGCACTCTCGTGTACGGGGATCCCCATGTCGTTAATCATGCGGATGATGTCTTCCACCTGCTCCGGATCAGAAATATCTTCCGGTAGGTGGTCGTTGACCTCTGCGTAAGTCAGATACTTCTGCTCACGACCCAGGGTGATCAACTCTTTGATACGAGACTGCTGTTGCGCTTTTCCGGACATAACACCCTATCCACTGAAGGTCTTGGCGGGCAAAAAACAAGCCGCGGATTATACCCGAGTAACACCCCTAAGCGCCAGTTGAGCTCGGGATTACCGGTGATGCATTACGGCTCAGCAAGCTGCGCAGCTGGTCTTTCTCTTCTGCGCTCAACTCACTTTGACGGGCTTTGCGCAGCAAATGTTCCAGGCTGCGCTCGCGTTGGCGGGCTACTAGACTAGTTATAGTGTCGAAAAACTGTTGTTCAAGGTTGTCGGCTGAAATCAGCCATTCCTTTTCTGCCAAGGCGCGCAATAGGCGGCCCTGTTCGGTGCCGTGCCAGCGTGCGATCAGTTGCAGTGATCGCAGGTTGGGGCTTTTCTGCAGGGCGCCAAGCAGGGCGACCAGCAGCTGGGCGTAAGTGTCGTCTTCGGCGGCGAAGTGGCTGACATCTTCGACTTTCTGCGCCAGTTGCGGGTGATGCAGCAGGGTGCGCAGGGCGCTCAGGTGCGGCGATTCGACGCTGACGGCAGTGCGTGGTGCGCGTGGCGCGAACTCACCCTGGCCCTTCTTGCTCCACTTGCCGCCATCTTTCTTCCAGTTGCCCTTGCCTTTATTGCGTTCAAATTCCGGCGCAGGGCTGGGGTTTTCGTATTCGTTGCGGCTTGGCTCGACATCGTAATAGGCGCTGTCGGGAATTTCGGGGTAATCCGGGTAGTCGCTGGGCGGTGCGCTGCTGTGGTTTGGCTGGCTGCTGCGGGCGGTTGGCGCCATCTGCTGCATGGCTTCGCCGGACAGGCCGGTGATTTCGCTCAGGCGCTGGCGCATCAGGGCGCGCAGGTTGTTGCCAGGGATCTTGTCGATCAGCGGCGCGGCCAGGGTCATCAGGTGCGCTTTGCCTTCCAAGGAGCGCGGGTCGGCTTCTTCACTGAGTTGCTGGAAGAAGTAGTCGGCCAGCGGCTGGGCGTGCTGGTTGATCCGCGCGCGAAAGGCGTCAGTGCCTTCGCTGCGTACCAGGGTGTCCGGGTCTTCGCCGTCGGGCAGGAATAGAAAGCGTGCGCGGCGGCCGTCCTGCAGGCTCGATAGGGTCGCCTCCAGGGCGCGCCAGGCGGCGTTACGGCCGGCGGCGTCGCCGTCGAAGCAAAACAATACGCTGGGGACGACACGAAACAGGCGTTTGAGGTGTTCTTCGCTGGTGGCGGTGCCGAGGGTGGCAACGGCGTTGCGCAAGCCTTGCTGGGCCAGGGCGATGACGTCCATATAGCCTTCGACCACCATGATCTCGTCGAGATCGCGGTTGTGCTTGCGTGCCTCGAACAGCCCGTAAAGCTCCTGGCCTTTATGGAACACCGGGGTTTCCGGGGAGTTCAGGTATTTCGGTTTTTCGTCACCCAGTACTCGGCCGCCAAAGGCAATCACGCGGCCACGGCTGTCGCGGATGGGAAACATGATGCGATCACGGAAGCGGTCGTAGCGCTTGCCGCTTTCGGCGTTCTCCACCAGTAGGCCGGCGTCGATCATTGCTTTTTGTTGCAGGCTGTCGCTTGCCAGATGCTTGAGCAGGTTGTCCCAGCCGGGCGGGGCGAAGCCCATGCCGAAGTCGCGGGCGATCTCGCCGGACAGGCCGCGGCCTTTCAGGTATTCAATCGCGGCTTTGCGCTGTGGGTGGCTTTTCAGTGCCTGCTTGTAGAACTCGGCGGCAGCAGTCAGCAGCGGGTAAAGCGGCGAGTCCGTAGGTTGGCGCGGTTTGTTGTTGCGTCCGCCTTCCTCGCGCGGCACTTCCATGCCAGCGCGCTTGGCCAAATCCTCGATTGCCTGGGGGAAATCAAGTTGGTCGTGGTCCATGACAAAACCCAGCGCGTTACCGCCGGCGCCGCAGCCAAAGCAGTAGTAGAACTGTTTGTCTGGGCTGACGCTGAACGAGGGGGTTTTTTCTTTATGGAAGGGGCAGCAGGCTGTGTAGTTTTTGCCGGCTTTTTTCAGTTGGATGCGCGAGGCGACCACGTCGACGATGTCGGTGCGGTTGAGCAGGTCATCGATAAAAGACTGTGGGATCAGGCCGGCCATAGGCGCTCAGAATACTGTCATGCGCTGGGGCAGAACAGGGTGGGGCAAAAACTAAAAGACTCCGATCGTCACCCGAAGGTGGCGCGGAGTCTAAAAGCGAAACCCGGCCGAAGCCGGGTGTCAGGCGCTGCTTGTACTAATTAGTACAGGCGAACGCTGCGGCGCTGCTCGCGCTGCACTTTCTTGGCGTGACGCTTAACAGCGGCCGCTGCTTTGCGCTTACGCTCGGAAGTCGGCTTTTCGTAGAATTCACGGCTGCGAACTTCAGCCAGAACACCGGCTTTTTCGCAGGAGCGCTTGAAACGACGCAGAGCTACGTCGAAGGGTTCGTTCTCTTTAACTTTGACGGCTGGCATCCAGGGCGTACCTTCTTTATTACCGGGGGGTAACGTTACTCCTGGCAGATGGCGCTGGAGAACGTAGGTTTTTAAGGGTTGCGGATGTTACCGCCTCATCGCGAGGAATGCAAAGCCTCTGATCGAAAAGCGCTGGCCGGCTCGCGCCAGCGGCCATTATCATGCGCGCCTTCGAAGTTGCATACACTACTACAAGGCACTGCCCATGCTGGTTCTGGGATTGGAAACCTCCTGCGACGAAACCGGTGTCGCGCTCTACGATAGCGAGCGCGGCCTGCTGGCCGATGCGCTGTTCAGCCAGATTGACCTTCATCGTGTGTATGGCGGTGTGGTGCCAGAGCTGGCCTCGCGCGATCACGTCAAACGTATGTTGCCGTTGATCCGCCAGGTGTTGAGTGAGGCGGACTGCGTTGCGACTGACATCGACGCTATCGCCTATACCGCCGGCCCCGGCCTGGTCGGTGCGCTCCTTGTGGGGGCGTCCTGCGCCCAGGCACTGGCGTTTGCCTGGGATATCCCAGCGCTCGGTGTGCACCATATGGAAGGCCATTTGCTGGCGCCGATGCTGGAAGAGCAGCCGCCGGCTTTTCCGTTCGTCGCTTTGTTGGTGTCGGGTGGGCATACCCAGCTGGTTCGCGTCGATGGCATCGGTCAGTACCAGTTGCTCGGCGAGTCTCTGGATGATGCGGCGGGTGAGGCCTTCGACAAGACCGCCAAGCTGATGGGCTTGCAGTACCCAGGCGGCCCCGAGATTGCCCGCTTAGCGCTGAGCGGCACGCCTGGGCGCTTCAAATTTCCCCGGCCGATGACCGATCGCCCTGGGTTGGAGTTCAGTTTCAGCGGCCTGAAGACTTTTACCCTGAATACCTGGCAGCAGTGTCAGGCTGCGGGCGACAACTCCGAGCAGACCCGCTGCGACATCGCTCTGGCGTTCCAGCAGGCGGTGGTCGACACCCTCACCATCAAATGCAAGCGTGCGCTCAAGCAAACCGGGTTGAACAATCTGGTCATCGCCGGCGGCGTGAGTGCCAACCAGGCTCTGCGGCAGTCGCTGGAGAAGATGCTCGCTGAGCTGAAGGGCGGCGTGTTCTACGCACGCCCGGCGTTCTGCACCGATAACGGCGCGATGATCGCCTATGCCGGCTGCCAGCGTTTGCTTGCGGGGCAGCATGAGGATTTGAGCATCAAGGTGCAGGCGCGTTGGCCTATGGAGCAACTGCCGGCGCTGTAAGTCGGCCGGATCCATTCATTCGATTTAGAAATGCCGCTCACGGCCGGCGAATAGATCGCGTAAATTGCCGCGATGGCGCCAGACGATTAGCGCTGTGAGTGCGCAGACGGGAAGCAGCGCGTCGGGTTGTTGCCAGGCCAGCAGTGGCAGCGTCAGTGGTGTGGCGATCAGCGCGGCCAGCGAGCTGGTGCGAGTCAGGACAAACGTCAGTAACCAGGCGGCAACGGCCAGCAGGGCGGCGGGTGGGTACAGACCCAGGAGCATGCCGGCGGCCGTGGCGACACCTTTGCCGCCACGGAAATTGAAGTACAACGGATACAGGTGGCCGACAACGGCTGCCAGGCCGACCCAGGCCTGCTGCTGCAGGTTGAAGTCGAGCAGGCTGGCGATCAGTACCGGCAGCAGGCCTTTGAGCAGGTCGCCGATCAGTGTGAGGATGGCCAGGCGTTTGCCTGCGACCCGGAACATGTTGGTGGCGCCGGGGTTGCCCGAGCCACTTGCGCGCGGGTCTGGCCCGCCGCTTAGGCGGCTGAGCAGAATGGCGAAGGACAACGAGCCGAGCAGGTAGGCGAGGGACGCCAACAGCCAAAACATGGTATCCATTCCGGGGCAAGGGAGCCCTGATTCTAACTAGGTGCGACAGCCTTGTCGTGCCGCGGAGAGCGTGCTTGGACACAGTTTTTATCGAGGGTCTGGAAGTCGATACGGTGATTGGTGCCTACGACTGGGAGCGCACCATTCGCCAGTGCTTGCGTCTGGATTTGTACCTGGGTTGGGATAACCGTCCGGCCGCCGCCGGTGATGAGCTGGACAAGGCACTGGATTACGCCAAGGTTTCGCAGCGGATTCAGGCATTTGCCAGCGAGTCGCAGTTTATCCTGGTGGAAACCTTTGCCGAACGGTTGGTCGAGTTGCTCATGACTGAGTTCCAGATTCCCTGGGTACGGCTCAAGCTGACCAAGCCCGGTGCCGTGCCGGCGGCCAGTGGTGGGGTAGGCGTGGAGATCGAGCGCGGATGTCGCTAACTCCCGTACTACTCGGTCTGGGCAGCAATATCGGCCGCGAAGCACACCTGTGTGCCGGCCTCGATGCGCTTGATGGTCTGCTCAGTGAGATGCGCTGCTCGCCGGTATTCGAAAGCCAGGCGGTGGGCATCAAGAGCGGGCCGTTCTTCAATCTGGTGGTGGCCGGCTATAGCGACCTGCCGCTAGGTGAGCTGGACCGTCGGCTGAAATTTATCGAAGCCGACAATGGTCGCTATGCACCTGAACGCAAGGGGCTGCCGCTGGATATCGACGTGCTGCTGTACGGCGGTCTGGTCGGCAACTTCGACGGCTTGATCCTGCCTCGTGCGGAAATTCTGAAAAACGCCTTCGTCCTCTGGCCGCTAGCCTTGTTGGTGCCGGATGTTCTGCACCCGGCGCAGCAGCGCAGCTTTGCCGAGCTCTGGCAGGATGCGCAGATTGACCAGCAGCTGTGGCCGGTGGCATTTAGCTGGCGCGAGCAGCAGCTGACACCAGCGGCTCTATGCGCCGAGTATCCGGCCAAGCCCTGATCAAGGCGTACTGACGATAATCGCCACGCGGCGGTTTTCGCTGCGCCCTTCGGCGGTGTTGTTGTCGGCGATCGGTTTGCTCTGGCCCATGCCGTAGGTCGCGATCAATCGAGCGTCCATTCCCGCGCCTTGCATTACGGCCGCGACTGTCCTGGCGCGGCGCAGCGACAGCTGTTCGTTATAAGCTGCCTGGCCGATGTTGTCGGTATGGCCCTCCAGACGCACCTGCTGAATACCGACGCCCAGTAGCGCCTGGGTGATTTGCGTCAGCTGTGCGGTGCTGGCGCTGGAGACGACCTCCGAATCGGTATCGAACAGCACCTTGCCGGAGAGACCGAGTTCCCAGCCGTCTTCGGTCCACTGGAAGCCATGGCTCTTGAGCAAGGCCACCTGCTCGGCACTGAGGCCTTTGGGTGTGCTCTGACAGCCGCTGATGAGCAGTGCCGCGCCGAGCACGCTGATAAAGATCAATCGCATTAAGCTGCGCAAGATGAAGCTCCTTTTCAGTTGGTAAGTGAATCCTGGCTTTTGGCCATGGTTCGCCCGCCCTGGCTGCGCTTGGCGTGGTACATGGCGACGTCCGCTTCGTGCACCAGGGCTTCGGGGTTGTCGGCGTGCTCCGGGTAGAGGGCGATGCCGATGCTCAGGGAGGTGGTGATGCTGCCGCCTTCGGGCAGGGCGATGGGCTGATGCATGCTGTCGATGATCTTGTCGGCGATCAGCACCGCATCGTCTTCGTGGTGAATGGGTTTGAGCAGCACGGCAAACTCGTCGCCGCCCAGGCGCGCAACGGTGTCGCCCTCGCGCAATTGGGCGCGCAGGCGCTGGGCAATGGCGATCAGCACCGCATCGCCGGCGGCGTGGCCCAGCTGATCGTTGATTTCCTTGAAACGGTTGCTGTCGAGAAACAGCACAGCCATCTGCGTCTGGCTGTCGCGGGCTTCGCGCATGCTGCCGAGCAGGCGCGATTCGAAGAAGGCGCGGTTGGGCAGGCCAGTCAGGGCATCGTGGCTGGCCTGATGCGCCAGCGAGGCGTTTTCCCGCTCCAGTTGATGCTGCCAGGACTCCAGTTGATCGAGCAGGGCGTTGAAGTCTTCGGCCAGCTCGTTGAGGTCGGCGATATGGGTGGCCGGTACGCGCTGGTTGAAGGTGCGCTCCACAGAAATGTTGTGCGCCACCTGCGACAGGTTGCGCAGCGGTTGGGTAATCGCCCGCTGTATGCGCTTGGAGCCATAGGTGGCGCCCAGTGCGCTGAGCGCCAGGCTAGCCAGCAGGCCGAGCAGGCCGCCGATCAGGAAGCGCAGCAGAGTGGTGCCTTGGCCACTGAGATGCAGTGCGCCGATCTGTTGGCCTTGGTAGGTGATCGGCTGAATCACCACCTCGGGCAGCAGCAGGCGGGCGATCGATTGTTCGGCGCTGTTGAGTACGGTGTTATTGGGGGCGTCCAGGCTGGCGAGCAGCTCACCGTCTTTATCGAAGACCGCCACCTGGGCGATTTCTTCGGTCTTGCAGATCTGTTCCAGGGCATCGCGCACCGCCGCGCGGTCGTTGAATACCACAGCGGCTTCCAGGGTGTAGGCCAGGGAGCGGGCAATCAGCTGCAGGTTGTGGCCGGCATAGGTGCTCAGCGCCAGCAGGCTGACCAGGGTCAGCGACAGGCTGGTCAGGCCCATGGCCAGCAGGGCGACGCGCAGGTGGGCGTTATGCAGCAGGCGGCGCAGGCTTGGACGCTGCGGGTTGATTTCGGGCTTTCTGCGGTTCATGGCTGCGGTCCTGCGCGCTTACCCAGCTGCAGTACATTTGGGTGAATGCGAATGCCGCTGCGTGCGACGGCATCGAGGTTGACCTTGAACCCGACATGCTCGTCGCTGATGCCCAGGCAGAACAGGCTGCCTTCGCTGCAGGCTTGGCTGGCTTCGCTGATGGTCAGGATCGGTTTGCCAACCAGGCGGCTGAACAGGGCTATTCGTTGGCTTTCCTCGATTACCCCGAGGTAGACGGCTTCGCAGTCGGTTTCCAGCAGCGGGCTGTCGACCAGCAGGCGCTTAGCCTGTACTGGCTGGCGGGATTCCAGTTCGTGGTTCTGCCACAGCAGATCGGCGTATTCGGTTGGTGCAATCACACATAGACGCAGCGCTTCTGGCTGCTGCGGCCAGCGCGCATAACTGAGGATGCCGTGTACCACATGGGCAACCTGAGTGGCGCGCAGCGTGGCACTGTCCGCGTCGCTCGATTCGGCGTGGGCCAGTATCGGCAAGAGTGCCAGTAGGGTGCAGCAGAGAGCTTTTCGGTTGGCGCGCATAAATACTGGACGATTCAGGTACAAGGTATAGGTCTCCGGCGTGGCCTGTTCGGAGCTGAGGCGACGCGCGTTGGCGCGTGGCGAGGCAGGCTCTTGTAAGTAAAGCGCAAACGCTTAGATTTTGGCGTCAAAATTTATGCGAAAGATGGCTGGAGGCCTAGTGCTGCAAGGCCTTCAGCCTATCAGTGTGCTGCGCGTAACGCTACGTTTGAGGGTGGTTCTGGCGAAATTGCTGAAGCGCCTGCAGGCGTTCTTCCTGCAGTGCGTTGCCCAGTTCGGCCCCTTGCAGGCCACGCTCGAGCAGCGGTTGCACAGTCACTGCACGGGCGGCGTGCATGGCGGCCCGCAGATAGTCAGCCTGCGGGTAGGCGCGTTGTTCCAGGCCGAGACGGCCGCGGGCGTCCATTTCACAAGCCGCGATAAATTCTTCGAAGCGTTGCGGGCGGCGGAACACGTCGAAGCCTTGCAGCAGTTTGAGCAGGGTCGACGCCTTCAATTCCAGAGCGCGGTGGCCGTGGGTGTGGAATTCACCAACCTGCAAGGCCAGTTCCTGGCAATCCTTGGGTGCCTTGCAGCGCTGGTTGATGGCGCGGATCAGCTTCAGTCCGGTGTGTTCATGGGCGATATGCCTTGGCCATTCGGCCTCCGGCGTCAGACCTTTGCCAACATCGTGCAGCAGGCAGGCCCAGCGTACGGTCAGCGGTTGCTGGTGTTCGGCGCACTGGCGCAGCACGCTGAGTACATGCTCGCCGGTGTCGATTTCCGGATGATGGGCGGCGGGTTGTGGCACGCCGAACAGCGCGTCTACCTCGGGCAGCAGTTCGCGCAGAGCGCCGCAGTCGCGCAGCACCTGGATAAATACATCCGGGCGCGGCTCCATCAGGGCGCGGGAGATTTCCTTCCAGCTACGTTCCGGGGTCAGTGCGTTTAGTTCGCCGGACTCGCTCAGTTCGCGCATCAGTATCATGGTTTCAGGCGCTACGCTGAAGCCCAGTGGCGCATAGCGGGCGGCAAAGCGGGCGACGCGCAGTACGCGCAGTGGGTCTTCGGCGAAGGCCGGGGAGACGTGGCGCAGCAGCCGGGCTGCGAGGTCGCGCTGGCCACCGTAGGGATCGATCAGCGTGCCGTGATTGTCCTCAGCCATGGCATTGACGGTCAGGTCGCGGCGGATCAGGTCTTCTTCCAGGGTGACTTCGGGGCTGGCAAAGAAGGTAAAACCGCCGTAGCCGCGCCCGCTTTTGCGCTCGGTGCGGGCCAGGGCATATTCCTCGCCGCTCTGCGGATGCAGAAATACCGGGAAGTCAGCACCCACCGGGCGATAGCCCAATTCGAGCATTTGCTCGGCGCTGGCGCCGACCACGACCCAGTCGATCTCGCTGACTTCACGACCTAACAGGCGATCACGTACTGCGCCGCCGACTTTGTAAATCTGCATCATGGATCCTCCGCTAAGTGCGGAGGATAGCGGCTGGCCGCTGACGAGGGGTAGCCTGGATGCAGTTCTGAGAGGGCCAGCGTGTTCCCAGATTGCATTCGGGCTACGGACTGGCTGGGGGAATTTGCTGCAAGAGTGCTTGGGTGGCGCGCTCGAGTAGTTCGGCGCTGTCTTTGGCGGGGCTCAGGCCGGTGTTGACCAAGCCTTCCCAGAGGATGTGCTGCTCCGGGGTGGTCAGTCGGATGCGCAGGGTGCCGGTTTCATCGCGCAGGCGGTGGATCGCCTGGTAAGGGCCGAGCGGGGTGGGTGGGGCGGCCTCGACCTTGAAGTCCAGTGGACTGTCTTGCACAGCCAGCCAGTAATACACCTGAATCTGCGCTTGCGGGGTGGCTTGGTAACCACGGGCGCTCAAGCCTGCGCGCAGCAACTGTTCAAGCTGTGCATAGCGCTCGGCAAAGGGGACGTCGCCTTCTACGGCCTGTTCGGCGGCGATCAGGCTGAAGCTGCGTTTGCCCGTCAGTTCGGCACTGGCGGGTGTGAGTACCTGGGCGCGGGGCAGCTGGCTGCTGCAGGTGGCCAGTGCCAGGCACAGCAGTAATACGATAAACAGGCGCATCGGCAGATTCCCGGTTGGTCTGCTGCGCATGCTGGTGCTTGGCATCCTGGGCGCGCAACCGATCAAATGGGCGGGATCATCAGGTCGAGACGCGGGTAGTCGCTGTCATGTTCGGCTTCATGCTTGGGCGGTACATGCTGGGTGCCGATCAGTTGTTCACCCTGGTACATCTCCAGATGAATATTGAAACCCCACAGGCGGTGCAGGTGTTTCAACACCTCCTCGGTGGAGCTGCCCAGCGGTTTGCGGTCGTGCTGCTGGTGGCGCAGGGTCAGCGAGCGGTCGCCGCGGCGGTCGATGCTCCATATCTGCACATTGGGCTCGCGGTTGCCCAGGTTGTACTGCGCTGCCAGGGTTTCGCGGATGGCCTGGTAGCCGGGTTCGTCGTGGATAGCCGGCACAACCAGCTCGTCTTTCTGATCGTCATCGAGAATGCTGAACAGCTTGAGGTCGCGGATCACCTTGGGCGAAAGATACTGCAGGATAAAACTCTCGTCCTTGAAGCTGTTCATGGCGAATTTCAGGGTGCCTAGCCAGTCACTACCGGCAATCTCCGGGAACCAGCGGCGATCTTCTTCGGTAGGCTCTTCGCAGATACGGCGGATGTCGCGGTACATGGCAAAGCCCAGGGCATAGGGGTTGATGCCGCTGTAGTAGGGGCTGTCGAATGGCGGCTGGTAAACCACGCTGGTGTGCGACTGGAGGAACTCCATCATAAAGCCTTCGGTGACCAGGCCTTCGTCGTACAGGTCGTTCATCAGGGTGTAGTGCCAGAAGGTTGCCCAGCCTTCGTTCATCACCTGGGTCTGGCGCTGCGGATAGAAGTACTGGGCGATCTTGCGCACGATGCGGATGATCTCGCGCTGCCAGGGCTCCAGCAGCGGCGCGTGTTTTTCCAGGAAGTAGAGGATGTTTTCCTGTGGTTCGGCAGGGAAACGCTTGCTGTCCTTGTCGCTACCCTTGCTGGCGTTTTTCGGAATGGTGCGCCAGAGGTCATTGATCTGCTTTTGCAGGTGTTCTTCGCGGTCCTTCATGCGCCGCCGTTCTTCCTCGGCGGAAATCGGATAGGGACGTTTGTAACGGTCGACACCGTAGTTCATCAGGGCGTGGCAGGAGTCGAGCAGGTCTTCCACCGCATCAATGCCATAACGCTCTTCGCATTGCATGATGTACTGCTTGGCAAACACTAGGTAGTCGATGATCGAACTGGCGTCGGTCCAGGTGCGGAACAGGTAATTGCCCTTGAAGAAGCTGTTATGGCCGTAGCAGGCATGGGCAATCACTAGGGCCTGCATGCAGATGGTGTTTTCTTCCATCAGGTAGGCGATGCACGGGTCGGAGTTGATCACGATCTCGTAGGCCAGGCCCATCTGCCCACGCTTGTAGCCCTTTTCGGTACTGAGGAAGTGTTTGCCGTAGGACCAGTGGTGGTAGCCCAGCGGCATGCCGACCGAGGCGTAGGCGTCCATCATCTGTTCGGCAGTGATCACCTCGATCTGGTTGGGGTAGGTGTCCAGGGCATAGCGTTCGGCGAGGCGGCCGATTTCGCGGTCGTACTGGCGGATCAGCTCGAAGGTCCATTCCGAGCCGGTGGAAATCGGCTGACGGCGCTTGTCTTTGCTGCTGCTCATGTGGCTAGCCTCCGCTGGAACAGGTCGCGGAATACCGGGTAGATGTCGCCGGCCGATACCAGCTGCTGCTGGGCGAAGGTGTCGGCGAAGGTTTCGCTGACCTGCTCGTATTCGAACCACAGCGCCTGATGCTCGCGCGGGGTGATCTCGACGTAGGTGAAGTACTGCACGAACGGCATGATCTGCTTGATCAATATATCCCTGCAGATCGGTGAGTCATCATTCCAGTTGTCGCCATCCGACGCCTGGGCGGCGTAGATATTCCATTCATTGATCGGGTAGCGCTCGGCCATGATCTCCTGCATCAGCTTGAGCGCGCTGGAGACGATGGTGCCGCCGGTCTCACGCGAGTAGAAGAACTCCTCTTCATCCACCTCGCGGGCGCTGGTGTGGTGGCGGATAAACACCACCTCGATCTTGTCGTAATTGCGCTTGAGAAACAGGTACAAGAGGATAAAGAAGCGTTTGGCGATGTCCTTGGTCGACTGCGTCATCGACCCGGACACATCCATCAGGCAGAACATCACCGCCTTGGAGCTGGGGTTGGGTTGCTTGACCAGCAGGTTGTACTTGAGGTCGAAGGTGTCGAGGAAGGGCACGCGCTTGATCCGTGCACGCAATTTGCTGACTTCTTCTTCAAGCGCCTGGATATCGCCGAGGTTGTCTGGCTGCTCCAGCTTCAGGCGTTCCAGTTCGGCCTGGGCGCTCTTGAGTTTGTTGCGGCTGCTGCCGGACAGGGCGATGCGTCGGGCGTGGGCGGAACGTAGGGTGCGCACGATATTGATGCGTGACGGGTTGCCTTCATTGCTGATGCCCGCGCGCACGCTCTTGAAGGTGTCGCTGCCGGTCAGGTGGCGTTTGATCAGGTTAGGTAACTCAAGATCCTCGAACATAAAGTCGAGGAATTCTTCCTGGGTGATCTGGAAGACGAACTCATCCATGCCTTCGCCGGAGTTGCTGGCCTTGCCGGCGCCTTGGCCGCTGCCACCGCCTTGCGGGCGGGCAATCTTCTCACCGGTGGTGAACTCACGGTTGCCGGGATGCACGGTGGTCTGGCGACCGCCGCGACCGTGGTGTAGCACCGGCTCGTCGATATCGCGGCCGGGGATGCTGATCTGTTCGCCGTGTTCCATATCGGTGATGGAGCGGCGGCTGACGGCTTCCTCCACCGCTTTCTTGATGTGGTCGCGGTAGCGCCGCAGGAAACGCTGGCGGTTTACCGTGCTCTTGTTCTTGCCGTTCAGGCGTCGGTCGATCACATGGCTCATAACTGCCCTCCGTGCACTGCAGACATCAGGCGCAATCGCTGGCAGAGCGCTGTCCCGCGCTCTGCGCTGTTGCGTGGCCTGTTGCGTCAGGCCGTTTTATTGCGATTTACGAACCCGCAGATACCACTCGGACAACAGGCGCACCTGCTTGTCGGTGTAGCCGCGCTCGACCATGCGAGTGACGAAGTCGTTGTGTTTCTGTTGATCCTCCTTGCTCGCCTTGGCGTTGAAACTGATGACCGGCAGCAGGTCCTCGGTGTTGGAGAACATCTTCTTCTCGATCACTACGCGCAGCTTCTCGTAGCTGAGCCAGGTTGGGTTCTTGCCATTGTTGTTGGCGCGGGCACGCAGCACGAAGTTGACGATCTCGTTGCGGAAATCCTTCGGGTTGCTGATGCCGGCGGGTTTCTCGATTTTCTCCAGTTCTTCGTTGAGCGCGACGCGGTTGAGTATCTCGCCGGTTTCCGGGTCGCGGTACTCCTGATCCTGGATCCAGAAGTCGGCGTACAGCACGTAGCGGTCGAAGATGTTTTGCCCGTACTCGCTGTAGGACTCGAGGTAAGCGGTCTGGATTTCCTTGCCGATAAACTCGATGTAGCGCGGCGCCAGGTATTCCTTGATAAAGCGCAGGTAGCGCTCGCGGGTTTCGGCGGGAAACTGTTCCTGCTCGATCTGCTGCTCTAGCACATAGAGCAGGTGCACCGGGTTGGCGGCAATCTCGTGCGGGTCGAAGTTGAACACCTTGGACAGGATCTTGAAGGCGAAGCGGGTCGACAGGCCGTTCATGCCTTCATCGACACCGGCGCTGTCGCGGTACTCCTGAATTGATTTGGCCTTGGGGTCGGTGTCCTTGAGGTTTTCGCCGTCGTAGACGCGCATCTTCGAGTAGACGTTGGAGTTTTCCGGCTCCTTCAGGCGGCTGAGCACGGAGAACTGCGCGAGCATCTTCAGCGTATCCGGCGCGCAGTGGGCCTTGGCCAGGGAGCTGTTGATCAGCAGCTTGTCGTAGATCTTGATCTCGTCGGAGACGCGCAGGCAATACGGCACCTTGACGATGTAGATGCGGTCGATAAAGGCCTCGTTGTTCTTGTTGTTACGGAAACTGTGCCATTCCGACTCGTTGGAGTGGGCCAGCAGGATGCCGCTGTAGGGAATAGCACCGAGGCCTTCGGTGCTGTTGTAGTTGCCCTCCTGAGTGGCGGTCAGCAGCGGGTGCAGCACCTTGATCGGCGCCTTGAACATCTCGACGAATTCCATCAGGCCCTGGTTGGCCCGGCATAGCGCGCCCGAGTAGCTGTAGGCGTCGGCGTCGTTCTGCGGGTATTCCTCGAGCTTGCGGATATCCACCTTACCGACCAGTGCGGAGATGTCCTGGTTGTTTTCGTCGCCTGGTTCGGTCTTGGCCACGGCGATCTGATTGAGGATCGACGGGTAGAGTTTGACCACGCGGAACTGGCTGATGTCGCCGCCGAACTCCTGCAGGCGCTTGGTCGCCCAGGGCGACATGATGCTGTTGAGATAGCGCCGGGGGATGCCGTAATCCTCTTCGAGGATGGCGCCGTCTTCGGCGTCGCTGAACAAGCCCAGGGGTGACTCAAATACCGGCGAGCCCTTGATCGCGTAGAACGGTACTTTCTCGATCAGGTGCTTGAGCTTTTCCGCCAGTGAGGATTTACCGCCGCCTACCGGGCCGAGCAGGTAGAGGATTTGCTAGTGGGATTGCTTCTCTTCCAGACCTTGGGCGGCATGACGGAAGTAGGAAACGATCTGGTCGATGCACTCTTCCATGCCGTGGAAGTCGGCAAACGCCGGGTAACGGCGAATCACCTTGTTGGAGAAAATTCGCGAGAGTCGTGGGTCGGTTGAGGTATCGAGCAGTTCAGGCTCGCCAATGGCCAGCAACAGGCGTTCGGCTGCCGAGGCGTAGGCGCTGCGATCCTGTTTGCACAGTTCGAGGTACTCCTGGAGGGAGAACTCCTCCTGGCGAGTCGCTTCGAAACGTTGTTGGAAGTGGCTGAAAATGCTCATGACTTCACCTCGCTCGATGCGCAGAGCCGGTGCGGGTTCGGTCAGGCGCTTGGTAGCCCCGGTGCGTATGCCGCCGGGATAAACCCCCAGAACACCTAATAATCTTAGAACTTGTCCAACGTCTGCTGCGCGTCGATCCTGCTGCGTTAAGAACAGGCTCGGAATGCTCATTTACATCAGTAAACTCCGCTTCCTCGCCTGTTCTTGCCTTGCATGACTCTAGCTCGCGAGACCTTGAACAGGTTCTTACCGATGGCCCGATGCCGTTTGGCCGGCTCTACCTTGTTTTGGATGGCCTGAGCTAAAGGTAGTTCGGAATCGGCGAGGTCAAGGGCCGCGCAACGATAACAGGATATTACCGTTGGTCGGCAATGCCCGGCAGGCCACAGCTGGTGCGGCCTGGGCGATGAAAAAATTATTCTTCCGAACTGTGCGCGGTGTCGTTGGGGAAAGTGGTGCGCCACAGTTCAAAGCCGCCGTCGAGGCTGTAGACATCACTAAAGCCCTGGCCAACCAGATAGGCCGCCGCGCTCTGGCTGGAGTTGCCGTGGTAGCAGGTGACAATCAGTGGCGCGTCGAGATCGGCCTGGGTGATAAAGGCGTGCAGGGAATGGTTGTCGAGGTGCTGCGAGCCGCTGATGTGGCCGGCGGCAAAGCTTTGCGGGTCGCGGATATCGACCACTACGGCGCCTTGCTGGCGCAGGGCCTGAGCCTGCTCGGGGGGGATGCGTTTGAATTCGCTCATGCTTGCTCCTTACAGTCGCAGCTGTATTTCTCGCCGCTATCGATATTCATCAGGGTCATGCTTGCGCCCCATACACAGCCGGTATCCAGGGCTATCACGTCGGGTTCTGGGGACTGACCTTCGAGCGCTGCCCAGTGACCGAAAATGATGCGCTGGCCACGAGTCTTGCGCTGCTTGTAGCTGAACCAGGGGGCGTAGCCCGGTGGCGCGCTGCCGACGCCTTCCTTGCTTTTCAGGTCGAGGGTGCCATCGGCTTTGCAAAAGCGCATGCGGGTGAAGTAGTTGGTGATTACTCGCAGGCGCGTGACACCGTGCAGGTCGCCGTCCCACTTGGCTGGCTCATTGCCATACATGCCGTCGAGAAACAGCGGCAGGCGCGCATCGTCGCGCAGCGCTTCTTCCACTTCGGCGGCGCGCTTGAGGGCTTTGTCCATGCTCCACTGCGGCGGGATGCCTGCATGCACCAGGGCGGTGTCGCGGGCTTCATCGTAATGCAGAAGTTTCTGCCGGCGCAGCCAGTCGAGGAGGTCGGCAGCATCCGGCGCGTCGATGATCTCGCGCAGGGTGTCACCTTTTTTCAGACGCTCGATGTTGTGCGCAACGGCCAGCAGATGCAGGTCGTGATTGCCCAGCACACAGGTCAGCGCCTCACGTATGTTGTAGAGAAAGCGCAGCGTCGCCAAGGATTCTGGGCCACGGTTGACCAAGTCACCCACCAGCCATAGCTTGTCGCGTGCTGGATCGAAGGCCACGCGCTCAAGCAGGCATTGCAGAGGTTTCAGGCAACCTTGCAGGTCGCCGACGGCGTAGGTGGCCATCAGTGCAGCGAGCCCGGCACCGCCAGGCGGAAGGGCGCGATCACGGCGTCAAAGCGTTTGCCGTCTTCGGCGAGCATCTGGTAACTGCCCTGCATGATGCCGACTCGGGTGGTCATCACTGTGCCGCTGCTGTAGGTGTGACTGGCGCCGGCCTCGATCAGCGGCTGCTGGCCAACTACGCCGGCGCCGCGTACTTCCTGCACGCGGCCATCGCCGTCGGTAATTACCCAGTGCCGCGAGAGCAGCTTGGCTGGCAGCTCGCCGTTGTTGCTTACCGTGACGGTGTAGGCGAAGGCAAAGCGGTTCTGCTCCGGCTGCGACTGCTCCGGCAGGTAGCGGGTGACGACGCTGACGTCGATGTTGTAGCGCGAATCGCTCATGCGTAATTAACTCAGTGGGCAGATACCCAGTCTAGCCGCTGTCAGTCGGCGCTGGGCTGTTCGGCCAGTTTGTCTGCCAGGCGTACAAATGCAGCCAGGTCCAGTTGTTCGGGGCGCAGGCTGCCATCCACGCCTGCCTCTTCGATGGCAGCAGCCGGCAGCAGGGCTTTGAGGGTGTTGCGCAAGGTCTTGCGGCGCTGGTTGAAGGCTTCGCGCACCACGCGTTCGAGCAGATTATGGTCTTTAGCCGGATGCGGCAGCACTTCGTGCGGCACCAGGCGGACGATCGCCGAATCGACCTTGGGCGGTGGATTGAACGCGCCGGGGCCGACATTGAACAGATGCTCCACACGGCAGTGATACTGCACCATGATCGACAGGCGGCCCCAGTCACCACCACCCGGCTCGGCAGCCAGGCGCTCGACCACTTCCTTCTGCAGCATAAAGTGCATGTCGCGAATCAGCGCGGCATTGCTCAGCAGGTGGAAGATCAGCGGTGTGGAGATGTTGTACGGCAGATTACCGACCACGCGCAGGCTGTGTGGTGCGGCCTGTAGCTGGTTGAAATCGAATTTGAGGGCGTCACCCTGGTTTAGGCGGAAGCGTGGATTGCTGCCGAACTGATGTTGCAGAATCGGCACCAGGTCGCGGTCAAGTTCAATCACGTCGAGCTGCGCACCGCTGTTCAGCAGGCCTTCGGTCAGCGCGCCCTGACCTGGGCCGATTTCCAGCATGTGCTCGCCTTCACGGGCGTGGATGGCGCGCAGGATGCGATGAATCACTCCAGCGTCATGCAGGAAGTTCTGGCCGAAACGCTTGCGCGCGCGGTGTTGGTAATCGGACATGCAGCAGCTCCAGGCTTCAAAGCATCGGCTTGAAGCGAATGTAACGCGGGTAGAAAGCCCGGCAGTTTAACAGCATTGGCGACGTTCGCCCTGTGCTGGGCTTAGCCGTTAGCGGCTTTTCACCTGGCTGGCAGCCATTTCATAGGCAGTTTGCAAGGCGACCTGCAGGCTGCCGCAGTCGATCTTGCCGCTGCCGGCCAGATCCAGTGCCGTGCCGTGATCGACCGAGGTGCGGATGATCGGCAGGCCCAGGGTGACGTTTACCGCAGCGCCAAAGCCCTTGTATTTCAGCACCGGCAAGCCCTGGTCGTGGTACATCGCCAGCACCGCATCGCAATGCTCAAGGTGCTTGGGAGTGAACAGGGTGTCGGCCGGCAGGGGGCCAATTAGGTCGATACCTTCGCTGCGCAGTTGCTGCAGAGTGGGCTCGATGACCTCGATCTCCTCCCGTCCCAGATGGCCGCTTTCGCCGGCGTGGGGGTTGAGGCCGCAGACCAGAATCCGCGGCAGGGCGATGCCGAATTTCGTGCGCAGGTCATGGTCGAGAATACGCGTGACCCGTGCCAGGCGCTCGGGGGTGATGGCTGCGGCTACATCCTTGAGTGGCAGGTGCGTAGTCACCAGCGCCACACGCAGGCCGTGGGTGGCGAGCATCATCACCACTTGCTCGGTGTGGGTTAGCTCGGCGAGAAATTCGGTATGTCCGGAGAAGGCAATTCCGCCCTCGTTGATCACGCCCTTGTGCACGGGGGCGGTAATCATCCCAGCGAAATGGCCGTCGAGGCAGCCTTGTCCCGCGCGGGTAAGCGTCTCTAGGACATAGCGCGCATTGTCTGGGTTCAGTTGGCCGGGGCTTACGGAGGCGGCCAGCGGGGTGTCCCAGACATACAGGCTGCCGGTGGGTGCAGCCTGACTTGGCCAGGCATCGGGGCTGACGCTGATCAGGTCAATGCTTAACCCCAGCAGTTGGGCGCGCTCAGTCAGCAGGTCGCGGTTGGCAATGGCGATCAAGGCATGTGGTTGCGCTTCACGGGCCAGCAGCAGGCACAGGTCGGGACCTATGCCTGCGGGCTCACCAGGGGTCAGCGCGAAAAGGCGGGCGTTGCTCATCGGTAGGCTCTCGCTATGCGTTAACGGGGCAGTGCATCAGTTGATCGGGGTTAGGGCCATTATGCGTCGGGCCAGCGAGTAGTCGCCAGGCACGGCCGGCCACAAAAAAGCCCGGTCTGCGTGTGCATAAACCGGGCTTGTCTGTTATCTCGCGTTAGGGCGAGGCGCCTGTCAGAGCTTTGTCTCGACGTAGGCTTCGTCACGGATCTGCCGCAGCCAGGCTTGCAGCTCTTCATCGTACTTGCGATTACGCAGTACGGTCATGGCTTGTTGCTCGCGGAACTGGGCGCTGCTGTCAGTGGCACGACGGCCCATGACTTCCAGCACGTGCCAGCCGTAAGGGCTCTTGAATGGTTTGGACAGCTCACCCGCAGGCGTGTTGTTCATTACTTCACGGAACTCAGGTACCAACACGTTCGGGTCGATCCAGCTCAGGGTACCGCCGTTCAGCGCTGAGCCTGGGTCTTCGGAGAAGCTCTTCGCCAGTTCGGCGAAATCTTCTCCGGCCAGGATGCGCTGGTGCAGACGTTCAACCAGGCGTTTAGTTTCAGCTTCACTACGGATTTCGCTGGGCTTGATCAGGATGTGGCGAACATTCACTTCGTCACGTACCTGGCTGTCGCCGCCGCGCTTTTCCAGCAGTTTGAGCATGATGAAACCGCCCGGAGTACGCATCGGCTCAGTGACCTGGCCAACTGACAAGGCGCTAAGCATGGTGTCGAAGGGCGGTGGCAGCTGTCCGGCTTTACGCCAGCCCATTTCGCCGCCTTCCAGCGCGGTTTCACTGGCTGAGCGGGCAATGGCTAGCTGGGCGAAATCTGCGCCTTGCTGCAACTGTTGATACAGGTCGCGAGCCTGACGGTCTGCGGCCTGGATGTCTTCCGGGGAAGCACCTTCGGGTACTGGGATCAGGATGTTGGCCAGGCGGAACTCTTCCGAAAGCTGCATCTTGCCCATGTCCGAGGCGAGGAAGTTCTGCACTTCTTGATCGGTGACCTGGATGCGCTCAGCCACACGGCGCTGGCGTACACGGCTGATGATCATCTCGCGGCGTACCTGATCACGCGCATCAGTGTACGACAGCCCGTCCGCAGCTAAAGCGGCGCGGAACTGCTCGATGCTCATGCCATTGCGTTGCGCGATGGTGCCGATGGCCTGGTTCAGCTCTTCGTCGGTAATCCGAATGCCTGAACGTTCACCGATCTGCAGTTGGATGTTTTCGATGATCAGGCGCTCCAGCACCTGCTGGCTGAGCACATGCTCAGGCGGCAGGGCGGCGCCGCGCTGGGCAATGGTCTGCTGCACTTCACGCAAGCGCGAATCGAGCTGGCTTTGCATGACGACATCGTTATCGACAATCGCTACAACGCGGTTGAGTGGTTGTACCTCAGCGTGTGCCGCAGTACCCAGAAACAGCGCGCCCAACAGCAGGGGGCGCACGCAATCAGAAAGCTTGATCTTCACGTTCACGATAACCTTGAATGCCTTGGTCGAGGAAAGTCTCAACTTTATTGCCGACTACACCGCCCAGACCTTTGAGTACGATCTGCAGGAAGATACCGCGATCAGCCTGGTCGTTGAGCGACGGGTTCAGGCTGACTTCGTCGTAGTCGATCCAGTAGCGGTTGATCAGGCGCAGTTTCCAGCAGCAGCTGTCGTACTCGAAACCGGCAAAGGCTTCAAGAGTGCGGTCGCGACCGTAGTCATACTGCCAGCGGGAAATCACGCTCCACTGCGGTACGATCGGCCAGATCACTGAGAAGTCGTGCTGACTGATCTTGTAGTAATCCTTGATGTAGTTCGCGCTGCCGGGTGTGCCGTAATCGCCGCCGCCAACGACCCAGTTGCCGGTTGCTTCGTCATAGCGCACGGTGTCGTTGCGATAGCGATAGCCTGCGTTGACCACCTTGTTCGGGTTGTCTTCCGGCTGGTAATGGAACATCGCGCTACCCGAGCGCGTGCTGCCGCTGTCCGGATCCCAGTTGAAGTCCGACGAGAAGCGCCAGTCGCGGTTAAAGCGATACAGGTACTCAAGCGCGTAAGGCGATACCGATGCGGTTGCGTCGACGCGTGTGCGGTAATCAATGCCTGGGAGCTGTACTTGGCGATCTTCGAAGTAGAAGGACTGGCCGATGCTAAAGCGCTGGCGCTCAAAGCCATTGGGCTCAATCCAGCGGTTGGTTACGCCAAGAGACAGCTTGTTCTCATCGCCGATACGATCCTTGCCGGAGAAGCGGTTTTCACGCCACAGCGAGGAGTAGCTGAAGTTGCTTTCGCCGGTATCGAAGATTGGGATGTCGGTTTGGTCTTCCTCGGGTACATAGAGGTAGAACAGGCGAGGCTCAAGGGTCTGGCGGTAGGACTTGCCGAACCATTGAGTGTTGCGGTCAAAGTACAGGCCGCTGTCCAGGCTGAACATGCCTACACCACGACTTTGGCTGCTCTTATATTCCTGTTCTGCCAGCAGCGTATTCTTGCCTTGCTGATCCAGTGTCAGGTCGTAGTTGGTCTGTAGGTACTTGACCTGCGGTTTGATATAGCCCCAGCTCCAGTTGAGCGGCAGGCTGACGCCTGGCTCGACATGCAGGCGCTCACCATTGGCGCGGGCTAGGCCTTGGACGACGGTGTCGTACCACGGCTGCTCAACTACGCCATCTTCATTGATGAAGTTGCCTTTGCGCAGGCTGCGGTCGAAACGCACATATTCCGTGCCATAACTGAAGTTAACGCCTGCGGGTTTAAATGGCAGCACGCCATCCAGCGTAAGCTGCGGCAGACGGTTGTACGGGGTGATGTCAGTAATATTGGCCAGCTCATAAGCATGAGCATTCAGACGGGCAGTGTAACTGTCGCCACGATAGGTCAATGTGCCGCGCTGATTGACGTAGCCCGTTGCGCTTACACCCAAATCAGTATCCAGATCCTGGAAGTAGTAAGGGTCGCTGATGTCGGTGTAATCAACTTCAGCCAGCAGGCGCGAGGTCAGGCCTGTCTTGTGTTGCCAGCTGTACATCCAGCGCTGATCTTCGTAATCCGACTGCAGTTTGCGGTCATCGTTGCTGTCATCGAGATACGCGCCGCCCACCTGACCTTCGCTGTTCTTGGTGAGGTAGCGGAATTCGCCTTCCATCATCAAGCCGCGATCACTCATATAGGTCGGGTACAGCGTGGCGTCGTAGTTCGGCGCCAAGTTGAAGTAGTACGGCGTCTGCAGGGTCAGGCCGTTATCACTCGAGCTGCCGATGCTGGGTGGCAGGAAGCCGGACTGGCGACGGTCGTCAATTGGGAAGTAGATATAAGGTGTGTAGAACACCGGAATATTCTTCACCCGCAGAGTGACGTTGGTCGCGGTGCCGAAACCGGTGGCCGGGTTCAGGGTGATGTTGTTGCCCTTCAGGTGCCAGGCATTGCTGCCGGGCTCACAGCTGGTGTAGGTGCCGTCTTTCAGGCGGATAATCGCGCTTTCTTCGCGCTTGGCGTAGAGCGCATTGCCGCGGATATGGCTTTTGTGCAGGACGTATTCGGCGTTGTCGACTTTGGCTTCACCGTTGTCCAGTTGCAACTCGGCGCGGTCACCCACCACCAGCATGCCCTGATCACGCAGGCGCACATTACCGATCAGCTCGCCGCGGTTTTCCGCCTGGCGCAGGTTGGCTTCATCCGCTTCGACCTGCATGCCCGCTTGGCGCAGAACCACGTCACCGGCGAGGGTGGCGACTTGCTCTTCCTGCTCATAACGCGAGGCTTTAGCCGAAACGAACATCGGCGCTTCGTCCATCGGCGTCTGGTCGTTCATGCCCGGGCGCGTCGGCTCTACATACGCGCCTGCGCAGTAAGGGCCGGCTTCAGCCAGCTGGGCGGCGCTGAGATTTTCTCGCGGTACCCAGTCCAGGTGGCTGAAGTCGGCGCTGCGCGAAGCAAGGCCTTTGCCACGGCTTTCAGTCACCAGGGTCGCTTGCGCGGCTTTTCCCTGAGGTGCTTCGGAGCTACTTCCGCCAGCTTTGTTGCTGGCGACCGAATCACGTTGTACTGGCCGTGCTGGCAGTGCAGCATTGCTGGTCTTCGGGGCGCATGCCCAGCCGCCGGTGGCGGAAACCTGGCAATCGTACTGCTCGGCAGCGATAGCAAAAGGAACGGCTAAAGGTTGTAGCGCCAGAAGGCTACCAGTGACCAATAGAGGGAATTTTTTACGAAACGCGGGGTATTTTACTGCCATCTTATTTTTTCCGGGCTTCCTGCGCGCCATTGGCCCTGAGGCCGCACGCCTCTCGATGGGCTTGAAAAGATGCTGGATAATAAAGCATGACCCGCGCAACGGCTAGCGCCGTCGGAGACCTTGTAATGCCTGATGAAGATGTACGCTTAAAACTCCTCGAAAACTGGCTGGATCAGCAGCTGCCTGGGCTGTTTGCTAAACAGGGTTGGGGCGCTGTACCCGCCGCCACGCTTACCTCTGCCAGCAGTGACGCCAGTTTTCGTCGTTATTTCCGCTGGCAAGGTGCTGGGCGCAGCCTGATTGTGATGGATGCGCCGCCGCCTCAGGAAGACTGCGCGCCGTTCGTAAAAGTGGCACATATGCTCGCTGAGGCGCACCTCAATGTGCCGCAGATTCTTGCCGCCGACCTTGAGCGAGGCTTTTTATTGCTCAACGATCTTGGCCGGCAGACCTACCTGGATGTGATCAACGAAGACAATGCTGATGAGTTGTTTGCTGACGCGCTGCAAGCGCTCTTGGCGTTTCAGCGACTGCCGATGACCACGCCACTTCCCCACTATGATGATGCTTTGCTGCGTCGTGAACTGCAGCTATTTCCCGAGTGGTATGTGCAGCGTCACTTGGGTATTGAGTTCAGTGAACCGCAGCAAGCCCTGTGGCAGCGCGCGAGTCAGCTGCTGATCGACAGCGCCCTGGCCCAGCCCAAGGTGCTGGTGCATCGCGACTATATGCCGCGCAACCTGATGCTCAGCGCGCCGAATCCAGGGGTGCTGGATTTTCAGGATGCGGTCTACGGCCCGGTTACCTATGACGTCACCTGCCTGTTTAAAGATGCCTTTCTCAGCTGGCCCGAGGCACGCGTACAGCATTGGTTGCAGCACTACTGGCAACAGGCGTGTGAGGCCGGTGTGCCGGTGCAGCCGGTATGGGATGACTTCTTGCGTGCCAGTGACCTGATGGGTGTGCAACGCCACCTCAAGGTAATAGGCATCTTCGCGCGTATTTGCCATCGTGATGGCAAACCCAAGTACTTGGGGGACGTGCCGCGTTTCTTCTCTTATATAGACGCGGTATTGGCGCGTCGGCCGGAGCTGGCTGAGTTGGCTGAGTTGCTCGGCAGCCTGCGACGGGAGCCCGTATGAAAGCGATGATTCTGGCTGCCGGTAAAGGTGAGCGGCTGCGCCCGCTGACGCTGCATACCCCTAAGCCATTGGTGCGTGCGGCCGGCGTGCCCTTGATCGAATACCACGTGCGTGCGTTGGCGGCGGCCGGGTTTACCGAGTTGGTGATCAATCATGCCTGGCTGGGGCAGCAGATCGAGGATTACCTGGGCGATGGATCTCGTTTCGGCGTCAGCATTTCCTATTCCGCCGAGGGTGAGCCGTTGGAAACCGGCGGCGGGATCTTTCAGGCGCTGCCTTTGCTGGGCGATCAGCCGTTTGTGCTGATCAATGGCGATATCTTCACCGACTACCCCTTTGCCGAGCTGCGCCGTCCGTTATCCGGCCTGGCGCACCTGGTGTTGATCGAGAATCCAGGTCATCACGTCAAGGGCGATTTCTGTTTGCAGAAAGGGCAGGTTACGGATGCGCAGGCGGGGCAGGACAGCCTGACTTATAGCGGAATGGCCGTGCTGTCTCCCGGGCTGTTTGCCGATTGTGAGGCTGGCGTCTTCTCGCTGGCGCCATTGTTGCGTACGGCCATGGCGACGGGGCAGGTTACGGGCGAGCGGTTTGACGGTTGCTGGGTGGATGTGGGTACCCATGAGCGCCTGGCTCAGGTCGAGCGTCTGCTTGAGGCGCGCGGCTAGGATGATCTGGCCTGTGACCCTTCTAGGGGCGGTGGCCGGGCTGGCGGTGGCCAGTATTCCGGGTGCCATGCTCGGTGGTTTGCTGGGCCAGGTGCTTGATCGGCGTTTGCGTCTGCAGTCCTGGGCAGCCTTGCGTGAGCGCCTGGGCGGTCGCGCCGAGTCGCGTGATGAGTGGCTGCTATTTGTGTTGTTGGGGCGTTTGGCCAAGAGCGGTGGCCGCGTGTTGCCGGCGCATATCCAGCAGGCGCGGGCGGAAATGCAGCGCCTGGGACTGGATGCCGAGGGGCAGCGCCATGCTATTGCAGCTTTTGCCCAAGGCAAGATTGGGCGTGACAGTTTGCGTGTGCCGCTGCGTCGTCAGCGCGAGCGCAGTGAAGCGCTGCTGCGCGCGTGCTGGCGAATGGCTTGGGTGGATGGCCAGGTCGGGCAGGCTGAGCATGAGCTGATCATGCTCTGGGGCAAATGGCTGCAGGTTTCATCGGCAACCCAGGCGCAGTTGAGTGAGGCCTACGCACCGCAGCAAGGGCCGTTGGTTTCGACGGCCAGTAATGCCTATCAATGTGCCTTGAATCTGTTGAGCGTAACTGCCGATGCGGAGCCTGCGCAGATCAAGCAGGCGTATCGACGCTTATTGAGTCGCCATCACCCCGACAAGCTGGCAGGCAGTGGAGCCACGCCCGAGCGTGTGCGCGAGGCGACTGAGCGTACCCGTGAGCTGCATCAGGCTTATGACCTGATTCGCCAGCGCCACGGCTTTCGTTAGCCAGTTGTTGAAAAACTACCTGCGTTGCCATTGTGGCGTTAAACACAAACGAGGCAAGCCGCTTACGGCTAACGCGCTTTAGCGCGACCCGAGGGGCGAGTGAAACGACAGATGCTCATGTGCAACTCGTACATTCGCGTGCGAACCCAGTCCGTTTCCTCGCCGTTTTGACCAGCCGAAGGCTGTTGCTGTTGTAGCGCCTTGCGCTGACTGCCTCGCCAACCTTTTTCAACGCCCCGCTAGGGTTATTTCGCCTGCAGCTTCAGTGTCAGCCAGCCGCGGATGCGGCGGTAGAGTTGCTCCTGTTCGGCTTCGCGGTTGCCCGGCAAGGCCTTCATGGCGATCTGTATATAGCTGGGGTGCTTTTGCCGTTTGCTGGCTTGCGAGCGCTTGAGGGCTGCCTGGCGGTCGGCGGCCAGGTCCTTGTAATAGAAGTCGCCGGTGGCCAGCTGCAGTTGCGGAATCAGCTCATCCAGGGGCGGGGTATAGCCAGCAGGCAGTTGTGCGGCGACCAGCAGCAGATTCTGAATCTTGGCTGGCTTGCGTTCGGCCAGGTAGCGCGCGGCCCAGTAAGCGCCGCTGCCGTGGCCAAGCAGCACAATGGTCTTAGCTTGCTGTTGCTCGGCAAACGCGATGGCTGACTCGATGCGTGCCAGTACGCGTTCGGCATGGGCTTTCTGCTGTTCCTCAATGCTTTTCACTTTGCTTGCCGCGGTTTCGGCATTGTCTAGCTGGCTATTAGGGCTTTCCGTAGTAGCTTCATCTGTTGCTGGGCTGCTCTCGGCGCTTTCCTCGGCCTGTGTCTCTGTGGTCTCGGCAGCAGTCTCTTCTGTTGGGACTGCAGTGGGTGGTTCGGCGCTGCGCAGTGGCGGCGCGTCACTGTTAGGGTCGGGCAGAGTCAGGCTAAGGCTATGCCAGCCACCGTTTGGCAGTTTGCGGCGCAAGGGGCCGACGCTTTGCGGCCAATCGGCAGTTTCATCGTCGCCCGGCAGAATGATCACCGCGCCGCTGGGCTCGGCGACATTGGCCGGCAGCCAGAGAGCAAGAAAGCTTTCATCACCCGCTTGCAGTTGCTGCTGTTCCTTTTGCTCCAGCCGCTGTTCCAGCGCCGTGGCTTCCACCTCGCTACGCTCGGCTAGAGGTGCACGTACTTCTTCTGCCGTCTCGGTTGACGCGTCCGTAGCGGCGGGGGCTTCTTCTGCAGGTGTTTGTTCTTCCGCCTGCAGTGGGCTGATCGATAGAAGCAGGCACAGGGCAAGGGCGGTGGGGCGCGAAAACATGGGGTTCTCCAGCGGGCATCGAGTCTCAGCAGCCTAGCCTTTTCCGCTCGGCTTTGTCAGGTGTCGCTCACGCGCGCCAGGCCTTGGATCGGGCTGGTACAATGCGCGCCTTCCGTGAATGCCACCGAGGTGCGCTATGCAACCCTTCGCCATTGCTCCGTCGATTCTTTCCGCTGACTTCGCTCGCCTGGGTGAAGAAGTGGACAAGGTGCTCGCCGCCGGTGCCGACATCGTGCACTTCGATGTCATGGACAACCACTACGTGCCCAACCTCACCATCGGTCCGATGGTCTGCGCCGCGTTGCGTAAATACGGCATCACCGCGCCGATCGACGCGCACCTGATGGTCAAACCGGTGGATCGCATCATCGGCGACTTTATCGAGGCCGGTGCCACCTACATCACCTTCCACCCGGAAGCCTCTGAGCATATCGACCGCTCGCTGCAGCTGATTCGCGACGGCGGCTGCAAGGCCGGTCTGGTGTTCAACCCGGCCACCCCGCTGGATGTACTCAAGCACGTGATGGACAAGGTCGACATGATCCTGCTGATGAGCGTCAACCCAGGCTTCGGAGGGCAGAAATTTATTCCCCATACCCTGGAAAAGCTTAAGCAAGCCCGCGCGCTGATCGATGCTTCTGGCCGTGAAATCCGCCTGGAGATCGACGGTGGGGTGAATGTGCAGAACATCCGCGAAATCGCCGCTGCCGGTGCCGACACCTTTGTCGCCGGTTCGGCGATCTTCAATCAGCCGGACTACAAAGCGGTGATCGACGCCATGCGTGCTGAATTGGCTCAGGCTCGCGGATGAGTCTGCTGCGCGAACTGTTCCTGGGCGAGTTGCCACGCCTGGTGATGTTTGATCTGGATGGCACCCTGGTGGATTCGGTACCGGACCTGGCCGCAGCCATCGACAAGACTTTGCGCGATCTGGGGCGGCCGGCTGCGGGTGTGGCACAGGTGCGTAATTGGGTCGGTAATGGCGCGAGGGTGCTGGTACGCCGCGCCCTGGCGGGCGGGCTGCAACATGAGCATATAGATGATGCCCTCGCCGAGCCGGCGCTGGAGCTGTTTATGCAGCATTACGCCGAAAACCACGCGCTGACTCAGGTTTATGCCGGTGTAAAGCCGACCCTGGACTGGCTGCGTGAGCAGCAGGTGGAGCTGGCGATTGTCACCAACAAGCCCGAGCGTTTTGTTGCGCCCTTGTTGGATGAAAAGGGCTTGGGCGGCTATTTTCGCTGGATTGTAGGCGGCGACACCCTCCCTCAGCAGAAACCCGATCCGGCAGCGCTGCTGCATGTGCTGCAACTGGCCCGAGTGGACGCTGCGCACGCGTTGTTTGTCGGTGACTCGCGTAATGATGTGTTGGCGGCCAGAGCTGCCGGCGTGCCGTGTGTGGCGCTGAGTTACGGCTATAACCACGGCCGACCGATTGCCGAGGAGAATCCTGCGCATGTGCTGGATTGTCTGAGCGGCTTGCTGCGCCCGGCTGAGCCCTGATTTTGCCGGGGTTTGCGGGTTGATTCGGGTCCGGCCCTGCGCTAGTGTGACCGAACTTCAATCCCGCCTGAAATAAGAGAGCTTCGTGGTGGTTACCTGCACGCGCTGGTCGGCAAGCACCGACATGAAAATCATCAAGGCCCTGGCCCGTTGGCGCTGGCGCCCCTGATCTGATCTTGGCCGCCTAGGCGGCGCGTTTGCACTCGACCGAATTACCTCAAGCCACGAGGCTGATCATGACCCGCGAAGAATTCCTGCGTTTAGCCGCTGCCGGCTATAACCGCATTCCTGTTGCCTGCGAAACCCTGGTGGATTTCGACACCCCGCTGTCCATTTATCTGAAGCTGGCCGATGAGGCCAACACTTACCTGCTGGAGTCCGTGCAGGGCGGTGAGAAGTGGGGGCGTTACTCCATCATTGGCCTGCCGGCACGCACCGTGTTGCGTGCGTACGAGCATGACGTAACCATCAGCGTCGACGGTGTCGAAGTGGAGCGTCATCACTGCGAAGACCCACTGGCCTTTGTCGAGCAGTTCAAAGATCGCTACAAGGTACCGACGCTGGCAGGCTTGCCGCGCTTCAACGGCGGCCTGGTTGGCTACTTCGGCTATGACAGCGTGCGCTACGTCGAGCCCAAACTGGCCAAGGGCGTTAACCCCGATGCCTTGGGAACACCGGACATTCTGCTGATGGTGTCCGATGCGGTGGTGGTGTTCGACAACCTGGCCGGCAAGATGCACGCCATCGTGCTGGTTGATCCGAGCGATGCCGATGCGCTGGAGCAGGGCCAAGCGCGCCTGCAGGAAATCCTGCACAAGCTGCGTCAGCCGATTACCCCGCGCCTGGGTGTGGATCTGGCCGCGCCGGCCGGTGCCGAGCCGGACTTTATTTCCAGCTTCAAGCGCGATGACTACGAAAATGCAGTCCAGGCGATCAAGGAGTACATCCTGGCGGGCGATTGCATGCAGGTGGTGATCTCGCAGCGCATGTCGATTCCGTTCACGGCCGCGCCGATTGATCTGTACCGCGCGCTGCGCTGCATCAACCCGACGCCTTATATGTACTTCTTCAACTTCGGCGACTTCCACGTGGTCGGCAGCTCGCCGGAGGTGTTGGTGCGCCTGGAAGATGGCTTGGTCACCGTGCGCCCGATTGCCGGCACCCGCCCGCGTGGTGCCAACGAGGAGGCTGACCTGGCCCTGGAAGAGGACCTGCTGTCCGATGCCAAGGAAGTCGCCGAGCACCTGATGCTGATCGACCTGGGCCGTAACGATGTTGGTCGTGTGGCCAGCACCGGCAGCGTCAAACTGACCGAGAAGATGGTGATCGAGCGTTATTCCAACGTTATGCACATCGTCTCTAACGTCACCGGCCACCTTAAAGAAGGCCTGACGGCGATGGATGCGCTGCGCGCCATTCTGCCGGCGGGCACCTTGTCCGGCGCGCCGAAGATTCGCGCCATGGAAATCATCGATGAGCTGGAACCGGTCAAACGCGGTGTCTACGGCGGCGCCGTGGGCTACCTGGCGTGGAACGGCAATATGGACACCGCCATCGCCATTCGTACTGCGGTGATCAAGGACGGCGAGCTGCACGTGCAGGCCGGTGCCGGCATTGTTGCCGACTCGGTGCCCGCGCTGGAGTGGGAGGAGACGCTGAACAAGCGTCGCGCCATGTTCCGTGCTGTGGCGCTCGCCGAGCAAACCGTTCCTGACCTGTCCACGCGCTGAGGAGTCCCGCCATGCTTTTGATGATCGATAACTACGACTCCTTCACCTACAACGTGGTGCAGTACCTGGGCGAGCTGGGCGCAGACGTGCATGTGATCCGCAATGATGAACTGTCGATTGCCGAGATCGAGGCGCTTAAACCTGAGCGCATCGTGGTCTCGCCTGGCCCGTGCACGCCAACTGAAGCCGGGGTGTCCATTGAGGCAATTATGCATTTCGCCGGCAAGCTGCCGATTCTCGGTGTGTGCCTGGGCCACCAGAGCATCGGCCAGGCTTTCGGCGGCGATGTCGTGCGTGCGCGCCAGGTGATGCATGGCAAGACCAGCCCGGTGTTCCACCGCGATCTGGGCGTCTTTGCCGGCCTGAACAACCCGTTGACGGTGACCCGCTATCATTCCCTGGTGGTCAAGCGCGAAACCTTGCCGGACTGCCTGGAAATCACCGCCTGGACACAGCATGAAGATGGTTCGGTGGATGAGATCATGGGCCTGCGCCACAAGACCCTGCATATTGAGGGCGTGCAGTTCCACCCTGAGTCGATTCTCACCGAACAGGGCCACGAGCTGTTTGCCAACTTCCTCAAACAACAAGGAGGCCAGCGCTGATGAACATCAAGGAAGCCCTCAATCGAGTGGTCAACCAGCTCGACCTGAGCACCGAAGAAATGCAGGACGTCATGCGCGAGATCATGACGGGCCAGTGCACGGATGCGCAGATCGGCGCCTTTCTGATGGGCATGCGCATGAAAAGCGAGACCATTGACGAGATCGTCGGTGCCGTTTCGGTCATGCGTGAGCTGGCCAGCCATGTGCACCTGCAGACCCTCGACCATGTGGTCGACGTGGTCGGCACCGGTGGCGATGGCGCGAATATCTTCAACGTATCGACCGCGGCGAGCTTTGTGGTTGCGGCTGCAGGCGGCAAGGTGGCCAAGCATGGCAACCGTGCGGTGTCGGGCAAGAGCGGCAGTGCCGACCTGCTCGAGGCGGCGGGTATTTACCTGAGCCTGACGCCGGAGCAGGTGGCGCGCTGCATCGAGAGCGTTGGCGTCGGCTTTATGTTTGCCCAGGTGCATCACTCGGCGATGAAGTATGCCGCTGTGCCACGTCGTGAGCTGGGCCTGCGCACCCTCTTCAATATGCTTGGCCCACTGACCAATCCGGCCGGGGTTAAGCATCAGGTGGTGGGCGTGTTCAGTCAGGCGCTGTGCCGGCCGCTTGCCGAAGTACTCAAGCGCCTCGGCAGCCAACACATCCTGGTGGTGCATTCGCGCGATGGCCTGGATGAATTCAGCCTGGCGTCGGCGACTCATGTCGCCGAATTGAAGGATGGGCTCATCACCGAATACGAAGTGCTGCCGGAAGACCTCGGGCTGAAGAGCCAGAGTTTGGTTGGCCTGGCGGTGGAAAGCCCGGAGGCCTCGTTGGCGCTGATTCGTGATGCCCTGACGAAGCGCAAGACCGAAGCCGGGCAGAAAGCGGCCGACATGATTGCCCTGAATGCCGGTGCGGCGCTGTATGCCGCGGACCTGGCGAGCAGTCTCAAGCAGGGTGTGCAGCTGGCCCATGACGCCTTGCACACCGGCCTGGCCTGGGAAAAATTGCAGGAGTTGGTGTCCTTTACCGCTGTATTCAAAGAGGAGAATGCCGGGTGAGTATTCCAACCGTTCTGGAGAAGATTCTCGCGCGCAAGGCTGAAGAAGTCGCCGCGCGCCGCGCTGTTGTTTCGCTGGCCGAGCTTGAGCAGCAAGCCCGTAGCGCCGATCCGGTGCGCGGTTTTGCCGAGGCGCTGATCAGCCAGGCCAAGCGCAAGCAGCCGGCGGTGATCGCTGAAATCAAAAAGGCCTCACCGAGCAAGGGCGTATTGCGTGAGCATTTTGTGCCGGCTGAGATTGCCCAGAGTTATCAGGCCGGCGGCGCCACCTGTCTGTCAGTGCTGACCGATATCGATTTCTTTCAGGGCTCCGATCGCTTCCTGCAGGACGCCCGTGCGGCGTGCTCGCTGCCGGTGATTCGCAAGGATTTCATGATCGACCCGTACCAGATCGTCGAGGCCCGCGCACTGGGCGCAGACTGTGTGCTGCTGATCGTCTCGGCCCTGGAAGACGCACAAATGGCTGAGTTGGCGGCGACAGCCAAAGCTTTCGATCTCGATGTACTGGTGGAAGTGCATGACGGCGATGAGCTGGAGCGTGCGTTGAAAACCCTGGATACGCCGTTGGTGGGGATCAACAACCGTAATCTGCACACCTTCGAGCTGAGCCTGGAAACCACCCTTGACCTGCTGCCGCGGATTCCCCGTGACCGTCTGGTGGTGACCGAGAGCGGCATCCTCAACCGCGCGGATGTCGAACTGATGGAAATCAGCGAGGTGTATGCCTTTCTGGTCGGCGAGGCGTTTATGCGTGCCGATAATCCGGGGGCTGAGCTAGAGCGTCTGTTTTTTCCGGAGCGCAAGCGGGTGATCGCAGCACCGGATGTGGACTGAAACCACCAAACCATAAAAAAGCCGACGCATGCGTCGGCTTTTTTATTTCTACGGCAGACGGTTCAGCGTGTGCCAAATACCACCATGGTCTTGCCTTTGACGCTGACCAGGCCCTGTTCTTCCAGGGCCTTGAGCACACGACCGACCATCTCACGGGAGCAGCCGACGATGCGGCCGATTTCCTGGCGGGTGATTTTGATCTGCATGCCGTCCGGGTGAGTCATGGCGTCGGGTTGCTTGCACAGGTCCAGCAGGGTGCGCGCAACGCGACCGGTGACGTCTAGAAAGGCCAGGTCGCCCACTTTGCGCGTGGTGTTGCGCAGGCGTTCGGCCATCTGGCTGCCCAGGGCATAGAGAATGTCCGGGTCCTGCTGGGTGAGTTCGCGAAACTTGGCGTAGCTCAGCTCCGCCACTTCGCACTCGGTCTTGGCGCGCACCCAGGCACTGCGTTCTTTTTCGGCGCCGTCCTTTTCGAACAGGCCCATTTCTCCGAAGAAGTCGCCGGAGTTGAGGTAAGCGATGATCATTTCCCGACCATCATCGTCTTCGATCAGGATAGTGACCGACCCTTTGACGATGAAGAACAGCGTTTCGCAGCGATCGCCCGCATAGATTATGGTGCTCTTGGCGGTATAGCGACGGCGGTGGCAATGCGCGAGAAGCTTGTCGAGATTTTTTATTTTAGGTGTGAGGGTAATAGCTACCATGCCTGAATCCCGAATTTATAAAGGTAAGCCGTTGTGCGGCTGAAGTTCTAATAATAGTTATCTGTACAAGTGTGCCAGTAAATCGCTATCTGCTTAACCACCAGCCCAAGAGTAGGTGTTGTTTTGCGACCTGGCTAACACTCAGCGGCGAGCTTTTGGCTCTCTTGGCACCCAAAGAGGTTGTAGCGGTGCTGTGCTAAGCTGCCTTCCTTTTTAACAGCGGAGCCCGAGTAATGAAAGCGCGTATTCAATGGGCAGGCGAAGCCCTGTTTATCGGAGAGTCGGGCAGCGGCCATGCGGTGGTAATGGATGGCCCGCCAGAGAGCGGTGGACGTAACCTGGGTGTGCGGCCAATGGAGATGGTGCTGATTGGTCTGGGTGGCTGCAGCAACTTTGATGTGGTCAGCATCCTGAAGAAATCCCGCCAGGCGGTAGAAAGCTGCGAAGCCTTTCTGGAGGCCGAGCGCGCCACGGAAGAGCCCAAGGTGTTTACCAAGATCCACCTGCATTTCGTGGTCAAGGGCCGTGGTTTGAAGGAGGCTCAGGTCAAGCGTGCGGTTGAACTGTCGGCCGAAAAGTACTGCTCGGCCTCGATTATGCTGGGCCGCGGCGGCGTCGAGATCAGCCACGACTACGAGATTATCGAGTTGGGCGAGTAAGCGGTTGCAGATACCTCGTGGCACAGAAAAGGGCACCTCGGTGCCCTTTTCTGTGCCTGCGATTCAGTTCTATACGCGGTAGGTAGTGCTGGTCATGACCTTGGCCAGCAAGCTCATGCCGAACTTCACCGGCGCCGGGAAGCGCAAGCCGCCGGCGTCCAGTGCGTTGCAGGCATGCTGCTCTTCATCGACACGCATCTGTTCGAGAATCGCCCGGGATTTCTGGTCTTCCAGCGGGATCTGCTGCAGGTGTTCATCGAGGTGTTTGACCACCTGATCTTCGGTGGCGGCGACAAAACCCAGGCTGACCTTGTCGCTGATCAGCCCGGCCGCAGCGCCGACACCGAAAGACAGGCCGTAGAACAGCGGATTGAGAATGCTCGGTTGGCTGCCCAGCTGACGGATGCGCTGTTCGCACCAGGCCAGATGGTCAATTTCCTCATCGGCGGCATGCTCCATCGCCTCGCGTACCTGGGGCAACTTGGCGGTCAGCGCCTGGCCCTGGTACAGCGCCTGGGCGCAGACCTCACCGGTATGGTTGATGCGCATCAGCCCGGCCACATGCTGGGCCTGGCGCTCGTCCAGCTCGGCCTCCGGCTGCACGATCGCTGGTGACGGCCGTGTCGGCTGACCGCTGAACGGCAGCAGGGTGCGCAGGGCCGCATCGGCTTGCAGCAGCAGGCGATCAACAGGTGAGAAGTGACGTTCGCTGGCCATAAGGACCTCCGGCGATGATGACGGCGTTCAGTTTACTCCACGCGCGGTAGAAGGTCTGTTGACGTTTCGTCGCAGCCTCGCCGCGCGTCGGCCTCACGGCAATTCACGCAGCACGCGAAACCCCAGAGCGTAGTCCTTGTGCTGCGGTTGTTTCATATCGCGCTGGCTGCTGCGCAGGTAGCTCGGGCCGCTGTTCCAGGCGCCGCCACGCACTACCCGCGGGCTTTTATCGAGCAGGCTGGCCGCCTGTTGCTCGCTGCCGTCGAAGGGACTGGCAAAGCGCGAGGCGGTCCATTCCCAGACATTGCCGGCGGTGTCATGCAGGCCGAAGGCATTGGCGGCGAACTGGCCGACACGTTCGGTCTTACTCTGGATCAGCCGCGAGGTGGCGCAGCCGCGGCAATGTGCGCGCGGTCGGGTTTCCGGGCTGTCGAGCTGCTCACCCCACCAGTAATAACTGGTGCTGCCGGCGCGAGCGGCGTACTCCCACTCGGCTTCGGTGGGCAGGCGATAACGCTGGCCGGTGACCTTCGATAACCATTGGCTGTAGGCCACGGCCTGATGCCAGGACACATGGATCACCGGTCGTTGTGCCGACAGGCCCCAGCCTTCGTTATCCGGCATCGCCGTGGCGGTCGCTTCGGCGTAGTGCTGCCAGTCGCTAAACGTCACTTCATGGCGGCCGATGGCGAAGGGGTGGCTGATTTCGATCGGCGTCAGCGGGCGTTCGTTATGGTTGCCGCGGCCACTGTGATCACCCAGCAGATAGTGCCCGGCCGGCACCACAACCAGCTGCGGCCCTTGCTGGTCCAGGGGCAAGGCGTCGCTGAATACGCTGCCAGGCGTATGCGCCTGCGCTGGATTGCCAATCAGCAGGGCGAGCATGGTCAGTGCGCCGAATAATGAACGACTCAACCCGGAGGCCATGCCATTTGCCGCTGACCCAGCACGTGCATATGGATGTGATGCACCGTCTGGCCGCCAAGGTCATTGCAGTTCATCACCACGCGAAAGCCTTCCTCGCAGCCTTGTTCCTTGGCCAGGTGCTGAGCCGTAAAGAGAATATGCCCAGCGAGCGGCTTGTCTGTCTCACCCAGGTCATTGAGAGTGCTGATGTGTTTTTTCGGGATAACCAGAAAGTGCACCGGTGCCTGTGGGCCAATATCGTGAAAGGCCACCACCTGATCATCTTCATAAAGCTTGCGCGCCGGTATTTCACCAGCGACGATCTTGCAAAACAGACAGTCCATGGACAGTCCCCAGGCCATTCAAAAGAGGGCCGAGTTTAGTAGACAAGGAGTGTGGGTGAAAAACGATATTCATGATCTGGGTCTGGTGTTGGACTCCAAGACCAAGCTGGTGCTGATCGAATCCTGGGATGAGCCGCGGGTGCTGGAAACCCTGACCGGTCTCGCCGTGCGCCGTGGCCTTGGCTTGCAGGTGTGGTCGGTAACCGAGGGTTTGCAGCGTGTGGGCTATTCCATTAAGGAACCGGTCGACAGCACGACACTTGAGCCGGAAACCGCGCTGCGCATGATCAAAGCTGATACGCAGCCGACGCTGTATGTGATGTGCGACCTGCATCCGTTTCTTGAGGACAACCCCAAGCTGGTGCGCCTGCTCAAGGAAATCGCCATGAGCGAGTCGCCCAGCAAGCCGACGCTGGTGCTGGTGTCCTATGCCTGCAAGTTGCCACCTGAGGTGCAGCGTTATGCTTCGCGCTTCAGCCTGTCGCTTCCCTCCGAGGAAGAGCTGCTGGCCATCGTGCGTGACGAAGCCACGGGCTGGAGTGCGCGCAACCGCAATGCTCGGGTACGCACCGACAACCGCACCTTGCAACAAGTGGTGAAAAACCTGCGTGGTCTCAGCCATGCCGAAGCCCGTGCGCTTGCGCGCAATGTGATCTGCGATGACGGCGCGATTACTCAGGAAGATTTGCCGGAGCTGAACAAGACCAAATTCAAGCTGCTCGATCTCGATGGCGTGTTGAGTTTCGAGTACGACACCGCACGTTTCGCCGAGGTCGGTGGGCTGAGCAATCTCAAGCGCTGGCTGGGTGATCGGCAAAGCATCTTTCTCGAAGGCAAAGGCGTTGATCTACCTAAAGGTGTGTTGCTGGTAGGGGTGCAGGGTGGTGGTAAGAGTCTGGCCGCCAAGGCCATTGCTGGTCTGTGGGGGTTGCCTCTACTGCGCCTGGACTTTGCCTGCCTGTACAACAAGTTTTTCGGCGAGACCGAACGCAACCTGCGTGAAGCGCTCAAGCTGGCTGAGCAGATGGCGCCCTGTGTGTTGTGGATGGACGAGATCGAGAAGGGCCTGGCCAGCGGTGACCATGATGGTGGCGTCAGCCAGCGCGTACTCGGCACCCTGCTGACCTGGATGGCCGAGCGCAAGGCGCCGGTATTTATGGTGGCTACGGCCAACGTGATTTCTCGGCTACCGCCGGAGCTGGTGCGTAAAGGCCGTTTCGATGAGCTGTTCTTTGTCGATTTGCCGGACGCGGCGGTGCGGGCGGACATCTTCCGTATTCACCTGGCGCGACGTGAGCTGGATGTAACGGGCTTTGATCTGGGCCAGTTGGCCGCCGCTTGCGATGGCTTTTCTGGCGCGGAGATCGAGCAGGCGGTGGTCAGTGCCCTGTATGCCGCGCAAGCCCAGCAACAAACGGTCAATCAGGCATTGCTGTTGCAGAGCATTCAAGGCACCGCGCCGCTGTCGGTGGTGATGGCCGAAGACCTTGCGGCGTTGCGCGCCTGGGCGGACGGCCGCACGGTTAATGCCGGCTAGCTAGGCTGCCGGCTTGCCGAACTGGCGATTCAGTCGTGCACTGATCCGGCGGACCAGCCAGCGCGGTGCCAGGCGCGGGCTGAGGGCGAGCAGGCGGTTGCGCCAGCCCGGGATGATGAGTGCGCGATTTTTCTCCAGGGCTTTAACCGTGATCAGTGCCACTTCTTCGCAGCTCATCATCAGTTTGCTGCCTTGCAGGGCTTTGACGTCCATGCTGGCGCTGCGGAAGAACGCACTGCGAGTGGGGCCTGGGCAGAGTACGGAGACTTTCACGCCGTCGGCTTTCAGCTCCTCGCGCAGGCCTTCAGAGAAGTGCAGCACATAGGCTTTGCTGGCGTAGTAGTTGCTCATGCCCGGCCCTGGCTGAAAGCCTGCGACCGAGGCGACGTTAAGAATCTGCCCGCTGCCCTGGCCGGCCATGATGGTGCCGATGGCGTGGCAGAGACGGGCGAGTGCCAGGATATTCAGTTCGATCAGTTGCTGCTCGCGGGCCCAGTCCTGGGCCACATAAGCACCCGAGGTGCCGATACCGGCGTTGTTCACCAGTAAATCGATAGTGCGTTCGCCTTGCTCCAGTTCATGCAGCAGACCGCTGACCTGCAGTGGTTGGCTGAGGTCGCAGACGCGGAACAGCACCTCCACGGAAAAGCGTTGAGTCAGTTCGCAGGCAATGCTTTCCAGTGCGTCGCGCTGGCGCGCCACCAGAATCAGATTGCGGCCACGCCGTGCCAGGGCTTCTGCCAGGGCCAGGCCAATGCCACTGGAGGCTCCGGTAATTAGCGCGTAACGGGTCATAGGGTTCTCCGTGATGGGGCCTTTCGACCCCATGTACCGCGCAAGGTTGCGAGAGGGTTACAGGCCGGCGTCGGCGTAGCCCATATAGGCAGGCAGGGCGATGGCCGCAACAATACCGATGACGATGATGGCCACCCAGAGCAGGGCGAGGATTTTCACCGCGCGGCTATTCGGTGGTGGTGGCGGACCAAAGCGGTTAGCGGCGGTGCTGCCGGGGATGATAAACATCAGCAGGGAGAATACCCCGCCGACAATCGGCACCAGGGTGACCAGCAGCAGCCAGCCCGACCAGCCGATATCATGCAGGCGCTGTACACCGAACATGATGCCGACCACCGCCACGGCGATACCCACCACGACCATCAGCAGGCCACCAAGAATCTCCGATGCGGCGAAAAAGCCGCCGGCGATGCCGAACAACGGCAAGCAGGCCAGCATCAGCACCATCGACCAGGCCAGGTAGCGCAAACGGCCGATTCGTCCGTCGGTGGTAAAGGCTTTCAGCTCGCCGAACTCCGGCAGAGTTTCCGCTACGGTCGCTTTCGGCGTGGCATAGGGGGTGGTCGCTGCGCTGACCACTTCTGGTTGGGTTTCCGCGAGCATGGCCTGGCGGGCGATAAATTTCTCGATAACGATGCCGCAGGCCGAGCACTCGATGGCTTTGGCTTGTTGGTGGCCGCACTTGGGGCAGGTCATTTCGCTTGTGCTGGTGGCACTTGGCGCTGAGCTCTGAGTTTGCGGTGCGTGATCATCAGTCTCTACCAGGCTCAGGCTGGCGGCGAGGTCCTGTTCCTTGCGCACTTTGGCGCCGGCGCTTTGCAAGGCCTTGATGTACTGGTCGGCTTCGTTTTCGCTGAGGTCACGCTTGATATCGACATTGCCGCCGCTAAACAGCGAGTTGATCCGCGTCAGGTCGCTCTTGAACAGGCGGGCGAGGTTTTCCTTGGCTGTTTCCAGGCTGACGTCAGGCATCAACTCGCCGTTGAACACAATCTTGAAGCGGGCTTGGGTCATGTCGGCGTCCTTGTCGGTGCCAGAATGGAGTTGCGCTACAGACTAGCCGGCCTGCAGGCCAGTAAACAAGCCGCCTGCGCGCAAATCTGCAGGGTTCTTGAGGTGCTTCACGCGCTGTTGGCGGACCAGCTACCGACCAGGCGGCCGTTGCGTAACAAGTAGAGCTGGTTGAACAGTGCGAACAGACCTTCCGAACGTTGCGGGCGGAGAAACACCCAGTCATCGACCTGTAAGCCTGTGCCGGCTGAGCCGATCAGGCGTTCCTGATTGGCGCTACGGCCATACAGGGCGTCATAGCTGAGGCCGGTCGGCGAGACTGGTGTTGCCGGCCATTGCCCGCCATACAGGTAGTAAGCCTGCTGGCGATTGGGGTTCCAGCGCTGCAGCAGTTGTTGTGATCCGTCGAGAAACGGCAGTTGTCCAGGCAACGCCTTGAGCACCGGGCTGGCGATCCACAGGGCGGCTTGTTGGGCGGTCAGCAGGTCGCTGTCGAAATCACTGGGTTTGAGCAGTGCGGAGCCGACCGCGACTTCATTCAATGGCGTATCGCGCTGGGTGTGCAGGGCATAGGTCAGGCTGCCCGCGCCATTGAGCAGCGGCTGTTGCGGCCACAGTTCGCTGAATGCGGCGGCGCTGGTGATAAATGCGCGGTAGCGTGCGGCGCTCTGGGTAAAGGCGCTGGTTTGGTCTGTCCAGAACGGCGTATGGGCGAGGTGCGCGTCATAGCCCATCAAGCCTCGTACGCGTAGCCGGTTGGGCGTATTACGCAGCCAGGTGAGTGCGGCGCCAAGTTCTGCGGGCGTCGCAAACCCCCCGCGAGCCAGGCCGATGTCGATTTCAAAGGCAATCTGTAGCGGTTGGTTGAGGGCGTTGGCCAGTGCTGCGTATTCCTGCAGACGGGGTTGGCTATCGACCAGCCAGGTCAGCTGCTCAGCGGGCACAAAGCCACTGCCCTGCGGCAGTTGCTGGTAGAAACTCAGGGCCGCTGCTGCGGGTAAGGGCTTGCCGAGCAGCAGGTCGGCCTGGGGGAAGTTCACCGCGAGCTGATTGATCTGCGGCTGGTGAAACACCATAAAGCGCTGCGTGCCGAGCTTCTTTGCCAGGTACTCCAGCAGGCCGATGGCGGCCAGGGACTTGGCCACCAGACGCAACGGCAACTGGTTGCCGAGTTGGCTGGCGAGCCGCTCGGCATTCTGATCCAGGCGCGCCAGGTCAACCACCAGCAGAGGGATGCCGCCGCCCTCACGGCGCAAAAGCTGGTTGAGCGCGGCAAAGTATGGCACGTGGGGCTGGCCGAGATCGCTCGGGCGTAGCGCCCAGCCGCCCAATAACCCCAGCGCGCCGAGGCCGAGCAGATTGCGTCGCTTCATCGCGCCCAGCGTTGTTGCAGTTGCCGGCTGCTCGTAAGCGCAGCGCGGTATTCGCTGTCCAGGCGGGTGATCAGCTGCTCGACGCTGGGCAGGTCGCTGATAGTGCCAACACCCTGGCCGGCCGACCATACGGTCTTCCAGGCCTTGGCTTCTTCATCCATTGGCTTGAGCTTCTCGCCGTAGTTGATCTCGCCTTTGTTCTGCAGCTGCTTGAGGTCGTAGCCGGCCAGCTCCAGGCTCTGGCGCATAAAGCTCGCCGGTACGCCGGAGACCGCCGGGGTGTGGATGATGTCGGCGGCTTTGGCGTCGAGAATCATCTGCTTATAGGCAGCGGAAGCGGCGTTTTCCTGGGTGGCAATCAGGCGGGTGCCAAGGTAGGCGAGGTCGGCGCCAAGCAGTTGCGCGGCCAGCACTTCGTGGCCTTGGTTAAGGCAGCCGGCCAGCAGCAGAGTTTTGTCGAAAAACTGGCGGATTTCGGCAATCAGCGCAAACGGGCTCCAGGTCCCGGCATGTCCGCCTGCGCCAGCTGCGACTGCAATCAGCCCATCGACTCCGGCTTCAGCGGCCTTCTCGGCATGCCGGCGGGTGGTCACATCATGGAACACCAGGCCCCCGTAACTGTGTACGGCATCCACCACGTCCTTCACTGCACCGAGGCTGGTGATCACGATAGGCACGCGTTGCTCGACGCAGATCGCCAGGTCTGCCTGCAGGCGCGGGTTGCTGCCATGCACGATCAGGTTGACCGCATAGGGAGCTGCATCGCTACTCAGGCCCGCCTCGATCTCTTGCAGCCAGTCCTTGAAGCCGCTGCTCTCACGCTGGTTCAGCGCGGGAAAGCTACCGACGATGCCATTGTTGCAGCAGGCCAGCACCAGTTGTGGGTTGGACACCAGAAACATCGGCGCGGCGACGACGGGCAGGCGCAGGCGTTGTTCGAGCAGGGCCGGAAGCGACATGCAGTAATCCTCTTGATGGAATTAGAAGGGGCGAACCACGACCAGAATGACAATGCCGAGCAGGGCCAGCACGGGCGCTTCATTGAACCAGCGGTAGAACACATGGCTGCGCTGGTTCTCGCCCCGGGCAAAGGCCTTGACTTGAGCGCCGCACATAAACTGGTAGACCACCAGCAGCGCCACCAGGCTCAGCTTGGCGTGCATCCAGCCCTGGCTGAAGTAGTAGCTCGGGTTAAGGCTGATCAGCCACAGACCCAGGCCGACAGTAAGAATCAGTGACGGCCACATGATGCCGCGATAGAGCTTGCGCTCCATGATGCAGAAGCGTTCGCGGCTGACTTCGTCGGTGCTCATGGCGTGGTAAACGAACAGGCGCGGCAGGTAGAACAGACCGGCGAACCAGCAGACCATGGCGATGATGTGCAGGGCCTTGAGCCATAGATAAAGCATTGTCCGTACTCGTTACAGGAAAGTGCCCCGATAGTAGTGGGCATGACCGCCTCCGTCATCACATGCGGCGCTCAAGTGTTGGCCCCTGGCCGAAGCGGCCGTATCATCGGCAGCTTTCCACTGCTGGTATTGCAAAGGGGCAAGTGATGATCAAGGTCGGAATCGTCGGCGGCACGGGGTATACCGGTGTCGAGCTGTTGCGTTTGTTGGCGCAACACCCGCAAGCGCAGGTCGAGGTGATTACCTCGCGCTCCGAGGCCGGCATGCGTGTCGATGAGATGTACCCGAACCTGCGCGGTCATTACGACAACCTGGCGTTCAGCGTGCCGGACGTCGCTACCCTGGGCGCGTGCGATGTGGTGTTCTTCGCCACCCCGCATGGTGTTGCGCATGCCCTGGCCGGTGAGCTGCTGGCCGCTGGAACCAAGGTGATCGACCTTTCCGCTGACTTCCGCCTGCAGGATGCTGATGAATGGGCCAAGTGGTACGGCCAGCCGCATGGCGCGGCGGACCTGCTGCCGGAGGCGGTGTATGGCCTGCCTGAGGTCAACCGTGAGGCGATTAAACAGGCGCGTCTGATTGCCGTGCCGGGTTGTTACCCGACTGCCGCACAGCTGGCGCTGATTCCGCTGCTGGAGGCCGGTCTGGCTGATACCTCGCAAGTGATCGCCGACTGCAAGTCCGGCGTCAGTGGTGCCGGGCGTGGTGCCAGCGTGGCTTCGCTGTTCAGTGAAGCCGGCGAAAGCATGAAAGCCTATGGGGTCAAAGGTCATCGGCATTTGCCAGAAATTCGCCAAGGCCTGCGTCGCGCTGCCGGTAAGGATGTCGGCCTGACCTTTGTGCCACACCTCACGCCAATGATTCGTGGTATTCACGCTACGCTTTACGCCACCGTGGTTGACCACTCGGTGGATCTGCAGGCGTTGTTTGAGAAGCGTTATGCCAGCGAGCCCTTCGTCGATGTAATGCCTGCCGGCAGCCACCCGGAAACCCGCAGCGTGCGTGGCGCCAACGTCTGCCGTATCGCCGTGCACCGTCCGCAGGGTGGCGACCTGGTGGTGGTGCTGTCGGTGATCGACAACCTGGTCAAGGGTGCGTCGGGCCAGGCGGTGCAGAACATGAACATCCTCTTTGGCCTCGATGAGCGCCTGGGCTTGTCCCACGCGGCCATGTTGCCCTGATGGCGGGCTGGGAGGTTCGCCCAAGCGATCCGGGGCGTGCGCGGCGGCGGCGCATGCTCGGCTTGCTGCTGGTGCTGTGCATTCCGCTGGCCTTCTATGTCGGCGGCTGGTGGCAGCAGTACACGCAGCCTGCAGTAGTGGTGGGGCTGCCGGCCGAGCCAGTGCGTGATGAACAATTGGTGCGCGAGGTCGATGAGTTGCGTCAGCGCGTGGCAGTGCTCAGCAGCGCAGAAAAGCTCAGCCAGCAAGCTAATGAACAGAACCGTCTGACCATCAAGCTGCTCGAAGAGCAGATCTACAAACAGCAACAGGATCTGGCCTTCTACAAAGGCGTATTGGCCCCCGCCAGCCGTCGTGAAGGTTTGCGCATCAAGACCTTTGAGCTACAGGCCACGGACAAGCCTGAGCATTTCCGCTACAAGATACTCCTCAGCCGTGTGGGCAAAGGCGAGACGCCGCTGGAAGGCCAGTTGCAGGTGTCGATTGTCGGCAAGCAAGGCGAGCAGGATGTCACGCTTGAGCTGGCGACGTTAGGCGCAGACTTACCCGGTGCCCTGCCTGAGCAGCCGATTGCCTTCGCCTTCAAGCACTTTCAGGCCATCCCCGAGGCCGGGCGATTTGCCGAGCTAAAGTTGCCTGAAGGGTTTATCCCGCGCGAGATCAAGGTGCGTGCCGAGGTGCAGGGCGAGAAGCCTCTGCTGCGCACATTCAAATGGAACAAAGAGGAGTAACTGTTCCTTATGTGGAATAAAGATAAGGCGCGCACTGACGTGCAGCGTTTCGCGGGTAAGACCAGCCTGATTGCGGTGGGTGCTGAATTGCATGGCGATTTGCGCTTTCAGGGCGCGGTACAGGTCGATGGCAAGGTTATGGGTAACCTGGTGGCCAGCGAAGGTATGGTGCGCGTCAGTGTGCAGGGGAGGGTTGAAGGTGAGATCCGCGCCCCCCATATAGTGATTGATGGCGAAGTAGTCGGCGATGTGCACGCCAGTGGTCATCTTGAGTTGGGCGCGCGGGCGCGGGTACGTGGCAATCTGTATTACGCCCTGATGGAAATGGCCATGGGTGCGCAGATAGAGGGTCGTCTCTGTCGCTTGCAAGACGAGGCTCGGCCGTTGGAACTACCAGAAACGCTGGATGCTGCACAATAGTTGACCGCTTTTCTCGGGTAAGCGGATAATGCCGATCAGAATGCAGTATGGCGCGTAGCGCCGGGAGTTAATCAGCATGAGCGTCGAAACCTTCACCCCTAGTGCTATGCAATTTACGCAGGGCGCGGCGAACAAGGTGAAGAGCCTGGTCGATGAGGAAGGCAATCCGCGCCTGAAGTTGCGCGTGTTTGTAACGGGAGGCGGTTGTTCCGGCTTCCAGTACGGCTTCACCTTCGATGAGGAAGTGGCCGAGGATGACACCATAATCGAGCGCGAAGGCGTGAGTCTGGTGGTTGACCCGATGAGTTTCCAGTACCTGGCAGGTGCCGAGGTGGATTATCAGGAAGGTCTGGAGGGTTCGCGATTTGTCATCAACAATCCGAACGCCACCACCACCTGCGGTTGCGGTTCTTCGTTCTCGATCTGAGTTGCAGGCTGTTCAAGTTAACGCCGTGCCTTGTGCACGGCGTTGTCGTTTCTGGGTGCAGCAGATTTGAAAAGGTGACTAGGCGGGGTAGATCGCGCCAAGTACCCGCAGGCCTCTAGCGCCAGTGACGCTAGGCCGGTTGGCGGGAATGCCTTCCAGGCAGCAGTGCGCCAGCCAGGCAAAGGCCATGGCCTCAACCCAGTCGGCAGGAACGCCATGCGCATCGGTACTGCTCACCTGACTGTTAGGCAGCAGCTGCGCCAGGCGGCGCATCAGTGTGTGGTTATGCGCGCCACCACCACACACCAGCAGCATCTCGGTGTTCTGCTGAGCAGCCTTGAGCGCCTCGGTAATGCTGATAGCGGTCAGCTCCAGCAGCGTTGCCTGCACGTCAGTCGCCGCAAATGCCGGCAAGTTCTGCAGGTGCTGATCCAGCCAGTTCAGGTTGAACAACTCGCGCCCGGTGCTTTTCGGGCCTTGAGTCTGGAAATAGGGATCACTCAGTAAGGCTTGCAGAAGTTGCGGCTCTATCTGGCCGCTGGCGGCCCACTGGCCATCCTTATCGTATGCCAGGCCCTGATGGCGTTGAATCCAGGCATCCAGCAGCACATTGCCCGGGCCGCAATCGAAGCCATGCACCGGACTCTCAGGCTCAAGCAGGCTGAGGTTGCTGAAACCGCCAATATTAAGGATCGCGCGAGTGCTGCCTTCGCTGGCGAACAATGCCTGGTGGAATGCCGGAACCAGCGGTGCGCCCTGGCCGCCGGCGGCAACATCGCGGCGGCGGAAGTCACTGACGACGCTGATACCGGTCAATTCAGCGAGCAGGGCGGAGTTGCCGATCTGGATGCTAAATCCGCGTGCAGGCTCATGGCGCACGGTCTGACCGTGGCTGCCGATGGCGCGAACGCTGTGTGCGGGTATGTCGTGCTGGATTAGCAGTTCATTGATGCCTTGCGCGGCGAGCGCGACCCACTGTTGTTCGGCGATTGCCGCACGTGCCAGTTCATCTGGGCCGGATGCGCACAGGCTGAGCAGCGCGCTGCGCAGCTCGTCTGGCATGGGCAGGTAGCGGGTGCCGAGCAGGCGGGTGTTGTGTTCCTGCTCTATCAGCGCAATGTCCAGGCCATCCAGGCTGGTACCGGACATCACGCCAAGGTAGAGGGGCATGGTTTAGCGCTGATTGTTGAGGGCAAGCATGGTGGACTTTTCTTTATCCATTTGTGCCATCAACGGTTTGCTCAACTGCATAAAGCGGGCTTTCTCGCTCTTGGCGATAGGGTCAGCCATTGGTAGCTTCTGGCTCAGCGGGTCAACGTGCACGCCATTGACCTGGAACTCATAGTGCAAGTGCGGCCCGGTGGACAGGCCGGTGGTGCCGATATAACCGATGATCTGGCCCTGCTTGACGTTGCTACCACTACGGATGCCCTTAGCAAAGCCGTTCATATGAGCATACAGGGTGCGGTAGCGTTGACCATGCTGGATGATCACCGCATTGCCGTAGCCGCCGTGACGACCGGCCAGGGTGATGCGGCCATCGCCGGCTGCCTTGATTGGCGTGCCGCGCGGGGCTGCGTAATCAACGCCCTTGTGTGCACGAATCTTATTCAGCACAGGGTGGCGACGGCCTGTGGAAAAGCGCGAGCTGATGCGGGCAAAGTCTACCGGGGTGCGAATAAAGGCTTTGCGCATGCTCTCGCCATTGGCGTTGTAATAGCTGCTGTTGCCTTGCTTGTTCGTGTAGCGCACGGCGGTGTAGGTCTTGCCGCGGTTGGTGAAGCGTGCTGAGAGAATATTGCCAGTGCCGACCTGCTTGCCGTTGACCACTTTCTTCTCGTAGATCAGCTCGAACACGTCGCCTTCGCGAATATCCATGGCGAAATCGATGTCGTAGCCGAATACGTTGGCCAGATCCATGGTCAGGCTATGCGACAGGCCCGCGCGCTTGGCTGAGAGAAACAGCGAGCTGTTGATCACTCCGTGGCTGTAAGTGGTTTGAACTTCAGGTTTGACCAGTTCGCGCTTGAAACTAAAGCCTTTCTCGCTTTTCGTCAGGGCAATGCTTTCCAGATCACTGAGCTTGCTGTGCAGGCTTTCAAGCTGACCGTCTGTGTTCAGATTGAATTCGAGCGCTTGGCCTACTTTCAGGCGTGTCAGCTGCTTGGCGTCCTTGCTGCTATTGAGCACGTCATGCAGTGTGGTGGCGCTCAGGCCGACCTTGGCAAATACCGTGGATAGCGTATCGCCGTTTTCCACGCGGATGATGTGCTTAAGCGGGTCGATTTCTTCCTGAGGTTTTTCGGCCTGCGCAGCCTTCTGCTCATCGTCTGTGGAGCGCTCTGTGGCTGCCGTATTGGCGAAAGGTGATTGGCTTTTGTTGGGCGACGGTAGGGTGTCTAAGTTCTGCTCGCCCTGTAGCTCGGCGAACTCAGAACCGTTGTCTAGCTCAAGATTGATGTAGGTTTTTTGGGCTTCAACTTCGCGGGAGGGAAATACCAGTAGGGCTAGGCTCAGTAGGGCGGCGACGCCACTGGCCGCCAGAATATGGCTTTTCGGGTACAGGGGCGGCGCTTTAGCTGGAGAGGTCATAGGCTGCTTTTTGACTTTAAAAATGAAAAGAAATAGATAAACGAAATGATGAATATGCAGTAACTGTATAAAATATAACCAAATCGCTAGCTAGGCAACCCCGGTTGTCGCGAGGAGGTCTTAGCGTAGGTGGATGGCGGGCAGAACTTGTGATTTGTCTGCGATCTTGTATGGTTGGTTCCCTTTTGTTTTGAGTGGTCGTGAGTCCTGTCATGAAGTCGGTTGAAGAGCAGTTGGCGCTGATCAAGCGTGGCGCAGAAGAGGTTCTGGTTGAGGCTGAGCTAGTTGAGAAGCTCAAGCGTGGTCAGCCACTGCGTATCAAGGCCGGGTTTGATCCGACTGCGCCGGATCTGCACCTTGGGCACACCGTGCTTATTAATAAGCTGCGTCAGTTCCAGGAGCTGGGGCATCAGGTGATTTTCCTGATTGGCGACTTCACGGGAATGATCGGTGATCCCAGTGGCAAGAGCGCTACGCGTCCACCGCTGACTCGCGAGCAAGTGCTGGAGAACGCGGAGACCTACAAGACCCAGGTGTTCAAGATTCTTGATCCGGCGAAAACCGAAGTTGCCTTCAACTCCACCTGGATGGACAAGATGGGACCGGCAGATTTCATTCGCCTGACTTCGCAGTACACCGTTGCGCGGATGCTTGAGCGTGATGATTTCAGTAAGCGCTACTCGACCAATCAACCGATCGCCATCCATGAGTTCCTCTACCCGCTGGTGCAGGGTTATGACTCTGTCGCTCTGCAGGCGGATGTTGAGCTGGGCGGCACTGATCAGAAATTCAACCTGTTGATGGGGCGCGAGTTGCAGCGCTCCTATGGTCAGTCCTCGCAGTGCATCGTCACCATGCCGTTGCTTGAAGGTCTGGATGGCGTGAAGAAGATGTCCAAGTCGCTGGGCAACTATATAGGTATCCAGGAAGCTCCTGGTGTCATGTACAACAAGCTGGTATCCATGCCGGATGCGCTGATGTGGCGCTACTTCGAGCTGCTCAGCTTCCGCTCCATGGAAGAGATCGAGCAGTTCAAGCGTGATGTCGAGCAGGGCGCCAACCCCCGTGACATCAAAATCAAATTGGCTGAAGAGATCGTTGCGCGCTTCCATGGCGAAGAGGCGGCGCTCAATGCTCATCGCTCGGCGGGTAATCGTATGAAGGAAGGCGAGCTACCTGAGGATCTACCTGAGATTGAAGTCCTGTCTGTTGAGGATATGCCGATTGCCGCGCTGCTTAATAAAGCAGGCCTGGTGAAGAACGCTGCGATGGCGCGTGATCTGCTGGGCTCTGGTAGTGTGCGCGTGGATGGCGAGGTGGTGGATCGCTCCTTTATATATAAGGTGGGTGCCGCTCATGTTTGTCAGGCCGGCAAGAAAGCGTTTGCACGCATTACGCTTAAGCTCGAGTCGTGATGCGCTAGATGTAGTAGGTGCGACAAAGCCGTTGAAGCGTCAGCTTCAACGGCTTTGTCGTTTCTGAGGGCGGCGCGGGTGGTGAGTTGTCGTGGCTGTTGAATTTGCGGCTTTTGAAACAAAAGCATAACAATCGATTGACCTTGGTTATTTTGTCCCTATAATGCGCAGCTCTTCAGGCGTAAGCAGCTCCTTAAACTTCTTATAAAACAAGAAGTTATATTTAAAATAGGGGTTGCAAAGCAGCGAAAGCTGCGTAGAATGCGCCACCTCTTCAGGTGGTGATATTTGAGTCTGAAGAGGTTCGGTCAGGTAGATCGAAAGCGGTAAAAGAGGCAGTTGACAGTGGTTTGAAACGCTGTAGAATTCGCCTCCCGCTGACGAGAAGCTAGGTGTTGATCGAAGGTGCAAGTGGTTGAGATTGAAAAGAAATTTTCAAAATCACTTGACGGAAGATGAGGCTGCTGTAGAATGCGCGCCTCGGTTGAGGCGAAAGACTTAACCACCCGCTCTTTAACAACTGAATCAAGCAATTCGTGTGGGTGCTTGTGAGGTAAGACTGTTAGTCGCAAGATTATCAGCATCACAAGTAACACTCGTTAATTTGAGAGTTTTTTGTCGATTGCTGAGCTAAGTTTAGGGTTTTTTCAAAACCCAAGCAGTATTGAACTGAAGAGTTTGATCATGGCTCAGATTGAACGCTGGCGGCAGGCCTAACACATGCAAGTCGAGCGGTAGAGAAAAGCTTGCTTTTCTTGAGAGCGGCGGACGGGTGAGTAATGCCTAGGAATCTGCCTAGTGGTGGGGGATAACGTTCGGAAACGGACGCTAATACCGCATACGTCCTACGGGAGAAAGCGGGGGACCTTCGGGCCTCGCGCCATTAGATGAGCCTAGGTCGGATTAGCTAGTTGGTGAGGTAATGGCTCACCAAGGCGACGATCCGTAACTGGTCTGAGAGGATGATCAGTCACACTGGAACTGAGACACGGTCCAGACTCCTACGGGAGGCAGCAGTGGGGAATATTGGACAATGGGCGAAAGCCTGATCCAGCCATGCCGCGTGTGTGAAGAAGGTCTTCGGATTGTAAAGCACTTTAAGTTGGGAGGAAGGGTAGTAACTTAATACGTTGCTACTTTGACGTTACCGACAGAATAAGCACCGGCTAACTTCGTGCCAGCAGCCGCGGTAATACGAAGGGTGCAAGCGTTAATCGGAATTACTGGGCGTAAAGCGCGCGTAGGTGGTTCAGTAAGTTGGAAGTGAAATCCCCGGGCTCAACCTGGGAACTGCTTTCAAAACTGCTGAGCTAGAGTACGGTAGAGGGTGGTGGAATTTCCTGTGTAGCGGTGAAATGCGTAGATATAGGAAGGAACACCAGTGGCGAAGGCGACCACCTGGACTGATACTGACACTGAGGTGCGAAAGCGTGGGGAGCAAACAGGATTAGATACCCTGGTAGTCCACGCCGTAAACGATGTCAACTAGCCGTTGGGAGTCTTGAACTCTTAGTGGCGCAGCTAACGCATTAAGTTGACCGCCTGGGGAGTACGGCCGCAAGGTTAAAACTCAAATGAATTGACGGGGGCCCGCACAAGCGGTGGAGCATGTGGTTTAATTCGAAGCAACGCGAAGAACCTTACCTGGCCTTGACATGCTGAGAACTTTCTAGAGATAGATTGGTGCCTTCGGGAACTCAGACACAGGTGCTGCATGGCTGTCGTCAGCTCGTGTCGTGAGATGTTGGGTTAAGTCCCGTAACGAGCGCAACCCTTGTCCTTAGTTACCAGCACGTTATGGTGGGAACTCTAAGGAGACTGCCGGTGACAAACCGGAGGAAGGTGGGGATGACGTCAAGTCATCATGGCCCTTACGGCCAGGGCTACACACGTGCTACAATGGTCGGTACAAAGGGTTGCCAAGCCGCGAGGTGGAGCTAATCCCATAAAACCGATCGTAGTCCGGATCGCAGTCTGCAACTCGACTGCGTGAAGTCGGAATCGCTAGTAATCGTGAATCAGAATGTCACGGTGAATACGTTCCCGGGCCTTGTACACACCGCCCGTCACACCATGGGAGTGGGTTGCACCAGAAGTAGCTAGTCTAACCGCAAGGGGGACGGTTACCACGGTGTGATTCATGACTGGGGTGAAGTCGTAACAAGGTAGCCGTAGGGGAACCTGCGGCTGGATCACCTCCTTAATCGAAGACTTCAGCTTCTTCATAAGTTCCCACACGAATTGCTTGATTCATTGAGAAAGACGATTGGGTCTGTAGCTCAGTTGGTTAGAGCGCACCCCTGATAAGGGTGAGGTCGGCAGTTCGAATCTGCCCAGACCCACCAATTGTTGTGGGGTTTGGCCTTGTAAGAATATGGGGCCATAGCTCAGCTGGGAGAGCGCCTGCCTTGCACGCAGGAGGTCAGCGGTTCGATCCCGCTTGGCTCCACCATATACAGCCTCGTTGAGAGTTCAGAAATGAGCGTTCCTGCTAAAGCAGATGAATGTTGATTTCTGGTCTTTGACCAGTAAGAAAATCGTTCTTTAAAAATTTGGGTATGTGATAGAAGTGACTGATTGATTACTTTCACTGGTAATTAATTTGGTCAAGGTAAAATTTGTAGTTCTCAATTGCAAATTTTCGGCGAATGTCGTCTTCACGTTAGAGACAATAACCAGATTGCTTGGGGTTATATGGTCAAGTGAAGAAGCGCATACGGTGGATGCCTTGGCAGTCAGAGGCGATGAAAGACGTTGTAGCCTGCGATAAGCTCCGGGGAGTCGGCAAACAGACTTTGATCCGGAGATCTCTGAATGGGGGAACCCAGCCAGCATAAGCTGGTTATTACACACTGAATACATAGGTGTGTAAGGCGAACCAGGGGAACTGAAACATCTAAGTACCCTGAGGAATAGAAATCAACCGAGATTCCCTTAGTAGTGGCGAGCGAACGGGGACTAGCCCTTAAGTTGATTTGAGAATAGTGGAAGGCTCTGGAAAGTGCCGCCGTAGTGGGTGATAGCCCCGTACACGAAATTCTCTTATCAATGAAATCGAGTAGGACGGAGCACGAGAAACTTTGTCTGAATATGGGGGGACCATCCTCCAAGGCTAAATACTACTGACTGACCGATAGTGAACTAGTACCGTGAGGGAAAGGCGAAAAGAACCCCGGAGAGGGGAGTGAAATAGATCCTGAAACCGTATGCGTACAAGCAGTGGGAGCCCACTTTGTTGGGTGACTGCGTACCTTTTGTATAATGGGTCAGCGACTTATATTCAGTGGCGAGCTTAACCGAATAGGGGAGGCGTAGCGAAAGCGAGTCTTAATAGGGCGTTTAGTCGCTGGGTATAGACCCGAAACCGGGCGATCTATCCATGGGCAGGTTGAAGGTTGGGTAACACTAACTGGAGGACCGAACCGACTACCGTTGAAAAGTTAGCGGATGACCTGTGGATCGGAGTGAAAGGCTAATCAAGCTCGGAGATAGCTGGTTCTCCTCGAAAGCTATTTAGGTAGCGCCTCGTGTATCACTGCTGGGGGTAGAGCACTGTTTCGGCTAGGGGGTCATCCCGACTTACCAAACCGATGCAAACTCCGAATACCAGCAAGTGTCAGCACGGGAGACACACGGCGGGTGCTAACGTCCGTCGTGAAAAGGGAAACAACCCAGACCGTCAGCTAAGGTCCCAAAGTTATGGTTAAGTGGGAAACGATGTGGGAAGGCTTAGACAGCTAGGAGGTTGGCTTAGAAGCAGCCACCCTTTAAAGAAAGCGTAATAGCTCACTAGTCGAGTCGGCCTGCGCGGAAGATGTAACGGGGCTCAAACCATACACCGAAGCTACGGGTTCAACGTAAGTTGAGCGGTAGAGGAGCGTTCTGTAAGCCTGTGAAGGTGAGTTGAGAAGCTTGCTGGAGGTATCAGAAGTGCGAATGCTGACATGAGTAACGACAATGGGAGTGAAAAACTCCCACGCCGAAAGACCAAGGTTTCCTGCGCAACGTTAATCGACGCAGGGTGAGTCGGCCCCTAAGGCGAGGCAGAAATGCGTAGTCGATGGGAAACGGGTTAATATTCCCGTACTTCTAATTACTGCGATGGAGGGACGGAGAAGGCTAGGCCAGCACGGCGTTGGTTGTCCGTGTTTAAGGTTGTAGGCTGAATGCTTAGGTAAATCCGGGCGTTCAAGGCCGAGAACTGATGACGAGTTATCTTTTAGATGACGAAGTGGTTGATGCCATGCTTCCAGGAAAAGCTTCTAAGCTTCAGGTAATTAGGAACCGTACCCCAAACCGACACAGGTGGTTAGGTAGAGAATACCAAGGCGCTTGAGAGAACTCGGGTGAAGGAACTAGGCAAAATGGCACCGTAACTTCGGGAGAAGGTGCGCCGGTGAGGGTGAAGTATTTACTGCGTAAGCCCATGCCGGTCGAAGATACCAGGCCGCTGCGACTGTTTATTAAAAACACAGCACTCTGCAAACACGAAAGTGGACGTATAGGGTGTGACGCCTGCCCGGTGCCGGAAGGTTAATTGATGGGGTTAGCTAACGCGAAGCTCTTGATCGAAGCCCCGGTAAACGGCGGCCGTAACTATAACGGTCCTAAGGTAGCGAAATTCCTTGTCGGGTAAGTTCCGACCTGCACGAATGGCGTAACGATGGCGGCGCTGTCTCCACCCGAGACTCAGTGAAATTGAAATCGCTGTGAAGATGCAGTGTATCCGCGGCTAGACGGAAAGACCCCGTGAACCTTTACTATAGCTTTGCACTGGACTTTGAGTTTACTTGTGTAGGATAGGTGGGAGGCTTTGAAGCGTGGACGCCAGTTCGCGTGGAGCCATCCTTGAAATACCACCCTGGTAACCTTGAGGTTCTAACTCTGGTCCGTTATCCGGATCGAGGACAGTGTATGGTGGGTAGTTTGACTGGGGCGGTCTCCTCCTAAAGAGTAACGGAGGAGTACGAAGGTGCGCTCAGACCGGTCGGAAATCGGTCGTAGAGTATAAAGGCAAAAGCGCGCTTGACTGCGAGACAGACACGTCGAGCAGGTACGAAAGTAGGTCTTAGTGATCCGGTGGTTCTGTATGGAAGGGCCATCGCTCAACGGATAAAAGGTACTCCGGGGATAACAGGCTGATACCGCCCAAGAGTTCATATCGACGGCGGTGTTTGGCACCTCGATGTCGGCTCATCACATCCTGGGGCTGAAGCCGGTCCCAAGGGTATGGCTGTTCGCCATTTAAAGTGGTACGCGAGCTGGGTTTAGAACGTCGTGAGACAGTTCGGTCCCTATCTGCCGTGGACGTTTGAGATTTGAGAGGGGCTGCTCCTAGTACGAGAGGACCGGAGTGGACGAACCTCTGGTGTTCCGGTTGTCACGCCAGTGGCATTGCCGGGTAGCTATGTTCGGAAAAGATAACCGCTGAAAGCATCTAAGCGGGAAACTTGCCTCGAGATGAGATCTCACTGGAACCTTGAGTTCCCTAAAGGGCCGTCGAAGACTACGACGTTGATAGGTTGGGTGTGTAAGCGCTGTGAGGCGTTGAGCTAACCAATACTAATTGCCCGTGAGGCTTGACCATATAACACCCAAACAATTTGATGTTTGTGTGTCTCTATGAAGACTGCAACAGCCGAAAATTTGCACAACTACAAAACACATCACATACCCAATTCGAGGTAGCGAGCCGCGAAAGCAGCGCGACATCTCAGCTGAATCGCTTGACGACCATAGAGCATTGGAACCACCTGATCCCATCCCGAACTCAGAAGTGAAACGATGCATCGCCGATGGTAGTGTGGGGTTTCCCCATGTGAGAGTAGGTCATCGTCAAGCACCTATACCAAAACCCCCGATCGTGAAAACGATCGGGGGTTTTACTATTAGTACAAGCATGAAGTTTTGAGTGATCAAGGCCAGTGCTGAAAAGATGTAATGCAAGTGGTTGAGTAGAAAGAACTTTTTCTGAAAGGAACTTCGAAAAATAGCTTGACGGAAGATGAGGCTGCTGTAGAATGCGCGCCTCGGTTGAGACGAAAGACTTAACCACCCGCTCTTTAACAACTGAATCAAGCAATTCGTGTGGGTGCTTGTGAGGTAAGACTGCTAGTCGCAAGATTATCAGCATCACAAGTAACACTCGTTAATTTGAGAGTTTTTTGTCGATTGCTGAGCTAAGTTTAGGGTTTTTTCAAAACCCAAGCAGTATTGAACTGAAGAGTTTGATCATGGCTCAGATTGAACGCTGGCGGCAGGCCTAACACATGCAAGTCGAGCGGTAGAGAGAAGCTTGCTTCTCTTGAGAGCGGCGGACGGGTGAGTAATGCCTAGGAATCTGCCTAGTGGTGGGGGATAACGTTCGGAAACGGACGCTAATACCGCATACGTCCTACGGGAGAAAGCGGGGGACCTTCGGGCCTCGCGCCATTAGATGAGCCTAGGTCGGATTAGCTAGTTGGTGAGGTAATGGCTCACCAAGGCGACGATCCGTAACTGGTCTGAGAGGATGATCAGTCACACTGGAACTGAGACACGGTCCAGACTCCTACGGGAGGCAGCAGTGGGGAATATTGGACAATGGGCGAAAGCCTGATCCAGCCATGCCGCGTGTGTGAAGAAGGTCTTCGGATTGTAAAGCACTTTAAGTTGGGAGGAAGGGTAGTAACTTAATACGTTGCTGCTTTGACGTTACCGACAGAATAAGCACCGGCTAACTTCGTGCCAGCAGCCGCGGTAATACGAAGGGTGCAAGCGTTAATCGGAATTACTGGGCGTAAAGCGCGCGTAGGTGGTTCAGTAAGTTGGAAGTGAAATCCCCGGGCTCAACCTGGGAACTGCTTTCAAAACTGCTGAGCTAGAGTACGGTAGAGGGTGGTGGAATTTCCTGTGTAGCGGTGAAATGCGTAGATATAGGAAGGAACACCAGTGGCGAAGGCGACCACCTGGACTGATACTGACACTGAGGTGCGAAAGCGTGGGGAGCAAACAGGATTAGATACCCTGGTAGTCCACGCCGTAAACGATGTCAACTAGCCGTTGGGAGTCTTGAACTCTTAGTGGCGCAGCTAACGCATTAAGTTGACCGCCTGGGGAGTACGGCCGCAAGGTTAAAACTCAAATGAATTGACGGGGGCCCGCACAAGCGGTGGAGCATGTGGTTTAATTCGAAGCAACGCGAAGAACCTTACCTGGCCTTGACATGCTGAGAACTTTCTAGAGATAGATTGGTGCCTTCGGGAACTCAGACACAGGTGCTGCATGGCTGTCGTCAGCTCGTGTCGTGAGATGTTGGGTTAAGTCCCGTAACGAGCGCAACCCTTGTCCTTAGTTACCAGCACGTTATGGTGGGAACTCTAAGGAGACTGCCGGTGACAAACCGGAGGAAGGTGGGGATGACGTCAAGTCATCATGGCCCTTACGGCCAGGGCTACACACGTGCTACAATGGTCGGTACAAAGGGTTGCCAAGCCGCGAGGTGGAGCTAATCCCATAAAACCGATCGTAGTCCGGATCGCAGTCTGCAACTCGACTGCGTGAAGTCGGAATCGCTAGTAATCGTGAATCAGAATGTCACGGTGAATACGTTCCCGGGCCTTGTACACACCGCCCGTCACACCATGGGAGTGGGTTGCACCAGAAGTAGCTAGTCTAACCGCAAGGGGGACGGTTACCACGGTGTGATTCATGACTGGGGTGAAGTCGTAACAAGGTAGCCGTAGGGGAACCTGCGGCTGGATCACCTCCTTAATCGAAGACTTCAGCTTCTTCATAAGTTCCCACACGAATTGCTTGATTCATTGAGAAAGACGATTGGGTCTGTAGCTCAGTTGGTTAGAGCGCACCCCTGATAAGGGTGAGGTCGGCAGTTCGAATCTGCCCAGACCCACCAATTGTTGTGGGGTTTGGCCTTGTAAGAATATGGGGCCATAGCTCAGCTGGGAGAGCGCCTGCCTTGCACGCAGGAGGTCAGCGGTTCGATCCCGCTTGGCTCCACCATATACAGCCTCGTTGAGAGTTCAGAAATGAGCGTTCCTGCTAAAGCAGATGAATGTTGATTTCTGGTCTTTGACCAGTAAGAAAATCGTTCTTTAAAAATTTGGGTATGTGATAGAAGTGACTGATTGATTACTTTCACTGGTAATTAATTTGGTCAAGGTAAAATTTGTAGTTCTCAATTGCAAATTTTCGGCGAATGTCGTCTTCACGTTAGAGACAATAACCAGATTGCTTGGGGTTATATGGTCAAGTGAAGAAGCGCATACGGTGGATGCCTTGGCAGTCAGAGGCGATGAAAGACGTTGTAGCCTGCGATAAGCTCCGGGGAGTCGGCAAACAGACTTTGATCCGGAGATCTCTGAATGGGGGAACCCAGCCAGCATAAGCTGGTTATTACACACTGAATACATAGGTGTGTAAGGCGAACCAGGGGAACTGAAACATCTAAGTACCCTGAGGAATAGAAATCAACCGAGATTCCCTTAGTAGTGGCGAGCGAACGGGGACTAGCCCTTAAGTTGATTTGAGAATAGTGGAAGGCTCTGGAAAGTGCCGCCGTAGTGGGTGATAGCCCCGTACACGAAATTCTCTTATCAATGAAATCGAGTAGGACGGAGCACGAGAAACTTTGTCTGAATATGGGGGGACCATCCTCCAAGGCTAAATACTACTGACTGACCGATAGTGAACTAGTACCGTGAGGGAAAGGCGAAAAGAACCCCGGAGAGGGGAGTGAAATAGATCCTGAAACCGTATGCGTACAAGCAGTGGGAGCCCACTTTGTTGGGTGACTGCGTACCTTTTGTATAATGGGTCAGCGACTTATATTCAGTGGCGAGCTTAACCGAATAGGGGAGGCGTAGCGAAAGCGAGTCTTAATAGGGCGTTTAGTCGCTGGGTATAGACCCGAAACCGGGCGATCTATCCATGGGCAGGTTGAAGGTTGGGTAACACTAACTGGAGGACCGAACCGACTACCGTTGAAAAGTTAGCGGATGACCTGTGGATCGGAGTGAAAGGCTAATCAAGCTCGGAGATAGCTGGTTCTCCTCGAAAGCTATTTAGGTAGCGCCTCGTGTATCACTGCTGGGGGTAGAGCACTGTTTCGGCTAGGGGGTCATCCCGACTTACCAAACCGATGCAAACTCCGAATACCAGCAAGTGTCAGCACGGGAGACACACGGCGGGTGCTAACGTCCGTCGTGAAAAGGGAAACAACCCAGACCGTCAGCTAAGGTCCCAAAGTTATGGTTAAGTGGGAAACGATGTGGGAAGGCTTAGACAGCTAGGAGGTTGGCTTAGAAGCAGCCACCCTTTAAAGAAAGCGTAATAGCTCACTAGTCGAGTCGGCCTGCGCGGAAGATGTAACGGGGCTCAAACCATACACCGAAGCTACGGGTTCAACGTAAGTTGAGCGGTAGAGGAGCGTTCTGTAAGCCTGTGAAGGTGAGTTGAGAAGCTTGCTGGAGGTATCAGAAGTGCGAATGCTGACATGAGTAACGACAATGGGAGTGAAAAACTCCCACGCCGAAAGACCAAGGTTTCCTGCGCAACGTTAATCGACGCAGGGTGAGTCGGCCCCTAAGGCGAGGCAGAAATGCGTAGTCGATGGGAAACGGGTTAATATTCCCGTACTTCTAATTACTGCGATGGAGGGACGGAGAAGGCTAGGCCAGCACGGCGTTGGTTGTCCGTGTTTAAGGTTGTAGGCTGAATGCTTAGGTAAATCCGGGCGTTCAAGGCCGAGAACTGATGACGAGTTATCTTTTAGATGACGAAGTGGTTGATGCCATGCTTCCAGGAAAAGCTTCTAAGCTTCAGGTAATTAGGAACCGTACCCCAAACCGACACAGGTGGTTAGGTAGAGAATACCAAGGCGCTTGAGAGAACTCGGGTGAAGGAACTAGGCAAAATGGCACCGTAACTTCGGGAGAAGGTGCGCCGGTGAGGGTGAAGTATTTACTGCGTAAGCCCATGCCGGTCGAAGATACCAGGCCGCTGCGACTGTTTATTAAAAACACAGCACTCTGCAAACACGAAAGTGGACGTATAGGGTGTGACGCCTGCCCGGTGCCGGAAGGTTAATTGATGGGGTTAGCTAACGCGAAGCTCTTGATCGAAGCCCCGGTAAACGGCGGCCGTAACTATAACGGTCCTAAGGTAGCGAAATTCCTTGTCGGGTAAGTTCCGACCTGCACGAATGGCGTAACGATGGCGGCGCTGTCTCCACCCGAGACTCAGTGAAATTGAAATCGCTGTGAAGATGCAGTGTATCCGCGGCTAGACGGAAAGACCCCGTGAACCTTTACTATAGCTTTGCACTGGACTTTGAGTTTACTTGTGTAGGATAGGTGGGAGGCTTTGAAGCGTGGACGCCAGTTCGCGTGGAGCCATCCTTGAAATACCACCCTGGTAACCTTGAGGTTCTAACTCTGGTCCGTTATCCGGATCGAGGACAGTGTATGGTGGGTAGTTTGACTGGGGCGGTCTCCTCCTAAAGAGTAACGGAGGAGTACGAAGGTGCGCTCAGACCGGTCGGAAATCGGTCGTAGAGTATAAAGGCAAAAGCGCGCTTGACTGCGAGACAGACACGTCGAGCAGGTACGAAAGTAGGTCTTAGTGATCCGGTGGTTCTGTATGGAAGGGCCATCGCTCAACGGATAAAAGGTACTCCGGGGATAACAGGCTGATACCGCCCAAGAGTTCATATCGACGGCGGTGTTTGGCACCTCGATGTCGGCTCATCACATCCTGGGGCTGAAGCCGGTCCCAAGGGTATGGCTGTTCGCCATTTAAAGTGGTACGCGAGCTGGGTTTAGAACGTCGTGAGACAGTTCGGTCCCTATCTGCCGTGGACGTTTGAGATTTGAGAGGGGCTGCTCCTAGTACGAGAGGACCGGAGTGGACGAACCTCTGGTGTTCCGGTTGTCACGCCAGTGGCATTGCCGGGTAGCTATGTTCGGAAAAGATAACCGCTGAAAGCATCTAAGCGGGAAACTTGCCTCGAGATGAGATCTCACTGGAACCTTGAGTTCCCT